>CACJNE010000001.1 GCA_902594675.1 uncultured Pelagibacteraceae bacterium
AGTATCTGTTATAGTTCCTTTATTTAATGAGGAAAAAACAATTCTAAAAGTTCTGAAACAGCTTTCAGAAATTAAAAAGAAATTTAATAATTTAGAAGTAATTGTCATAAATGATGGATCAACTGATAATTCTATGAAAATTTTAAATAATCATGACTATCTTTATGACCAAATTATTATTAATTCTACCAATAAAGGGAAAGGTCATGCAGTTAGAAAAGGCATGGAGAAAGCCAATGGTGAATATATCATTTTTCAAGATGCTGATTTAGAATATGATCCAAATGATTTTTACAAATTTTTTAATCTTATAGAGAAATTTGATGCAGATTTAATTATTGGATCAAGATTTGTTTATTCAGAATTCACCAGATCGCACAATATTTTAAATAAATTTGGTAACACATTTATTACATTGCTGTTTAATCTTACTTACAATACAACTTTTACAGATATTTATTCTTGTTATGCTTGTTTCAAAAAAGAATTAATAAACAGTAAATCTTTAAAAACAGAGGGATTTGAACAACATGCTGAAATATTGTGTAAAGTTGTTAAAAAAGGAAATAAATTTTATGAGGTACCAATAAGTTATAATGGTAGAAGCCATGAAGAGGGAAAAAAAATTAGATTTTATCACATATTTGCGGTTATATATCAAATCTTGATCGGAAAATTTAAGCAATAATGAAAAAAATAGTTATAACAGGTGGCCTTGGTTACATCGGGACTGAACTGTGTAAAATTTATTCAGGTTATAGTTGGAACGATCAAATTACAGTAATAGATAATAGATTTGTTTCTGAAAGAGTTAATCAAATTAGAAACTGGAATATGAATTTTGTTCAAGGTGATATTTTAGATAAAGACTTAATTAAAAAATATTGCTCAGATGCAGACATAGTACATCATCTTGCTGGTGTAACAGATGTGCCAAGAGTTAAGAGCGAAAGTAGTGAAGAACATGATAAAAAAATAAAAGAAATTGGCGAAAAAGGAACTCAAAATATTTTAGATGTGATAAGTGAAAGTTGTAAAATTATTATACCATCGAGCCATGTTGTTTATGAAGGTCTAAATGAAGTAAAAAATGACATTAAGGAATATGAGCCAACCTTTCCAATATTAGCTTATGGTAAATCAAAAGATTACAATGAAAAACAACTTAAAAACTCTGGTAAAAAATACATAATTTTAAGGTTGGGATCGGTTTATGGTTATTCAACAGACACTTCCAGAATTGATATTATGGTGAATTTTTTTTCAAAAATTGCATCTCAAAATGGTACTTTAAAACTTTTTGCAGGT
Source organism: uncultured Pelagibacteraceae bacterium (assembly GCA_902594675.1). Classification (GTDB taxonomy): domain Bacteria; phylum Pseudomonadota; class Alphaproteobacteria; order Pelagibacterales; family Pelagibacteraceae; genus Pelagibacter. The sequence continues at coordinate 1,309 of CACJNE010000001.1, forward strand.
GGAAGACAAATAAAAAGTCTTGTTCCATTAATTGATGTTGCAAGATGTTTTAAATTTATGGAAGAGCGAACTGATCTTAATTACGATATTTATAATCTTACAAAAGATACTGTTTCAGTTAAAGAAGTGGCAGAAATATGCAAAAAATATAATCCCAAAATAAATTTAAAAGAAACAAATGATGAAGTTCCTAACATGGGTTTTTCACTTTCAAATGAGAAAATCTTAAAAACTGGATTTAAATTTTTATATGGTCTTGAGGAAAGCATTAAAGAAATGATATTAAAATGGTCAAAGCAAAAACTTATAAAAGATCTAGAATACGTTAGAGATGGAGAAAATGAATTTATTGATGAAAGAGGCAAAATAAGCAATCATGAATTAACTGAACCCATTAATTTAATAGGTTTGATAGATTCAAAAAAAGGAACAATAAGAGCAAACCATTATCATCCTCAACAGGAACAGAAATGTTTATTTACAAAAGGTCAAATTATTGAAATTTTTCAGGATATTCTTAACCCAGATGCTCCAAAAATTACCCAGGTAGTAAATGAGGGTCAGCTATCTATTATTAAACCAAATGTTGCTCACACAATGGTATTTACAAAAGATACAACCTTTTTAAATTTGGTGAGGGGTGAAAGAGACCATGAAAATTATGGAATTTCACATACTATAAGGCATAAGTTTGTTGATGAAAAAGAAAGAGACATGTTAATGAATTGCTATAAATTTGAATGCAGATCTTGTGGAGAAACAAAATTAAAAAGAGTAGTTTCTTTAGGATATCAGCCACTAGCTAATAATTTACATAATAAAAAAAATCAACGAGCAGAACTTTATCCACTAGAGGTAAATTATTGCCCAAAATGTCATAATTGTCAATTATCAGTAGCTGTTGAGGCAAAAAAAATGTTTTCAAATTATTTATACACTTCTTCAACATCTAAGAGTTTTAGAGATCATTTTAAAAACGCCGCAAATAAATACATTAAAGAGTTCAAATTGAAAAAAAAATCTTTTATAATTGATATTGGTAGTAATGATGGTGTTGCACTAAAACCATTTATAAATAGTGGTTTAAAAAATGTTTTAGGAATTGAACCTGCAAAAAATTTAGCAAAGTTAGCTAACAAAAATAAAATTAAAACCCTAAACATTTTCTTAGAAAAAAAACATATTAAGAAAATAAAAAAGAACGCTGATTTAATATTAGCGTCAAACGTTTTTGCTCATTCAGATAATTTGAAAGATATGGCTGAATGTATGATTGAACTTTTAAGCAATAAAGGAATAATAATTATTGAGGTTCAATATTTAATGAATACTTTAAAAGATTTGACATTTGATAATATTTATCACGAACATTATAATTATTGGTCCTTAACTTCTTTAAATAATTTTTTTATGCAATTTAAAGTTAAATTATTTAAAGTAGAAAAAATTAGTACACATGGGGGATCAATTAGAATCTATATAAAAAAAGGTAAAAATATTAAAATTGAAAAAAGTGTTAAAGACCTACTTAATGAAGAGGAGAAATTTGGAATAAAAAAGTATAAGACATATCAAGATTTTGGTGAAAAAATTGGCAAGATTAGAAATAACGTAAAGAAAAATATTTTAAACTTAAAGAAAAAAAATAAAAAAATAATTGGGTATGGAGCACCAGCAAAAGCAACTACTGCATTAAATTATTTTAACATCAAAAATGAAATAGATTTTATTGTTGAAGATAATAAACTTAAACACAACAAATTTATTCCAGGTGTAAACATTCCTATATATGGTAAAGATAAAGTTAAAAAAAATGAAACAATATTAGTACTGGCCTGGAATTTTTTTAACGAAATTAAGAAAAACAATCAAAAATTGGCAAAAAACTTTATTAATATTAAATCTCTAGAAAAAGAAGACCCAAACTATCATTTAGATATATCTCTATCAGATCAACAAAATACTTAATGTACAAAAACTATAAAATATGGTTATTTTTCGGTGCTGCTGTAATCTTCCTTTACATAAGTATAGGAAAATACGAGGAGTTTAGTCTTCAAAAATCTATTTCAGCATGTGTATTAGCAAAAAGTAAAATAAAAAAAGATATGAGTCCTCAAGAGGCAAAAATAGCTTGTGAGGTAGAGATTAAACAAAAAAAGAAATAATTAAATATTTATAGAACACTATATAAATGAAAATAAAACTTACATTAATTTTTTTACTTTTTTTTTATAATTTTGCATTTGCTAAAACTAAATCTGAAATACGTTTTGAAAAAGATCTAATAAAAATTTCAAAATTAAATTTTTTTGTAGATAATAAAGGTAATCCTTATGATTTAGATGAAAATATTGATAAAGATAAAACTATTATTTTAATTTATACCCATGGTGGGTGGGGTGGACAAAGAAAATTAAACGGTTGTAATAGACCATGGAGTAAAATACCTCCCATAATATATCAATTAGATGGAACTAAAATAAAAGATTTAACTATAAAAACATATCAATTGTGCTCTGGTGTAAAAGGGTGGACTCAGAATGAACAAGATAATTTTTGGGAAATGTACAATAAAAATAATCAAGATGTAAATAGTGTATTAGATCTTAAAGATAAAAATGGAGTTCTTTTAATAGACAAAAGTAAGGACAATCAAAAATCTAAAGTAATGAAGTTAAAAATTGATGAGTTTAAAAAAAAAGGTTTCAATAATATTGTATTATCTGGACATTCTGCCGGTGCTTATGGTTCTTTTATTTTAAAATCAAATTTTCCTCAGGAAATAAATGGAGTAATTTCTTTTCACATAGGATTTGGGGGCAAATTTGCAAAAGCAAAAAATCCAGACAAAGGTTGGATAAATTGGAGAAACTACAAAAAATCTCTTATTAATTGGTCTGAGATAGGTGACGTTATACTATTTACTCATGATAAAGATTGGGCTGATACAAGAAAGACTTTAAGTTTTTTGACAGAATTTAATAATATTAAATTTTTTGATTTAAGTGACACGCAATGTAAAAAGAAAAAATTATTAGGTGACTACCATGGAATTGCTTTAACAAAATGTTTTGCAGAAAAGGATCCTAGAAGTAAAGAGGTAATTAGATATTTAGAAAAATTATTTTAAAGTAGACTTGGTAACCAAGTAGAAAATACAGGAAATAATATCATTAGTATTCCATAAATTATTCCTATTATTGTAAACAATGGAACTTCTTTAAATGCATTAGCTGGGTTTTCTTTTATTACACCAGCAGCTGTATATATGCCTACGCAAACCGGTGGAGTTATCATTCCAATTCCAGCAAAAGCTACAAAAACAACATATAAGTGGAGCAAACTTTGATCAAAAGATAATGTTAATGCTGCAAATATTGGAACGGTTAAGTAAAATACTGGAACTATTTCTATAAATGTTCCTAAAATTAAACATATTGTTCCTAACATTATCCAAAATAAATTTACGCTCACACCCATATCTGTGAAGTAAGTTATAATTTTCTGAGGTGCTTGAGTGTAAGTAAGAACAACACTTAAAAAAGTTGCCGTGGCAATAATTGAAAATATAACAGCAGTAATTATAGCCGTATCTCTCAAACAACTTAATAAAGAAGAAAAAGTTAATTCTCTATAAATTAAAAATCCTATTGTAACTGCATAAACTCCTGCGATAGCTGCAGACTCTGACGGAGTTAAAAAACCTGCATATATTCCACCCAATATTATTACTGGAGTTATCAATGCCGGAAGAGCTGCAATTAAAGAAGTTAATCTCTCTTTGAATGTGGCTTTTTTATCTGCTCTTATATGTCTGCACTTAAATAAAACCAACAGGACCATTAAAATTAGAAGAATAATTCCTGGTATTACACCAGCAGCAAATGTTTTGGAGACAGGAACATATGTAAGAGCACTAAATAAAATTGCTGCATTTGACGGAGGTATTAATGCTTCAAGAAGTGCAGCAGATGCAGCAAGTACGACCACAAACGGAGTAGGGTAACCTTGTTCAATCATTTTGGGCATCATGATGGTTCCAACAGCAGTAATTGCAGCTAATATAGATCCACAAAAAGCTGCAAAGAATCCCATTGCGATAACCATTGCAATTCCTAGACCTCCAGGCCAATGACCAACTAAAGTCGTTGCAAACCTTACAAGTCTTAGTGCTGCACCACCTTTAAGCATCGCCATCCCACTAAAAATAAATAACGGCACAGCTATAAGTACATGCTTTGTTAGAGCCCCAAAAGATACTTGAATTAAAACAGACCAAGGGAGATTAAGTCCACCTATAGCAGCTACAGAACTACCTAAACCAAATACTAAAAAAATAGGAACAGAAATTATAAGAGTTACTAAAGATAATATAGATGCTAATGCAAACATTAATTTTTTAATAAATTTACAATGTTGTCAAAAAGTAACTCTAATGAGGTTAGAGCTAATATCAAGAAACCAACAGGGAAAGCTAAAAACATCCACCATATTGGAATACTAATTTCAATTTCCATAACTTGACCTAAATTGAAATACATAATTGTTGCATCAAGACCTGCTTTAAAAAAAATACAGGCTGATATTAAAGCGATTATATTTACAATTAGAAATAATATTTCTTTATTTTTTTTTGAGAGTAAGGGAGTTAAAAAATCAACTTTAATATGTTGTCCTTTTTTTAACAATGGACCTAATAATGGAAAGACTAACCAACTAACTAAAACTGGTGGTAATTCAATAAACCAAGCAAATCCAGTACCTGTTATGAAACGAGTAGCTGCACTTAAAAATAAAGCAGCCACCATTATAAAAATGATAAACATTGCAAGAGCTAAAGAAGCTGAGGCCAAATAATTATTAACTACTCGCAATGTTTTCATTTTGTTAGACTAAGCAAAAAACTTATTCTAATTATTCTTTGCGTACTCTTGTGCTGCTTTTAAAGCATCAGCATCAATCATTTTAGCCATAGCAGGCATAACTTTGTCTTTCATTAACTTATCAAATTTTGCTTTCTCAGCCCCTGAAAGAGTAGTTACAACACCACCTCTGTCTTGGAATTCTTTAAGAACAGTTTCACCATGATCCATAATTCTGTCTGTTGAAAGTGTTCCTACCTCCTTACCAACATCCATGATTATTTTCTGTAAATCAGCAGGTAGACTATTAAACCAAGTAGAGTTAGCCATTATGTATGCATCTGCATAATATTGGTAAGGTTTTTGAGCGTATTTCAAAAATTCCCACCAACTATATGCTTTTATACTTCCTGGAGGACTGTTTATTGTATCAATCATTCCAGATTGTAAAGCATTATATACTTCTCCAGTTTTTAAAGATACACGATTTGCTCCAAGCGCATCCCACATTGGTTCTTCACTTTTAAGTAATCTTCTAGCTTTTAAACCCTTCATGGCATCAATACCAGTTAACTCTCTTGCACTTGAAATTGACATTACTGGCCCGACAGGATTGTACATTACTAAAGTTGAATTAGTTTTTTTTGTTAACTCTCCCCAAATTTCCTTTCCTTTAGAAGAATTTTGGAAAAAACCCCTTTGTTGTTCCCAAGAATCAAATAATCCTGGAAATGAAGCAACATTAAAGTTTTTGTTAATTGGTGGAAAACTTACCACACCAACAATTCCTCCTAGTTCAACAGCGCCTGAAGTTACAGCACCCATTACTTCTCTGATACCAAATAGTTGTTTAGATGGATAAACTTCAATTTTAAGTTTGCCATTAGCTCTTTTATTTACTTCATCTGCAAATATTTGAGCATGCTTTGCACTATGATGTTTAGGACTCCAATGAACTGATAAACGTCCAACAATCTCAGCAAACGCTGCAGTTGAAGAAACTACAAATGAAATAATTAAAAAAAAGCTAACTAAACTTTTTGATAAAGTTTTAATTTTATTCATATTTTTCCCTCTCTTTTTTTTATTAATCTTATTATTTTGATTTAACTAAGACAATCAAAATAAATCTACATAAGTTTGAATAATAAGTTCTAAATGTTATATTATGTGAAATCATGATTTATAAATTATCAAAAAGCATATTATTGCTTTTTTTTATACTTCTATTGTCAAATTATTCGTACGGCGAGACTAAAATAGATGATGCTGTTGATAAAACTACAGATTTTCTAAAGTCTGTTTCAAAAAGAGGGTTAAACAAAAACCAAACAGCTGAATTTTTAAATAATTATGCAATTACTCTTAAAGATGAAAGAACCGATGGCGAAGTAACATATATTTTTAATAGTGAGAGTTATAAAAGATATAAGGATGGCAATATTATATCCGAAGATGGATGGAGATTTACAAAATTAGGAGCCTTAAGACTATTTAATGGTGATGTAAAACTTACATGGAAAATAAAAATTGGAAAAGATAATCTGATTGTTATTAAAACAAAATTTCAACCAATTGGTAAAGAATATCCATTTAATTATAAATTAAAAAAATTATTTTTTGAGGAGTTTCAATGAACCCCACAGATATCCTACTAAGTATTGCTATAGTTGGAATTTATACAACTATTTATGTTTATCTAAAATCTAAATACGATGATAATAAAATTATTATAAAATTATTTGTGATTGGTTTTATTTATGCAACAATAATCACTGGCATTCTTTATTACTTAATAAAATTTATAGCTTCTTAGAATTAAAATGAAACATAAATTAGAATTAATTTATTTCAAAATGAGAGCACTAGCAGAAGCTCCTCGTTTATTATTTCATTATACCGAAATTGAATATGATGATGTTATGTCATGGGATTATTATGGAAAGGAATGGTCAGAGGTGAAACCAAATATTCCCTTTAAGCAACTTCCTATGTTAATAGTAGATAAAAAACATGAGATTTGTCAAAGCTTGGCAATTATGACATTTGTTGAAAAGTTGGCAGGCATTAATATTACTGATCCAATATTAAATGCAAAAGCAAATGCAATCATGCAAAGTGCTCAAGAGTTATTTATGCCACTGAATCCAACAGTCAATTTTGCAACTGGAGAAAAATTTATAAAAAAAAAAGATGATATGATGCCTTTTTTAAAATCTAGATTTGAGGACCTAGAGAAAGCAATAAAAGAAAATGAAAAAAAATTCTTTATTTATGATGAGCCAAGAGCATGTGATTTTGTCACGTTTCATCATTTAGATTTGTCTAAATTGTTAGATCCATCATTAATAAAAAAATTTCCTAGATTAGAAAAATTTCTTGAGAACATAATGTCAATTGAAAGTATAAGAAATTATTTAGAAAAGAGACCAAAATTGATAGATGTCAGCGTTGAACCAAAATTAGTAATAGATGGCATCACACATCCAACTGGAGTTAAAAGAACATAATATATTTTGTGAAAATAACTTTTCTTTTTTTAGTATTTTTCAACTTATTAATGTTTCAAAAATCAATTGCTCAAGAATTTGAATTTATTTCTTTAATAGTTTAAAATTAAATACAGAACCAATGGAATGTAATTTCTAAATGAGGAACGTACTTATTTTATTGATATTATTTGTATTTTTTTTTTAGTGATTCTAAAGCGGGATTAAAAGAACCTGGAAAAATAAATAACTTACAGTGTGCATTAAATGCCTTAGATGGATACAAAGAGGCACTAGAATATTTAAAAAAAAATCCAAAAAAAAATTCTGTTGTATATTTAGCATGTCTTGATGGAGAATGGTCTTGGTACTGGTCAGGCTCAAATAAGATCAGCAAAGCACATAAAACTGCTTTAAAAAATTGCTCAAAAAATTCAAAAAAAAACGGGAATGGTGAGTGTTTTTTGTTTTCAGAAAATGATAAAATTGTTTGGGAGTTGTCAGAAGAAAAAAAAGTTTCTTTAAATCAAGTGATCATAAAACTTAACAAACATGATGAAAATAAATATACTGGATGGCCTCATCCATATCAATTTGTTAATATAAATGACCCTAGATTTGTAAAGTATACTGATCAAAAAAAAAAATTAATCTACGTTAATCAAAATGATGATATTGAAGGAAGATATTTGTATGACCGAGAAGATAAATCAGATGATTTTCAAGTCCATGCGATATATGTTCTTGCCTCAGACTCAAAAGATAAAAAGTATGATGTTAATGGTGTAATAGAGAGAATTGTTCTCAAAGGTAACAAGCATTTAAAATATAAAACAAAAGAAAAAAGTTTTAGATTAGATTTTACTAAAGAGGGTAAGCTCGATGTCAGTTTCTTAAGACTTCCTATCACTAAAAAAGAACTAAATAATCATCAAGATGGAACAACTCTTATAGCGGCTGAAGCTGTGAGAAATGGTTTTTATCATCCAAAAAAACTTTATTCAATTTTTTACCAAGATAAATATAAGAGAGAGTGGGGCCAAGTAGGTAGTGGTACAATTGAAACTCCCAATGGAGATGTTGAAATAGTTTCAGGTGTTGTTTATTTGGGAGGAGAGGGCAGAAGAGATGCTTACATACCCCATTTACACGAACTTTTTCATGCTCTAGGCTTTGTCCAGCTTTGCGCACCAGCTGCTGTAATAGAGAAAAACAGTAGGTGGGGAAAAAATGATCATTTAACTTTTGCAGGAGATATTATGAGTAATAATGACAGTGGGAATGGAAATATAGATAGTAAAAGAAAACATTATTACGGTCACTCCATGAAAAATTGTCCAATGGATTTACGTAAAAGTGTATTTTTAGAACCAACTGAAAAAGATCCTCAACATGTACCAAGAACAGAAAATTGTTATAAAACGCAATGGGTTGAGGTATATAATCATCAACGTTCTGTTGATTGTCTTAATAGATTAAATTTTTAAGATTAATTTTTACAAACTACAGGATAAGTATTTAAATTTAATTCATCCAAAACTCTAATTCGATTAGGTATTTTTTTTAATACTTTTTCTTTTGTTTTTCCTTTTATTCTATCTTCATAACATCTTATTCCTACCCAAAATGCTATTGTTTCTGCGATGTCTTCAGCAAAATCAGTTCTGGCATAATCTGTAATATAAATTTTATCATCTTTTACAGCTTGAAACCATTTTTTACTGTTTTTGAGATGTTGCTGAATACTAGCGTGAGCTGCTTCATGAAGTAAAGTATAAAATATTTCAGGGTTTCCCTCAGGATACAGTGTGAATGAGTGGCCTTGATCACCAAATGGATCTTCACCTAAATTATAGGTATATAAGTCCCTAGGTTCATCTAATTTTTCAATAGTTGCAAACGAGCTTTGTGAACTGCCGGGATGTACTGTAATTCTATGTACTCTATAATGTTCAGTCATGGTTTTTGTTATTTTGTATCCATGTCTTAGGAAAAACGGCAGTTGTCCAAACATTAAACTATATTTTTTAACTAGTTTATCAGCTTTATCTCTTTTAAATTCTTTATTTATTCTAAATTGGATAACATGGTCACAATTTGCATAAGTAACATTGTAAATATATGCATCAAATTTTATTGGAAAAAATTTAATTTTGTTTGTTTTGCGATTTCTTGGAATTCCTTTGAAACCATCAAGTTTTTTACCTGATGTTTGTTTAATAAATTTTATTTCTTTTAAAGCAGACGGGTCTTTTATATTTCGAAAAGTTAAATTTTTTTGATTTTTATAAACGAATCTTTTTTTTCTTGATATTTTTTGCTTCTGATTTCCAATTAAAATTTCTATAATAGATTTTACTAGGATCTTTTTTTAAAATCTTACATTCATTATTGTTATCTTGAAAATCTTTTTGCCAAATAACTTCACCAATAGGTTTTTTTTTAGCAGATAATTCTGCTGTTTTTTTTATTACTTCATTAACTAACTCCCCTTTTTTCCATTGTCCTGATACTTTATCTCCATTAGCATAAATGTAGAGTCCAAAACCATCTGCTTGGTTATTTTTTCTATTACCAATATATTTATCTCCATTTGGCCAAGTTACCGTTCCTTCTCCATTCTGTAATCCAAATTCCCATTCTCCGGAATATTTTGACCCATCAATCCATTCAAATGTCCCAATTCCATGATGTTTTCCATTTTTCCAACTACCGGAATATGTATCTCCATTTGGCCAAGTTACTGTTCCTTCTCCATTTACGCAATCACCTTCATGACATTCTGCTTTTATATTTGATTTTTTTACAATATTTGATTTTTTTTCTTGTCCAATATTTTCTAAAATTCTTTTTTTACCAATTGCAAAGAGTTTACATTCACCAGAAATTCCTTTAAGCTTTTTTTGTTTTTTACAATCACTTAAACCATCATTTTTTCCTGTTCCACGACCGTACTCACATCTTCCATCATTACCCATTACAACATAAAGATAATCATTAGATTTTTCTTTTAACAAATCTTGATATACTTCATCTACAATCCATTTACATATTTGATTTGTTTTTGCATAAGACGCATTACTCCATAATAAACTGATTAACAAAATTATAAAAAATCTTATCATTTTATTAAAATATATTTATATTCTATTTTATTGTTTGAAAGAAAAAAAATAAGTAGTATAAAGCATCAACTTTTTGATGGCGGGGTAGCTCAGTTGGTTAGAGCGCGGGACTCATAAGCCCGAGGTCAGTGGTTCGATCCCCTAGATTTCCTAATTAATTTAAGCAAACATTCATATTGGTCCACTGGTGGTCCACTGATAAAGTAGATTTGTGAAAAAAATTATTTTTTTTGGATTAATAGTTCTTGCTATAATTGGCTATCAATATGATAAAAAAAATAAAGCAGAGATAAAAGCCAAAACAATTTGTACAGATCATTTTAAAACTGACGATAAAAGATGTTTAGAAAAGTATTGGAACTATATCTTTTATATTTCTAAAGATTTATCTGAAGAAAGATTTGAAGAATATAAGCTGCAAGTACGATCGGTTGAGAATAAAATAGATCAACTCATTAAAGAGAATGAAAATACTTTAATAAATGCTTTAGAATATAATATTGTTCCATTTCATGAAATTAGAAGAGTTATTGGTGATGAAATAGTCGGCAAAAAAGTTATTTTGACTGGTGGAAATAAGGCGAGATTTGATTGGCCTTATTGCAGAGGATATTTCAGCAAATATTACGTTTGCATGAAACAAAAAGGGTATGATTATGACTCAGATAAAGAAGTGGATGACAAACTTGAGGTAGGAATAATTAACATTGAAGATTTTCCAAAAGTTAAAGAAATAATTGATGAATTAAGAAGTTTTAATTTAAATTATTATAAAATAACAGTTTATGGTGAAATGATGCAACAAGGATTTGAACCTAAAATTGATGCAGATTTTATAAAACTTGAAAAAGTTTTGTTGGATGATGATGCATATATGGATGCATTAAATTCAGGTATATACGATACCTTGCATGATAAGTTTGCCAAGTATTATAAGGAAAAGTTTCCTGATGAAAAAAAAGTTCCAAGACACGATTTAACTGTATATAATAAACCTTAGTCCTGATTTAGAAAATATCTCTACTTGCTGGGACTTTAAACACAACGCTAAAGGAGGCAAATGAAAATAATAATACAATCAATAAAAAACTATTTTAAATCAAAGAAGGATAGGGGATTAGAACCTATATTTTTTGAAAAAATAGGTGATCAAAAAACATCAAGAGATGAGATGAAAAAAAATTTGATCAAAGCATTAGAAAAAAATGGTTGGACTATAAAAAAATAAATAACGCACGGGTTTCCACGTGACCAGAAATCCTGGTCCAAATTTGGTCCACTCACGGTCCACGAGGAAACCCTTATTAAAGACGTTTTCTTAATTTCTTGTTTGAAAGAAAAAAAATAAGTAGTATAAACCAACAATTATTTTATGGCGGGGTAGCTCAGTTGGTTAGAGCGCGGGACTCATAAGCCCGAGGTCAGTGGTTCGATCCCACTTCCCGCTACCATTAATCAAATTTTCTTAAAAATTCAGGATCAATGTGAATTACGTAATTTTCTAGTGCATTTGAAACAGTTGTTTCTTCCATTAATGATAAAAAAGCAATTTCTCCTAACAATTCAAAAGCCTTCAAGAATGCTTCATCTCCTTCGTATTTTAAAACATTTTTTGTTTCTTTAAAACAAACTGTTCCTAAAATATATTGTACATAATCAGCTACTGCAATTTCATGTTTGGTAAATTTACTCTTTGGAATATTGAACTCTTCTTTTAAGGCTGAATGGTGTGCCATTGCAGAAAATGCCCATCTCACAAGAACTATTTTGTCTCTTTCAGTAGTATTTTGCATCAGACAGTTTGCAAATTTATCAGAATATTGTCCGGCAAGTGAAGTTGTTTGATAAAACGTTATTAAAATTAGAATGGTTATTAATTTTTTCATTTTAATACTTATTCATTAATGACCAGGGAAGTCCATTAAATTTTCAACCTTGTAACCTTTTTTTAGAAGATTATCACAACCTCCCAAATCAAAAAGATTAATTACAAATATAAAGGCTGCTACATTTCCTTTTGAAAGCTCTACAAGTTTTGCTGCTGCTTCAGCAGTCCCACCTGTAGCTATCAAATCATCGATTATTAGTACAGAGTCATTTGTATCTATAGAATCTTTATGAACTTCAATTGTAGCTGTACCGTACTCAAGTTGAAAATCCACTGAGTGAACGTCAGCAGGAAGTTTGTTTTTTTTCCTTAGTAATATAAATGGTTTTTTTAATATGTAAGAAACAGCAGAAGCAAATACAAAACCTCGTGATTCAATTGCAGCTATCTTATCCACCTTAAATTTTTTAGATTTTTCAATAATTTGATTAATTGCCTCCTCAAAAGCAGCCTCGCTCTTAATTAAAGTAGTTATATCTCTAAATAAAATACCTTTTTTAGGATAATCCTTAATTGAGCGAATATAATCTTTTAAATCCATAATAGTACTTTATAAATACAATATAATTACTTTTTACATGTCAAACAATAAATTAGCAATAATTGGTGGCAGTGGTCTCTACGATATTGAGGAATTCGAAGATAGAGAATTTCTAGATATAAATACTCCATGGGGAAAACCATCAGATAACATTTTAAAAACAAATTATAGCAATAAAGAAGTTTATTTTTTACCAAGACATGGGAAAGGACACTTTATTTCACCATCAAATATAAATTTTAGAGCAAATATTTGTTCATTGAAACAATTAGGTGTAACAGATATTGTTTCAGTCTCTGCAGTTGGCTCACTCAAAGAGGATTTGCCTCCAGGTAAATTTGTTATTATTGACCAATTTATAGATAGAACTTTTGATAGAAATAAAACTTTTTTTGATGAAGAAATAGTTGCCCATGTATCAATGGCACACCCGACTTCTAAAGGCTTAATGGATGCATGTGAAGATGCAATTAAAAAAGAAGGAATAGATTATCAAAAAGGTGGAACTTATGTAGTAATGGAAGGTCCTCAATTTTCAACTTTGGCAGAGTCAAATCTTTACCGATCATGGAAAGCTGATGTGATTGGAATGACAAATATGCCTGAAGCAAAATTAGCAAGAGAGGCAGAGATTAGATATGCATCAATTTCAATGGTCACTGATTATGATTGTTGGCACCCTGATCATGAAAATGTAGATGTCCAGCAAGTAATAAAAGTATTATTAGACAATGCTGAAAAGGCTAAGAGTATGATTAAAAACTTAATTCTTAACTTTGAAAGTCATATTGATCCGAATGATCCAACAAATAATTGTTTAGATGTTGCTATAATTACTGCTCCTGAAAAAAGGTCACAAAAAACAAAAGAAAAACTTAAGACAATAGCTGGAAGAGTTTTAAATAAGTGAGTTTAAAATTATCTGATAAACAAATTTTAAATTATAAAAACGACGGAGTAATTTTAATCAAAGAAGCTTTTTCTCCCTGGATTGAAAAACTTAAAAATGGATTTCAAAAAGTAGTTGATAACCCAAGCTCACATGGCAGAGAAAATATTTCAAAACAAAAAGAAGGAAGATTTTTTGAAGATTATTGTAATTGGGAAAGAATTGAGGAGTTTAAAGATTTTATTTTTAACTCACCGGCAGCAGAAATTGTCGCTCAATCGACACAATCTAATAAAATTCAGGTTTTCCATGATCACATTTTCTTAAAGGAGCCTGGAACAAAAAAAGAAACTCCATGGCATCAAGATCTCCCATATTATTGTATAGAAGGTGATGATACTGGAAGTTTCTGGATTCCGCTAGATGATGTCTCAAAAGATAATTCCCTTAAAGTTTTAAAAGGATCCCATAGGTTACCAATGCTAGTAAGACCCACTAAATGGTCAAATGACTCATTATGGTATAAAAATAATAGGAGTTTTATGGACATGCCAAATATTGATAAAAATAGTATTTTTAGCACAGAGATGAACAAAGGAGATGCAATATTATTTAATTTTAAAGTTTTACACTCATCCTCAGGAAATAGTGAGAAAAAAAGTCGTAAAGCTTTTTCTGTGAGATTTATTGGAGACGATGTAAGATATATTGATAGAAAAGGAGAAACTTCTCCGCCTTTTCTAGGAATAGATTTAAAACCAGGCGATAAAATGAGAAAGGATTGGTTTCCAGTGGTTTGGAGCAATTAAATGAGAATAAAGGGAAAAGAATATAGAACAATTTGGTATGAAAATAATGTAGTAAAAATAATTGATCAAACCAAACTTCCACATCATTTTGTTATTAAAGATTTGAGGACAATAAAAGATGCAGTAAATGCAATAAAAACTATGGAGGTAAGAGGAGCACCTCTTATTGGTGGAACGGCTGCTTATGGAATAGTTTTAGCCATACAGGAAAATAATAATTTAGATTTCATTAAAAAAAGTTCAGAGGAACTAGTTAATTCAAGACCTACAGCTATTAATTTACAATGGGCAGTTCATAGAATGAATAACAAATTGTCATTTGTGAAGTCTAATGAATTATTGGAAGTGGCATTAAAAGAAGCAAAATTAATATGTGATGAGGATGTAAAATTTTGTGAGGATATAGGTCTTAATGGATTTAAAATTATAAAGGAAATCTATAATAAAAGTAATAAAACAGTAAATATTCTTACTCATTGTAATGCAGGATGGTTAGCAACTATAGATTGGGGGACTGCAACCTCGCCAATTTATCATGCTCATCAAAAAGGAATTCCTGTTCATGTTTGGGTTGATGAAACTCGACCAAGAAATCAGGGTGCAAACTTGACTTCATATGAATTAAATGAAGAGAACATCCCAAATACTATTATAGCAGATAATACTGGCGGTATATTGATGCAAAGAGGAGAGGTCGATATGTGTATTGTTGGAACAGATAGAACATTATCGACTGGAGATGTATGTAATAAGATTGGAACATATTTAAAGGCATTGGCTGCTTATGATAATAATATTCCTTTCTACGTGGCTTTACCAAGCTCAACAATAGATTGGGATATAAAAGATTTCAAAGATATTCCTATTGAGGAGAGAAATCCTGAAGAGTTGTCTTATATTGAAGGAAAAGATGAAAATAATAATATTAAAAAAGTTTTGATTTATCCAGAAACAAGCAGGTCAATGAATCTAGCATTTGATATAACTCCTTCAAAATATGTCACAGGATTAATAACAGAAAAAGGAATATGCGAAGCTTCCACGGAAGGCTTAAAAAAAATGTTTAACAAGTAATCAATAAAGTTTAAAATATATTATTTAAAAGACTGATGTGATTAGACTTTTTTATTATTACTTTTCTGGCTATATGATTATATTTGCTTAATCTGACGACTGATTAGCTTCACTTAAATTTTTTAAATAATTAAAATAAATTAATCCAAAAATTGCTCCGACAAAAATTAAAATATATTGATAAAACTTTAAAAGAACAAATACTACCGGTAAATCTTTTCCAGGATTTTGAGCAATGAAATTTTCAGTGCCATCTTTGTATAAATCAATAGGCCCAAAAGTTGCATAAAGACCATAAATAAAAATATAAATACATGGCAAAATTGAAATTAATAATAAAATTTTATTTTTTTTTATTAATTTTAATAAATTTGCTGATACACCAACTAATACAAGACCAATTAAAGATAATATTAATGGATTCATTGCCATATACTTATCATAATTCTGTGCACTTTAGTATAACATCTAGCCTTTAAGATAAATTCTAATAACATTGACATTTTCTTGGATAGTAAAAGTTACTTCTGGATGATCTTTTTAACTTTTCTTGCACCATTTGGAGCAACCATCAAATTAGGGAGTTTTTTTGGTTGGTAAAATGGCATAAATTATCTTAAAGAAGCAGCAATATTTCCGCCATCAACTGTTAAAACAGCTCCGGTAGTTTTTTTGGAAACTGAAAGATGAAAAAATGCTTTTGCAACATCTTCGGCTTTAACTTCATTTAGAAGCAAATTACCTTTCATATAATCCTCAGTTGAAACTTCTCTTGCTTTAGCTCTAGATTTAATCATTTCATCATTTAATAGACCGCTCCTAATTCTATCTGCGTTTACTCCATTAGATCTTATTCCATAGGAACCATAATCTAATGCATACTGTTTACATAAATTTAATAAGGCAGACTTAGGCAACCCATAAGGTCCAAAATTTTTACCAGGATTTACCGACTGTTTAGATATATTAAATAATAAACATCCCTCTATATTTTGAGTTTTCATTATTTTGGTAGCTTCAGCTGCACAATTTTGATGTGAAAAAAAATTATCTTCAAAGCTCTTTCTTAAAATTTTGTCATCAACTTCAGCGATAGGTCCTCCCAAAGCAGTTCCTGCATTTGATATTAGGATATCTACCCCTCCATACTTGGATGAAATTAAATTAAATGCCTTTTTAACACTTTCTTTGTTTGTTACATCACAATAAATACAAAGATCGTTAATTTTTTTACTCATTTCATTAACTTTTTTCCTATCATTATCTATTAAAACTACCTCTGCTCCATATTTTTTAAATAATTTGTAAGTTGCCGTCCCAATTTTTCCAAATGCACCAGTAATAACGACAACATTACCTGCCAATTCTTTTGTCTCCTTTTTTATTTTTGCTTGTTCTAGGGACCAATATTCAACATCAAAAATATCTTTTTTTGATATGAATTTATATTTTGAAGTTTCTTCAACTGAGGAAATTACTCTAGCATTAGTTTCTGTTAAGTCTGCTGCTACGTTTGCTGCCTTTAGATTATCTCCTAAACAAAATACACCAATATTCTGTACTAGTATCACTCTTGGTGAACTATCTAACATCGTTTTCTTTTCTTTAACTTTTTTTTGATTCTGTTCAAAGTATTTCAAGTATTTTTTTTTATAATTAATAAAAGCTTTGGTTGCAGTTTTTTTAAAATCATCAATTGATGAGTTATTTTTAGGTTTAATTATTAAAGGGAAAGGCTTTACTCTAATGACATGGTCTGGCGTGGCTGTACCTTCTGTTGAATATCTCTCTACATCATTTCCGTTAGTGAAATAATTTAAAATTTTATTATTTCTAAAGGTTAAAATAAACTTCTTCTCGGCACCTTTAGAAGCTAATCCTCTTAATATTGGTGCGATTTGAGAAGGAGTAATTTTTGTATTTAATTTAGTTATTTGTTTAATTTTTATTCTTTTTAACTTTCTTAAAGCTTTTTCTGCGTCAGTTACATACTTTATCATGAGATCATAAGACTCTTTTGCATCATTAGAAAAAGTAAATATTCCATGATTTAATAAGATAAGACAATTTATATTAGGGTTTTTATTATAAACCTCTTTTATTTTTTGAGCTAATCCATATCCTGGCATTACATAAGGAATTAAACTTACTTTTTTTCCAAATATCTTTTTACAAAAAGCATAACTATTTGGTCTATTAGTTACATTCATAATTGCATCAGAATGTGTGTGGTCAACAAATTTAAATGGTAAAAAAGCATGCAGAAAAGTTTCTACTGATGGATTAGGCGATTTAATATTAATTAAATTCCTTTTTTGATATGCTACCATTTCTTCATCTGATAATTTTTTTTTATTCTTTAAAGCTAAAAGAGGGTTCAATTTTACTGCTGGTAATCCTTCTGGTTCAATTTCAGCCATATCCCATCCACTTCCTTTTACACACAAAACATCATAATTTTTTCCATCTAAATCTTTAATAGTTGTTTTAACAGAGGTGTTGCCACCACCATGTAAAACTAGCTCACTATTTCTTCCAAGTAGCCTAGTCGTATAAACCCTTAGAGCCATATCCTTAGAATGACCAAGTTTCTTATATTTTAATATGTATTTTTTAGCCTCGTTATTTGACCAATTATTTTTCACAGCTTTATCCTTCAATAAACTATTACCGTAGTTTTTTATTTGAAAGAAGTAAAAAATTAAAATACTAAAGTTATTTAATAATTATATGACTAAAGTTGGAGAACATATTACCTTAGATATAATAGGCACAAAAAAGGAGTATGATCCCGTCTTCTTTGAAAAATTAGTTTACAAAATTGCAAAAATAGCAAAAGTTACTGTACTCCAAATATCAAAATATAAGTTTGAGCCTCAAGGATTTACTTTAGTTGCTTTATTGGCAGAAAGTCACATTAGTTTTCATACATTTCCTGAAAAAGGAATTATTAGTTTCGATTTTTTTACATGTGCAAAAGTTTCTCCCTCTGTCGCTTTAGAGGTTATTAAAGATGAAATTGAACATACTCATATAATTAAAAAACAATTTAATCGAGATACCGTTGACCTCTATCATGACAATTATAGTTCACCAGGTTTAAAAAAATCATATGTTGTAAATAAAGTGTTCGAAAATTTTAAGTCAAAAGTTGGCCAACATATTGAGATATTAGAATTAGAACAATTTGGAAAAGCATTATTTATAGATAATGAAATTCAAGTAGCAGAAAAAGATGAGCATCTTTACAGTTCTACATTTGTAAGCTCTGGACTAAGTTTAAACTCTAATAAAGAAAAAGCTGCTATTATTGGTGGAGGAGATGGAGGAGTTGCTAGAGAATGTATATCAAAAAATTTTGGATTTATAGATTGGTATGAATTAGATCCCGAAGTAGTAGAGGTATGTGACAAACATCTTGGAACGATTGGAGATAAAGCTACTGAAAAAAATTCTGTAAAATGTGTATGGGGTGATGCATTTGAAAGTATAAAAACTGTTAAAGATGATACATATGATCAAATATATGTAGATCTAAACGATGATCAATATTGCATTGATTTAGCTGCTAAAAATATGAATTCTCTTGTAAGAATATTAAAACCAAAAGGTGTAATTACTGCTCAAGTTGGGAGTCAAGATAAAAAGCCCACGCAAGTTGAAAATTGGTTAAATATATTTAATCAAAATTTTGGCAACACTAAATTATCTAGAGTTTATATACCTAGTTTTGATTGTTCTTGGAATTTTTCCTCTTCAATAAATCATTAAATTTTTCTTTTTAAATCAGAAAAATTGTGAAATAATTATTTTTTTAACGGAGGAAAAATGAATGTAATAAAAAAAATATTTTTAACTTTTCTATTATCCTTATTTTTAATTAGCTCTGCTAATGCTGATAAAATTAGGATTGGAACTGAAGGTGCTTATCCTCCCTGGAATTCAAAAGATGCTTCAGGGAAATTAATTGGTTTTGAAGTAGAGTTAGCTTGGCAATTATGTAGATACATTGGTCAACAATGTGAAATAGTTGAACAAGACTGGGACGGTATGATACCAGCTTTAACCTCAAAAAAATTTGATGCAATAATGGCTGGAATGTCAATCACTGAGGAAAGAATGAAAACAATAAATTTTTCTCAAGGATACGCTGATGAAGTTGCATCTTTAGCAGTTATGAAGGGTTCAGATCTAGAGGGAATAGATACTCCTGATGCTGTAAATTTAAACCTTGGTGGATCAGCTGTAAATAAAGCAATGAAAACATTAACATCTGCTTTATCAGGAAAAACAGTTTGTACTCAAATTGGTACAATCCACCAAAATTTTCTTGAGTCTGGAGACGTAGGAAAAATAAAATTAAAAACTTACAAGACACAGGATGAGGTTAATCTTGATTTATCTAATGGCAGATGTGATGTAGCATTAGCTGCAGCGGTAGCATTTACTGACTACGCTGAAAAATCTGGAGAATCTGTTGTACTTGTGGGACCAACTTTTTCAGGTGGTGCATTTGGTAATGGTGTAGGGGTAGGAATTAGAAAAGATGATACCAAACTTTTAAAAGCTTTTAACAAAGCCATTGATAAAGCAAGAAAAGATGGCCATATCAGCAGAATAGCCATTAAATGGTTCGGTTTTGACGCTTCTATGTAATTAATTTTAGATATGGCGACTATATTATATAGTCGCCAATCTATATGGAACTTCTTTCATTTGGAGATACTGGTTGGGGAGACGAACTATTTTTTGCAACCTTAATGACAATTGCTGTTTCTATAGGTGCAATGGCAATAGGCTTTTTGTTTGCTTTAATATTCACACCTTTAAAATTATCTAAAAACAAAACATTAAATATTATTGGAAATTGTTACACTACAATTATTAGAGGTGTTCCAGAATTGTTAGTAATATATTTATTATTTTTTGGTGGTACTGGAGCTGCAATGTATGTTGCGTCAATTTTTGGATATGATGGATATATTGAGATTAACGCCTTTATAACCGGTGCTCTTGCTATAGGCATTATATCTGGAGCTTACTCTACGGAGGTTTTTAGAGGAGCAATTTTATCAATTGATAAAGGCCAATTCGAAGCATCTAAAGTTTTGGGATTAAAGAAAAATATTCAATTTTATAAAGTTATTTTACCCCAAATGTTGAGATTATCTATTCCGAATTTAAGTAACGTATGGCAAATAACACTCAAAGATACATCACTAATATCTGTAACTGGATTGGTAGAAATAATGAGACAGTCTTACATTGCTGCAGGCTCAACAAGAGACCCTTTATTTTTTTATTCTGTAGCAGCAGTTCTGTATTTAATTCTTACATTCTTAAGCATGAAAATAATTAACAAATTAGAAGTTAGATACAACAAAGGTTTTTAATGGATATAAATTTGATGATCAGTATTTTTCCAAGCTTGTTAAACGGGGCATTCATAACTTTAAAACTTCTTGTGTCTTCAATGTTTTTTGGATTGTTAATAGGTTTGCTTTTTGCAATTTTAAGGATAAATAAAAATCCGATAATAAATAAATTTGCTTATGGATACTCTTACTTCTTTAGAGGGACACCATTATTAGTTCAATTATATTTAATATATTATGGGTTAGCTAACATTGAGTTTCTAAGAAATTCATTCTTGTGGGTAATTATCAGAGAGCCTTATTGGTGTGCAATTATCGCATTTTCATTAAATACTGGAGCATACACATCTGAAATTTTAAGATCAGCGTTTCAAACAATAAAAGAGGGCTACATAGAGGCTGCACAAAGTCTTGGTGTTACAAAAAAAATTACCTTTTATAAAATACAAATCCCAATTGCAATAAAACAGTCATTACCAGCTTATGGAAATGAAATAATTTTAATGCTTAAGGGGACATCTCTTGCAAGCGTTATAACAATTATGGATTTAATGGGTGAGGCAAGAAAAGTAAATGTTTTAACTTTTAAACCATTTGAAGCTTTTATTACTGCAGGAATAATATATTTATTTCTAACCTTTATTATACATAATATTGTAAAGTACTTAGAAAAAAAATATGGATTTCAAACATGAAAGTAGCTTGTATTCAGTTATCTAGTGGCGAAAATTACAATAAAAATTTTAAGGATATTATCAAATATATTAATCAAGCAATAAAGAATAAAGCTGATTTAATAATTACTCCTGAGACTTCTTCATTAATGTCTGCTGACAAGAATAATTTATTTAAATATTCATATGAAATGAAAAATGATCCAATAATAAAAAAAGTAAAATTTATAGCTAAAAAAAAGAGGAAATGGATACTTATTGGATCAATGTGTGTTAAAGAAAAAAGCAAATTAAGAAATAGATCTATTCTTATCGGACCTAAGGGTAAAATAATTACTTATTACGATAAAATAAATATGTTTGATGTTAAAGTTTCAAAAAAAGAACAACATAAAGAAAGTAAAGTATTTAAGGCAGGTAAAAAATTAGTATCAGCTAAGTTGCCATGGGGAAAAATAGGTTTTTCAATTTGTTATGATTTAAGATTTCCAGAACTTTACAGAAACTTATCAAAAAGAAATTTAAGTTTTATAACAGTTCCATCTGCATTTACTAAAACAACTGGTCAAAGACATTGGTTAACTTTGTTAAAAGCAAGAGCAATTGAAAACTTTTGTTATATTTTCGCTCCTAATCAAACAGGAAAAAATACAATTAAAAGAGAAACTTTTGGACATACTGTAATTATATCACCTGATGGTAAAATTATGGCTCTTAAGAAATTTGGAAAAGGAATTATATATTCAAATATAAAACCAAAAATGGCTATGGATTTGAGAAAAGTTATCCCCAGTATGCTTTAATAGTTTGTGTATTGCTTAATTTCTTTTATTTTTGAACCAGTTTGATTGTTTATCGCTAATTTTATTTTTGCTCTATCATCATTTAAAAAATGAACATCTCTTGATAGTTTTATAAAATTTTCACCAAAATCAATATTTTTTTCGCACATTCTTTTGTTGTCTTCAATATCCCAAAGTTTTGTATTAATTGCCTTTAATTCTTCATAAAGTTTTTTTAATTCATCATTTAAAGTTATGTTTTCATCCAATTGTTTCTTTAAAATTAGATATTCATCATTTATAAATTTTAATTTATCTAAGTCTTTAATTTTTCCTTTTTTGATTTCTAAAATTGAAATTTTATCTAATAGTTCACCAACTGAAACTTCAATTAAAATTTTATTCATAAATAAAGATAGTGTGTTAAGTTGTTTAAAATATGTCTAATATTCTTATAATCAAACATGGTTCTTTAGGTGATATAGCCCAAGCAAGCGGTGCAATTCAAGATATTTCTGATTTTCACAAAAATGATAAAGTCTATTTATTAACAACTAAGCCTTACATTGTTCTTTTTAAGCAAAATCCATATTTAGAGGACGTGATTTTAGATAAGAGATTATCAAGATTTAATTTGTTTTATTTATTTAATCTTATGCGAAAATTGAAAAAATATAAATTTATAAAAATTTTTGATTTACAAAATTCATCTAGATCAAGTTTCTATAAAAAAATATTGTTTCCTAATGCTGGCAATCTTATTTGGTCATCTTCTGAAACTACATTGCCAAAAGATAAATCTAAAGATGAATTTGATAAGAACCCTGTTTTAGATAGATTTAAACATCAATTAGAAACCTCAGGCATAAAAATTAAAAAAACTATGTTTCCTGATTTTAATTGGGCTTGTTCCAATATTGAAAATATAAAAAAAAAATTTGATTTAAATAAATACATAATTTTATTCCCTTTTTGCTCTCCACACTTGAAAATAAAAAAATGGCCTTATTACAATGAACTTATAGATTTAATAAAAAAAAAATTTAATAACGAATACAAAATAATTATTGCACCAGGTCCTAATGAATTAAATATGAAAAATGATATTAATGCAATTTCAATTTTAAATGAAAATAAATCATTAAGTATCGTGGAACTTGCAACATTAATAAAAGATAGTTCTTTCGTGGTATCTAATGATACAGGTCCAGCTCACATGGCTGCCCATTTAGACGCCAGAGGTTTGGCTTTGTTTGGTTCTCATACTACCGCATATAAAGTAAGTATAGAGAGACAAAATTTCAAAGCAATACAAGTTACAGATCTTAATAAACTTTCACCTGAGAAAGTTTTTGAATATGTAATTAAATCTTTAAATTAATGGAAATTAATTCCCTTTTTTTTATAAGTGTAGTACCTGCAATAATTTTATATGGGATTGCAAAATCTGGTTTAGGTGGATCGATATCACTTATTTCTGTTCCTTTGATGACCATTGTAATGCCTTTGCAACAAGCTCTAGCAATCATTTTACCCATTTTAATATTTTCAGATATTATAGCTGTATATAGATTTAGAAGAGAGTTTGATTTCAGCATTTTAAAAATAATCGTACCATTTGCAGCAGTAGGTATTTTAATTGGCTCTTTTACATTTAATAATTTCTCAGAAGACTTGCTTAAACTAATAGTTGGGGTAATGGGTTTTTTATTTGCTGGACATTATTTTTTATTCAAAAAAGAAAAGACAGTTCCAGCTAAAAAGAATTTTATTAAAGGAGCGATCTGCTCCGCAATCGCAGGATTTTCAAGCTTTTGCGTTCATGCTGGTGGAACACCTACCAGTCTTTATCTTCTTCCTCTAAGATTGAAAAAAGAAGTTTACGTTGGAACAAGAATTATTTTTTTTAGCTGTGTTAATCTGATAAAATTACCCCTGTACATTTATTTATCTATGATGAATTTTGATACTCTGTATCAATCTATTTCTCTTTTTCCCTTAGCTATAATTGGGATATTTATTGGATATAAATTATTAAAAATTATAGAAGAAAATTTATTTTATAATATCCTTTATGCATTAATTCTTTTAAGCAGCACTAAACTTATAATAGACTTTATTTAAATACTTTAAGAACTATCACTAAATTTTTTAAGTATAATTGGAAGAAAAGCTACAATTATTAATATTCTCAAAAAATGGTGATAGCTCACAAAAATTGGATCAATATTATAAGCTACACTTATTACTACCATCTCATGTATGCCTCCTGGAGCAAAACTTAAAAATGTTGGAATGAAATCAAAGCCAAGAAATTGTAAAAAATATGCAGTTACCATTGCAACAATTACAAGTATAGAACTGACTATAACTCCGTGAAATATATAAAAAAATAATTCTTTCAATTTTAAACCATTCAATCTACTTCCAAGCGCTGTTCCTAAAAAAATAAAAGCAATATTTATTATAAAATCAGGAAATCTAGCATTAACAATTTCAAAAGTATAAAATAATCCAGATAAAGCCATTGCACCCACAAGAATAGGAGAAGGAATTTTAAGTTTCTTTAAAAATAGCGAAAATAAATAGCAAATAAAAATTAAAAATATTATTTCAAAATAATATCTATGATTATAGATGTTATCGTAATTATATCCTTCGATTTCCGAAAAACCTAAATTACTTATAAATAAAATTGGCACAAAACTAACGATAAAAATTACTCTTGTTGCTTGTGGTATTAATACTTGCTTATGATTATCTTTTTTACCATATTCTAAAAGTGCTGCTGCAATTGGAACAAATGCACCTGGCAGAGCTGCTAAAGTAGCAATAAATTTATCAAATTTACAAACTTTAACAAAATATAAACCAGCCAATATTGTACTTACAATTGTACATACCAACATTGCTACAGATGAAAATACCCACAAATGTATTTTGTATAATAAAGATACATTTAGTGTCCCGCCAAGAATTATTCCAACCATTAAAAAAATAGGATTTAATAATTTTGTGGGAAACTTTATGTCAAATTTTGTAAAAGCCACACAAAGATTCAAACCAAGAGAACCTAATAACCATGGCAAAGGCAGCCCAATTATAGTCCCAACATAACCACCTATAATACCAATAGCTAGAGCTTTATAGCTGGCACCCAAATCTTTAAAAAAATTTTGAAATGATAAAGTATTTAACATTTACGTAATCATTATTGACACCAAATATAAATCTATGTTTAATATCAGGTATTATAATTATAATAAGAGAGGAAATAATGAAACTAATTAAATCTTTAATTACAGTTTTATTCTCAACTTTACTTTTAATTTCAGCAACAACTTCAAGCTCAGTAGCAATGGATAAATTGCACTTTGTAATCGGTGGTGGTGCTGGAGGTGGTTGGGATGGAACTGCTAGAGGAACAGGAGAAGCTTTAACAAAAGCTGGAATGTTAAAAAGCGCATCATTTGAAAATATGTCAGGTGGTGGAGGTGGAAAAGCTTTAGCTTATATGATTAACACAAAGCCAGCTAATACAATTCTAGTTCAATCAACACCATTAGTCTTAAGATCAATCACAAGACACAAAGGTTATGTAAAAGGTAATGGTACTTTATCTTATAAAGATGTTGTGCCAATTGCTGGAGTTATTGGTGATTATGGAGCTATTGCAGTAGCAAAAAGTTCACCTTTTAAAAACTTTAAAGATGTAGTTGATGCATACAACAAAGATCCTAATTCAGTTAAGATGGCTGGTGGTTCTGTAAGAGGAAGCATGGACCATTTGATTGGTGCTTTAGCATTTCAAGCTGCAGGAGCTGACCCGAATGCAGTTGCATATATACCATATGATGCTGGAGGAAAAGCATTAGCTGGACTTTTATCTGGGGAAACTCAAATTATATCAACAGGCTTAGGTGAATTGATGGGTGCAAGAGACCAAGTAAGAATTATTGGTATTACTGCTCCATCAAGAGTATCTGATGCTCCAGATGCACCAACATTAAAAGAACAAGGATATGATGTACAATTCGTTAACTGGAGAGGTTTTTTTGGACCTCCAGGAATGAGCAATTCTGATAAATCAAAAATTGCTAAAATGTTAGGTGATGTACAAAAAACTCCTGAATGGGAAACTGTAAGAGCAAGAAATGCATGGGTAAATATTTATAACCCAGAAGGAAAGTTTGTTTCTTTCTTAGAAAAACAAACTGAAGAAATGACAGCTCTTATGAAAAAACTAGGAGTAATTTAATCTTTTAGATTATTTGAAAAAAGAGCAGTGAATATAAATACCACAAAAATTATATCACTGCTCTTTTTTATTTTCTCAGCATTCTATTTATATACTGCATACCAAATTCAAGTTTTTGCATTTGACGAAAATGCACCATTCAATGCTAGAACATTTCCAATCTATTTAGGTTATGCAGGATTATTTTTTTCTGGGTTAAAGTTTATTCTACCTGAGCCTAACACCATAAAAGTAGACCATAAAAATTTAGAGTATAAAAAAACAGCGATACTTATAGTAATTGCAATTATTTATGGAGCTACAATTTTAAAAGTTGGATACTTTTTAACAACATCTTTATTTTTGTTTTCATCTTATTATTTTTTAGGTGAGAGAAGATGGGTCTTGATGTTTTTGTTATCATTTCCCTTCGTGGCAGCTTTTATGTACCTTCTTCATGGTATTCTTGATATTTATTTAAGAGATCCATTTTTACAATCAATTGGAGTTATGGGATGATCGAAGGAATTTTAATTGGATTAACCACAGCTCTTACACTTCAAAATATTTTAATGGTAATGGTAGGTTGTTTTTTTGGAACTATTATTGGAATGTTGCCTGGACTTGGCCCAATGACTGCAATTGCTTTAATGATACCAATTACTTATGGCTTTGATCCTGCTACAGGATTGATACTCATGGCTGGAGTTTATTATGGTGCTGTATTTGGTGGCTCGACTTCCTCAATTTTGCTTAACGCACCTGGTGTTCCAGGGACTGTTGCTACCTCCTTTGATGGTTATCCAATGGCACAACAAGGAAAGGCAGGTAAGGCTCTAGCTATTGCTGCTTGGAGTTCTTTTGCAGGAGGCACATTATCTGCAATTTATCTTTTATTTATGGCACCCAGTTTGTCTAAAGTAAGTTTGTCATTCAGATCGCCAGATTATTTCGCTTTAATGATTTTAGGTTTAACTGCTATTGCTGCTTTTTCTTCTAAAGGTCAATTTTTAAAAGCAATGATGATGGTAGTATTAGGTTTAATGTTAGCTTCAGTTGGTCAGGATAGCTTATCGGATATTACAAGATTTACATTTGACAATATGAACTTAACAGATGGAATTAGCTTTGTATTAGTTGTAATGGCAACTTTTGCAATGAGTGAAGCGCTTACGATAATATTAAAAAGAAATGATCCCACAAGTGCTGCAAAACAAGTTTCATTAACAGAACTTGGTTCGATTAAAATCAACAAAGAAGAAAGAACCAAAATGTATAAGACGATACCAAGATCATCAATAATTGGATTTTTAATTGGCGTATTACCAGGTGCTGGAGCAACAATTGCATCTTTCTTAGCTTATGGAATGGAAAGAAATGTAGTTAACGACGAAGAAAAAGAAAAATTTGGTAAAGGAAGTGTAAATGGTTTGTCAGCTCCTGAAACTGCAAATAATGCAGCTTGTTCTGGTTCATTTGTACCCATGTTGACACTAGGTATACCAGGAAGTGGAACTACAGCGGTTATGTTAGGTGCACTATTAGGTTTTGGAGTTCAGCCTGGACCAAGATTATATATGACAAATCCAGAAATTTTTTGGTCAATAATAATGTCAATGTATATAGGTATGGTTATATTATTGATTTTAAATCTTCCTTTAATTCCATATATTGCAAGAATTCTAGCTGTCCCTAAAAATTATTTAATACCTTTAATATTATTTTTCTCAGTTACAGGAATTTATGTAATGTCCTTCAATAACTTCGATATTTATTTAATGATTGGAATTGCAGTTGTCGCAACATTTCTAAGATTATATGATTTTCCTATGCCACCTTTAATACTCGCTTTTGTTCTAGGAGGTCTTATGGAGGAAAATTTAAGACGATCTTTGCTATTAAGTAACGGATCATGGGAGTTTCTATGGGACAGAACACTTACATTGTGTATTCTTTTAACGACAATTTTAATAGTTGTCTGGCATTTTTATAAATCTATAATAAGGAAATGATAAATAGAAGAAAATTTCTAAAAACATCTTTATCGTCATTAGCATTATTAAGCCTACCTAAAATATCCCTTGCACAAAATAATTACGACGTTGTAGTAATTGGTGCTGGAGCATCTGGATTAGCTGCAACTTCAAATTTAATGGCATCGGGCAAATCCGTACTATGTATTGAAGCAATGAGTAGAAAAGGGGGAAGATGCCACACTGATAATTCTATTTTTGGCGTTCCATATGATATGGGTGCTCACTGGTTACATCAATACAGTAAAAACCAAATAGCAGAATTTGGCAAAAAACATAAAGATAAATTTAATATCTACAAAGCTAAAGAGCCTTTGATGATTTATGATGGAGAAAAGAAAATTAAGGGCTTTAAGCTTGGTTCACTGTATTCAAAGGTTGAAAAGAAACAATGGAAAAAAAATGATATTCCGTCAAAAGATGAGCCTTTTATGAGCCAAATTCCAGAAAAATGGAAAAAAAATAAATGGTTTCATTCTGTCCACCAATTGCTTGGTCCGTGTCAGCCAGCTGTGGACTTTGATGATTATACTTTAAACGATGGTCATACTAATGGGACACATCAAGGCGAGGGAGATGGATATGTAAAAGAGGGATATGGAACTTTGCTTGCTTATTACAGGAGAAATGTACCAGTTAAATTAAAAACTGTAGTAAATGAAATTAAATGGGGCGGTAAAGGTGTGCAAATAGAGACAAATCAAGGAACTATAAGTGCAAAAACATGCGTGGTAACAGTTTCAGTAGCAGTATTAAATGCTGGAAAAATAAAATTTAGTCCTGCACTACCCCTAGGAAAATACGAAGCATTTGATGGCATAAGATTAGGAACTTACAATCACATTACATTTCAGCTAAAAGATGATTTTTATAAAGAATACAAAGTGAAAGATGACACATATTTTGTAAATAGAATTGAAAATACAATAAACGGATCTCCTGCTGGTTCTTGTGCAACGCTTAAAATTTCCGGGACTAATATTTCATATTTTGATGTAGGAGGAAAATTTGCTCAGCATTTAGAGGCTGAGGGTAAAGATGCTTCTATTGATTTTGTATTAAATAGGCTTCGTTCAGCATTTGGGTCTAAAATTGATAAATATTTCATAAAAGCACATGTAACAGCATGGGGAAAAAATCCATTTACATTAGGATCATATTCAAGCGCTAAACCTGGAAAATCTCATTTAAGAAAAAAATTAAAAATACCAGTTGCAGATAAATTATTTTTTGCTGGGGAAGCGACCACAGGAGTTTATGCAACATGTCATGGAGCAGATCTAAGTGGCGAAAGAGCTGCGAAACAAGTTTTAAATTTTATTTAAGTAATATAAATTTTATCTGATAAACCGTAACAAAGTATAGCCATCATAATTAAAAAGACTGTAGGCGCTATAAGCCCTTCATTTGTAACTTTTTCATTAAGACCAGTTTTATCAATTTTAAGCGAGTAGAAATTTGTTCCTAAAACACATGCATGTATAATAAATATTAAATTAAAAAATGCCCAAGTACCTTCAACTCCATTTGGTCTTACAAACATTATATAAATAGCCATTATTACCCAACCAAGCATTAGTGCTCCAACAAACCTAACCATTACAGCTGCACTATGATCTATACCAAACTTATCCATAAATTTTTTGGTTCCAACAATTGTTTGAAAACAATATGTAGCTATTCCTATAAAATGTGCAAGAAAGATAATTAAGTAAAAAATATTGTTAAACTTTGCAATCATATTTATATTTTATAAGATTCTCTTATATTTTTCAATTATCTTATCCCATAGAAAGTTTGTAGAATTAATTTTTGCTTCTTTGCCATACTCTAGATATTTATTTTCTTTAAAAAGAGTATCTATACTTGCGTAAATATCTTCTAGTTTGTTACCATCGCATATTAAACCAGTTTTTTCATGAATTATTGCATCTGAAGCTCCTCCATCTTTACCTCCAATAGACGGAATACCATATTGGGCAGCTTCGACGTAAGCAATACCAAATCCCTCAACAGATTTTTTATAAATTACTGAAGGCATTACAAAAATATCCGACTTAGAAATAAGAGCATTTTTTAAATCTGAAGGAATATCTTTTAAGAAAGTTACTTGTTCTTCTAATTTAAGCTCAATTACTAATTTTTTTAATTTTTCCTCTTCCTCACCGTATCCGATACATGTATAGACAATTTCGGGATAAATTTCTTTTAGATTTCTAACAGCCATAATTACTTTTTCATGATTTTTTCTTTTATCAAATCTTGAAACTGTAATTAGTCTATTTTTCTTACCCTTTAATATTTCTTCAGCTTCATCTAAATATTTTTTTGGAACTTCAATTACTGGATCAATTCCAGGATTTATAACAACTATTTTTTTTTCATCTACGCCTAAGTCTATTGCTAAGTTTTTTGTATAATTTGAATTAGCAACAACATGATCTACATTATTTAAAACTGATAAAACTTTCTTATTTAATCCAGAGCCTTTAGGGTGATTTATTTCTTTTGAATGAATTAGACAGATTCTCTTTTTATTTGTTTTAATTAGTTCTAAACTTTTCCAATGATCAGCAATCAAACATTCTACATTTTTATTATTTTCAAGATAATCATTTATCAAATAAGATTTTCGATATTTTCTTATTAGTTTCATTCCACTAACTCTTTCAATAGAAAATGAAACAGAGCTATCAAATTCTTCATGATTTTCGTGATAATCTGCAAATACTTTTATTAAGTTAAGTTTTGCAAGAGATCTTGCCAATCCCCACATGAGATTTTGCATACCCCCTAACTCTGGAGGAAAAGTTCTAGTAATTAATAAATACATTATTTATTAAAGCCACTTGATACTGCAGCCCATACTTGGAAACTGTTCATTTGGACCTTTGTTGGATTTTGCAATCATTTTCATAGCTTTTTTAAGTTCACTGTCTCCATTTTTAGAAGGTTTTAAGTTTTTTAGTTCTCTTATTCTTCCTCTGTATTGAAGCTCAAGATCTTTATTGTATCCAAAAAAATCAGGAGTACAGACTGCACCATAAGTTTTTGCTACTTCTTGGGTTTCATCAATTACATATGGAAAATTAAAGTTATGATTTTTTGAAAATTTAACCATATTGTCAAATGAGTCTTCCTCGTATCTTTTTGGGTCATTTGACATTATTGCTATAGATTTAATTCCATCAATTTCTAATTCTTTGCAGTCCTCAACAACATTTTTAATAACTGCCAAAACATAAGGACAGTGATTACAAATAAACATTATTAATGTTCCATTTTCACCTTTTACATCATTCAATGAAATTATTTTATTATCTATTGATTTAAGTTCAAAGTAATCAGCTTTTTTACCAAAGTCACAAATTGGTGTTTTAGTTAATGCCATGATAAAAGACTATATAATTTATGTTTTATGATTTAAAAGATAAAAAACCAAAAAACCTTGGCGAAAATTGGGTAGCGCCTAATGCTGTTATAATTGGAGACGTAACATTAGAAAAAAACTCCAGTGTCTGGTTTAATGCAACTCTTAGAGGTGATATCGAAAATATACACATTGGAGAAGGTTCAAATGTACAAGATGGAAGTGTTTTACATACAGACCCAGGTTACCCTTTAAAAATTGGGAAGAACGTAACCATCGGTCATATGGTTATGCTTCATGGTTGCACAATTGACGATAATTCTTTAATTGGGATTGGAGCAGTAGTTCTTAACAGAGCAAAAATTGGAAAGAATTGTATAATTGGTGCTAAATCATTAGTAACAGAGAGAAAAGAAATTCCTGATAATTCTTTAGTAATGGGTTCACCTGGAAAGATTATTCGTCAGTTAACTGATGATGAAATTGAAGCAGTAAAACAAAATGCTATTAGATATCAACAAAACTGGAAAAAATATTCAAAATCTGTATTTTAAAAAAATGAAAAAAATAATTATATTTTTTATAATATTTTTATATTCATCCTTCTCTTTTGCCTCAGACGAAAAACCTGGAAGATTTTTTGAAGATCAACCAGATGTTACTGATGAACCTCAAGTTCATTTTATTTATCTATTAAACAAAGATAGCGAGGATAGAGAATGGGATATCAATGGAAAAATGGAGAAGGAATTATTGGAGGCCAATGAAAAAATGCTCGAAATGACAAAGGGTAATCAGAAGTTTAGGTATGACTTAAGGGAAGATGGCAAATTAGATATTTCTTTTGTTAGATTGGATAAACAATATAAAGGAAATTATAATATGGAATACCCTGATGCATATTTGACAAAATTAGGTTTTAATAATCCTAATAAATTGTACTTTTCATGGGTTGATGTAGGACATAGAGATGGGGGACAAGGAGCTGTACACCATGGATATATTTTTTTAAAAAGTAAATATAACACAAACAAAAATAAAAGAATTTTAATTACCTTACATGAATTAATGCATGTAAATGGATTTGCTTGGCCATGCACAAAAGGAGCTAAAAAATCACACAAGTTTGGGACAATAATTGGAGGGCCTGACGGGGGAGACAAGTATAATTTGGGCTCATCATTGTATAATCTTAAAGATCCTACTTGTCCTGATTTTAAAGATTCTGTCTTTTTAGATCCGACTTCTAGTACACCATTTAATCCTGTTTACTTAAAATGTGCAATGGCTGCAGAAGTTGGTCGAGGTATTTCTCCTGATAGTAATTATGAATGGAGAGATAGATATTCTCATAAAAAACTAAAAAAAATTAAAAAGAAAAGAACCTGGTGCACATATAATTTATATAAAGATTTCAAAAATTTCTAGAGATGAAAATATTGCTGATAATTTTAATAGCTTTATTTCCACAATTCTCCCAAGCTTTTGAAAGATTTATACCTTTAGAGCTTTTCACAGGTGGAAAAATTAGAAATGATACAGAAATTAAATTTACAAAAGCTAATTTAATATTTGGCGAAAAGAAAAAAAAGAAAATTATAGGTCCTGAAGATTGGTATCATCCAGAAACTGGAGAAAAAATAAAAGTTTATAAAAGAACAAGAAAAGGGCAAAGTGGTCTCAAAACCCAACTATTTACTATAACTAACGATGGTCAATGCATAGGAAGAATTTGGGATAGTAGACGTGGTGGTAGAATAATTGAAAATGGGTGTAAATTTCCCTTGGGAATTTGGAAAGAGGGAGAAACAAGGTCTTTTGAAGGGTCTTCTGGGGGGAAACCTAGAAAAATTGAATTAACAATTTTAAAATTAGGAAAAAATCAAAATAGCAATCTTAAATTTAATTGGAAATTATATAATATGAAAAATGGAAAATTAATGGATGATAACGATTATACTTTTGCTCCAGGAAAAGCGATGATAGAATTAAATGACAAAAATATAACTAAATGAGAAAAGTATTTATAATTTTTATCGCTTTATTAATATCTCTGAATACTGCAGTAGCTAATGAAAAATTTGAGTTTAGATACAATATTCATGAAAATTTACCAAAAAAATGGGTAACTGAATTCAAGAATATAATGGATGTTTTACAAGAAGTTCTACCTATTCAAATTAATATGAATGATTATCTCAAAAGTCCAGGAATGGATATCTATGCTTGGAAAAGAACAAAAAATCCTTTTCCAGAAGTTAAGAATAATATGAAAGGTTCATGTATTTGTGGTGATGGTTCAACTAGATGGATGCAGATAGAAATACCAAGTAAAGAATTAGCAAAAAAATATATACACCGTTATTCTGTAATTGCTCATGAATATTTTCATGTTTATCAAATATCACTTTCAGAAAATAAACTATCAGACAAAGACACACCAAAGTGGTTAACGGAGGGAGGAGCAAAAGTTTTTGAAGAAATGTATGTGAAACAATATTATGGAAAAGACAGTTTAAAAAAAGATCTTCAAAGAAAAGAAATGTGGAGTAAAAAGGTTTTAAAAGAACCGAGCCTTTACGAAAAACACAAAACATCAAATAAAAGAGGAATGGATGACAATTATACAGGCTCTGCCTTTATGGTGCTAGTATTAGTAAATGAACTGAAGAAAAATAATATTTCTGAACAACAAGCGTTTCAATTAGTTTTTAAAGATTTTTGGATTGAGAGATCAAAGCACAGAAAATGGGAAAAAGCATTTGAGCAGACTTTTAAAATGAGTGCTGGAGAATTTTATGAAAGTTTAAGTAAATATAAAAGAGCCGTAAAAAAAATCTTACCGAGTAAGAACTTAAAAATTCAAGATATTTTTAGCTAAAGTTAATTAATGAAAAAAATATTTATAATTTTTATCGCTTTAGTTTTTTATTCTACATCAGTAGTTGCTGTTGAAAAATTTAAGTTCAAATATAACTTACATGAAAATTTACCAAAAAAATGGGTAACTGAATTCAAAAACATAATGAATATTGTGCAAGAAGTTATGCCTATAAATGAGAATACTAACGATTGGGTTAAGAATCATATTAAATTGATGAATATGAAACAGGGCTATAGTATGGATATCTATGCTTGGAAAAGCACAAAGAATCCTTTTCCTGAAAAGCGTGCTAATATGAAGGGCTCAACTCTTGAAAATACTAATTCACCTGAACCATGGATGCAATTAGACATATATCCACAAGATTTATCAAGTTCAAGAAATAGAATTCGCACTTATTCTGTTATTGTTCATGAGTATTTTCATGTTTATCAAAGATCACTTTCCAAAAGCACAAGGGCTCTATCTGATATCAATCCGAAATGGTTAGTCGAGGGAGGTGCTAAAGTTTTAGAAGAGATTTATGCGAGGCAACATTATAAAAAAGATCTTTTAAAGATCGACATTCAAGAGAGACAAAGATGGAGTATTAAAAGGGTTACTAAAGAACCTCATTTATACGAAAAACATAAGACATCACCAAAAAAAAATGGATTTGATAGCATGTACACTGGCTCTGCATTCATGTTGCTGGCTTTAGTTAACGAATTAAAAAAAAATAATATTTCTGAAGAAGAAGCATTTGAGTTAGTTTTTAGAGAATACTGGGTACAGAGGGCCAAATATACACCATCAGGGACGGCTTGGAAGGTGGCTTTTAAAGATACTTTTGGCATGAGTCATGATGAATTTTACGAAAGATTAAGTAAGTACAAAAGAAAAGATCTTAAAAAAATACTCCCAAGTAAGACATTAAAGATACAAGATATTTTTAGTTAATCCTTAACTGATCTTCAGAAAAGAAGGTCATTAACTGAGTAAATAATTAATCCTAAAATAATTAGAAAAAATATTATAAAAGCTATTTGCTCACTAATTTTTTTAGTAACTTTGGTTTCACCTTTTTTAAATTTTCTGATTTGAAATATTCCAAACCTCATAACAGCCAATCCACCTAAAACAAGTGCTACAGCAATAATAAATCCACTTAGCATTTTATGGGACAAGCCAGTTTTGTTTATTATTTGAGATATCAAATCTTGCTCTTCTATGACCTTTTGCTGCAAGATATAACCATTCTATACTCTCAATATTGCATTGAATTACAGTAAAGTTTTTATAGCCTTCTTCACTTTGTTCCATTGTAAAACCAGATTTTTCAATTTCCTCACTTAAACCAGAACTAGGCTCATCAATTTCAGTGCCAGGACCATTATTTACTAAATAGCATTTTCTACTTACATGGGCTGTTTTTGACCATGATAGTTCTGTAATTTCATTATCATGATTAACAACACAATTCACTTTAACTCTAAGCTGAATCTTTTCTTCTTTGTCATAGAATATTAATACTGCACTGCTATTTTTTTTTAATTTTGGAATTTTGTCAGATCGTATATCGCTATGAAACTGGAGAAGATTATTTGATTGGTCAGATTTTCTAAGAACTACTATCCTTCCATCAAAGTCTGATTGATCACCACAAACAAAAACTGGAATTCTAAAAGGAGATGATCTATTAGTCACTGCATCATCAAGCATTGACCATATTTTTTTCTTTATTTCGGAAAAGTCCTCATAGTATGGGACGGTATTTGACATTGGTTTATTTCTTTTTTTTAAGTCTAGCAATCAGACTAGAGCTATCCCAACGGTTACCACCCATTTTTTGAACATCAGCATAATATTCATCAACTATTTCAGTAATTGGGACCGGTGAACCATTTCGTTTCGCTTCTTCAATTACAATTTTTAAATCTTTTCTCATCCAATCTACTGCAAAACCGTAATCAAATTTATCTTCAACCATAGTTTTATATCTATTTTCCATCTGCCAAGATTGAGCTGCGCCTTTTGAAATTGTTTCCATCACTTTATCAATATCTAAACCTGCATTTATTCCAAAATTAATAGCTTCTGATAGACCTTGTACAACGCCTGCAATACACATTTGGTTCATCATTTTTGTAAGTTGACCACTTCCTGATGGACCAATTAATTTTACTTTTTTACTATAGCAATCAATTACTGGTTCTGCTTTTTTGAAAACTTCTTCATCACCACCAACCATAACTGTAAGAATTCCGCCTTCAGCACCTGATTGACCTCCAGAAATTGGTGCATCTAAAAATGCAAATCCTTTTTCTTTCGCTTTATTATAAAGTTCTCTCGATACTTCTGCTGATACAGTTGAATTATCTACGTAGATTGAACCCTCTTTAGCGCTATGAAATAATCCGTTTTCACCTAAAGTAACTTGTTTCAAATCCTCATCGTTACCCACACAAGTAAAAATAAAATCAGCACCTTCCGCAGCTTCTTTTGGTGTTGAAGCCATTTTACCTTTATATTCAGTAATCCATTTTTCAGCTTTAGCAGTTGTTCTATTAAAAACAGTTACATTGTGCCCAGCTTTTGATATATAACCAGCCATCGGATAACCCATTACCCCGAGACCTATGAAAGCAACATTACAAGTCATAAATTATTTATATGTTTAAAAGTTTAAGTTTAAAAGTAATTATTTTCGGATTTATTTTTACATTTTTTTCATGTTTTGGACAGAGTTTTTTTATAGGTTTATTTAATTCAAGCATCAGAGAAACACTTTCTATTACACATGGACAATTTGGCACGATTTATGCATCTGCTACTCTATTTAGTAGTTTACTTCTAATATGGATTGGAAAAAAAATTGATGATGTAAACGTGCTTAAATTTGCAATTTTTGTTACTATACTTTTATCATTTTCTTCTTTTTTCTTTTCCAAAACATCTTCAGTAGCTTTTCTATTTGTTGCAATTTTTTTAATGAGGTTTTCTGGACAAGGATTAATGTCTCATACAGCTTCAACTACTATTTCAAGATATTTTACAAAATCTAGAGGCAAAGCATTAAGCATTATTTGGTTTGGTTTATCCTCTGCAGAGTTCATAATGCCTGTATTAATCGTTTATCTTTTAACACTAATTGTTTGGCAGGATTTATGGGTAATCTTTTCTTTAATAGTTTTAATTTGCTTGCCATTGGCATCTTATATTTTAGTTAAAGATGTCAAATTAGATACTAGAGAGGGTAATCAAAACAAAATTTTGAAAGAAGAAAATATTAAAAACTGGAAAAGAATAGAGGTTCTTAGAGATTATAGATTTTACATTGTCTCATTAAATATGTTGGCAATGCCCTGGATAGCTACAGGAGTATTTGTATATCAATCATTCGTCACTAATTCAAAAGGGTGGGGTGAATATACAATTGCACAATCTTTTATGTCTTACTCAATTTTTTCTGTAATTACTTTAATTGTTGCTGGTTATTTGATTGATAAGTTTACAAGTAGAAAATTACTAATCTATATGAATATTCCATTATTTTTAGGAACTTTAGTAATCATATATTTTGATGCTCCACAAACTGCTTTTTTATTTCTTGGATTGGTAGGAATATCAAACGGTCTAGCAAACTTATTAGGATCATCAACGTGGGCAGAAATTTACGGGGTAAAATATATTGGATCTATTAAAGCTTTGACTACTGCTTTAATGGTATTCGCAACTGCTTTTGGTACAGCATTATTTGGCTTTTTTATAGATGCTGGATTTTCAATTGAAAAAATCGCATTAATTGCAGCAATTGCTATAGCATGCTCAATAGCCTTACTTTTCACTATAAGAAAAAAATTAAATCCAGTTTATCTCTAATACTGCTTGATTTTTTTATGATCGAGGTGTATCTAACCGACCATGGCAAGAGTTACTGTAGAAGATTGTATAGATAAAGTTGATAGTCCTTACGAATTAGTATTAGTTGCAAAGGAGAGAGCAACGCAACTTAATTCAGGGTTGGAACCTACTTTAGATAGAGATAATGATAAAAACACTGTCATAGCATTAAGAGAAATAGCTGAGGAAACAATCAAAGTTCCTGATTTAACAGATGCTGCAGTTTATAAGTTAAGAAAACATGTCGAGCAAATTGATGATACTTCAGAGGACGAAGATGATATTGGCGATGATTTTGAAAATCTTTACAAAGGTGAAATTTCAAAAAGTGGTGTACCAATTCTTCCATCTAAGAGAGCTAGAAAAATTCCAGAAAAAATTCAAGTTTCTAAAGATGATTTAGCTGAGTTACAAAATACAGCTGAACAACCTTCATCTGAACCTGTTGAGGACATGCAAGAAGAAGAGACTGATGTTTCACTGGACGAAATGAAAGATCAAGAAGAGACTGTATCAGACGAAACAGAAAACCAAGAATAAATTAACTAAATTCCTTTATTATTTTTTCCCTGTGCTCATCTAAATCAGGAATATTACCCCTAGTATTTTCATCTTTGTAGGTAGACATTTTGATAGGGTTTCCTGCAGATTTAAATTCACCAATAATTTTATGGTATGATTTTACAATCATATTTCTTTCTTGAATTTGAGGATTTTCTACAGCTTGTTTTATATTAAAAATTGGCCCACATGGAATTTTCAATTCTTCCATTTCTTTAACCCATTCATCTGTAGATTTGGAGCTCAATTGTTTTTCAAAAA
The DNA here is from genome assembly GCA_902594675.1 of uncultured Pelagibacteraceae bacterium. Lineage (GTDB taxonomy): Bacteria > Pseudomonadota > Alphaproteobacteria > Pelagibacterales > Pelagibacteraceae > Pelagibacter. The sequence goes on from CACJNE010000001.1 coordinate 41,048, forward strand.
TTTCTTTTAAGTGATCCATGTTTTCACATCTTAGTGAATTAGAATTAAATCTTTCATCATTTGCAGTTTCAGGAATTTTTAATACGTCACAAAGTTTTGTAAAAAGTTTATCATTTCCTGCAGCAATAATTATATAACTATCTTTCGTTTTAAAAGCTTCAAAGGGAGCAATAGATGGATGTCTTGAACCCATTGGTCCTGGTATTTCATTCTTGGACAGATATCTTGCAATTGCATTTTCTAAAATTGCTATTTGGCAATCTAACATTGAGACATCTATAAAAGCTCCTTTACCAGTTTTTTGTCTATCGTATAAAGCTGCATTAATTCCAATTGCTGTAAACAGACCTGCTGTGATATCACCAATTGAGGTTCCAACTCTTGTTGGTTCTGATTTTGGATGGCCAGTTACACTCATCAAGCCCCCCATACCTTGAACGACCATGTCGTATGCTGGTAGTTCTTTTAAAGGTCCAGTTTGGCCAAACCCTGATGCCGATGCATAAATTAATTTAGGATATTTTTTATTAACATCTTTCCAGCCAAAACCCCACTTTTCTAATGTTCCAGGTTTAAAGTTTTCTACTAAAATATCTGCTTTTGATAATATTTTATCAAATATTTTTTTATCTTCATCGTTCTTCAAATTCAAAGCGATACTTTCTTTTCCTCTATTTAACGACATAAAGTATGCAGAATAATCTTTAACAAAAGGTCCAAATTTTCGAGAGTCATCACCTGTTTCAGGTGCCTCAATTTTTATAACTCTCGCCCCTAAATCTGAGAGTATCATTGTACAATAAGGTCCTACCAAAACCCTTGTTAAATCAACAACTAATAAATTTTTTAGTGGTCCATCCATAATAAAATATACGACATTTCCTTATATTGACTCTTACCCTTAAGTTCAATTTAATATCATTATTAAATTAATTTAAAGAGGGGAAATCATGTTAAAAAAAATAAGTTTTTATTTCACAACATTATTTTTAGCTTTCTCATTAATTGGATCAGCATATGCTGTGACACTAAAAGCAAGTCACCAATGGCCAGGAACGCCTAGAGCAGATGGTTCTTACGATCCAAGACATGAAATGGTTCAAATAATTGCAGATGAAGTAAAAAAAGCAGGAGTAGATTTAGATATTAGAATTTACCCAGCAAAATCATTATATAAACCAAAAGAACAATGGAAACCAATGACAACTGGTCAATTAGATATTTCAGCATTTCCATTAGCGTACGCATCAAAATTTCATCCAGAATTTGATGCAACTTTAATGCCAGGAACAGTTAAAAATCATGACCACGCATTAAGATTTAATAAAGGTCCAATGATGACTGAAATTAAGAGAATTATTAATGATGCTGGTGTTGTTGTTCTATCAGATGCTTGGCTTGGTGGTGGTTTTGCATCTAAGTCAAAATGTATTAAAAATCCGTCAGATGCTAAAGGACAAGTAATGAGAGCAGCTGGTAAAGCTTTTAACCAAATGTTAGAGGCAGCTGGTGCTGGTATTCAAAGTATGCCTTCATCAGAAATTTACACTGGATTACAAACTGGAGTATTAACAGGTGCAAACACTAGTTCTGGAAGTTTTGTAAGTTACAAAATTTATGAGCAAGTAACATGTGCCACACCTCCAGGAAAATTTGGATTGTGGTTTATGTACGAGCCAATTTTGATGTCAAAAATGAGCTTTGATAAATTAAATTCAAAACAACAAGACGCTTTAATGAAAGCTGGTAAAGTTGCTGAAAAATATATGACTGCGCAAGTTGAAAATTTAGATAAAAAATTTGAAGACGCTTATAAAGCAGCAGGAGTAAAATTAGTATATATGGATGCAAAAGACCATGCGGCTTGGGTAGAGATTGCTAAACAATCTTCTCACAAAGCATTTGCTGAAAAAGTTCCAGGTGGCGATAAGCTAATGGAAATGGCTTTGGCAGTAAAATAAAAAGATATATAAAGAACCCCTATTTAAAATATTAAATAGGGGTTTTTTTTTATGAAACAAAAATATTTAAAATTCTGTAATTATAGTTCACAAGCCTGTGGTGCTTTTGCTGTTTTAGCTCTGCTCCTGTCAATTTTGGTTATTGTAGAGTTAGTTTTTGAAAGATATTTCTTTCAAAGAGCGATTACATGGCAAACAGAGCTAGTGACGATGCTTTTAGTTGCTTCAACTTTTATAGGAAGTGCTTATGTTTTAAGCGAAAAAGCACATGTTAGCATGGAATGGATTTATGACTTTTTGTCAAAGAAAAATATTCTTAGACTTAAAATTTTCACATCACTAATTAGTTTATTATTTTTTTTAATCTTATTTTATTTTGGGTATTTAATGGTGGAGGAAGCATTTACAAAAAACTATTCTACAGGAACCGTTTGGGATCCTCCCTTATGGATACCTTATTCATCAATGATGATAGGAGCAGCCTTAATGATCCTTCAATATATTGCTGAAATAATTAAACTTATAGACGAAGAAGGTAGCCACTAATGGATCCGTTAATAATAGCAATAATTGTTGCAGTTTTCACTTTAGTGGTTTTATTTTCTGGAATACCAATTGCGTTTGGTTTGAGCTTTGTATCAATAACATTATTAGTTGCATTTGAAGGTTTTCAAATGTTGGATGTTTTTGCAGAAACATTTTATGCAGGACTAAACTCTTTTGTTTTGCTTTCAATTCCTATGTTTATATTAATGGGAATGGCAGTTGCTAACTCACCAGCAGGAAAAGATCTATATACAGGATTAGATAGATGGCTTTGGAGAGTACCAGGTGGATTAGTAATTTCTAATATAGGTGCTTGTTCAATATTTGCCGCATTAAGTGGATCAAGTCCTGCAACATGTGCCGCAATTGGAACTATGGGAATACCTGAGATGAGAAAAAGAGGATATTCAGATCAAATTGCAACAGGCACAATAGCAGCTGGTGGTACGCTAGGAGTTTTAATTCCGCCTAGTATTGTTTTGATTGTCTATGGAATTGCTACAGGAACATCAATTGGAAGATTATTTTTAAGTGGTTTGATACCTGGATTTATGTTAGCAGGAATGTTTGCTATATGGGCTCTCATACATAGTTATTTTATTGACAAAGATTCAGCAAAAGCTTTAAAGAACAGAACACCTCCAACTTTTAAAGAGAAAATTGAAGTCTTGCCTAGAATTTTACCTTTCTTAGCAATTATAGCTGGTGTTCTTTATGTTTTGTATGGTGGAGTAGCTACACCTTCAGAAGCATCTGGTGTTGGAGCTTTTTTAGTTTTCGTATTAATCGCTGTTGTTTACAAAATTTATCAACCAAAAAAAATCTGGAACATTGTCAAAGTATCTATGAAAGAAAGTGTGATGATAATGTTTATCATCGCCGCGTCTTATCTTTTCGCATTCACATTATCACAGCTTTATGTAACTCAATCATTAGCACAAAGCATGGTAGAGTTAAGCTCAAATAAATGGGTTGTATTTATTTTAATTAATATTTTTCTTTTAATTGCAGGTTTCTTTTTGCCACCAGTAGCAGTTATTGTTATGACTTCAGCGATATTACTGCCAGTTATAACTACTTTGGGATTTGATCCTTATTGGTTTGCAATTGTATTTACGATAAATATGGAAATTGGTCTTATTACCCCACCTGTTGGATTAAATCTTTATATAATTAAAGGTATTACACCAGATGTTAGTCTGTCAGAAATATTAAAGGGATCTATACCATTTATGATAATTATGGCTCTAGCTATATTAATTTTGTGCATTTTTCCTGAAATAGTCACTTGGCTGCCTGATAAAATAATGGGTAAAAGTTTAGGTTTTTAATATATAAAAAATACCATGCTAAATATAAAAAGAATTTTTGAGACTATTGCTGATGCCGGACAAAAGATTTTAGAAAAAAAATCTCTTAAAAGTATCACAAAAAAGAGAGATTTAATTGATCTTTGTGATGACTTGTTGTCTACAAAAGGTGCAGCATTTGGAATTACTTTAGCAAGAGATATTTTATTTAGATATCAAAATTTATCTATTGAGGAAAAAAATAAATTTTTAATTCAGGTTAATGACAAATATAAACCTAATCCATTAAAAATTGATGAGGCGATTAAAAAATACAATAATACTAAAGACGATTATTCAATTTTAAATTTATCTAGAGTAGCTTCTGGAATTAGAAAAGAGTTGTTTGTAAGACTAAACATGGCCCCAAACGGAACCTCAGAGATTGTATCTCTAAGAGAAGATTTACAAAGATTATTAACAGATAATCCTGAGTTAAAAAGTTTAGATTATGATTTGATAGATATATTTAAAAATTGGTTCAATCCAGGTTTTTTAAAATTAAGAAAAATTACTTGGGATACAAAAGCTGCAATCTTAGAAAAATTATTGAAATATGAAAAAGTTCATTCTATGAAAGATATGAATGAGTTAAAAAGAAGACTTGGCAAAGATAGAAGATTTTTTGCATATTTTCACCCTGCATTAGAAGACGAACCAATTATTTTTGTTGAAATTGCATTAACAAAAGGACTAAGTCAATCTATACAAGAATTAACTAGACCTTCTGAAGAAAAAATTAAAAATTATGATACAGCAACATTTTACTCAATCAGCAACTGTCAAGATGGACTATCTAGAGTAACACTTGGAAACTTTCTTATAAAAAGAGTTGTATATGAACTTCAAGAGGAGCTACCAGATGTAAAATATTTTGGAACATTGTCACCAATGGTTGGATTTGCTGATTGGTTTAAAAACATGGAAAGTTTCGAAGCTGCTGAAATACTTGGTGAAGCAAATAAAAGTAGTTTAGACTTTTTAAAGTCATCTGATTTAAAAATTGGTGACAAAAGAATTGCAGATAATAGAGCTTTGATAAGTAAATTAGCTGTAAATTATTTAGCAAAACAAAAAAATAATTTTGGATTTCCAATTAATGATGTATGTAGATTTCACCTTAAAAATGGAGCTGATATAGATGATATAGCTATAAATGCTAATGTTTCAGAGATTGGATTTAAAAGGTCTTTTGGTGTGATGGTTAATTATCGATACGAATTAGCCAAAATTGAAAAGAACCATCAAGAGTATGTGAACGAAAAAAAGGTAAACATTTCAAATAAAATTAAAAAATATGTCTAAAATTAACAGACTTGTATCAGTTGCTCCAATGATGGACTGTACAGATAAGCATGAAAGATATTTCTTGAGGTTAATCAGCAAAAACGTACTTCTCTATACTGAAATGATTGTTTCAGAAGCTATTGATAGGGGAGATAAAGATAAATTATTATCTTTTGATCTAAGAGAAAAACCTGTAGCTCTTCAATTAGGTGGATCTACACCCAAATTATTAGCAAATTCAGCAAAAATTGGCGAAGAATTTGGTTATGATGAAATTAATTTAAACTTAGGATGTCCAAGTAAAAAAGTTCAAAAAAATAAATTTGGAGCTTGTTTAATTAAAGAACCAAATCTCGTAGCAGATTGCTTATCAGAAATGATAAATTCTACATCGCTACCGGTCACTGTAAAAACTAGAATTGGTTACGATGATGTTGATGATTATGAACATTTTCATAATTTTATAAATACTCTTAAGACAACAGGAGTTACGACTTTTATTATTCACGCAAGAAAAGCAATGTTGGGAAAATTTACACCAAAACAAAACTTGAATATACCTCCTTTAAAATATGATTATGTCTATAAATTAAAAAAAGATTTTAAAGATTTAGAAATAATAATAAACGGAGGAATTACATCAACAGATCAGATTAAAAATCATTTAGATAAAGTTGATGGTGTTATGATTGGAAGGTCTGTTTATCATTCACCATACCTTTTAGCGCAAATTGAAAATGAAATATTTAATAATTATGATATTAAAGATAGAGAGGAAGTTATAGAATATTTAATTGACTATGTAAAAGCTGAAGTCAAAAAAGGTACTAGAGTAAACCAAGTAATGAGGCATACTCTAGGATTATTTCATGGTCAAACAGGATCAAGCCAATGGAAAAGATTTTTAAGTGAAAATATGTGCGTAAGAGATGCGGATGTAAAAAAAATTGATCATATTATGGATAAAGTTAAACTTCATCCTAAATTACATTCGGTAGGTCAAATTGATTAATACAATTCTTTCCAATCAGTACTACTTTTTAATTTTATTAATGATACTAACAGCATTTCCAGTTGGTTTTTTTGCAGGTTATTTTGGTATAGGTGGAGGTTTAATATCTGTTCCAGTTCTTTTTTTCATATTTGAGGCAGCAGATGTTGATAATAACTATTTAATGCATCTTTCTGTGGGTACCTCTTTTTCAATTATAATTCTAACATCATTAGTTTCAGTTCTTACACATAAAAAACATAGCGCAGTGGACATGAATATTATTAAAATTTATGGTGCTTTTGTAATAATTGGTGTTTTTTCTGGAACATTAATGGCTGCATTATTAAAAACTAAATTTTTAGTATTATTTTTTGCTGTTGTTGTCTATTTTTTCGGTGGCTATTTGTTGCTAGTAAATCAAGAAATAAAAAAAACTCACACTTTTAAGTTGTATCATAAAGTTATTTTTGGTTTTATTTCAGGATTTATTTCTGCTCCAATGGGTGTAACCGGAGCAATGATGAATGTTCCAATCCTTAGATATTTTGGATATCCTATAAGTGTTGCAATAGGTAGTGCTGCAACAATAGGACTCATAACCGCCTTTTTCGGATCACTAGGTTTTATGATTTCAGGATTTGCATTAAATGTTAGTTTGCCAATGAGCATAGGCTTTATAAATATTCCTGCATTTTTAATATTTATTCCAATAACTACTTTTATGGCTCGTTTTGGAGCAAATATGGTTCATACAACTGACAAAAACAAAACTCAAAGAATGTTTGGAGTTTTTTTATATGTAATAGGAACATTATTTTTGATCAGATTTCTTGATTTATAAATAGATTTTTTCTAATTTCTTACTTATTAATAAAATATGAGAAAAAATAAAATATTAATTTGTTTTTTATCTATCTTATTTTCCACATATTCAAGTGCAGATGATGCGAAAGAATTACTAAATAATAAATTTAATAAAAAGATAAATGATTTTTCTCACAAATTAACAAACAATATTTCTAATAATCTAAAAAATCACGACAGAATAAAATATTTAGATTTTTCCATGAATTTTCAAGAAAATTATAAACCAACTATTGAAATACAAAGTGTAAATAAATTAGAACATAGTGAAAACGAGTCTCTTTTTAATCAAACAAATCTTTTATCTCATGATGGAGATACAACTATAAATTTTGGTCTGGGCAAAAGAAAATTATTTAAAAATGAAAAATTACTTTTAGGTTCAAATATATTTTTAGATTATCAGTTTGATGAGTCGCATCTTAGAAATGGTTTAGGTGTTGAGGCTATATCTAATAAATTAGATTTGAGGGCAAATTACTACAATGCAATAAGTGGTTTTAAACAAACAGATAATGGCACAGAAAAGGCTTTGGATGGTTATGATATTCAACTAGACTTACATTTTAAAGATACAGTTGATTCAAAAACTGATCTGTTTATTCAGACATTTGAATGGAAGAATCCAAATTCAACATTTAAAGAAAAAGGGGAGAAAGCAGGAATAATATCTCAGATTGGAAATTTAGCTTTAGAAGTAGGCTATTTAAATGATAATAAAAATAATGATGGATTTTTTGGTAGTGTGAAACTTGTAATTCCATTGGGTGATATTAACGACAATAAAGATAAAAAATATTCATCAATGGGTAAAAGTATTAATTTGAGAGAAAAATTATTCTTACCAGTTAAAAGAGAAAACAAAATAAAAGTAGTTAAACTTTCTTCAGGGGTAAAAGTTGGTGGCTTTTAGTTTCATAAAAAAACATTGGAGAATAATATTTTTCGTATTTGGATTATTTCTTTCTTTTCAAAGTACTGCTAACGCCGAAACCTGTCATAGAAATGCAGATAACAAAATAGTAGTTGATGATACTTCTGCAAACCCAGTATCACATGATGGTGGAAGTAATTTTGACAAAGATTACTGTAACGAAGAACCTTTGTTTTACAAAGTAAAAATTTTTGAAGTAATGATGTGTACATCTGATCCTTACGTTGCTGGCTCGGGTGATACGGGTGCAGATCCAAACTTTTCATCATGTGTAAATATTTTTACAAAAACTGCTGGAAAAGAAATTGAAATACAACCAAATGTTAAGGCTGATCTGTTCGATGGAAGTATAAGTCTACCAATTGGCTCTTTCTCATATTCAGTAATAGTTGTAGATAATGAATTAAAGATAAAACATTATGAAACCTATATTGATAATGGCGGTAATGATGCTGATATAAGGGGGTACAAAGCTAGCGGATTTTCAACTGGAACTACTTGTTATACTCATAACAAAACAACAACATACACAGGTTACACAGCTGCCACTGTCCATGGTAAGACAATAATTTCAGCCTCACCTGGAACAGGAAGTTCACTGGGATTGATATGTACTGACTCTTTTGACCCATCAAATCCCCCTTCAGATTATGATTATACAACAGAGATACTTGATTCAATAGATGCTACCTGTGATAGTACTAACGACTGTGATTCAACATTCAGACCTTATGTTGCATATATAGCAAATTCAGATATTCAAGGATCTTACGCTGGCGTATTAATGCAAAGTGACAGAAGAACTGTTGGAACAAATAGAAATAATTCAACAAACGTAGCTTATATAATTAATTTTGATAATCCACTTGTAATTACAGAAGATGTGAAAACCTTTGAAATGTTATTTGACACAAAAACTTCTGTTAGCATTGACTGGGGTGAGGACTCAAGTGTTACAAACGCTGTAAAAATGGGTGTAGACCCATTTAAGGTAAAGTATGTGGTAAGTAACTAATCGATTTTTTGATCATATTTCCCAATTTTGCCAGTTTCTTGAAGTAAATTATCTATAAATTCAAATATTTTTCTTTTTCTTTCAACCGAAGTTGCACTTTCTGTTACAACAACTAATGACGGTTTATTAGATGAGGCTCTTATAAGGCCCCAAGAACCATCTTTAAATGTAAACCTTATTCCATTTACTGTAAGAACATGTAAAATTTCTTGACCATCAATTTTAATTTTATTTTCTTTTAAATCCTGAATTTTTTTTATTATATCATCAACAACTTGATATTTCTCATTATCTTTACAGAAAGGTGCCATAGTTGGTGATTGAAAAGTTACAGGTAATTCATTTATTATTTCACTTATTTTTTTTTCATTCATATTAAGTAGATGGCAAACTTGTATTGCTGAATTTATTCCATCATCATACCCATAGCCTAAGGGTTGGTTAAAAAAAAAATGACCACTTTTTTCAAAACCCGCTAGTGCTTGTTCTTGATTGACTTTTCTTTTAATGTGAGAGTGACCTGTTTTCCAATACAATGTTTTACACAAGTTAGTTTTTAAAACTTCATCAGTTGAATATAGACCGGTTGATTTTACGTCTACCACAAATTTTGAATTTTTATGAGTATTTGATAGGTTTCTTGCGATCAATAGTCCAATTTTATCTGAATAAATTTCATTCCCTTTATTGTCTATAACACCGACACGATCACCGTCACCATCAAATCCAAAACCGATATCTGCATGATTATCTATTACGCATTTGCTAATTGCATGTAACATTTCAAGATCCTCAGGATTTGGATTATATTTTGGAAAAGCATAATCTAAATTACAATCAAGTTCTATTACTTCACAACCAATACCTCTTAATATTTCAGGAGCAAATACCCCTGCTGTTCCATTCCCACAGGCAACAACAGCTTTAATTTTTTTATCAATTTTATTTTTTTTAATAAGATCTTCTTTATAAATATTTTGAAAGTTTGATATTTTTTTTTCATTACCTTTACCTTCAATAAATTTTTTATTTATTGTAATATCTTTTAGCTCTTCCATTTCCTCAGGAGCGTGTGTCAATCCTTTTGTGATTCCCATCTTTACTCCAGTCCATCCATTTTCATTGTGACTTGCTGTTACCATTGCTACTGCATCACTTTCTAAATTAAATTGTGCAAAATAAACCATAGGTGACAAAGACAATCCTATATCTTCAACGTAACACCCAGTTGATATGAGACCTTTTTTAAGTGCTGTTTTTATTTCTTCACTATAAGATCTGTAATCATGTCCAACAATGATTCTTGGATTTTTTCTGTTTGTGTGACTGATAACTTGTGTTCCCAAACCTTTTCCCAAATTTGTCACACCTTCTAAATTTATGTCATCAGGGTATAACCATCTTGCGTCGTATTCTCTAAAGCCAAAAGGATCAATTTTTATTGAATTTTTCATGTTGATATTTTTATATTTTTTTTATTTTTTTATTGATAATTTTTTTACAAGTTCTATAAATGTTCTATTGATTTGTTGGTTATATAGTGTAATTACCAAATCATCACACAACATCTAGTTGTTTTACTAAATTAAGTATAGTACAAAAAAGGAGATAAATGAACAAGATTTTATCACAAGCTATCAGGAAAGCTGTCTCAGATTATACACCAAATGTGAGTCAAGATCCTAAAGATAAAAGATTAGATTTATTCTCTCTAAACAGTGAAACGGAACTATTTCAAAATTCAAAAGGCATTACAATTAAAATTGATAGAAGCAAAGATGACAACTTAACAGATTTTGGAAAAGCTACTCTTAAAGATAGATACTTAGGTGCTAACGAGTCTTTTCAAGACTTATTTGCAAGAGTTGCAAGTCATTATGCGGATAACAACTTACATGCTCAAAGACTTTATAATTACATCAGCAATTTGTGGTTTATGCCAGCAACACCGGTATTATCAAACGGAGGAACAACCAGAGGGCTACCAATATCTTGCTTTTTAAATGAAGCTAGTGATAGCCTGAACGGTATTCTTGACCTATGGAGTGAGAATGTTTGGCTTGCTGCAAGAGGTGGCGGCATAGGAAGTTATTGGGGCAATCTTAGGTCAATAGGAGAGAAAATTGGAAGAGTTGGAAAAACATCAGGAATAATTCCTTTTATTAAAGTAATGGACTCATTAACAATGGCAATTAGTCAAGGCTCACTCAGAAGAGGTTCCGCAGCTTGTTATATTCCAATAGATCATCCAGAAATTGAAGAATTTATTGAAATGAGAAGACCTACTGGAGGAGATCCAAATAGAAAGTCTTTAAATCTTCATCATGGCGTTTTAGTTTCAGACGCATTTATGAGAGCTGTTGAGATGGATGAACAATGGGGACTTAAAAGTCCAAAAGATGGAGCGGTTCAAGCAACTGTCTCTGCAAGAAATTTATGGATAAGATTATTAACAGCAAGAATTGAAACTGGAGAGCCTTATATTGTTTTCATTGATACTGTTAATAGACAAATTCCTCAACATCATAAACTCGCTGGTCTTAATGTTAAAACCTCAAATCTTTGTAGTGAAATTACACTACCAACAGGAATTGATAAAGATGGAAGAGACAGAACTGCTGTATGTTGTTTATCATCTTTAAATGTAGAGAAGTATGAAGAGTGGAAGGATGATGAAAACTTTATTCAAGATGTCATGAGGTTCCTAGACAACGTTATGACTGATTTTATAGAAAATGCACCTGAGCAATTTAGTGATGCAACATATTCAGCAATGAGAGAACGAAGTGTTGGATTGGGTGTGATGGGACTTCATTCTTATTATCAAAAGAAAATGATCCCAATCGAATCAGTTATGAGCAAAACTTGGAATAAAAGAATCTTTGAACATATTCACAAAAATGTAGATAAAGCATCTAAAGACTTAGCAGAAGAAAGAGGACCATGTCCAGATGCGGCGGATTACGGCATTATGGAAAGGTTTTCTAACAAAACTGCAATAGCTCCTACAGCATCTATATCAATAATATGTGGTGGAACCTCACCAGGTGTTGAGCCAATTGCTGCAAATAGTTTCACACATAAAACTCTTTCAGGATCTTTTAATGTACGTAACAAATATTTAAGAAAATTATTAGAAAAACACGGAAAAGACACAGATGAAGTTTGGTCAAGTATCACGACCAACCAAGGATCAGTCTCACATTTAGATTTTTTAACTCAAGATGAAAAAGATGTTTTTAAAACAGCTTTTGAGTTAGACCAAAGATGGCTTGTTGATTTGAGTGCAGATAGAACTCCACATATTTCCCAAGCTCAATCTATTAACTTATTTTTACCCGCAGACGTACATAAAAAAGACTTACATCAAATTCACTTCCAAGCTTGGAAGAAAGGCTTGAAAAGTCTTTATTACTGCAGGTCTAAATCAATACAACGCGCTGAAAATGTTAATGACGCAAATTCAACTGACATTGCAGCAAACGTTTATAAATCAAAAGAAGAAAGTAATAACCAACAAGATTATGAGGAGTGTTTATCGTGTCAGTAGCAGAAAAAATAAATAAAGAAATAATTCAACCAAAAAAGATGGGTTTATTAGTTGAGAACCCAGTTTACAAACCTTTTAGATATCCATGGTGTTATGATGCTTGGTTAACACAACAACGAATTCATTGGTTGCCTGAAGAAGTTCCATTAGGAGATGACGTAAGAGATTGGCAAAAAAATTTATCACAACCAGAAAAAAATTTATTAACTCAAATTTTTAGATTTTTTACTCAAGCTGATGTAGAAGTTAACAATTGTTACTTAAGACACTATACGACTGTATTTAAACCAACTGAAGTACTAATGATGATGACTGCATTCGCATCTATGGAAACTGTCCACGTTGCAGCTTATTCACATCTTTTAGATACAATTGGAATGCCAGAATCAGAATATTCAGCTTTCATGAAGTACAAAGAAATGAAAGATAAATATGATTATATGCAAGGCTTCAATGTAAATTCAAAAGAAGATATTGCAAAAACAGTTGCAGTTTTTAGTGCATTTACAGAAGGTCTACAATTATTTGCAAGTTTTGCCATCTTACTGAACTTCCCAAGACATAATAAGATGAAAGGGATGGGCCAAATTGTTACTTGGTCAGTAAGAGATGAAACTCTTCACTGCAATTCAATGATCAGAATATTTAAAGAGTTTATTAAAGAAAATCCTGAAATATGGACTCCAAAGCTTAAAAAAGAACTATATGAAGCATGCAGAACTATCGTAGAGCATGAAGACTCTTTTATTGATTTAGCCTTTGAGATGGGTCCTATGGAAGGTTTAACAGCAAGAGAAGTTAAAGATTATATAAGATTTATAGCCAATAGAAGATTGGATCAGTTAGGCTTAGAACCTATATATGATGTTCAAAAAAATCCACTAACTTGGCTTGATACCATGTTAAATGCTGTAGAACACATGAACTTTTTTGAAGGTAGAGCAACAGAATATTCTAAAGCATCTACAAGAGGATCTTGGACAGAGGCATTTAGTTAAAAAACTTTAAAAATTAAAAATGAAAATCTTAAAAGAATTAGATGATGCCAAATTAGTTATTGTTGATTTGGAAGTTAATTTAGGCAATGAAATTAGAAACGCACCCACATTATGCGCAAAGTATAAAGGAAAAATTATACCTCTTAACACTGCTCATGATGGCAGGCCAATCCTTATGAAAGAAGAAAACTCGATAGAGTAATTATCTTTGATTTAATTGAAGAACTCTTCTGTGTTTGTTGCCTTTGTAACTTGCAAGAGGTCTTATTAATTTATTTGCAGCGTGTTGTTCTATTATATGTGCTGACCAACCAGTAATTCTAGAAATTACAAATATCGGAGTGAAAAAATCAGTATCAAATCCCATCAAATGATAAGTTGGACCAGTAGGATAGTCAACATTTGGATGAATATTTTTTCTATCAATCATTACCTTTTCTACAATATCATAAATTTTTTCAAACTTTTTATCTTTTTTTATTTTAGCAACTTTTCCAAAATATTCTCTCATAGTTGGAACTCTGGAGTCTCCACTTTTGTAAACTCTGTGTCCAAAACCCATAACTACATCTTTATTATCTAAAGCTCTATTTATCCATTTAAGTGCGTTCTCAGGTTTTTTAATTTTATTCATCATGTGCATCACTTCTTCGTTAGCACCGCCATGAAGAGGTCCTTTTAAACTAGCTATTGCGCCAGTTATTGCACCGTGAATATCTGATAAACTACTAGTTATTGTTCTTGCAGTAAAAGTTGAAACATTAAAACTATGCTCTGCATACAGAATAAGAGATACATCAAAAGCTTTTACTATGTCTTTATTTGGAACTTTCCCAAAACACATGTGAAAAAAGTTCTCAGAAAATGAGAGTTTGCTTTTTGGTGGTATAATTTTTTTTCCTTTTCTTGCTCTATAAAATGCAGCAAGTGCAACTGGCATTTTTGCAAAAATTCTCATAACTTTTCTCATATTGGCTTTAGGAGAGTTGTCCTTAGTCTCTTTATCCTCAAGTCCCATAATGCTCACTGCTGTTCTTGCTACATCCATAGGGTGAGCTTTTCTTGGAAACTTCTTAATATCATCTAATAATGTTTTAGATAATTTTCTCTCTTTTCTCTCTTCCTTTTCAAATTTTTTTAATTGTTTTTTGGTTGGTAATTCGCCATTTAGAATAAGGTAAGCTACTTCCTCAAATTTACATTTTGCACATAAATCTTGAGCAGCATATCCTCTATAAGTTAAAGAATTAATCTCTGGCATGACTTTGGAAACTTCTGTTTCGTCAACAACTATCCCAAGTAATCCTTTTTTGATTTCATCACTCATTATTCGTGTCCATCTGTATTAAAATTATAAATTTTTTCGTCTAAAGCATTGTATTTTTCGTATTCTACTAAATCATACAATCTTTTTCGAGTTTGCATTTTATCAATAACATTGTTTTGATGTCCATCAGTAAAAATGGCACGCAAACCATCCTCTACATTTTTCATTGCTAATCTTTGAGTAGAAACTGGATAAATAACAATATTGTACCCCAAGTTTTCAAGTTGTTTATAATTAAGTAGTTTAGATTTTCCAAACTCTGTCATATTAGCCAAAAGGTAACAATCAAGAGATTTTCTAACAAATTCAAATTCATTCTCATCTTTTAAAGCCTCCGGAAATATTACTTCAGCCCCTGCGTCTACATATGCTTTACATCTATCAATCATACTATCAATTCCTTCAACACTCTTAGCATCTGATCTAGCAATAATTTTAAAATTTTTGTCTTTTCTTGAGCTTACACATTCTTTTATTTTGGAAACCATCTTATCTTTTGAGATAAGTTCTTTATTATCTAAATGACCGCATCTTTTTTGTTCAATTTGATCTTCTAAGTGAACAGCAGCAATTCCAAATTCTTCAAATGTTTCAATCGTTTCTTTACATGATTTAAATCCAGTATCTATATCAACAATTGTTGGAAGATTTGTTACTCTAGAAATTAAATAAGACCTTGTACTTACATCTTGAAGAGTTGTTAATCCAATGTCTGGAAAGCCTAAATCATTTGCCATTACACCTCCAGATACATAGATCGCATCATAGCCGATTTCTTCTATTAACTTAGCTGTTAAAGGATTGTATGCACCAGGAACTCTTAGAATTTTATTGGATTTAAGTTTAGTATCTAAATCAATTCTTTTTTGGGTTAAATCTTTCTCAACAAAATGCATTTAAAAAATACCTTTCTTATTATTTTTCTTTAAATATTTTTTACTTACCTCAATATTTAATTTATCGAGGCTTCCTTTTTTTAATTTTTTTAAATTTTGTACAGTCTTTAAAAATCTACTACTTTCTTTTCTTGTTAATATTTTAATAGTCAAAGTTAAAAATTTTTTAATATAATCTTTTCTTTGAAAAGGTCTTGCTCCGTATGGATGTGCATCAGCTCTTTCAAGCTCCTCAGATATTTTTTTACCATTATTTAAAGTAACAACAACTTTTGCTCCAAATGATTTCTTTTTTGGATCTGAATGATGATATTTTTTAGTCCATTTTTTGTCTTCATGTGTTGTTATTGATTTCCATATTTTTAAAGTACTTTTTTTGTTAGCTCTTGATTTTGTATATGATTTTACATGATGCCAGTCTGCATCCTCTAGAGCTACTGCAAATATATACATAATCGAATGGTCTAAAGTTTCTCTAGATGCATTAGGATCCATTTTTTGTGGATCATTGGCACCAGTGCCAATTACATAATGAGTATGATGGCTTGTATAAATATCTATTTTTTTAATATTTCTTAAATCTGAAATTTTTTTATTTAATTTTTTTGCTATATCGATTAATGCTTGAGCTTGATATTCAGCAGAATATTCTTTTGTATATGTTTCTAGAATAGCTTTTTTGGTCTCATTCTTTTTTGGCAATGGAATATTATATTTTGCTTTCTTCCCATCTAATATTCTAGCAATAACGCTATCTTCTCCCTCATAAATAGGGCTTGGCGCACCTTCACCTCTCATTGCTCTATCAACTGCTTCTATTGCTAATTTACCAGCATGGGCAGGTGCATATGCTTTCCAACTTGAAATTTCCCCTTTTCTGGATTGACGAGTTGAAATAGAAACATGGAGAGCTTGTTGAACAGCTTGATATATCGTTTCAGTATTTAGCTTTAACATTGATCCTATACCAGCAGCAACGCTTGGCCCTAAGTGAGCTATGTGATCAATTTTATGTTTATGAAGACAAATTCCTTTCACTAGATTAACTTGGACCTCATAAGCTGTAATAATTCCTCTTAAAAGATCTAACCCACTTTTTTTAAGTTTTTGTCCAACAGCTAAAATTGGAGGAATATTATCACCTGGGTGACTATAATCAGCAGCTAAAAAAGTATCATGAAAGTCTAATTCTCTCACAGCAGTTCCATTAGCCCAGGCAGCCCATTCAGCATCAAATTTAATTTTAGAACTTACTCCAAATAAAGTTGATCCATTATTTCTTACGTGTGCTTTTGCCATGTCACGAGCTGAAATAACTGGTTTTCTATTTAATGAAGCAATTGCAACCGAAGCATTATCAATTATTCTATTAATAGACATTTCTATCGCATCATTATTTAATTTTACATTATCTGAAGCAATCTCTGCAATTTTCCAAGCAAGTTGTTTCTTCTTTGGAAGCTTTACTTTTGACGGGTATACTTTAACAGTTTTTAATAACAAAATAATTCCTAGATTATAATTTTGTTTTAATAGTTAAATCAAATATATCAATATTAAAGATATTCAGTTATAATTTTTTCAATTCCTACAAAGTCTTTAACTAAGTGATTATGATAAATCTCATCAGATTTTTTTTCAGTATATCCATATTTAAGTAAAATTATTGGGATTTCTGCAGCTTTGGCTGCATTTGCATCCGTTTCGCTATCTCCGATCATAATTGATTTATTTATTTCGCCTTCTAAAATTTCTATAGTTGTAGTTAAGTGTCTAGGGTCCGGCTTGCAATATTCGTAAGTATTGTATCCTGCAACATATTCAAAATAATCATAAATCCCAATTTTTTTCAAAAGATCAACAGCAAGATGTTCGGTTTTATTAGTACATACCGCCATAGAAATATTTTCGTTTTTGCACCAGCTTAAGAATTCTTTTACTCCATTTATCAATTTGCTGTCATGATAAATATTTTTACCATAATAAGATAAAAATTCGTCAGTCATTTCATTTTGAATTTTTTCATCAAACCATTTCCACTGACCATTGGCCTTAGCCATCATAGCTTTAGCACCTCTACCAACAGCATTTTTTAATTCACCTAAAGTTTTTGTTGGATAACCAAATTTTTTCATTACGTGATTATGAGCACGTATTAAATCAGGAGCAGTGTCAATTAATGTTCCATCTAAATCAAAGAGAATTGTAAATTTTTGAGTCATATATAAAGTATTATTAAGAAATATATTGTGAATTAATTAATTTAATACCCATATATATAAAAATATCAAATGAAACTAAAAAATTTAAAAAATATCCAAACAAAGCTAAGGGATAAATTTAGTAAAAAAGGTGTCAAAATGATTGCACCTGAGACAGTTTTTTTTTCTAAAGATACCAAAATTGGAAAAAATGTAATTATTGATCCATATGTTGTTCTTTTAGAAAATGTTTCGATAGGTAATAATGTGAGAGTTTTATCTTTCTCTCATCTAGAAGGAGTCGTAGTTGAGAATAATGTCAATATTGGACCATATGCAAGGTTAAGACCTGGTACAATTCTTAAGTCTGGATCAAAAGTTGGAAATTTCGTTGAAGTTAAAAAAAGTACTATAGGAAAAAATTCCAAATTAAACCATCTTTCTTATGTAGGAGATTCTATACTTGGTAAAAAAGTTAATATAGGAGCAGGAACAATTACATGCAATTATGATGGAGCAAAAAAAAACAAAACTATAATTAAAGATGATGTATTTGTGGGATCAAACACATCTTTAGTTGCACCAGTGAAGCTTGAAACTAAAAGTGTAATTGGAGCAGGATCAGTTATAACAAAAAAAGTTTCAAAGAGAGCACTTGCATTAACTAGATCAGAGCAGATTGAAATAAAAAATTATAAAAGAAAAAAGTAAAGCAATGTGTGGAATAGTAGGAATAATTAGTTCGAAAGAGGTTTCTAGCAGAATTATTAATTCACTAAAAAAACTTGAATATAGGGGTTATGACTCTGCAGGAATTGCTACATTAGTGAATGGTGAAATTAATGAGGTAAAGTGTGAGGGCAGAGTCGATAGGTTAGAAAAAGATATAAATAATTTTAATTTAAAAGGCGAAATTGGTATTGGTCATGTGAGATGGGCAACTCATGGTAAGCCTAGTAAAATTAATGCTCATCCTCACTCTTCTGAGCAAGTTTCAATTGTACATAATGGAATTATTGAGAATTCAACAATTTTAAAAAAATTTTTAGAAAAAAAAGGGTATCTATTTAAATCACAAACTGACACAGAGGTTATTGCTCATCTAGTAACTGACTACCTAAAAAAAAATTCACTGAAAGATACAATTACTAAAGTATTAAAAAAACTTCACGGAAGTTTTGCTTTAGGAATTATATTTAAAGGTCAAAATGATCTTATTGTGGGAGCAAGAAGAGGCTCTCCTTTGGCCGTTGGTTATGGCCCAAACGAAAATTATTTGGGTTCAGACTCTTATGCTCTTAAATCCATGACAAACAAGATTTCTTACTTGGATGATGGAGAAATTTGTTTTGTAAAAAAAGACCAAATTGAATTTTTTGATAGTAAGGGAAAAAAAGTAAATAAGAAAATTATGAACATGTCAAAAGACGAGCTTAATTATGATAAGGGTGATTACAAATATTTCATGGAAAAAGAAATCGATGAACAACCAGCAACTATTAAAGCATGTATTAACGAGTACATAGACAAATTCAATAATCAAATAAATATTTATAATTTCCCATGGGAAATAAATTCTATTAATTCAGTTATGCTTATCGGTTGTGGAACAGCTTTCCACTCATGTTTAATAACAAAATATTGGATGGAACAAAATACAAATTTAGACGTTAGCGTTGATATAGCCTCTGAATTTAGA
Source organism: uncultured Pelagibacteraceae bacterium (assembly GCA_902594675.1). GTDB lineage: Bacteria > Pseudomonadota > Alphaproteobacteria > Pelagibacterales > Pelagibacteraceae > Pelagibacter. The sequence continues at coordinate 60,669 of CACJNE010000001.1, forward strand.
TATCGAAAAGTTAGATTTAAGAAAGATTGTCTATATATTTTTGTTTCTCAATCAGGTGAGACAGCAGATACTTATGCAGCTTTAGATTTGTGTAAAAAAAATAAAGTAAAAACTTGTGCTGTAGTAAATGTAATAGAGAGCTCAATTGCAAGAGATGCTGATTTAGTATTACCTATTTATTGTGGTCAAGAAATTGGTGTAGCGTCTACCAAAGCATTTATTGGTCAAATGTTAGTACTATATATCTTAACAACAAAGATTTCATTTGATCAAAAATTTATTAATTTGGATGAATACAAAGCAAAGATAAAAAATTTACTAAACTTGTCTACCTATGCTAAAAAAACTCTAAAAATTGATCAAAAAATTTTAGATATAGGTAAAATTTTTTCTGAAGCAAAAGGATCGATGTTTTTGGGAAGAGGTTTTTCTTTTCCTATTGCTTTAGAGGGTGCACTTAAGCTTAAGGAATTAGCTTATGTTCATGCTGAAGGATATCCTGCGGGTGAAATGAAACACGGGCCTTTAGCACTAATTGAAGAAGGTATGCCAGTAGTTGTTTTAGCTCCAAGAGATGAACATTACAAAAAAACTATTTCTAATATGCAGGAAGTTATAGCTAGAGGGGCTAAAGTTTTATTAATAACAAACAAAAATAAAGATGAAGTAATCTCTGAAAACATTTGGGAAATAATAGAAGTTGATCAATTAGAAGATGAGTTAATACCTTTTTTAATGACAATACCTTTGCAAAAACTTGCCTTTTATTCAGCATTAGAAAAAGGATATGACATTGATAAACCAAGAAATTTAGCAAAATCTGTCACTGTTGAATAATATAAAAACTCTGCTAGAACAATCTTAAGTTGAATATGAAAAAGTGGAAAGTAAATAGTTGGAGAAATTATCCAGTAAAGCACATCCCTGAATATGAGGATGAGAATGAATTAAATTTGGTATTAAGTAAATTAAAAAATTTTCCTCCTTTAGTATTTGCGGGTGAAACTAGACATCTTAAAGAGCAATTAGCAAATGTTGTGGATGGTAAAGCTTTTTTGTTGCAAGGTGGAGATTGTGCCGAGAGTTTTGCAGAATTTCATCCTGACAATATAAGAGATTATTTTAAATTAATGTTGCAAATGTCGCTAGTGCTTACATATTCAGCATCTTTACCAGTTGTTAAACTTGGAAGAATTGCTGGACAATTTTCTAAACCAAGAAGTGCACCAACAGAAAAAATTGGAGATGTCGAATTACCTAGTTATTTAGGAGACAATATTAATTCCATAGAATTTACTGAAAAAGCAAGAGCTTACGATCCAAAAAGATTATTCAGAGCCTATTCTCAATCTGCCTCAACTCTGAATTTATTGAGGGCATTTTCCAATGGTGGTTTTGCGGATTTAAAAAATGTTCACATGTGGAATTTAGGTTATATAAAGTCAGCTGCACAAGCAAAAAAATTTAAGGAATTAGAGGACAAGATAGCTGACGCCCTAGCTTTTATGGAAGCCTGTGGTATCACTTCTGACTTTAATAGAAGACTCTACACAGTCAATTTTTGGACATCACACGAGGCTTTACATTTACCATTTGAAGAAGCAATGACTAGAATAGATTCAACAACTGGCGAATATCACGATACTTCAGCCCATTTTGTCTGGATAGGCGATAGAACTAGGCAAATTGATGGAGGACATGTTGAATTTTGTAAAGGAATTGAAAATCCAATTGGAATTAAGTGTGGACCAACCTCGGACCCATCTGAAATTGCAAAAATATGTGAATTAATTAATCCAAAAAATGAAAAAGGCAAGATTACATTAATATCTCGTTTTGGACATGATAAAGTAGAAAAATTTTTACCTAAATTAATTAGAGGTATTAAAAAGGAAGGACTTAACGTTATTTGGTCATGTGACCCAATGCATGGAAATACAATTAAATCAACAACAGGATTTAAGACAAGACCATTTAATAATGTCTTGAATGAGGTAAAAAATGTATTTGGAGTTCATCAAAGTGAAGGATCTTACGCAGGAGGACTTCATATTGAAATGACTGGACAAAATGTGACAGAATGTACTGGGGGTGCACAAAAAATATCAGATACAGATTTGTCTAGTAGATATCACACCCAATGTGATCCAAGATTAAATGCTAATCAAGCACTTGAATTAGCTTTTTTAATTTCTGATGAGATTAAAAAGAATACCTTGTATGCAAAAAATGGTATTAGAGCGGCATCTTAATCATTTAATTTTTTAAATTTATTATTATGTTTTTTATATGGAGACGAATAAAAAAGTTATATTTATCAAAGATTGGATATTGAATTACGTAAATTCAATGCCAAAAAAAGCTAAGTCTTTAGTTATAGGAATTTCGGGTGGAATTGACTCTTCAGTTTCAAGCACCTTGAGTGCGATGACAGGACTAAAAACTATAGTTTTGTCTATGCCAATAAAGCAAAAAAGCGCACAACATGATTTAAGCCTGAAACATCAGGAATGGTTGAAAAAAAATTTTAAAAACGTTGAAGGTATTACAGTTGAACTAGATAACCTTTTTTCTACCTTTGAAAATACACTAAAAGATTTTAATAGTTTGCATGGTATGGCAAATTCAAGAGCTAGATTAAGAATGACTACACTCTACCAAGTAGCTGCAGCCAATGATGGAATAGTTGTTGGCACAGGAAATAAAGTTGAAGATTTTGGTGTAGGTTTTTACACTAAATATGGTGATGGTGGTGTAGACATATCACCGATTGCAGACTGTAATAAAACTGAAGTTTGGGAACTCGGTAAAGAATTGAACATTTTACAAGAAATAATTGATGCTCCACCAACTGATGGATTGTGGGACGATGGAAGAACTGACGAAGGCCAACTTGGACTTAGTTACAAAGAACTTGAAGAAGCCATGGAAAATGAAAATTCTAAAAATAGAGAAAAATATATTCAAATAAGAAACGCAAATTTGCATAAAATGGATCCAATTCCTGTATGCAAGATTCCCAACTGATCAAATAGATTCACAAATCTAAAATTTAAGTATATTCCTAGATAAATGAATAAAGATATTTTTTTGACAAATAGCTATGGTGGGAAGAAAGAAAAGTTTGAACCAATAGATCATACAAATGTTAGAATGTATGTTTGTGGTCCAACAGTTTATGATGATCCACATATAGGTAACGCCAGACCATTGGTTATTTTCGATATCCTTTTTAAAGTTTTAAAGTGTAAGTATGGAAAAGATAAAGTTACCTACGTAAGAAATATTACTGATATTGACGATAAAATAATTCAAACAGCTAAAGATAAAGATATTACAATCAAGAACTTAACAGATAAAATTAATAATAATTTTCAAAAGGATTGTAAATATCTCAATTGTGATGAGCCTAACTTTCAACCTAGGGCTACAGAAAATATTAATGAGATGATTGAGATGATAAAAATTCTAATTAATGAAGGTGTTGCATATGAAAATGAAAAGCATGTTTATTTTGAGGTACAAAAATTTAATGACTATGGAAAACTTTCAAATAGAAAAATCGAGGATTTAATATCTGGGTCAAGAGTTGAAGTATCAACTAATAAAAAAAATGCTGAAGATTTTGTTCTTTGGAAACCGTCCAATGAAGATGAGCCAAATTGGTCGTCTCCATGGGGAAATGGAAGGCCAGGCTGGCATTTGGAGTGTTCAGCAATGTCAAAAAAATATCTTGGTGATAAGTTTGATATCCATGGTGGTGGTAGGGACTTAATTTTTCCTCATCATGAAAATGAAATTGCACAATCAAGGTGTGCAAATGGTACTGAAGTATTTTCAAATTATTGGGTACACAATGGATTTATAACATTATCAAATGAAAAAATGTCTAAATCCCATGGAAATATTTTAAAAATAAATGATTTAAAAAATAGTATTAACGGTCAAGTTTTAAGATTAGCTTTAATGAGCACACATTACAGGCAACCCTTAGATTGGAATGATAACCTTATAAACGAAAGTCAAAAGACTATAGATAAATGGTATAAAAGTTATGTTGAGGTTGATAGACTAAAATTAATTTCTGATGAAGACCTTTATCCATTGTATGATGATTTAAATACTCCAAAATATATTGCTAATTTACACAGGCTATTTGAAAAGTCTCAATCAGGTAATTTGGAAAATAAAAAAGAATTTGTCTCTGCATGTAATTTTGTTGGGTTACTTAAAGAAACAAAAGATGAGTGGATCAATTTTAAAAAAAATAATTCAGTTTTAAGTGATGAAATAATTGAAACAAAAATTAAAGAACGAAATGATGCTAGAGACGATAAAAATTATGAATTAGCTGACAAAATCCGCAATGAACTTTTGGAAAAAGGTGTTCAAATAGAAGATAAAGATGGTAAAACCTCCTGGAAATTTAAATAATGTCAGAAAAAATATATATATTTGATACAACTTTAAGAGATGGTGCTCAAACTCAAGGAGTAGACTTTTCCTTAGATGATAAAGAAAAAATATCAAAAGCTTTAGATAACTTAGGTGTTGATTATATAGAAGGAGGGTGGCCTGGAGCCAATCCAACAGATACAGAATTTTTTAATAAAAAACATGCTTTTAAACACTCAAAATTAACAGCTTTTGGGATGACTAAAAAATCTGATCATAGTGCTGAGAATGATCCAATGATTTCATCTCTAATAAATTCTAAGGCAAGCTCAATTTGTTTGTTTGGAAAATCATGGGATTTTCATGTTGATGTAGCTTTGGGTATATCCAAGGAGCAAAATTTAAAAAATATTAGCGAAAGTGCAAGGCACATAATAAGCTCTGGAAAAGAATTCATGTTTGATGCTGAACATTTTTTTGATGGATATAAATCAAATAAAAATTATGCTTTGAGTTGTATTAAATCTGCATATGATGCTGGAGCAAGATGGATTGTTTTGTGCGATACAAATGGAGGAACCTTACCTCACGAAATTTCTGAAATTATTACCAATGTAATCAAGCATGTTCCTGGAAAAAATTTGGGTATACATGCACATAATGATACTGAAAATGCAGTAGCAAATTCATTAGTTGCTATTCAAGCTGGAGTTAGACAAGTTCAAGGAACAATAAATGGGCTTGGAGAAAGATGTGGTAATGCTAATTTAATGTCCGTAATTCCTACATTATACTTAAAATCTGAATTTTCTAATAAATTTGAGATTAATATTAACTCAGATAATATTAAACATTTAACACAATGTTCTAGACTTCTCGATGAAATATTAAATAGGAAGCCAAATAAACACTTGCCATATGTTGGTGCCGCTGCCTTTTCTCATAAAGGTGGCATGCACGTGTCTGCTGTCCAAAAAGATCCAAAGACATACGAACATGTAAATCCAAAAGACGTAGGAAATGTCAGAAATATTGTAGTTTCAGATCAAGCTGGGCAATCTAATATTTTGTCAAGATTAGAGACTATAGGAATTGATATTAAAAAGCATGATCCTAAAATAAAAAAACTTTTAGACGAGGTAAAAGATAGAGAGTTTATTGGTTACAGTTATGATGGTGCTGATGCATCATTTGAACTACTAGCTAGGAGAATAATTGGAAATATTCCAAAATATATTTCAATTCACATGTATGATGTTTCAGTTAAAAAAAATGCTTCAGGAGATATTATATCTTCAGCAAAAGCGCAATTGGAGGTTGATAAAAAATTAAGTATTTGCGAGGGTGAGGGTATTGGTCCAGTTCACGCATTAGATAATGCTATAAGAAATAATATAGATAACTTTGGAAAGTATTCTAAATATTTAAAAGATTTGAGACTTGTGGATTATAAGGTGAGAATTTTAAACACGGGAACGGAAGCTGTAACAAGGGTTTCAATTGAAAGTACAGACTCAAAGGGAAAAAATTGGTTCACAATTGGTGTATCACCAAATATTATAGATGCTTCATTTAAAGCATTGATAGACAGTCTTGATTATAAACTCTTCAAAGATAATGCACCAGCAAGTGCTTAATGAATTTTAATAATATTTCATTCATTCTTCATAAACCACAATTATCTGAAAATATTGGTTTATGTGCAAGAGGTATGAAAAATTTTGGTTTTAAAAATTTATCTTTAATAGACCCAAAACCAATATTCCCAAATGACAAAATAATAGCAACATCTGTGGGAGCTAAAGATATTATAAAGAATTCAAAAGTTTTTTCAAATTTAGAAAAATCTCTTGTGAAAACCGATATTTTGATCGCCACCTCTGCAAGATTTAGAAATAAAAATATCAAACATATTTCAATAGAAGGTTTAAAGAATATAAATTTTAAAAAAAGAGTAACATTCTTATTTGGATCAGAAGCATCTGGTTTATCAAATAATGAAGTTAGTTATGCTGATTATACATTGCAAATTCCAAGCAATAGTAATTTTAGATCACTAAATTTATCTCATAGTCTTGTTATAATTGCACAAGCAGTTTCTAGCTTAATTTCAAATAGAAAAGTTGATTTTCGAAAGTCAAAAAAAATACAAAAAGCTACAAAACATGAAATATCTAATATGTTGAACTTCTGTTTATATAACCTTGAGAAACAAAATTTTTTTAAAATAAAAGCAAAAAAACCTATAATGATTGAAAATTTAAGAAGTATTTTTTATAAAATGGAACTATCTCAAAAAGAAATACGCATTTTAGCAAGTGTATTTGCCGGTCTAATTAAAAAACCTTGATTGACAAAAATATTTTGATCTCTATAAAGCCTTTAATTACAGTATGACAAAACGATTAAACTCAAAACATAAAGTAGATAGAAGACTTAAGGTTAATCTATGGGGAAGACCTAAAAGTCCTTTTAACACTCGAGCTTATCCTCCAGGACAACATGGGCAAACCAAATCTGCAAAACCATCAGATTATGGTTTACAGCTACAAGCAAAACAAAAATTAAAATGTTATTATGGCAATATGAACGAGAGACAATTTAGAAATATGTATAAAAAAGCTATAATGAAAAAAGGAGATACCGCTGAAAATTTAATTGGATTACTGGAGAGAAGATTGGATGCTGTAATTTACAGATCTAAGTTATCAAATACTATTTTTTCGTCAAGACAACTGATTAATCATGGTCATGTAAGAGTTAATGGAAAAAAAGTAAATATTTCTAGCTACCAAGTAAGAGAAGAAGATAGTATAGAAATTAGAGATAAATCAAAACAGTTGGCTTTAATTGATATAGCACTAGCTAACAAAGAAAGAGAAGTTCCAGAATATTTACAATTAGATGAAAAAAACAAAAAAGTTAAATTTGTAAGAGTGCCAAAATTTGAGGAAGTCCCTTATCCTGTAGTAATGGAACCAAACCTTGTAATTGAATATTATTCTAGATAATAAAATTATTTTAGATTAATTTTAGCTTTTCTTTTTAAAATTTATTCCTTGGTCCTCAAAAAGTTTAGCCAACTCTCCACTTTCATACATTTCTTTAACAATATCACACCCACCAATAAATTCATTTTTAATGTAAAGTTGCGGAATTGTTGGCCAATCGCTAAAAACTTTAATGCCCTCTCTTAGATTTTGATCTGCTAAAACATTTACACCTTTAAAGTTAACTTCAAGAATTTTTAAAATATTTATAACAGCCATAGAGAAACCACACTGAGGAGCATCAGGCGTGCCTTTCATAAATAGACAAACTTCATTATTTTTAATTTCGTTATTTATTAATTCTTTTGTTTGATCGTTCATTTAGTTCTCCTTGGTTTTAACAGCTAATGCATGTAATTCGTTTCCCATTTTACCTTTTAATGAATTATATACCATTTTATGTTGTTGTATTTTACTTTTTCCAGCAAATTGCGACGAAATTACAGTAGCTGAGTAATGATTACCATCACCTGCAAGATCTTGTATTTCTACTTTGGCATCTGGCAGAGCTTCTTTAATTAAACTTTCTATTTCTTTTAAATCCATTGCCATTAGTTAACCATATATTCCTTTAACCATTTTTTATAGCCTTCTTTGATCTGGTCAATTGATATTTTTAGATCATTTTCATAAGAAATGTTACCACTCTCTACTAAACCTAATTTATCATAATGGATTGAGTCTTTTTTAAGCAAATTTTCAACATTTTCTAAATTTTCAGGTTTTACTTCAATAATATACCTTCCTTGATCCTCACCAAAAAAATATTCAAATTTATTTACTAAATTTTTAAAAGGAAACAATTTAACTCCTTTTTTTGCACTTATACACATTTTTGCAATAGCAGTTAAAATTCCTCCCAAAGAAACATCATGACACGTTTCAATTAAATTTTGGTTATTTAAACTTAATACACTCATTCCGTTTTGTTTTTCATTGAATAAGTTTATTTCTGGTGGAGGACCGTTAAATTTAGATAATATAATTCTGGAAAAAATAGATTGATCTAAATGTCCCTCAGTTTTACCTATCACCAAAAGGTAATTTCCCTCGTTCTTTAATTCCATTGTCAGCATTTTTCTATAGTTGGAAAGTAATCCTATCCCTCCAATAGATGGTGTTGGTTTAATGCCTTTGTCTTTAGTTTCATTATAAAAAGATACATTTCCTGAAACTATAGGATAATTTAAATATTTTGATGCCTCGCTAATACCTTCGACACATTCTACAAATTCACCCATGTTTTTTTCTTTTTCAGGATTTCCAAAATTTAGACAATTAGTAATTGCAATTGGTTTAGCACCCACAGAGACCATATTTCTCCAACTCTCACAAACAATCTGTTTTCCACCAGTTAAAGGGTGAGCATAACAATAGCTGGCAGAAGAGTCTATTGATGCAGCTATTGCTTTATCTGTGCCATGAACTCTTACAACACCCGCATTACCACCAGGTTTTTGAATAGTATCCCCCATAACTGTGTGATCATATTGGCTCCATATCCATTCTTTATCTGCAACATTAGGGTCAGTAAGAATTTTATTTAAACAGTCACTAAGCTTTAAAGACTTAAAATTATTTTTTGAATATTCATTTTTTTTTGGAAGTTTAGTCTTTATCCATTTTCGGTCATACATAGGTGCATTCTCTGCTAAAAAATCTATTGGTATTTCTGCCACTTTTTCATTTTTAAAATATAATTCTATATTTTTACTTTGTGTTGTTTTTCCAATTACAGCAAAATCTAAATTCCACTTTTCAAATATTTTTTTTGCTTCATTTTCTTTTCCTTCCTCTAAAACTATGAGCATTCTCTCTTGACTTTCTGAGAGCATTATTTCATAGGGTGACATATTTTCCTCTCTACAAGGAACTTTACTTAGATTTATCTCAATTCCTAAATTTCCTTTTGATGCCATTTCGATACTAGACGATGTTAATCCAGCTGCTCCCATATCTTGAATTGAAATTATTGACTTTCCAGCCATTAGTTCAAGACAAGCTTCTAAAAGTAATTTCTCAGTAAATGGATCGCCAACTTGAACAGTTGGTTTCTTTTCTTCAATTTTTTCATCAAAAATAGCTGAGGCCATACTTGCTCCATGTATTCCATCTCTTCCAGTTTTTGATCCAACATAGATAACAGGTTTATTTATTCCAGCTGCTTTTGAATAAAATATTTTATTTTTGTTAACCAAACCCAACGTCATTGCATTAACTAAAATATTTCCGTTATAAGATTCATCAAAACAGGTTTGGCCAGCAATAGTTGGAACACCAATACAATTTCCATATCCGCCTATACCTTTAACTACTCCTCTTAATAAATTTCTTGTTTTTTCGTGGTTTGGTGAGCCAAAATGTATGGAATTTAAATTAGCAATTGGTCTTGCTCCCATTGTAAATACGTCTCTCATTATACCTCCAACTCCAGTAGCTGCACCTTGATATGGCTCAATGAAAGATGGGTGATTATGACTTTCTATTTTAAATACAATTGCGTGGTCATCATCTATGTCTACTACACCAGCATTCTCACCTGGCCCCTGTATAACCTGTTCACCTTTGGTATGTAATTTCTTAAGGTGTTTTCTCGAAGACTTATATGAGCAATGTTCATTCCACATTGCTGAAAAAATACCTAATTCGGTTATATTTGGTATTCTTTTTAATAGATCACAAATTTTTTTATATTCTTCCTTTTTTAATCCATGTTCGATTGCTATTTTTTCGTTAACTTCGACCATCATAAACTCTTAATTAAATTCTCAAAAAACAAAGATCCATCTTCGCCTGATAAAAATGGATCAATCATCCTTTCTGGATGAGGCATCATTCCTAAAATATTCTTATTTTTATTAAAAATTCCTGCAATATTTTTTAATGCTCCATTCGGATTGTTTTCTTCATCATCATTACCGTTATGATCACAATATGTAACTGCGATTTGATTATTATCCTCAATAGATTTTAATTCATCATTTGAACAAAAATAATTGCCTTCATTGTGAGCAATATGAAGTTCTAAAATTTCTTTTTTGATGTCTTTAAAAAATTTATTTTCATTATTTTTAATTTTTACAAAAACATTCTTACAAATAAAATTTAAATATTTATTTTGTTGAAGTATTCCAGGCAATAATCCTGTCTCAGTAAGTATTTGAAAACCATTACAAATTCCTAAAACCAATCCTCCAGAATTTGCAAAATCAATAACAGATTTAATAATTCTTGATTTTCCAGCAATGCTTCCACATCTTAGATAGTCACCATAAGAAAAACCACCTGGTAAAACAATTAGATCACTTTTTGGTATTTCATCATCATTGTGCCAAACCATTTGATTTTTAAAACCAAATTTTTTTAGAGCTACATCCATATCTCTATCACAATTTGAACCAGGAAATATTATTACAGATGATTTCATTAGATAGTTACAAGACTTTATAATCCTCAATAACTAAGTTAGCTAAAAGCTTTTTACACATGTCTTCGACTTGAGTTTTAGCTTTGCTTTCATCACTCTCTTTAACCTCAATATCAAAATATTTGCCTTGTCTTACTTCTGATACATTCTCAAAAGACATGCCATTTAGGGTTTGTTGTATTGCTTTACCTTGTGGATCAAGCACCCCATTTTTTAAAGTGACTATTACTTTTACTTTCATTTTTTCTTAATTTTTACAGCTTTTGGTTTAGGGTAATTTAAAGGTCTAATATTTGATTGTTCGTGTAATAAATTTAATCTTATTGCTACCTCTTGATATGCCTCAACTAGATTTCCTAAGTCATTTCTAAATCTATCTTTATCCAATTTTTTATCAGTTCTCATGTCCCAAAGTCTGCAAGTATCAGGACTAATTTCATCAGCTAACATAATTTCTCTTTTTCCATCAACTTCAGATCTTCCAAATTCAACTTTAAAATCAACTAATTTGATACCAACACCCCTAAACATACCTTGTAAAAAGTCATTTATTCGTCTTACTTCTTCATAGATAAAGTCTAATTCAAATACATCCATCCATTTAAAAGCTAAGATATGTTCTCTACTGACCAAAGGATCGCCTAATTCATCATTCTTTAAACAATATTCAACTAGCGGATAGTCTAAAACTGTTCCATCTTCTATACCCAATCTTTTTGTTAAAGATCCTGTTGCTATGTTTCTTACAACAAATTCAATTGGAATAATTTCTACTAACTTGACAAGTTGTTCTCTCATATTAAGTCTCTTTATTAAATGATTTTTTATTCCAACATTACTTAATTGAGTAAGAATATGTTCTGAAATTCTATTATTTAAAATTCCTTTACCCTCAATTACATCTTTTTTTTGATTATTAAAAGCAGTAGCATCATCTTTAAAATGCTGAATAACTGAATTTTTATCATTTGTAGCATAAATAATTTTAGCTTTACCTTCATATAATTTTTTACCTTTTTTCATTATTTAAAAACTCTTTTAAATATTAAATTTACATTCTTAAAATGATTGGAATAATTAAATATTTTTTTCATTTTTTTTCTTGGTATTCTAGATGTAATGTTTTTATCATTCATGACAACATCTAAAAGGTTAAGATTATCTGCTATGCATTTTTTGGCATGTGTTTGAACTAATCTATATGATTTTTCTCTGCTTAAACCAGTCTTTGTTAGTTCCAACATCAGTTCTTGTGAAAAAATAGTACCCTTAGTAATATTTAAATTATCAAGCATTTTTTTTGGGTAAACTATCATTTTATCCAAAACATTTGCCAATCTAACTAATGCAAAATCCAGTGTTATATTTGCATCTGGACCTATGTTTCGCTCAACACTAGAGTGAGATATATCCCTTTCATGCCAAAGAGCAATATTTTCTAAAGCAGGAATAGTATAGCTTCTAACCATTCTTGCCAAACCAGTTAAATTTTCTGTTAAAATAGGATTTTTTTTATGAGGCATTGCGCTTGAACCTTTTTGTTTTTTTGAAAAAAATTCTTGTAGTTCATATACCTCAGTTCTTTGCAAATGTCTTATTTCTGTTGAAACTCTTTCAATAGACCCTGCAATAATTCCTAACACAGAAAAGTAATGAGCGTGTCTATCTCTTGGAATAACTTGTGTCGATATAGGTTCAACTTTTAATCCTAATTTTCTAGCGACATGTTTTTCAACATTTGGATTAATGTTGGCAAATGTTCCTACAGCTCCTGATATTGCACAAGTTGATACATCTTCTATTGCATCAAAGAGTCTTTTTCTATTTCTTTTAAATTCCTCATAATAGGATGCTAGTTTAAGACCAAATGTAATTGGTTCTGCATGAATACCGTGACTTCTACCAATACAAGGAGTGAATTTATATTTTTTAGCTTTTAACTTTAAAACTTTTAAAATTTGATCAATATCTTTTATTAATATTTTACCAGATTGAACTAATTGAATATTAAAACTTGTATCTAAAACATCTGAAGAAGTCATTCCTTGGTGTAAATATCTAGCCTTAATTCCTACTTTTTCAGTGATTGAGGTTAGAAATGCAATAACATCATGTTTTACTTTCCCTTCAATATTATGAATTCTTTTTACATTGATTTTGCTTTTTTTCTTAACAGCACTAGCTACACCTTTTGGTATTGTACCTAATTTTTCCATGCCTTCGGCTGCAGCTATCTCTACATTTAACCAAATTTGATATTTGTTATGTTCAGACCAAATATCCGTAAGTTCTTTTCTAGAGTATCTTGTTATCATTAATTATATGGGGGCCTCTTATAACCTTTAACAGATTCTGTAAAAATTTCATAAGAGTCTTCTGTAATTCCTATTGTATGCTCAAATTGTGCTGATAAAGACTTATCCTTTGTAACTGCTGTCCAGCCATCATTAAGAACTTTAACATCTAATTTGCCCACATTTATCATTGGCTCTATTGTAAATGTCATACCAGGTGTTAATTCATGACCAGTATTCTTCTTACCATAATGAAGAATATTAGGAGGTTCATGAAAAGTATTACTAATGCCATGGCCACAAAAATCTCTTACGACTGAAAAACCTCTTTGTTCAACATAGGATTGAATTTCATATCCAATGTCACCTAATTTTACCCCTGGTTTTAATATTTCTATTCCTTTCATCATTGACTCATAAGTTGTTTCTATTAAATTTTTTGCCTTCACCGATATGTCACCTATAGCAAACATTCGACTGGTATCACCATAGTACTCATTAACTACTGCAGTCACATCAATGTTTACAGCATCACCTTCATTTAAAACTCTGTCAGATGGAATACCATGGCAAACAACGTGGTTTAAAGATGTACACAATGATTTTTTAAAGCCACGATAATATAGTGGAGCAGAATGACCACCATTGTCTCTTATAAATTCATAACCAAGTTGATCAATCCGATCTGTAGAAACACCTTCCTTAACTTCATCAGTTAACATATCTAAAGTCTTAGATGCTAGTTTTCCAGCAATTCTCATTTTCTCAAATTTTTCTGAATAATTACTCATCTAAAATTTTAATTTTCTTTTCAATTTTTATTTCTTTAGAATTTAAACTGCATCTGTAAGCAAGAAAGTTTACACCAGATTTTTTAGCCTCTAAATATTCATTATAATAATTATTGTCTATATCTTTTGCTATTCTAAAATTATTTATACCCTGAATTTGCGTTAAAAATAAGACATAAGGTTTATATCCTTTTTTTATAGATTCTCTTAATTTTTGAATGTGTTTTGCACCTCTAGATGTTACTGCATCTGGAAATTCTGCAATATCATCAACTCTCATTAATGTGGTGTTTTTAACCTCTAATATTTTTTTATCACACAAAAAATCAAATCTAGTATCATCAGAGTACTTAAATTCTGCTCGAATATTTTTGACCGTACTAAATTCTTTAATTAATTTATTCTCTAAAGCGTGTTCAACAATTCTATTAGCTCTGTGAGTATTTACTCCAATTATTCTATTTTTCACTTTAATCATCTCAAGAGTAAATTTTAATTTTCGCTTTGGATCATTATGTTCACTTATCCAAGCCTCATTTCCTTGGTCTAATAATCCCATCATTGAACCAGTATTAGGACAGTGCGCCACAACTGTTTTATTATTTACTTCTATATCTGCGAAAAATCTCTTATATCTCCGATGTAATTTGCCTTTTAATAAAGTGTTGGTAAATTTCATAGAAATTTATTTATATTTAGAAATGACTAATAAAAAAGAAATATCTGCAGCAATTATAATTATAGGAAATGAGGTATTGTCAGGCAGAACAAAAGACTTGAATACAAGCACACTTGCAACATGGCTTAATTCACTAGGTATTTCTGTCGGAGAGGTGCGCGTTATTCCAGATGTTGAAAAAACAATAATAGACACGGTTCATGAACTAAGAATTAAATACAACTATGTGTTTACTACAGGTGGTATAGGTCCAACTCATGATGATATTACCGCAGAATCAATTTCGAAAGCATTTAATATTGAATATGGTTTTCATAAAGAAGCCTTTGCTATTTTAGAGAAATATTATGAGCCAAAAAATTTTAATGAAGGTAGACAAAAAATGGCGAAGATGCCCATTACAGCAAATTTAATTTTAAACCCAACTAGTGGTGCTCCAGGATTTTATTTAGAAAATGTTTTTTCACTCCCAGGTGTGCCATCTATACTAAAAGCAATGATTGGAGGATTAAGTAATGTTTTGGTTGGAGGAGATCCTATTTTAAGCAAAACCATAAATTTAATGACTTATGAAAGTGAGATAGCAAGCTCCTTAACTAATGTTCAAGATAATAATAAAGACGTAGAAATTGGAAGTTACCCATTTTTTAGACAAGGAAAGTTGGGTGTTTCAATTGTATTAAGATCTATAGACCAAGATAAAATAGATTTATGCAGTTCATTAATTCTAGAATTTGTTAAAGCAAAAAATATTAAAGTAGTTGAATTAGAGTAATGTTATATTTTGCTTACGGAAGTAATCTTAATCTTTTCCAAATGAAACGAAGATGTAAGGACTCAATTTTCCTTAAAAAATATGAACTTAAAGGCTATCGATTAAATTTTAGAAGCAAATATAGAGCAGCTGATATTGAAAAAAGTAAAAATTCATTAGTTCCTGGGGCTTTATTTGAAATTTCTAAAAGTGATGAAAAAAAATTAGATGTTTATGAGGATTTTCCAGTTTTATATACAAAACTATATTTTCCTTACTACAATAAACAAGTAATGACTTACATAATGGTTAATAAATCAGAGTTTAGGTATCCAACCGAAAGATACTTAAATGTGGTAAAGCGAGGATACAAAGATTGTAAACTCGATACGAAATATTTAAAAATTGCGTTACAGCCAGTCAAGTAATGTTAACAAAAAAACAATTATTAACTAAGGGTTTATTATCTGTAGCACCTCATATGTTTTCTGTAATTCCATTTGGAATTGTTTGTGGTGCAATTGGTATTGAGCTCGGTTTTAGTCCTATTTTAGTTTATGCAATGTCCATCATTATTTTTGGTGGTGCATCTCAAATTGTCTTCTTACAATTGCTTTCAGGAGGAGCATCAACATTAATAGCCGTAACATCAGTTGGGGTAATTAATTCAAGACACTTATTGTATGGTGCAGTTTTATCTGAATATTTAGAAAAACTCTCTTTTGTTAAAAAATTATTGATTTCTTACTTAGTGGTGGACCAGGGATTTGCAGAATCTAATAAGTTTTTTCAGAAAAACAAAAATGAACCATATCTTCATTATCACTTACTAGGTTCAGGAGGCACTCTTTGGATTTTTTGGCAATTATCAACATTGTCAGGAATAATTCTTGGTTCATTTGTGCCAGAGGAGATTGGATTGAAATTTGCAGTTCCTCT
Source organism: uncultured Pelagibacteraceae bacterium (assembly GCA_902594675.1). Lineage (GTDB taxonomy): Bacteria > Pseudomonadota > Alphaproteobacteria > Pelagibacterales > Pelagibacteraceae > Pelagibacter. The sequence goes on from CACJNE010000001.1 coordinate 76,998, forward strand.
AACTTTTATAGCAATTGTTGTTCAAGATTTAAAAAAACTAGATCATGTAATAGTTATGATCACATGTGGATTAAGTTCACTGTTATTCTTTGATGCACCTTTCAAATCCTACATAATAATATCACCAATCATAGCATTGTTTGTAGCTGCATTAGTATTGAGGTTAAAAAAATGACTTGGTCATCAATTATCATTGCAGGAATAATTACTTATTTTACAAGAATGACCATGGTTGCTCTAGTAGATAGAGATTTATTGGGAGAAAGAATTAAAGCAGTACTAGCATATGTTCCTTCAGCAGTATTTCCAGCAATTATATTTCCAGGAATTTTTATTAATGATTATGGATTATTTATCGAAATGAATGATCCTAAAATATTTGGAGCAATAGTTGCAATATTAGTTGGTTATTTTTCTAGAAATGTAATTGCTACAATATTATCCGGATTATTTTCGTATTGGATTATTATATTTTTATTATAAAATTCATTAATGAGCATCACTAGAACTGAAAGTACTTTTTATAAAAAGAATGGCTATTTATTAAAAGAAGAACTTATTTCAAAAAAAGATATAAATAAAATAAATTCTCTTATTAAGAAGATTGTTACTAAAGAAAAGAACAGTAGAAAAAAAATAAAAGATCAGGGTGGAACACAAAGTTATGATAATTATCATTTTGTTTTCAATAGCAACTCTTCAAAAAATAAAGAAATATTAAGACTAAATAACCCTCAAAATAACAATAAATTATTTTTTAATTTATCGAGAAATAAAAAGATAATTGATATTGTTAAAAAGTTAATTGGAGGAACAGTAAGGTTTCATCTTGGAAAGTTAAACTTTAAATTACCTAATAAGAAAAAGGGGAGTTTAGTCGAGTGGCACCAAGACTTTGCATTTTACCCTCATACAAATGATGATTTGATAACAGTTGGAATTTATCTTGAAGATTGTGATGAAAAAAATGGTCCTCTAAAGGTTATTAAAGGTTCTCATAAAAAAGAGCTATTTAGTCATCATAGTAAAGATAATTATTTTGTAGGAAAAATTAATACTAAAAAAAACAAAATTAATTTAAAAAAATCAGTTTCTTTAACTGGAAAGGCAGGTTCTGTTGCTTTTTTTCATTGCCGAACAATCCATGGCTCAGGTTTAAATTATACCAACGGTTCAAGACCTTTAATATTATTTGGTTATAGAGCATGTGATGCATGGCCAATTATAAATGATGGCAATCCTCATCCTGAGACAAACTTTGAAAATTATGATGCAAATATTATTTATGGAAAAAAATCAATAGTACCAAGATGCACTAATGTTCCAGTGATTATTCCTTTGCCTAAAAAGAAACACTATGTTTCAATTTACCAACTTCAGAAAAGCAACTAAAATATAAGTCCAAAAAGACTGAGTATGATTAGAGCTTCCATTCCAACAAACATATCTAATTTTTATTAGATACGTAGGTTATATTTTTATTTTGCTGTTCTATTGTCCATCCATCATTTGGACTAGCATGTGGATGGACAATTAATAGGATCACTAAAGCGACAAAATGAAGAAAAAAGAATAATGATAATCTCACGATTCTATTTCTAGAATATTGATTTGTTATAATTAGGTTATAATTTCGTTATGAATATGAATTATTATCACATTTTAAACACAAGTTATTTTATGTATAAGATTAATATATGAATATCAATTAAGTATGAGCAAATAATTATGAGCGCTGAAACTATCAGTTTTAATTGGAAATGTAGACACACTTGGAAAAGAAGTGCCAAAAATACAGCTTGGTGTTTGTTAGGTTGTGCAATAGGTGATTTTGGAACGATATTATTTTTTCAATTAACCAAAATTCCTTTTCCAGTTTTAAGTATTATGATTTTAGCAATAATTAATGGTTTAATTACAAGTGTAATTTTAGAAACATTCATTCTAATTAAACAAAATTTTTCTTTTCAAAAAGCATTAAAGACTGCATTAGGAATGAGCTTTATTTCAATGATTAGTATGGAAATAGCAATGAATTTAACAGATTATGTATTAACAGGAGGTGCCATACTTACCTGGTGGGTAGTACCTATAATGTTGGCGGTCGGATTTGTTACTCCTTGGCCTTACAATTATTGGAGACTTAAAAAGCATAATGAAGCTTGCCATTAAATTTTAAAATGATTGAACAAATCAGTATTTATCTAACAGCAATGATTTTAGGAATAATGCTTTTTTTTTCTTTTGTCATAGCGCCTGTCGTATTCACAACATTAGATGAAAATAACGCAAGAAAGTTTATAAGAAGAATATTTCCTTTTTATTATAAAGTTAATTTAGGCTTAAGCTTAATCCTTTTATTAACTTTTCTGATCACGAGCAGATTAGGGATGGATTTTTATCTAATTTTAATAATTGCAATTTTATTTGCTACCTCAAATTATATTTTAATGCCTTTAATTAATAAATTTAGAGATGAAAAACAGGATAAAAAATTCAAATATTCTCACTTTATTTCAGTAATTATTAACTTTATTCAAATGATATTTTTAGTATTCTTATTGATATAATAACAACATTATATATTGATAAATTTAAATAAAATATCTCGTAAATTACTATTACTTCAAAGAAATGAGTTGCTGTCTGATACACAAAAATACTTTAGAAAAAAATTTGGAAGGTATATTTTTACAAATTTTCTAATTCATTACTTTCAAAAAAAAAATTTGGAAAATTTAACAGAAAATTTGTTTAAAAATGAATTAAATACTTTTGAAAAGTATTTACCAGCAAACATTGAGAATATTGTTGATATAGGGTGTGGTCTAGGAATTTTACATATTTATATTAATGAAATGTACCAAAACAAACCAAGCTTTTTTTTGCTAGATAAGAATACTATAGATACTAAAATCAAATATGGTTTCAGTGAAAATTATGAAAGCTATAATGTTCTAAATGAAACAAAAAATATTTTATTAAACAATGGACTTTTGAATGAACAAATTCATTTAATAAATGTAGATAAAGAAATTAAAATAGATAATAAAATTGATCTATTAATTTCACTTAAATCAATGGGGTACCACTATCCTATTGATAATTACATCGAGCTATTAAAAACAAAGTGTAATAATAAAACGATATTTATATTTGATGTATTTGCCGACAGGTACAATGTTGATCTAATTAAAAAAAATTTTAAATTTGTAGAGGTAATTTATGAGGAAAGCAGCCTGCATTCTTTAAAAAGACTTTATTGCAAGGGTTTATTATAAAATATAAATAAGGATTATTGCTTACATTAAACTTTTTATAATAACATTACTATGGTACGAAATTTATCAATTTTAAAAATATGAATAAAAAACCTATTTGTTTAATCACAGGCTCAACTGGACTTGTTGGGTCTGAAACTACCAATTTTTTTTCTAAAAAAAATTTTGATATAATTGGTATAGATAATAATTTTAGAAAGTTATTTTTTGGTAAATCTGCCTCAACTGAAAAAATTAAAAAAAACTTAAATAAAAATAAAAATTATAAACATTTTAATTTAGATATAAGAAACTTTAAAAAATTATTTAAAATATTTTCAAAGTATAATAAAAGAATTAAATTAATAGTTCATTGTGCGGCTCAACCATCACATGACTGGGCTTATCAAAATCCTATGCTTGATTTTGATATAAATGCAAAATCAACCTTTAATTTGTTGGAATTAACTAAATCTTTTTGTCCTAAATCTGTATTTATATTTATGTCAACAAATAAGGTTTACGGAGATAATCCAAATAAGTTTTCTTACCTGGAAAAAAAAAATAGGTATGAATTAAAAAGAAATAATAAGTATTATAAGGGAATTGATGAGAATTTAAAATTAGATGGCTGCATCCACAGTTTTTTTGGTAGTTCAAAATTATCAGCTGATATTTTAGTACAAGAGTATGGAAATAATTTTGGAATTAAAACTGTCTGCTTTAGAGGGGGCTGTTTAACAGGTTCTTCACATAGAGGTGCTGAGCTTCATGGTTTCTTATCATATTTAGTTAAAACAGCTTTAAGTAAAAAAGTTTACAAAATTTTTGGTTTTAAGGGCAAACAAGTTAGAGATAATTTACATTCATCAGATTTAGTTAAAGCATTTTGGGAATTTTATAAAAGACCTAGAATTGGAAAAGTATACAACATTGGAGGATCAAGAAAATCAAATTGCTCAATTCTTGAAGCTATAAATATAATTGAAAAATTTACAAATTTAAAAGTAGATTTTAAATTAATCGATAAACCTAGAACTGGAGATCATAAGTGGTGGATTACAAATAATTCAAAATTTATAAAAGATTATCCAAATTGGAAACAAAATTATGATGTTAAAAAAATTATAAAAGAACTTATTGTAAACAATGAAAGATAAAGTGATTTTTGAAAAAGGTGATAAAAGTTTCTTAAGAAAAAAGTGGGAAAATATTCTTATTGAGTCAATTAAAAATAAAATACCTCAAACTTATTATAGTAATAATCAAGTAATAGTTTTAGATAGTGATGAATCTATTAAAGATTTTTTTTTCAATGAAAAAGAGGAAATAATTAAAAGTAAAAGATTTATAATTCTTTTAGTCCCACTAAATAATTTTGTAGATCTGATAAGTTTTTTTGATAAGATAGATAAATTACTTCATGAAGATTGCAAATTAATTTTAAACTATTTTAATGGATCGTGGAAATATATATTTAGTTTATTTTCACTTTTAGGTCTGATTAAGAATTTTGATAATTCGCTTTTTTTTTCAAAAAAAAAATTAAATATCTTTCTTAATTGCACTAATTATGAAATATCGAGGGTTTTAAAAGATCTGTCTTTGCCTTTTAAATTACCATTTTTAACTAGATTTTTAACAATACTAATTAATTTGTTTCCTTTTTTATCTTTTTTTAGTTTTGCAAATGTTTTTTCTCTTAGAAAGAAAACTAAAAATTTAACATCCAATAAATTAATGTCTCTTATTATTCCCTGTAAAAATGAGGAAGAAAATATAAATAAGATAGTTGAAAGTGCGAAATCTGAACTTTCATTTCCTTTTGAATTAGTTTTCGTTGATGACAAAAGTACGGACTCTACTAAAGGAAGAATTATTGAAGAAATTAAAAAAAATGAAGATTTAAAAATAAAAGTTTTTGATGGACCAGGTAATGGAAAATCACGAGCAGTTGATATTGGGGTACGTAACGCTCAAGGTTTTTTTTGTGCAATATTAGATGCAGATTTGACTGTAAAGATGAATGATATGAATTTATTTTATTCATCAATTTCAATAGGTAATGGAGACGTCATTAACGGTTCTAGACTAATTTATAGGCTAGAAAAAAACTCAATGAGATTTTTGAATTATTTTGGTAATAAATTTTTTTCAATCCTAATATCATTCATAATATCATCTAGTGTAAGCGACACATTATGTGGTACAAAATGTTTTAGAAAAGACGATTGGGAAATTTTTGAAGAATTTAGAAAAAACAATAATCTTAACGATATATGGGGTGATTTTAATATTTTATTTTCATCATCTTTCTATGGATTTAAGCTCATTGACCTCCCAGTAAGATATTACGAGAGGCTTACTGGTGAAACAAAAATGACTAAAAGATTTTTTTATTTTATTAATATGCTTAAACTATGTTCAAAAGCTTTAATTGTTTTTAAATTTAAGTCAAAATAGATTAAAAGTTGTCAAAAATTTAAAATTTAAGATAAAGTTTAAAATATATTTTTTTAAAAAAATGAATAATTTTGGTATCTTTTTAAATCACTTTTCCTCTTATTATCTTTCCCATAAAGTAAAACATTTAATTTTACATGTTACTAATCATTGCAATTTTAGATGTGCGCATTGTTTTGTAGATTTTGTAAATCCAAAAAAAGATTTAAAATTTGAAGACTATAAAAAAATTTCAAGAGATATAAATGATTTATTTTGGCTTGATATCGGTGGTGGTGAGCCTTTTCTTAGAAAAGATCTATATAAAATTGTTAATCTATTTAAAAAACAAATTGTTTCTATTCCAACAAATGGGTGGCTAAAAAAAAATATATGCGATCAGATTAATCAAATGGATCATAAGGATACAGAAATAGTTATAAATTTAAGCCTAGATGGACTAGAAAAAAGTCATAATATTGTGAGAAAGAACAATCAAAGTTGGGATAAAGTATGGGAAGCTTATGAAGAGTTAAGAAAAATTAATTTTATTAAAGTAAGATTTATTACAGTAGTTCATGAAGACAATTATGATGAGATTATTCCTCTGATGAAAATAGTTAAAAGCAGAGGAGCAAACTTTCACTCAGTTATTTTGTTAAGAGGAGACCCTTTGGATGAAACAGTTAAATTACCAAGTTTTGAAAAACTTGATGATCTCTCGATAAAAATGTTTGATATTTTAGAAACATATGATTACGGTCAGAATAATCTATCTGCATATCTTTTAAAAAATTATCATAGATATTTATGGAAAACCTCAATTGATACATTAAAAAAACAAACGCAAGTTATACCATGTCTTGCTGGAAAAAGTCACATGGTGGTTTGGGGTGATGGGAGAGTAGCCTCATGTGAAATGCTTCCTGAAATTGGCAATCTTAAAGAGAAACCACTTAATGAGATACTTAAAAGTCAAGAAATGAAAGATCAGATAAAGTTTATTGAGGATAAGAAATGTCATTGCACACATAATTGTGCAATGGTTACTTCAATTTTATACAATCCATCTAAATGGCCAAACATAATTTACTCAAAAAAACCAAGTACAAAAAAGTTTTAGTTTGTATTTTATATCATAATAACGAAATAAACTTATTTAAATTAATTAAAAAAATAAGTTTAAAAAAACAACACAGAATCCTGATAGTTGTAGATGGTAAAATCATTATAAATAATAGGAAAAAAATTCTTCAACACAATAATAAAATTAAATTTATTTACTCTCTTAAAAAAAAGACTGTAGCCTTTAACAGGAACTTAGCAATGAATTATGCCAAAAAAAAATTTGATTTGGTACTCTTTTTAGACTCAGATGTTATACCTGATAAAAAAATCATCAATAGCCATGTACAATTTCACAATGAGTATGAAGATATTCCTTTAATAGGTGGATCTGTGATCCCAAGTTTTTTTAAAAATAGATACAATTTATGGGAAATTTTGGATGGTTGTTTATCTTGGTTTACATCTATTAATACAAATCATAACAAATTAATTCATAATCCATATCATCTTCCAACTTGTAATTTAAGTATTAAAAAGAATTTTTTTTTTAATAATAAAATTACGTTTGATAGTAAATTAAAAACAGGAGAAGATGTAGATTTATGTAATAAAGTCAGAAACAAAAATGGTAAATTGATGTTAATCAAAAATGCAAAAGTTTTACACCAAGATAGAACAAATTTTAAAAGTTTTATCAATCATCACACTAATTGGGGTAGACATCAATTTTATACTATTTATAAAAAAAAATATTCGAAATTAACAGGTAATAATTTTTTTAATTTTTTATTTTTAATTATTTACCCATTTGTGATGCCAATAATTAATCTTATTTCAACTTTTTTTACAGTGTTTCCCTGGGTCAAATTTAAATTTCGATTTATTTTATTAATCCCAGCAGTATACACTGTGCATTTGATAAAAGGTCTTTTTACTTACTTAGAGTTTTTAAAAAAATAATTAACTTTTTTTTTAAATAACAAAAGTTTAAACTCCTATTTAAAGGATAAAAAAATATTAACTTAATTATTTAAAGTTAAATTGAATTTTTTTTAAAATAACATCAGTTTTTACAATTACTACTGAGCCTGTAAATCACAATCCAGCACATTTTTTAGCAAAATTATCAATCTAATTTTAATAATTTTTTTAATCTTTAAATAGAATAAAACTGAAAGTTGTATAACAATTTATAATTTTCTTTGTTAGTATGTATAATGAGATACGCCTTGCTAATTATAAGTTTATTGTTTTTATATTCTTGTACAACTGGCCAAGAGTTAATTTCATCTGGAAAAATTCAAAAAGGACTTTCTAAACAAGATATGAGAAGTAAATTTATGAGCTCAACCTTGGGTGAGGATCCTTTTTTACCAGAGGGGGGAAGACTCTATTTCAGTGATACAAAAACTGAAATTGTATACCCATCTTCGAAATCATATTTTTATGTTTTTACAAATGTCTTTAAACCAATGAAATGTGGAAATTGGGCGTGTGATTTAGGAAATGGATATTACGATTCATGGCATGTCTCTATTCCAGCTGCTAGAAAATATATAGATGAAACTTATGGCAATAAGAAAAAAACAGTCACAAAAAAGAAAGAAAACGTATTGCCTAAAATCTCACAACCAAAATCATCTGATAAAATTGATAAACTACAAAAACTTATAAATAAATTCGAAAATGGAGATATGTCACGAGAAGAATTTAATAAACAAAAAAAAGAACTTTTGCAAAATTAGAAAATGAAAAGATTTTTATATATTTTTGTTATTCTTTTATTCTGTTCAGCAAACTCTAATGCATCAAAGACTGATGAAATTAAAAAAATTAATGAAATGTTTGTTAATGGATATATAGATGAAAATGAATGTGCAGATTTAAAATATGAAGTGTGGAAAGAATATTTCCCCGATAGCACTTACTCTTGTAAAAATTTAACTCAAAAAAAAATTATTAAAAAAAAAGATGGAAAAAAATTAAATGAAATTCTGAATTTTGAGACAACATATAAAGAAGTAGGGGATGTTACTTTAGATTCAAAAAAATATACTATATTCACAAAAAAAGATTTTGAAGATCATGGTAACAAAGAGAGAAAATATTTAGCTTTCATAAATTATGATGAGAATGAAGTCAAAAAAGAGCAATTTTTTATAATTTATTATAACGATAGAATAAACTACCAAAGATTAATAGATCCAAATGATGCTAAAAAAAATCGATGGTCTACTACGGACAGAGTCAAAGATGGATGGTATGAGAGACGTGTTGTTTTTGTTTCAAAGGAAGAATTTGGCAATCGTAATGCCTTATATGGAAAGTGGTTTGATAGAGATGAACAAAAATGGTTATGGGGAGTTTTTTTACCAAAGAAAGGTGATAAAGAAAGTTGCTGGATGGTGTTTGGATATAATTCAAATGAGATAGGCTCAGAAGATTGTTTTGGTACTAAATTAACTGAAGCAAGAAAAAATTTTTTATTTAATCAGGCAAAAAAATATTCCTCAGAGTCGGAAAATTATTTTTATTTTTTAAAAGATCTTGAAAATTCTTATTTAGCAAAAATATCTGGTCAAGTTATTGACGAAAATATTTATGTTTTTGATTACAAATGGAATGGAAAAAAAGTATCTAAAAAAGTTTATTGTAAAAAAGCTTTAGAGAGTAAACTAAATAAATTTGAGCCTGAAAAATTTGCCTCTAGGTGCGGTGATTTAAATATAAACATAGTAAATAAGAATAATCCATCGGATTTAGAAAATGAAAAAAAACTTATAGCTGAGGAAAAAAAGAAACTTGATATAGAACGAAAAAAAATAGAGGAAGAAAGAAGAAAATTAGAAAAAGAGAAGGAGAAACTTGCAAAAAAAATTAAAGATAGAGATGAAATAGAAGAGCTCTATCCTGTTGGATCAGGTACAGGATTTTTAACATCAACTGGAAATAGCGCAAATATAGTTACAAATTTTCATGTCATAGATAACTGTGATGAAGTGATTATTGCACACAAAGGCAACAGAATTAAAAGCAAAATATATGCAATTGATCAAAAAAATGATATGGCCATTCTTAAAGCAAAAATTAATGGATCAAAATTTTTCCATGTAGCATCAGAGGATGTTCAGTTATTGGAGGATATAATAATTGCAGGATTTCCACTGGGAAAAGAAGTCAGTGGTAATGTTAAAGTTACCAAAGGGAGCGTTTCATCATTGGCCGGCTTTGGTGATAATTCATCAAACTTTCAAACCGATGCAGCTATAAATCAAGGTAATAGTGGAGGACCAATTATTAACGAAAAAGGGAACGTAGTTGGGGTTGCGGTTGCAACATGGATTGAGGAGGGCGTTCAAGGTGTTCATTTTGGAATTAAATCTTCATCTTTACGATCTTTTGCAAAAACACATAATATTAACCTTAATGCCCCAAGAAATGCAAAATTAACTAATAAAGAATTAGGTGAATTAATCACTGAGGCTACAGTTTATCTAGAATGTCAAATGACCAAATCTAAAATTGAAAAAAAAATAGAGGAAGAGAAAAAAGCTGAAAAAGCAAAAAAAAATTAATTTAAATGAAAAAAAGTATTTTGATTATTGTTATTATTTTATTCTCTATAAAAAATATATTAGCCAATGAAAAAGTTGATGCATATTCTTTTTTTTATGAGGAAGATGGAGAAGGTGCATTAATTCTTTATTATCAAAACGAAGATATATTTGGACAAATAATATCATACGGAGGATACAAATGGTTTAAAGCTACTTATACTAATTCTGACATTGAAACGTCAACTTTTATTCAACCATCTCATTTAGGAATATCAATGAATCAGGATTCATGGATGCAACCAAGATATGAAATTGATGAGTTCGTTTATGAATTTGAAGAAATTAATAATGATCAATTTTTAACATTTTATTCACCAGAAGCTACTCAAACAATAGTTGGCTATATGACAAGAAACGAATCTTTTTCAATTGCATCATTATCAAGCGTTGCCTGGTATGCTGGTACTTTTATTCCAATAAAAAATGCCAATAATCTAGATAACTTGCTTAAAATAAATACAAAAACTTTTTGTATGCTTATAAATGATCCAACAATAATAAATGTGAAGAGTAAACAGTTTAATAAAGAAGTTCTCACAGCTTATAGAGAACCTTGTAGTTAAAATGAAAAATATTATCCCTATAATAGCAGGAATAGTACTAGGTATAGTCACTTGGAAGTCTTCTGCTTACAGTGCGGACTTTGGTATTGGTCCATTAGTTTGGATCTTAATCTGTGCAGTAGGTGGATGGTATACTTGGGGAAAATTTAATTGAACTTGTGGTTAAAAATTTACTCTTAAATAATAGGACAACTAGACGTAGACTAGAAGTCAGGTAGGGAAGATAATATAATAGGAATATATCATGAAAAAACTTTTAGGGATCGTGGTTCTGGGTTTTCTAATAAGCAATAACGCTTACAGTAAAGTATATACCTGGACTTGTTTGATGATGCCGTCAAAAGATTTTCAGATGATATTTCAAATTAACGATGCAAGAAAAACTATAAAACATTTAAGTTCATACGACTTCAATACAAAAAAAAAATATGATGTTAATAAGTATCATAATGTTTTAAAATTTGAAAAAGACTTTGCCTGGTCTACCTATTTTACCAATAATGAAAATGCTGGGTTAAGGTATAATGATTTTAAAAATAATAGAATTATGCAATCGACAATCTTACCAAGCAATCTAAAAGATTATATTTATCAGGATATTGAATACGATTGTTTTGTATCAAACTAAATGAAAAAACTTTGTAGGATTGTGCAGAATAACTAGAAACAATCTAGAAACCAGATAGATAAAATAAAAAAAAATTTACTTATTAACCTTGTTGAAATATAAATATTAGCATAAATACTCATGAAAATAACTCATGCCCTCGTGGTGAAATTGGTAGACACAAAGGACTTAAAAAACATAGGGTAGAGATATTTTATAGTCTCAAACAGTCTCACACGGTCTTAAATCCTATTAAATCCTACACTTTTATTTTCTTTAGATTATTTTTATTGGAATATATCAATAATAAATTCTACAAAACTAGACGTAGACTAGAAGTTAGAGAGATGATTTGATATTTATTCCTGTAAATCATATTATCAATCATGGTGTTTAATAATATTTGGTCAGGATTTAAAAATCTTTTTTCCACTGAAGTTGAACTTCAAGAACCATTTACTTTTCCAAGATTAGAGAAGCTCAACGAAGTTATTAAAAAATTTAAAATAGATGAGGAAGCTAAAAAAGATGGTGAAAAAAATCTACCAAGATCCGATAGAAAAAATTTAAGTGCTGCTGAGGAAAAAATTAAAGGCCATTATTACAGCATAATGCAGAATAGCAAAAAATTTGGTACCGAATATTCAAACAACGTAAAACAAAATATCGACAATAGTGGAATAATGACGGTCGATGCTAAAATTGATAATTATAAAAAAGATTCCACTAATTGGTTTAATGAAAAAAAGAAAGAGTCTAAAAATTTTAAATATTTTGATAATGAAAAGATAAAAGATGCCACAAATAGATATAATGAGTTTAGAAAAAAGCATTCTTTAAATAGAAGAGCCAATTATCCACCTTCGTTAGTTTATTATTACGCTATACTTAGTACGTTGTTCCTTTTAGAATGTTTAATTAATGGTTTATTTCTCAAAGAAGTAACAAGATCAGGTATTATGGGAGGCTTCGGTATCGCTATAATTATTTCTTTTTTCAATGTTGGGATGGGTTTTTTATATGGGAGATTTATTTTACCATTTAAAAATCATTTTAATGGAACTATTAAATTTCTAGGTTTTTTAAGTTTGTTAATTATTTCAATATGGTTTTTATGTGTAAATTTCTTTGTTGCGCACTACAGAGACCTAGTTGTAGTAAATAATGAAATTTCATTTATTGAGATCGTACAATTTATATTAGCCAGTCCTTTAGAGATAAAAGATTTTATTTCTTTTGCATTATTAGTTGTTGGTATTGTTTTTGGTGTTTCTGCGGTTGGTAGTGGATATAAATCAGATGATCCATACCCAGGTTTTGGAGCTGCTGAGAGATTTAAAGATAGAACAATGGAAAGATATGCAGATACTCATTATAAATATTTAAAGGAATGCAAAGATCATAAAGATCATTTAATTCGTGAAATTAGAGAATTATACAAGCAAATGAGAATTAAATATAAATCAATAAATCAAATGATAGATTTATTTACGACACTGGGTGAGAAATACGAGATACAAATCAAACGTATTAATAGTGAGTGTAAACAAGCAATTATGCACTACAGGAATGAGAATGAGAGGGCAAGAACAGATAAACCACCTAGGTATTTCGAAAAACCATTTGTTTTTGAAGAAACTGGTAGATTAAATGTCGATATAAACGATCAAACTAAAATGGTTCTTAAATTAAAAAGTAAAGTTTCAACTATTGAAAAAGATCAAAAAGAAATTGTTAAACATATTGAGTCCAAGTATGAGGATGCAACTAAAAAAGTCCAAGATCTTGTTGATTTTCACTCAGAAGAGCTAGAAAGATAATCATGCCAAGTTTTGAAGATGAAAAAAAATCTTTAGATAACAAAGGTTATTTAATATTTGGAGTGTTAATTTTTATTGTTGCTTTAGTAATATGTTATTATGTTTATAAAAGCATTACTTCTGTAGAATTGAATTCAAAAGGCTGCCCAGTTAAAGGTCCTTTTTCTGAACATGTTGTTCTTTTTGATCAAACAGATACTGTAAAAGATAAACCAATTGTTGAAGTAGATGCTAGAAATTTTTTAGATAAAATTAAGATAGATGTCCCTCAATATAGTCGTCTATCTATTTATGTAATTAAAAATGATCCCGAAGGACGAAATATAAAACCTGTCATTTCTGTTTGTAATCCAGGAGATGAAAGAAATTTAAGTTATTTTGAAAAATCAGGAATCACCTTAACTGTAAAAAAATATATGGAAGATTGGGAAAAAAATTTTAGTCAGATAATTAATCCGGTAATTAATAAAATAATGGAAAGATCAACCAGTCCAACATCACCTATTTTTGAAATGATTAATGTAGTTAGCATTAATAGTTTTAAACATTCAAATCCAAAATATATTCATAAACTTGTTATATTTTCAGATTTTATGCATCATACTAGTGAATACTCTTTCTATAATACGTCAGATATAAATATTAAAAAATTTACTGATACTAGATATTTTAAGAATGTTTATTCTAGTTTGAGAGATAATGTTGATGTGGAGTTATACTGTTATAAACGATATGAAAATGGACAATGTGATAACGTTGAGAGCTTTTGGAATAAATATTTTCAAGAAATTGATGCACATAATAATAATATTAAATTTTTTAGGATAGGCTCATAATGGCTAAGAATGAAGTACCAACAGTAAAATTAAGAAGAACCAGCGCGGGAAATTTAAGAAATTTTTTTTTCATCTTTACTGTTATAGGCATTGCTTCAATAGTCATTGTAAGAGGGTTTCAAGACTCATTATTATTACAAATGGCTTTACCCGGTCTGGTAGTTTTGTTTTATGCAATTTTTATATTCAATAAAGGGAGAAATGTTTTAAATTTAGATCAACTAGGTGACAGTGTATATTATCTTGGTTTTATTTTAACACTGGCAGCATTAATTTTAGCTCTTTATGATTTATCCGATGACCCAACCGCAGAGGATATTATTCCAAAATTTGCAATTGCCCTAACGACTACTGTTGTTGGAATATTTGTCAGAGTTTTTATGTCTCAATTTGCTGCCTCACAAGAAGACATAAATGAAATGTCTGAAAGAATGCTATCTGATACAGCTCTAAGTCTTAAAACACAGCTCGATATGAGTACTAGTACATTTAAAAACTTAATCGATGAGATGAGCAGAAAGACCAGTGAGTCTTTAGAAAAAAATAGTATTGAATTAACCACTTTTCTAAAAGAAAATTCAGAGGAATTTGCTAAATCCTCAAAAAAAGTTATCTCAAATATAAATCTTGCTTCTGATACTTTGGTTAAAAAAACAAGCGATTTAGATAAGACTTTAGAAAATCTTAATAAGACTACTGAAAGTTTTAATGAGAATTTAACTACACTTAATTCTGCTTTAACACAAAATAATCCATCAAGAGAGATATCAAATTTACAAGATGTTTTTGATAATATGACAAAATCAATGGAAGCTTACAAAAATATTGTTTCAACAGATATTAAAGAAATCACATCAAATAAAAAAGAAATTTTCAAATCATTAGAAGAGTCTAGAGAAGCTTTGCAAAAAATGTACAACAACATGTCAAGCATGTCAGACTTAATAGTTTCTAAACTTAAACGAAAATAATGTTAAATCTTCATAAAGTTAGAAGAGGACAGGTCTTTAGTTTTACTCTTACAGAATTAATTTTGTTAATTCTTTTTATTTTGTTGTTACTTTTATGGTTCATAACAGACAAAAAAAATAAAGAATTAACAAAATGGTCTGAGGTAACAGGAACTAGCACTCCAGAGGAATACGAAATGCTGTATCCAAATTTTCCAGATAAAACAACATCACCTGATATTCAAGATAGGCTAATAACAGCTAACAAGGAATTGTTAAAATTAAAAGAAGAAAATAAAGAATTAAAACAAATACTTGAAAAATTTGTAGAAAAAACCGGCAAAGATAACCCTGACGATCTACCATTAAATACTAAAGCTGCCATTGCAAAAGCTGAAGGTCTAGGAAGAAATCCCCCATGTTGGCCAAAAGGATGGCCTGAGAATCCAGATTATGAAAAAGCTGATAGAATTTTTAATATTATATTTTTAGGAACAGATAAACTAGCAGTTATCCCAGACTTTAAAAAAGTTTATAGAGATCAATACAATTTACTTCCAATAAATAGAAGTATTCTAAGCTCATATGATGACTATAAAAATAAAACAATGAATATCATTTCTTCAAAAAAATTTATTGAAAGTTTTAATCAACTTTTGGTAATCAGCAAAAAAGAGACTGATAGTGAGCATTCAAACCTTACACTAAGGCGCGATTGTAGACATGAAGTTAGAGTTTTTGATGAGTTGGATGATAATAAATCAGAATATAAAAGATTGCTTCATAATACAGTTGAAAACATATTTACTTATTACATATTTCAAGATGATAATGTTGATGAATATTATAGAAAAAATAAATGACAGATAAAGAAACTTTAAATGAAAAAATATTAACTCTTAGAGTAAATGTTTTGAATAATTTATTAAGAAAAAAAAAGATAAGACACTCAGTTTCTGATTTAGAGAAAATGGTAATTAATAAAAGTGATTTAACTATTTATAACTATTTTTTTTCAAGAAAAAATATAAAGAAGAAGATTATTGTATATTTAATATCAATAGCGATAGCCTCAATAGCCTCATATATTCTTTACAAATATGTACCTTTATCAAATCTGAGAGATTTAACATTTAAATGAAGACGAAAAATTTGTTTTTAGTTATTTTATTTATTTTTTTTTCAAACAATACATTTTCACAAGATATTAAAATTTTAGATGGTGATACAATTAAGATAAACGGCGAAACAATAAGATTCTCTGGTATAGACACTCCAGAGACAATTTATTACCAAAAATACAAACAACTTTGTTATTTAAATAAACAAAAAGTATATTGTGGAGAGTTATCTAAAAATAAGCTTATAGAAAAAATTTCTAATAATAAAATCAATTGTATAAGAGAGAAAAATAAAGACATGTGGGGTCGTACTTTAGCTGAGTGTTTTGTAAATAATGAAAGTTTATCTAGGTTCCTAGTAAAAACTGGATATGCTTTTGATTTTAAAAAGTATTCTAAAAAAAAATATAATTCAGAAGAACTATATGCAAAAGAAAATAATCTCGGTTTATGGACAATGAAATTTTTATACCCTTGGGAATGGAGAGCTAAAATTAGAGAGTATCGTAAAAATAAGAACACACTTAAAGATATAGAAATGTGGTTTGAAATTAATTAATTTAGTCATTATGAGCAGAATAAAACAAATAATTTTTATAGGTGTAAGTTTTTCAATCGTAATTTTTTTAATTTATTTATTTTTTGGAGGAAATATTGAACCAGGAGGAAATTTTTTCAGTATAGATCGATTCCTTTTTTGGTTTTTAGGTTACGTTGTTTGCTTTATAATTGGTATTTGTCTCAGATTTTATGAAGATGACAAAGAACTGACTGAAAAAGAAACAAATGAGATTAAGGCATGGAAAAAAAGAAATTTAAAAAATAATAAATCATTTAACGATACAATTACGTTGGCTGATAAAACAATATATAGGTGGGGACATCCTCTTGATGTAAGCGAATGGGATTTTGAAAAAGGATTTGTTAACTGGTTATTGATTGTCCCGTTTATGGGTTTTGGTGTATTAACAGTTGGTGCATTGATAATAGCAATCCCGCTAGCAGTTGTAGTAGTTATAATGGGTATCTTTAATTAGATTTATGAAATTATTTAAATTAATTATTTTATCATTATTGTTTATAATACTATTACTGCCCACATCTTGTTCAACATGGTTTACCGTTGGTGATTTGCTAGGAAAGACTACTCTTCAAAATCAAGATTATATAAATTCACCTTTTTACACCAGCAATGATGAAATTGGCTATTATACAGAGTGGTGTAAAAACAATAATTTTGGTGGAAGAAAACTAGGCACTGAGGAAGAAAAATTATCAGAATGTATAGATGCCGAATTAAGGACACAAGGAATAGCCTTTGCATTCGGAGGGATTAACCAAATTTTAACAGCAATATTGTTGCCAATTTTTTTAATTTATTTTTATTTTTATTATAGATGGTTAAGAAGAAATTATTTAAATAGGATTTTATAGGACAACTAGACGTAGACTAGAAGTTAGAGAGATAAAATAAAAAAAATTTACTTATTAACCTTGTTCAATTATAAATATTAGCATAAATACTCATGAAAATAACTCATGCCCTCGTGGTGAAATTGGTAGACACAAAGGACTTAAAATCCTTGCCATTTATGGAGTGCCAGTTCGAGTCTGGCCGAGGGCACCACTAAATGATTAATCCACATATTCTTTTTGATAATACGAAACAGTCAAAAAAGATTAAAAATTATTTAGACCATAATATTAAAAATGTTTCTCTTAGTAGATGCAATTTCATAATTGTAATTGGAGGTGATGGTTTCATGCTTTCGTCACTAAAAAAATACAATAAGTATAAAAAACCTTTTTATGGAATTAATGCTGGTAGTTATGGTTTTCTAATGAATAAATTTTCATCAAAAAACACTATTAGAAATTTATCTAAAGCAAAACAAGTTTCAATTTCTCCTTTAGAAATGAGTGTAAAGAATAAGTTTAATAAAACTAAAAAGTCTATAGCTATCAATGAAGTTTCCATTTTAAGACAAAGTAGACAAACGGCATCACTTGAAATTTCAAATGGTTCGCAAAAAATTATTAAAAAACTAGTTTCTGATGGTGTATTGATATCAACACCTGCAGGAAGCACTGCATACAATATGTCAGTTTATGGACCAATATTAAATTTAGATTCTAAAAAACTTTCTATTAGGCCTATTAGTGCATTCAGACCTAGAAGATGGAAGGGAAGAATTGTGAGCGATAAATCAAAAATAACAATCAAAAATCTAAATATTAATAAAAGACCAATAAGTGCGGTTGCTGACAATTACGAAGTTAGAAATGCAAAGACAATATCTATTATGATTAATAAAAAAGTTAAATTTAATCTTTTATATGATTCAAACAGAAGTCTTCAAAAAAAAATAAAAATAGAGCAAATCAGAAAAGAAACTAATTAATGATTAATAAAAATTTTGGGTTTGGTACTCAAATTAGAAAATCTCCATATTTTGATGCAACAGTAAGATGGGGCGCAACTGGTTTTTCAGTTTATAACCATATGTACATACCTCGTGATTTTGGTGATCCAGAACAGAATTTTTGGAACCTTATAAAAACAGCAATTCTTTGTGATGTAGCCGTTGAGAGACAAGTAGAAATTACTGGACCAGATGCTTATAAATTTATTCAATTATTAACACCAAGAGATTTATCAAAATTATCAATTGGTCAGTGTAAATATGTTTTAATTACAAACTCAGAAGGTGGGATTTTAAATGATCCTGTGCTTTTAAGATTAGGAGAAAATCATTTTTGGTTATCTTTAGGAGATAGTGATATTTTGTTATGGGCACAGGGAGTCGCTGTTAACTCAGGTTTAAATGTGAAAATAACGGAGCCAGATGTATCTCCACTGCAATTGCAAGGACCAAAGTCTGCTGAAATAATGATTAAATTATTTGGAGAAAGTATTAAAGATTTAAAATATTATTGGTTTAGAGAATTAGATCTAGATGGAATACCATTAATTGTATCAAGAACAGGCTGGTCAAGTGAATTTGGTTATGAATTATTTTTAAGAGATGGTTCAAAAGGTGATGATCTTTACGAAAAAATAATGGAGGCAGGAAAAGATTTTGGAATTAAACCAGGTCATACATCTTCAATAAGAAGAATAGAAGGTGGTATGCTGTCTTATCATGCAGATGCTGATATTAATACAAATCCATTTGAATTGGGTTTAGATCGTTTGGTTAACTTAGATAGTGATATAAATTTTATAGGAAAGAAAGCACTTAAAAGAATTAAGATCAATGGGATAAAAAGATTACAAATAGGTTTAGAAATCAAATGTGAAAGGTTAAGTGGTCCAAATACAAAATTTTGGTCATTAAGAGCCAATAATAAAATAATTGGAAAAGTAACCTCAGCAGTTTATTCGCCACGTTTAAAAAAAAATATTGCTCTTGCGTTAGTAGATATTGATTATTCAAAAATTGGGTTAGAAATGGAAGTTCTAATTGATGATAAAAGTTTTAAATGTGAGATTATTGAGAAACCATTTTTTGATCCAAAAAAACTTATTACTTCAAGATCATTAAAGTAAAAATGGTGCCCCCGCACGGACTCGAACCGCGGACCTATTGATTACAAATCAAATAGCTTCTTAAATTTTTCTTTCATTAACGTTGATACTACTTATGTTTTAGAGTCATGGCAAGTTGCTCTTATAAAAAAGACTACAAAAAGACTACACTTGGTTTATAAAATTTTGTACCTTTTAGGTATGCAAGAAAGAAAAATAATTCAGCAATCTAAATCATTTAAAGATCTAGATAGAACTTTAAAAAAATTAATTAAGAATAAAAAAGCTAAACTAGCTGGATCAATATTTGAATATTTAACTAAATTATTTTTAGAAGTATCTCCTGAATATAAAACTAAATTAAGAAAAGTTTATTTATTAAATGAGATACCAACAGCTGTAAAAAGAAAGCTCAAACTCCCAAAAACTGATGAGGGAATTGATTTAATCGCTGAAACTTTTGATAATGAATATTGGGCTATTCAGTGCAAATATCGTTCTGATAAAACTGAAACTTTAAAAGTAAAAGGGGATTTAGCTACATTTAACAATCTTGCATTTACTGTTTGTAAAAATATTTCCCATGGTCTTATTGCTGCTACTGTTAATAGGCCTCCACAAAAAAAACAGCTACTTAATGTTGGTTATATTTTACTTAATGAATGGTTAAAATTAGATAGAGATGGTGGAGAATTATTCAGCCAAATAAAAGCTAAAGCAATTGGTAAAATAGTAAAACCAAAAAAACTAAGTCCAAGACCTCACCAAAAAGAGGCAATTTCTAAAACAATTTCTTATTTTAAATCTAATGAAAGAGGCAAAATCATAATGCCTTGTGGAACAGGTAAAAGTTTAACTGCATTTTGGATAGCAGAGAAAATAAAACCAAAATCAATATTAATTGCTGTTCCAAGTTTATCATTATTGCAGCAAACACTTAAGGTTTGGACCAGAGAATTCTTGTTAAATAATATTGAACCTGATTGGTTATGCGTTTGTTCTGATGATACTGTTAAAGAAGAACAAGATGATTTTGTAACCTTTTCTTCGGATCTTGGAATTAAAGTAGATACGGACCCAAGAGTTATTAGGAATTTTTTAAGAAAAAAAACTAAAAAATTAAAGATAGTTTTTACCACTTATCAATCAGGAAGGGCCACAGCTATTGGATCTAAAGGTTTTAAATATGATCTAGGTATAATGGACGAGGCTCATAAAACTGTTGGTTCAGGTAAAAAGCCGATGGCTCATTTACTTCATCAAAAAAATATTAAAATAAAAAAACGTTTATTTATGACTGCAACTGAAAGGTTATTTAAAGGTGATAGTGATGAATATATGTCAATGGATGATCCAAGAGATTATGGAAATCTAATTTATGAATTAAGTTTTAAAGAAGCAATAAATTCAAAACCTCCAATAATATCTGACTATAAGATCATAACTTTTGGTATTACCACTCCAGAAATTGAAAAGATTGCAGAAGACAATAAGTATCTAGAGGTTAAGAAAGATCTTAAAGACATCACAGCAAGAGAGCTTGCAACTGCAATAGCTCTTAGAAAAGCTATAAAAAAACTTAAAATCAAAAATGCTATTTCATTTCATCGTTCCATTAGAAGAGCTGAAAATTTTAGAAAACAACAAGATTTAATTTCAAAGATCTATCCAACTTATGGAAAGTTAAAAACATTCCATGTCAGAGGAGAAATGCCAACCTCAGATCGTGCTTTAGAAATGTTATCTTTTGAGGAAGAGAAGGGGTTAATGACAAATGCAAGGTGTTTAACCGAAGGAGTAGACTTACCAGCAATTGATTGTGTTTGTTTTACAGATCCAAAAAGAAGTAAAGTTGACATTGTTCAAGCAGCAGGAAGAGCACTTCGTTTGGTAAAAGGAAAAAAGTTTGGTTATATTCTAATTCCAATATTTATTCCTGATGGAATAGATTTTGATACTGCTGCTGAAGCACAAGGTTTTGATGACGTATCAATTACTGTTAGAGCTTTAGCGACAACTGATAAAAGAATTGTTGAATATTTAAGAGCTGTATCAGAAGGAACTAAGCCAAAAGGAGGATCTCCAGTAGATGGAGTGACCTCTATTAATAATTTATACAAGGTTGAGGCAGAAGAGTTTAATAAAGCTGTACAAATAAAAGTTTGGGATAAAGTTGCTCGAGGTAATTGGAGATCTTACGATGAAGCAAAAAAATACGCAAATGATCATAATATTAAGTCATCAACTGAGTGGTATGAATTAAAAAAACAAAATAAAATTCCAAAAGATATACCTGCAGCTGTAGATCAAATTTATAAAAACAAAGGTTGGAAAAGTTGGGCACATTTTTTAGAAAATATTAATGTAAATTTTCATAATTTTATTCCATTTAAAGAAGCTAAAAAAATTTGTTTAAAAAATAAAATCAAATCATTAACTAGTTGGAGAAAATTTGCTTTAAAAAATTCAACTTTAGAAAAGCCAATACCTCTTACACCTTATGTTGCTTATAAGAATAGAGGTTGGGTTGACGCTGACAATTTTTTTGGAAAAGAAAAAAAGGATTATAAATTAAAGCTATCAACACTAAGTAATTTTGCAAAAAAAAATAAAATTAATTCATCACATAATTGGTTTGAATTACATACAAAAGGAAAAATACCGCAACAATACGCTTATAGACCAGACAAAGTTTATAAAAATAAAGGGTGGATTAGTTGGTCAAATTTTTTAGGTACAAAGAAGATTTATAAAGTAGATTTAGATAAGTATAATTATGATGAAGCTCGGAAAAAAGCTAAATCATTGAAAATAACAACAAATCAGGAATGGCAAAGATATCATCAACTAGGAAAATTAAAAAATTTCCCTTTAAGACCTGAAAAAGTCTATCTCAAAGAGTGGACAAATTGGTTAGATTTTTTTGGTAAAGATAAGGCTTACATTGTCCCTAAAGATAAATGGTTAAATTACATTCAAGCAGAAAAAATTGTAAGAAAATATAATTTAAAAAATTATACTGAATGGAAAAAAATTAAAAAAGAAAAATTAGAAAAATTAAAAATTCCCCGATACCCTGACCACATATACAAAAATAAAGGATGGAAAAGTTGGGCACACTTTTTAGGAAGTAAGAATATAGCTAATGCATTAAAATTTTTTTACAGCTACAAATCAGCAAAACAAAGACTAAGAAAACTAAGGCTTAAAAATGCAAATCATTTTAGAAATGAACGTAAAAAAAATATTGAATTACAAAAAATACCATACAATCCTGAGAAATCAGCATTTTATAAAAATCACTGGATTAGTTGGAATGATTTTTTAGGAAAGAATAAATAGAAAATAAAATTTAATCCTAAAGACTACAAAAAGACTACAGTTAGTTCTACTTCCTTCCCCTATATGTTCTTATTAAACGATTTTGATTTTTAAAATTATTTTTAAAAATTTTAATTTTATTGCAAATAAATGAGATTTTAGTGGTGCCCCCGCACGGACTCGAACCGCGGACCTATTGATTACAAATCAATTGCTCTACCAGCTGAGCTACAAGGGCTTATGATTTAGTAAGTGAATTTTTAGTTTATAAGACAAATTAAATCAATCAATAAAAAACGTTACAAACAGACTTGTCTATTTATATAATCTTAAAGTGTTTAATTTCATCAGTAGTAAATTATTTAGTAAAATGATATTAATTCATGATGAAATTTTTTGTTATAGAGGATTTTTTAAATGCTGAAGATTGTAGGAATTTAATAAACGATGCAAAAATATTTACTAAAAATATAGATTTTTTTAAATATCACGGAAATAGAGAAGATATAACCTCATCTAGTTTAGCTTACAGCCAACTATTATTGGAATCGGTTAATTGGAAAAATCTAGCAAATAAGATTAATTCTGAAGAATTCTTTAACATATGTTGCGAAAAATTAGGAGTTGACTCAAATAAGTTTCATTTAAAAAACTTTTTCAATATTGAGTTTCCTTCTCAAAATCAAAGAATATATAAAATGATGAGTGATAAAAAATTAAATTTAATTTCAAGTAAAAGTCTTATAAAATATACATTATATAGAACTTATAGAGATATTGTTAGAAAAGTTAAATTTTCAAAATTATTTAATATAAATAAAAAACCTTTAGAGTTGTTATACAATTATGCAAAGGCTGGAAATGGATATACAAGAGAAATTCATAGAGATAGTGACAGCCGCTTAATAGTTTTTGTTTTATATCTCAATGAATTATCTGAAAATGGTGAAGGGGGCACTTTTGATATTTACAAAAGAATAAAAGAAGACAAAAATTTAGCTCAGCCACTTCATGAGTCTTGTGAAAAAATTGAAAGCATTAGTCCAGGATTAGGCAAACTTATAATGTTCTTAAACACAGATGAAAGTTATCATGCCGTAAGTGAAATGAAAAATTTTGAAGATTATAGATATTTTATTTATGGTAGTTTCACACTGTTAGCAGATAAAAATCAGTTTATAAAAAATAAAAGTACTCTTGGTACTGACTACCACAATTACGAGTAATATTAGTTTAAATGAAAAGTAATGATTTAGATATTAAGTGCAGGGTTTGTCTCTCTAATAATTTAGAAATATTCAAGATTCATCATTTCTGTTTTTCTCCAAAAGATAATAATTGGAAGAGTTATTTTTGTTTCGAATGTGGTGCTGTCTCTGAATTTAATTCTAAAAATGAAGAAAATATTTATGCTACTTCAGAGTATAGAGATAAAAAAAACCATTTTAATGATAACTCGGAAGATAAAAATATTTTACCACCCATTGATCCTTGGTCTACCGTATCCTTTAAAAGATGGAAACATATTTATGATATATTAGATAACAAAACAACAATCACAAAAAAAAAAGAATTCAAGATGTTAGATTATGGTGGTTATAACGGATTTTTACCATACGCTTTTAACCAAAAAAATAAAGTCAATTCTTATGTGGCTGATTTTGATAAAAAAGGTTTAAGAATGGCAGAATTTTTAGGCTCAAAAGTTATTAATTTATCTATCAATAGTGTTGAAGAAAAAAATTTTGATCTAATAACACTTGTTCATGTCTTAGAGCATTTAGATTACCCAAAAAATCAGCTAGAAAAATTAAAAGAAAATCTTTCTAATGAAGGTTTGATTTATGCAGAAGTGCCAAATTTATATGGTTTTCCATTGGGAGATCCCGCACATAATATTGCTTTTACAAAATTTTCATTAAGTAAAATGTTTTTAGATTTAGGTTTTGATGTAATTAGTTGTGGTTATACTAGTACTCCCAAAGATTCAATCAAGTTTGGTTATTTTTATTCTTCAATATTTGAAGCTATTTATATAGTAGCAGCACCTACGGATAGTAGGAAAAATAGAAATAAATTGCCTTCTCCAAATATTCCAAAGAGTATTGTTAAATTTAAATATGATTTGAATTTATCTTATGTAAAAATTATGCTGAAATTTATTTCTCCTAATATTTTTAAATTATTCTTTCAATATTTTAAAATATTTATATTATTTTCGTTTTATGGTTTATTTGAACTATTATGTCTTAAAATATTTAAGAAATCATTTGGTGGTAAAACAATTATTAGTAAATTAATAAAGAAAAGAAAAAATAGAAATTGATTTATTAATAATTAACTAATTACTTATTATTTTTTAAATGATGAAAAACAATAGCCGCACTGTTTGATATATTTAAACTTTCAATATTCTTATTAATATTTATTTTCACTGAGAAATCAGTATACTTTTTAGTATGTTGATTAAGACCAAACCCTTCAGATCCGAACAGTAAAATATTATTTCCAGTCCATTTAATTTGAGTAAAATCTTTATCGCTATTTGCAGCAAAACCATAAACCCAAAAGTTTTTATCTCTAAGATATTTTAAAGTTGTGTTTATATTTGATACTTGAAAAATGTTTAGATTTTCAACACAACCACTTGCAGATTTATATAATACTTTACTTTCACTTGGAAAATGCCTTTCTTTTACAATTAAACCGTCAATATCAAATGAAGCTGCGCTTCTTATTAAAGAACCTATATTTCTTGGATCCGTAACCCCATCTAAACAAACAAATGTTAAATTATTTTTTTTTTTAATAAATTCTTTTAGTTCTGGATTTTCCAAATGTTCAATCTCAGCAACAAATCCTTGATGAAGAATATCTTCACTTCTACAATATTTGCCTAATTCTTTTTTTGTTTTAAAAAAAACTTTTACATCCTTTAATAAATTTCTATTGGGATTAAGTTTATGAATATTTTTTTTACTATCTTCCGTTAAGAAAACTTTTAAAACCCTTCTTTTGGGGTTTTTTAATGCACCAATTACTGCATGACGCCCAGCTATAAAAAAGGATGATTTTTGTGCCATAATTTATGATTTTATATGGTTTTTATACTATTTTTCCTGAAATTCACGTATTGCATTTGTACAATAAAAATATATAAAACGCATGTTGTTTAAAGCTTTATTGAACATGGGGACGCTTCCCCTACTATTTGGGAGGGGTACCAAAGCGGTCAAATGGGGCGGGCTGTAAACCCGTTGACTTCGGTCTTCGAAGGTTCGAATCCTTCCCCCTCCACCATTAATAAAACTTTGAATAACTTTGGAGTGCGCACTTGGGTATGCGGGTGTAGTTCAGTGGTAGAACACTAGCCTTCCAAGCTGGTTGCGTGAGTTCGATTCTCATCACCCGCTCCAAAAATTATAAAATTAAAAAAAGTGAGGAATAAAAGTAATGTCGAAGGAAAAATTTGTAAGAAATAAACCGCATTGTAATATAGGTACAATCGGACACGTTGATCATGGAAAAACAACTTTAACAGCCGCGATAACAAAAGTGTTATCAGAGGGTGGTGGAGCAAATTTTGTTGCATATGATCAAATTGATAAAGCGCCTGAGGAGAAAGAGAGAGGTATAACTATTTCAACAGCTCACGTTGAATACGAAACTGAAAATAGACATTACGCTCACGTCGATTGCCCTGGTCACGCAGATTATGTAAAAAATATGATTACGGGTGCCGCACAAATGGATGGAGCTATATTAGTTGTAAATGCAGCTGATGGACCAATGCCACAGACGAGAGAACATATTCTACTTGCTCGTCAAGTTGGAGTTCCAGCTATTGTTGTATATTTAAATAAAGTAGATCAAGTTGATGATAAAGAAATGATAGATTTGGTCGAAGAAGAAATTAAAGATTTATTAACCTCTTATAAATTCCCTGGAGACAAGACTCCAATTATAAAAGGTTCTGCTTTAGCTGCAGTTGAAGGAAGAGATGATGAAATAGGTAAAAACTCTATAATGGAGTTAATGAAATCTGTAGATGAATTCATTCCACAACCAGATAGACCTAAAGATAAAGATTTCTTAATGCCAGTTGAAGATGTATTTTCAATTTCAGGAAGAGGAACAGTTGTAACTGGGAGAGTTGAGTCTGGTGTTATTAAAACCGGTGAAGAAATTGAAATAGTTGGAATCAGAGAAACTAAGAAATCAGTATGCACAGGAGTTGAAATGTTTCGAAAATTATTAGACTCAGGTGAAGCAGGAGATAATATTGGAGCGCTATTAAGAGGTGTTGAAAGAACTGATGTTGAAAGAGGTCAGGTTTTATGTAAACCTGGATCTATTAAACCACACACTAAATTCGAGGCTCAAGCTTATGTACTTAAGAAAGAAGAGGGTGGAAGACATACGCCATTTTTTACAAAGTATAGACCTCAATTTTATTTTAGAACAACGGATGTTACTGGAGAAGTAGAATTACCTGCAGGTACAGAAATGGTAATGCCAGGGGATGACGCAAAATTTACAGTAAAACTTATTACCCCAATTGCAATGGATGAAAAACTTAATTTTGCAATTAGAGAAGGTGGAAGAACAGTAGGAGCTGGAGTAGTAACTAAGATTATAGAGTAAACTCAATAGGAGTGTAGCTCAATTGGTAGAGCGCCGGTCTCCAAAACCGGAGGTTGGGGGTTCGATTCCCTTCGCTCCTGCCAGTTTAGTTAAAAATTATGAAAAATCCTTTAAAATTTATTCAAGATGTAAAACAAGAGGCTTTTAAAGTTACTTGGCCAACAGCCAAAGAAACTGTCCAAGGTGCCTTAATGGTTTTTGCTATGGCAGTTTTAGCATCAATATTTTTTCTTTTATTAGATCAGGTTTTAAAATTTTTTTTAGAAATAATCCTTAAGGTGAGCTTATAATGAAAAATTGGTATATTGTGCAATCACACTCAAGTTTTGAGAATAAAGTTGCACAATTAATTAAAGAAGAGGCTGAGAAGGCAAAAATTCAGGAAAAAATTGAAGAGATTATAGTTCCTACTCACGATATTACAGAGGTTAAAAGAGGAAAAAGGGTTCAAAGAAAAAAAAAATATTTTCCTGGTTATGTTTTAATTAAAACTGAAATGGATAACAATATTTATCATATGATTAAAAATTTGAAAAAAGTTAGTGGCTTTCTTGGTTCAAAGGGTACACCTATACCTGTATCAGATAAGGAAATTGAAAAAATTTTAGGTCAAATTAAAGACGGAGTTGCTCAACCTAAGTCAGGCGTTGAGTACAGCATAGGAGAAAAAGTACAAGTTATCGATGGACCGTTTGCATCTTTTAATGGTTTGGTAGAGGATATAGATGAAGAAAAGTTAAGACTAAAGGTATCAGTATCAATATTTGGACGTCCAACACCAGTAGATTTAGAATATAACCAAGTTGAAAAGGTAAGTTAATGGCAAAAAAAGAAATAAGTGGATATGTAAAATTACAAATAAAGGGTGGTCAAGCTAACCCAGCTCCTCCTGTTGGTCCTGCACTTGGTCAAAGAGGAATAAATATAATGGAGTTTTGTAAGGCTTTTAACGACAAAACCAAAGCTTTTGCTGGAAAACCTGTGCCTGTAATAATAACTGTATACAAAGATAAAAAATTTGATTTTGTTATTAAATCGCCTCCAGCCTCGCACTTTATTAAAGAAGCAATGAAATTAAAAAGTGGATCAAAAGAACCCGGAAGGAATATAATTGGTTCTATATCCAAGAGCCAACTTAAAGAAATTGCAAAGAAAAAAATGGAAGATTTAAACGCAAATGACTTAGAAGAAGCGGCTAAAATAATAGCTGGCTCTGCAAGATCTATGGGTATTGAGGTTAAAGAATAATGAAATCTAAAAGATACAATAAATTACCTTTAAATAGCAAAGAATTACCCTCAGTATCAATAATAGATATTTTGGAAACAATAAAAAATAATTGTACAACAAAATTTGACGAGTCAGTAGAGCTGAGTTTTAGAATTAATAATAAACAAAAAAAAAATGAAATTAATTTAAGAACTGTTGTTAATCTTCCAGGAGGAACAGGTAAGAATGTTAAAGTTGCAGTTGTTTGTGAGGATGACAAGATGAATGAAGCTAATCAAGCAAATGCAGACTTGGTTGGAGGAGATGATCTTGTTGAAAAAATTAAAAATGGAGAGTTAAATTTTGAAAAGTTAATCTGTACACCAACAATGATGATAAAACTTTCAAAATTAGGAAAAATTTTAGGACCCAAAGGTTTAATGCCAAATCCAAAACTAGGTTCAGTAACAAATGATATAGTAAAAGCAGTTAATGAGGCTAAAGCAGGACAAGTTGAACTCAGAAACGACAAAGATGGAAATATAGGTTTAAGTATTGGAAAAAAATCTTTTGAGAATGAGCAAATAATAAAAAATTTTAATGCTGTTATTGAGGCCTTAGAAAAAGAAAAATCAAATTTAACTATTAAGGGAGATTTGATAAAACAAGCA
Source organism: uncultured Pelagibacteraceae bacterium (assembly GCA_902594675.1). Taxonomy (GTDB): domain Bacteria; phylum Pseudomonadota; class Alphaproteobacteria; order Pelagibacterales; family Pelagibacteraceae; genus Pelagibacter. Next base: position 106,656 of record CACJNE010000001.1, read on the forward strand.
TTTATTACCTCAAGCATGGGTGTTTCATACAGATTAAAATTAGAAAAGAGTTTTTAGTTATGATGAATAAAGAGCAGAAGAAACAGTATATAAACGATATGTCATCTCAATTTGATAAAACTGAAGCTGTAATTGTTACTCATTATCAAGGCTTAACAGTAAATCAATTGGATGAGCTTAGAAAAAAAATGAGAGAGCATGGTATTAAATTTAAGATAACAAATAATAGAATTACCAAATTAGCTTTGGAAAAAACTAGATGTAAAGAGATTTCAAATTTATTTACGGGACCAACAGCTGTAGCTCTTTCTGAAGACGCCATAACATCAGCTAAAATTTTAACTAAATTTTCAAAAGAAAATGAAAATTTAAAAATATTGGGTGGAATCATGGGTGCTGATGTTTTAGATGTCGCCGGAGTCCAAAATGTAGCATCATTACCAACTCTTGAAGAAAGCAGGGCCAAAATAGTGGGTATTTTGAGCTCTCCTGCACAAAAAATTGCAAGTATTTTACTTGCGCCGGCGTCAAAAATCGCTATTTTAGCGCTCGAAAAATCAAAAAAATAAACTAGGAACAAATTTATTATTATGGCTGACTTAAATAAAATTATAGAGGATTTATCAAGCTTAACTGTTGTAGAAGCAGCAGAGCTTTCAAAACAACTTGAAGAAAAATGGGGAGTAACAGCTGCTGCTGCAGTTGCTGCTGCACCAGCTGCGGCTGCAGGAGAAGCTCCAGCTGAGGAAAAGGATGAGTTTACAGTTATGTTAACTGCTGCAGGTGACAAAAAAATTAATGTGATTAAAGAAGTAAGAGCTGTAACAGAACTAGGTTTGAAAGAAGCTAAGGATTTAGTTGAGGGCGCACCTAAAGAAGTTAAGTCTGGTGTTAATAAAAAAGAAGCTGAAGAAATTAAATCTAAGTTAGAAGCTGCAGGCGCTAAAGTAGAGCTTAAATAAAAACAAACAGAAAGAATTTTTTTACTGAAAAATTTTTTCAGTAATACATAAGGTATGCAGTTATCTTTTACAGAAAAAAAGAATATTAGAAAAACATTTGGTAAGTTAAAAGAAAGCTTATCAATACCAAATCTTATTGAAGTTCAAAAAAATTCATACAAAGAGTTAACAGAATTTAAAGAAGATGTGGAAAAAAATTTGCACAAAGGTTTTCATAGAGTATTTAAAAGTATTTTCCCAATTGAAGATTTAAATGATAAAGCAACATTAGAATACGTATCTTATAAACTTGAAAAACCAAAGTTTGATGTTGATGAGTGTATAACAAGAGGTCTAACTTATTCAGCCGCATTAAAGTGTACGCTAAGACTAGTCGTTTATGAGATAGATCAAGAAAACAATACTAAAGATATTCTTTCTGCAAAAGAACAAGAAGTCTATATGGGCGAAGTCCCAATGATGACTAACAGTGGGACATTCATTACAAATGGAGTTCAGCGTGTAGTAGTTAATCAAATGCATAGAAGCCCAGGTGTATTTTTTGACCATGATAAGGGCAAATCTCACGCTAGTGGTAAATTATTATTTAATTGTAGGGTTATTCCAAATAGAGGTTCTTGGTTAGATTTTGAATTTGATGTTAAGGATTTTTTATATTTTAGAATAGATAGAAAGAAAAAAATATTTGTATCCACTTTACTTCAGGCTTTAGGATACTCTAAATCAGATATTGCAAACGAATTTTATGAAAAAGAAATTTTCACATTTGATCTTAAGACAAAAAAATGGAGAACAAAATTTGACCCTGAAAACTTCAGAGCAAAGAATTTTTCTGAGGAAATAATAGATGCAAAAAGTAATAAAGTATTAATTAAAGTTGGTGATCAGATTAATTTTTTAACAGCTAAAAAATTGCAGAATGATGGTTTAAAAGAAATTTTAGTCTCTAACGAGTCTTTATTTGGGAAGTTTTTACACGAGGAAATTAAAATTGGAGATGAAGTATTTAAGATAGGTACAGAACTTAATGAGACAATTATCCAAAAAATTTTAGATCAAAACATTAATGTAATCAATATCTCTAAAACCAATTCTATTTCTAAAGGTCCTTATCTACTTCAAACAATTTTTAATGATAAGAACGAAAATAAAAACGATGCAATTACAGAAATATATAAAATATTAAGACCTGGCGAACCACCCACCATAGAAATAGCAACCCAAATATTCAATAACTTATTTTTTAGCTCTGATAGATATGATTTATCTGATGTAGGTAGGGTTAAAATGAATTCCAGACTCGATCTAAGTTGTTCAGATAAAATAACTATTTTGAGAAATGATGATATTCTAGCAATAATAAAAAAAATGCTCGATTTGAGAGATGGAAAAGATGAAGTTGACGATATTGATCATCTTGGAAACCGAAGAGTTAGATCAGTCGGAGAACTTGTTGAAAATCAAGCAAGAATTGGTGTTTATAGAATGGAGAGAGCCATAAAGGAAAAAATGACAACTCTTGACGTTGAATCTGCAATGCCCCAAGATCTAATTAACGCAAAACCTCTTACAATTTCACTTAAAGATTTTTTTGCCACTTCTCAGTTATCTCAGTTTATGGATCAAACAAACCCATTATCCGAAATAACTCATAAGAGGAGAGTTTCAGCTTTAGGACCTGGCGGTCTTACTAGAGAAAGAGCTGGATTTGAGGTTAGAGACGTTCACCCAACACATTATGGACGTATATGTCCTATTGAGACTCCTGAGGGCCCAAATATTGGTTTGATAAATAGTTTATCAACATATTCTAAAATAAATAAATATGGATTTATTGAAAGTCCATACAAGAAAGTTGAAAATGGTGTTGTTCAAGACAAAATTGAATATCTCTCTGCAATGGAGGAAACAAAATTTACAATCGCTCAGGCAAATTCAGTACTAGATAAAAATGGTAAATTTACTGAAGAATTAGTTTCTAGCAGGGCAAATCTTGATTTTATTTTATCTAAACCTGAAAATATTGATTATATCGATGTATCGCCTAAGCAACTGGTTTCAGTTGCAGCTTCATTAATACCTTTTTTAGAAAATGATGATGCAAATAGAGCTCTTATGGGATCTAATATGATGAGACAAGCAGTTCCCCTTTTAAAGCCAGAAGCTCCTTTAGTTGGTACAGGAATAGAAAGTGATGTTGCCTTAGACTCTGGGGTAACAATAGTGGCCAGAAGAGATGGAATTGTAGATAAAATTGATGGAAAAAGAATTGTAATAAAAGCTTCAAATGAAAAAGATTATTCTCAATCTGGTGTTGACATATATAACTTGCAAAAATTTAAGAGATCAAATCAAAATACGTGTATAAACCAAAAACCCTTGGTAAGAGTTGGTGACAAAGTAAAATCTGGAGACATTATAGCTGATGGCCCATCAACAAAAACAGGTGAATTAGCATTAGGAAAGAATGTTACGGTAGCATTTATGCCTTGGCAAGGATACAATTTTGAAGACTCAATTTTAATATCAGAGAGATGTGTTACTGATGATGTTTTTACATCGATACATATTGAAGAATATGAGGTTATGGCCAGAGATACAAAACTTGGTGAAGAAGATATAACAAGAGATATACCAAATATAAATGAAGAGGCTTTAAAAAATTTAGATGAGTCTGGTATTGTTTATATTGGAGCGGAGGTTAAGCCTGGAGATATATTGGTTGGTAAAGTTACACCAAAAGGTGATTCTGCATCAGGACCAGAGGAAAAGCTTCTAAGATCGATATTTGGAGAAAAAGCAATTGATGTAACAGACACTTCGTTAAAAATGCCAAGCGGTAGCGGTGGAATAGTTGTTGATGTGAGAGTCTTTAATAGACATGGAATTGAAAAGGATGAGAGATCAATAACAATTGAACGTGCTGAAATTGAGAGTGTTCAACAGGATAAAATTGTTGAGGAAGAAATTTTAGAGAGAAGTATTAAACAAAGAGCAACATCGATATTAACAAATTCAAAATTATTAAAAAAAATAAAAAATTATGATGCAGGACTAAATTTGAATGAGGATATGATCTTTGATCTCTCAGTATCTGATCTGTTTAAAATTTCTGTTGAAGACACAAAAAAAACAGATGCTTTATATCAATTAAGATCTCAATATGAAAACGCAAACAGAGATATACAAGAGAGATTCGAGGATAAAGTACTTAAAATAAGACAAGGTGATGATTTATTACCAAGTGTTATGAAAATGGTAAAAGTTTTTGTTGCAATTAAAAGAAGATTAAGACCTGGAGATAAAATGTCTGGAAGACATGGAAATAAAGGTGTAGTTAGTAAAATAGTCCCAGTAGAAGACATGCCTTATAGAGAAAATGGAAAACCCGTTGATATTGTGCTTAATCCATTAGGAGTCCCTAGCAGGATGAATGTAGGTCAAATTTTAGAAACCCATCTTGGGTGGTCATGTAAAGAGCTAGGTGAACAATTAACTGACCTAATTAATAAAAATCAAAAGAAAATTGAAAAGGAAGAAAAAATAACAAAATTCTTAAAATCAATTTATGGTGATGACGTCTATAACCAAAATATTGATAGCTTGACAAATACTGAATTTCAAGATTTGTGCCAAAATATACAAAATGGTGTGCCGATTTCTACTCCTGTATTTGATGGTGCAAAGGAGAAAGATGTAACAAAAATGTTAGATTTAGCTAAGCTTCCAAACTCAGGACAAACAACATTATGGGATGGTAGAACAGGAGAAAAATTTGATCGACCTGTTACAGTAGGTATTATTTATATGCTAAAACTTCATCATTTAGTTGAAGATAAAATACACGCTAGGTCAACGGGACCATACAGTTTAGTTACTCAACAACCTTTAGGTGGAAAAGCACAATTAGGTGGTCAAAGATTTGGAGAGATGGAAGTATGGGCTCTCGAAGCTTATGGAGCCTCATATACGTTACAAGAAATCCTGACGGTTAAATCAGATGATGTTGCTGGAAGAGTTAAAGTTTATGAAACTATTGTAAAAGGAGAGGAAAACTTTGAGTCAGGAATACCAGAGTCATTTAACGTATTGGTTAAAGAAATTAAATCACTAGCATTAAATGTGGAGTTAAACTAAAATATGAGCAAAGAATTATCAGATCTATTTAAGTCTTCAGAAATTTCTGAAGCTCAAAATTTTAATAGCATTAAAATTACTTTAGCTAGTCCTGAAAAAATTAAATCTTGGACTTTTGGTGAAATAAAAAAACCAGAAACAATTAACTATAGAACATTCAGGCCAGAAAAAGATGGACTATTCTGTGCCAGAATATTTGGACCTATCAAAGATTATGAATGCTTATGTGGAAAATATAAAAGGATGAAGTTCAGAGGAATTATTTGTGAAAAATGTGGAGTAGAAGTTACCAAATCGAACGTACGAAGAGAAAGAATGGGACATATAAATCTTGCAACTCCAGTAGCACATATTTGGTTTTTAAAATCATTACCAAGTAGAATTTCCTTAGTTGTTGATATGAAACTAAAAGAAGTTGAAAGAGTTTTATACTTTGAGAATTTTATTGTTATTGAACCTGGATTAACTGGTTTAAAGAAAAATCAATTATTGGGAGAGGAGGAGTTAATTAAATACCAAGATGATTACGGTGAAGAGGCGTTTACAGCAGGCATTGGAGCAGAAGCTATATTAGAAATCTTAAAATCGATAAATCTTGAAGAAGAAAGAGAGTCCTTAATTAAAAGCATTAAAGAGACGAAATCTAAAGTTTCAGAGGAACGTTCAATTAAAAGATTAAAATTAATTGAGTCATTTCTAGAAACAGGAAATAAACCTGAATGGATGATATTGACTACAGTACCTGTTATACCACCTGAATTAAGACCTTTAGTTCCATTAGATGGTGGTCGATTTGCTACATCCGATTTAAACGATTTATATAGAAGGGTAATAAACAGAAATAACAGATTAAAAAGATTAATTGATCTTAAAGCACCTGACATTATCGTAAGAAACGAAAAACGAATGCTTCAAGAGTCAGTTGATGCTCTCTTTGATAATGGTCGAAGAGGGAGAGTTATAACTGGAACCGGCAAAAGACCACTTAAATCTCTTGCAGAAATGTTAAAAGGTAAGCAAGGAAGATTTAGACAAAATCTTCTTGGAAAAAGAGTAGATTATTCAGGTCGTTCTGTGATTGTTGTTGGACCTGATCTTAAATTACATGAGTGTGGCCTACCCAAAAAAATGGCTTTAGAGCTATTTAAACCATTTTTATATGCAAGATTAAACAAATTGGGTCTAGCTTCAACTATAAAACAAGCAAAGAAATTGGTGGAGAGGGAAAGAAATGAAGTCTGGGATGCTTTAGAGTTAATAGTAAGAGAACATCCTGTAATATTAAATAGAGCTCCAACTCTTCATAGATTAGGAGTTCAAGCATTTGAACCAAAATTAATTGAAGGGAACGCAATAGAACTTCATCCATTAACTTGTGCAGCATTCAATGCAGATTTTGATGGAGATCAAATGGCTGTTCACGTTCCTTTAAGTTTAGAAGCTCAGTTAGAAGCTAGAGTATTAATGATGTCTACAAATAATATTTTAAGTCCATCAAATGGTAAACCAATTATTGTACCAAGCCAAGACATGATACTTGGTATTTATTATTTATCCCAACCACCTATTCAAAATGAGAAAGTTGACGGATATTTTGTAAATACAACCGAAATTGAACATGCTTTAGAAATTGGTCAGATTAAGGTTCATTCTAGAATTGTATCAAGATTTGAAACAATTGATGAAAAGGGTAATAAAAAATTTGAAAAACATATTAGCACAGCTGGAAGATTTTTATTATCAAATTTAATACCAAAAAATGTTAATAATAAATTTTCATTAGTTGATAGATTGCTTCCAAAGAAAGTAGTTTCTGAAGTAATTGATCATGTTTTTAGATTTTCTGGTCAAAAAAATACTGTTATTTTTTGTGACAAGCTTAAAGATCTTGGTTTTAAACATGCATTTAAAGCTGGTATATCCTTTGGAAAAGATGATTTAGTAATTCCAGACAATAAACAACAACTTATTGATGAAACTAAAAAATTAATAGCTGATTATGAAACTCAATATGCTGAAGGACTAATCACAAGGGGAGAAAAATATAACAAGGTGATTGATGCTTGGTCAAAATGTACTGACCGAGTTGCCTCTGAGATGATGAAAAGAATTTCAGCAACCGAAGTAACTGACGAAGGATTAAAAATTAACTCAGTATTTATGATGGCCGACAGTGGAGCAAGGGGTTCTGCTGCACAAATGAAACAATTAGCCGGCATGCGAGGTTTAATAGCTAAACCTTCTGGTGAGATTATTGAGTCTCCAATTACTTCAAATTTTAAAGAGGGATTAACAGCTTTAGAGTATTTTAATTCCACTCATGGAGCAAGAAAAGGATTAGCAGATACTGCTCTTAAAACTGCAAGTTCGGGATATTTGACTAGAAGACTTTGTGATGTAGCTCAAGATTTAACTATTACCAAAGAGAAATGTGATAACCCTGGGTATATAAAATTAACAGAGGTTTTAGAGGGTGGAAATATTATGGTAAGTTTGTCAGAAAGAGCTTTAGGAAGGGTAACAGCTACAGATGTTAAAAATCCTTTATCTGGTGATATAATAATAAAAAAAGATCAAATGATAGATGAGGCTGGCTGTGAAAAGATAGATGCAGCAGGAGTTAAAACCTTGAACGTTTATTCAGTAATGACTTGTAGCTCAAAAGAAGGCGTTTGTGCAAAATGTTATGGAAGAGACTTATCAAGAGGAAAAATGGTACATGTGGGTGAGGCTATTGGTATGATCTCTGCTCAGTCAATAGGTGAACCAGGAACACAATTGACGATGAGAACTTTCCATGTTGGGGGAACCGCATCCGTTAAACAAGATTCACAAATTATATCTAGTTCAGATGGTATATTAAAAATCGTTAATACAAATTTACTTAAAGATTCAAAAAACAATCAAATTGTTATGGGAAGAAATACTGAAATTTCTATAGAAAATGATAATGGATTACAGGTAGCATCTTATAAAGTTCCTTATGGATCTAAATTATTTTTTGAAAACGATCAAAAAATTAAAAAAGGAGCTAAAATTTGTGAATGGGACCCATACACAACTCCAGTTATTGCTGAAAAAGATGGAATAGCAAATTATGTAGATTTAATCGACGGAGTTTCAATAGCCGAAACCGTTGATGATGCTACTGGCATATCAACAAAAGCTGTTGTAGACTGGAAAACACAATCAAAAAATACCGACCTTAAACCTAGAATAACATTGAGAGATGCAAAAGGGAACATAATTAAAAAAGCTGATGACAATGAAGCTAGATATTATTTAGTTCCAGACTCAATTCTATCAGTCAAAGATGGACAAAAAATCTTTGCTGGAGATGTTATTGCGAGACTGCCAAAAGAAACTACCAAAACAAAAGATATAACAGGAGGATTGCCTAGAGTTGCTGAATTATTTGAAGCAAGAAAAGCTAAAGATAGTGCAATCATAGCAGAAAATGATGGAAAAGTTATTTTTGGTAAAGAAGTTAGAGGAAAACAAAGAGTAACAATTGAATCTGAAAAAGGTGAAACATCAAGCTATTTAATACCTAAAGGAAAACACATTAATTTTAATCAAGGTGAAAAAATTAAAAAAGGGGAGTACCTTTTAGACGGACAACCATTACCACATGATATATTAAGAATATTAGGTATAGAGGAATTAACAGAATATTTTGTTAATCAGGTGCAAGATGTTTATAGACTTCAAGGAGTTATTATTAATGACAAGCACATTGAGGTGATACTTAGACAGATGTTGAAAAAAATTGAAGTAAAAGAGTCAGGTGATAGTAGATTATTGCCAGGTGAAATAGTAGATAGAATTAAATTTGAAAATATGAATGATAAATTAAAAGCTGAAGGAAAAGCCCAAGCAATTGGAGAAAGAGTACTAATGGGAATAACTAAAGCATCCTTACAAACAGAGTCCTTTATATCAGCTGCCTCATTTCAAGAAACTACCAGAGTGTTAACAGATGCAGCAATAAAAGGTAAAGTTGATAAACTTACAGGTTTAAAAGAAAATGTGATTGTTGGAAGACTTGTTCCAGCAGGAACTGGTTCAATTAAAAATGCTTGGAATAGAAAAGCAATTGATGATGATCAGAAATTCTTGTCTGAGCAAGAGTCTAATGATCCGTCTGATGCTCAAATAAATCAGTAAAATCAAGCAAATTTAGCTCTAATTTAGTTTGACAAATAAAATTTCTAATGTATTTTGGCCATGTTTTTGGTTGGAATGTAGTGATTAGTTCACTAAACGCTGCCATAAATAACATGTCAGTTATTTTCATCAAAAATATAAATTAATAATTTTAATTATGCCGACTATAAACCAGTTAGTTAGAAAGAGTAGAAATAAACAGATAACAAGGAATAAAGTCCCTGCCTTGCAAAAACAACCTCTTAAAAGAGGTGTTTGTGTAAAAGTTTATACTACTACTCCAAAAAAACCTAACTCAGCGTTAAGAAAAGTTGCTCGTGTAAGACTTTCAAATGGTTTTGAAGTAACGGCTTACATACCTGGAGAAGGACATAACTTGCAAGAACATTCTGTAGTTTTAATAAGAGGAGGAAGGGTAAAAGATTTACCCGGTGTGCGTTATCATATACTCAGAGGAAATTTAGATACTCAAGGTGTAGTTAACAGAAAACAAAGAAGATCTCTTTATGGAACTAAAAAAGGTAAATAAATATGTCTAGAAAAAGAAAAGCACCAAAAAAAATACCAGTAATAGATCCAAAATATAAATCAACAATTATTCCAAAATTAATAAATTCAATTATGTATGATGGAAAGAAAACAATTGCAGAAAAAATAATTTATGATGCGATCGAAAAAATAAAAACAAAATCAAAAGATGAACCATTAAATGTATTTAATGATGCAATCAACAATATTAGACCTACAGTCGAAGTAAGATCTAGAAGGGTTGGTGGAGCAACATATCAAGTTCCAGTAGAAGTAAAATCAAAAAGATCACAAGCTTTAGCATTAAGATGGCTAGTGGATGCTTCTAGAAAACGTAAAGATAAAAATATGTCAGATAAAATTTTTAATGAAATATTTGACGCATATCAAAATAGAGGTTCTGCAATCAAAAAAAAAGAGGATACTCATAAAATGGCTGAGTCAAATAAAGCCTTTGCTCATTTTAGGTGGTAAAATTATGTCTCGTACTCACACGCTAGATAAATACAGAAATATTGGAATCATGGCTCACATAGATGCTGGAAAAACTACAACTACAGAAAGAATTCTTTATTACACAGGGAAAAGCCACAAAATAGGTGAAGTACACGACGGTGCTGCAACAATGGATTGGATGGAACAAGAACAGGAAAGAGGAATAACAATTACATCGGCAGCAACTACATGTTTTTGGAACGATCATAGAATTAATATTATCGATACACCTGGCCATGTAGATTTTACTATTGAGGTTGAAAGATCTTTAAAAGTTCTTGACGGTGCGGTTGCAGTATTTGATGGTGTTGCAGGAGTTGAACCACAATCCGAAACAGTTTGGAGGCAAGCTGATAAGTATAAAGTTCCACGAATTTGTTTTGTAAACAAATTGGACAGAACAGGAGCAGATTTTTTTAGATGTGTTGAAATGATTAAAGATAGACTTGGAGCAAAGCCTTTAGTAATGCAGGTTCCTATTGGAAGTGAGGCATCTCTAAAAGGAGTAGTGGACCTTATTAAAATGAAGGCTGTTGTTTGGAAAAATGAAGATCTTGGAGCAGCGTGGGAATTAACAGATATACCAGATGATTTAAAAGAAATATCGGAAAAATACCGACAAGAATTAGTTGAAACTGCTGTTGAGCAGGATGAAAAACTTATGGAGGACTATCTTGGTGGTAAAGAGATTTCAGAAGATAATATAATAAAATGTATTAGAAAAGGATGTTTAGGTTTTAACTTTGTACCAGTTCTTACAGGTTCAGCATTTAAAAATAAGGGTGTTCAACCACTACTTGACGCTGTAGTAAATTATCTTCCAAGTCCTAAGGATATTGGGTCAATAAAGGGTACAAAGCCAGGTTCTGAAGATGAAATTGAAATGAAATTCGAGGACAGTTCACCATTTTCTGCATTAGCTTTTAAAGTTGCAAATGACCCCTTTGTTGGAAGTTTGACATTTATTAGAATTTATTCAGGGACAGTAAAATCGGGAACTGGAATTTATAATACATCAAAAGATAAAGAGGAAAGAGTCGGAAGAATGTTATTAATGCATGCCAATTCCAGAGAGGATATTAAAGAAGCTAATGCTGGAGATATTGTAGCTTTGGCTGGATTGAAAAATACAATTACTGGTCATACTTTAGCAAATAAAGATACACCTGTTTTACTTGAGCCTATGGAATTTCCTGACCCAGTAATTGAAATTGCAGTTGAGCCTAAAACTAAAGCTGATCAAGAAAAAATGGGTGAAGCTTTAGGTAGGTTAGCAAAAGAAGATCCTTCTTTTAGAGTCACCTCAGATGAGGAGTCAGGACAGACAATTATCAAAGGAATGGGTGAATTACATTTAGATATTATTGTAGACAGAATGAAAAGAGAGTTTAAGGTTGAGGCAAATGTTGGAGCTCCTCAAGTTGCGTACAGAGAAACAATTCTGTCATCTGCTGAAAACGACTATACACATAAAAAACAAAGCGGAGGTGCAGGGCAATTTGCTAGAGTAAAGCTTACCGTTGAACCTTTAGAGCCAGGTAAGGGTAGAGAAATTGAGAGCAAAATCAAAGGTGGAGCAATTCCCAAAGAATTTATTCCTGGAGTAGAAAAAGGCGTTGAAACTGTTGCGGATGGTGGAATATTAGCAGGTTTTCCACTAATAGACTACAAAGTAACAATCGTAGATGGTTTGCATCATGATGTCGACTCAAGCGTTTTAGCCTTCGAATTAGCTTCTAGACAATGTTTTAAAGAAGCATGCACTAAAGCAACCTTAAAATTATTAGAGCCTATTATGAGAGTAGAAGTAGTAACACCTGAAGACTATATGGGTGATGTAATTGGTGATTTAAATAGTAGAAGAGGGCAAATAAATACTCAAGAACAACGTGGAAATGCAACTGTAATTACGGCAATGGTTCCATTGGCTAATATGTTTGGTTATATAAATAATTTAAGGTCAATGTCTCAAGGTAGAGCACAATATTCAATGTTCTTTGATCACTATGACAAGGTGCCACAAAACGTACAAGACGAAGTAACTAAAAAAACAGGCTAAATATGGAAAAGCAAAATATTAGAATTAAACTTAGAGCATACGACAATAAAGTATTAGATCAATCAACTGAGGAAATAGTTAATACAGTAAAAAGAACGGGAGCAAACATTAAGGGGCCAATTCCACTACCAACTAAAAAGGAAAGATATACAGTATTAAGATCACCACACATAGACAAAAAAAGTAGAGAGCAATTTGAGACAAGAACTCACAAAAGATTAATAGATATAATAGAACCAACACCAGCTACAGTAGAAGCTTTAATGAAATTAGACTTGGCGTCTGGAGTTGATGTGGAAATTAAAATATAATGACTGAAATTGGATTAATTGGAAAAAAAATTGGAATGACTAGAGAATTTTATAATTCTGGTCTTTCTATCCCTGTAACAGTTTTAAAAGTTGAAAAAGGTAGAATAATCCAATTAATAGATAAGGAAAGAAGAGGATATAGCGCTGTTCAAATTGGATTTGGAAAAATCAAAAATTCAAAGCTATCAAAATCTATGAAGGGATACTTCTCAAAAAAGAATACTGAATCAAAAAAAATATTAAAAGAATTTAGAGTTAAAAATTTAGATCAATATAAAGAGGGAAATGAATTTGGTATTGAAATTTTTAAAGATATAAAATTTTTAGACGTCAGATCTAAAACCATTGGTAAAGGATTTGCTGGAGCAATGAAAAGACACAACTTTGGTGGATTAAGAGCCTCACATGGTGTTTCAATTTCACACAGAGCTCATGGTTCCACTGGTCAAAATCAAGATCCAGGAAAAGTTTTTAAAGGAAAAAAAATGGCTGGTCATATGGGTAGCAAAATGAGATCAATGCAAAATCTTGAAATAATAAAAACTGATCTTGAAAATGAACTTATTTATTTAAAAGGCTCAATACCTGGTTCAAAGAATTCAGAAGTATTGTTAAAAAAATCTGTAAAAAATATAAATAAAACAACTATTTTAGAAAAAATTGAAACTTTAGAAAAATCAAAAAAAATAAAAGATAAAAAAAAGTAAAATGAAAATTGTTAAACTCAATATTGATGGAAAAAAAGATACAATAGAGGTTTCTGACAAGATTGTTGGAGCAAAAATAAATAATAAGTTAGTAAGCAATGTTTTATATAAAACAAACGCTAACTACAAAGGAAGAAAAGCAAAAACTAAACAAAAAAATGAAATAAAAGGATCTACTTCAAAAATATATGCTCAAAAAGGTACCGGAAATGCAAGGCACGCAAGTAAAAAAGCCCCAATATTTGTTGGTGGTGGTGTTGCACATGGACCTAAGGGAGAGTCAAAATACAAAAAAAGGAAACTCAATAAAAGTGAAAAAAGATTAAGTATAGCCTCATTAATTACAAAAAAAAATAATTTGAATGACTTGATAATTTTAAACGATTTTCAAAAAGAAATACTAAAAACCAAAGAAATGAATAATATTTTAATAAAATTTGAGGCAAAAAACTCAATTATAATAGCCGACAAAATATCAAGAAATAATATTTTAAAATCAGTAAGAAATATACCAAATGTTAAAATAACTGACGTTAACCATTTCAGTGCTTATGATTTAGCAAAATTTAAAAAAATAATATTTACTGAAACTTCAATTAAAGAGTTAGAGAAAAGGTACTAATTATGGAAAAATTACATTTATATGATAAAATTTTATCGCCATTAGTAACAGAAAAATCTACTAATCTTTCAGAACAAAATAAAATTATTTTTAAAGTTCATTCAAAAGCTAACAAAAAAAATTTGAAAAGTAATATTGAAAAGATTTTTAAAGTAAATGTAATAAAGGTAAATATTATTAATAAAAAAACAAGATTAAAAACCACAAGAGGAAAAAAGGTTAGAATTAAAGGATTTAAAAAAGCAATTATAACTTTAAAAAAAGGTCAAAACATAGATCTAACAACTGGAATTTAATACAATGGCATTGAAAATATTTAAACCATATACTAAGTCTACAAGAGGCACTATCTTAATTAATAAAGAAGGACTATGGAAAGGCAAACCTTACAAATCCTTAACATCTCCAAACAACTCATCAAAAGGAAGAAATAACTATGGGAGAATAACATCGAGAAATCACGGTGGAGGCCATAAGCACAAATATAGACAAATTGATTTCTACAGAAAAAAATTAGATATGAATGCAGAAGTTGAGAGAATTGAATATGATCCCAATAGATCATGTCATATAATGTTAGTTAAATTTGAAGATGGTGAGCGTTTTTACTATTTAGCACCAAAAGATATAAAAGTTGGTGACAAAATTAAAAATGGATCTGAGGCAGAGATTAAGGTTGGCAATTGTTTATCTTTAAAAGATATCCCCGTCGGAATAGACATCCATAATGTTGAAATAAATCCTGGAGGAGGAGGAAAAATAGCTAGGTCAGCAGGAACATCAGTTTCAATTTCTGGAATTGATGGAAATTACTCAATTATAAAAATGACTTCAGGAGAAGTAAGAAAAATTAATTCAAATGCTAAGGCAACAATAGGGGTTTTATCAAATCCTGATCAGAAAAACATAAAAATAGGTAAAGCTGGAAGGTCAAGATGGCTTGGAATTAGACCTCACACTAGAGGTGTTGTTAAAAACCCTGTGGATCACCCCCATGGTGGAGGAGAAGGTAAATCAGCTGGTGGAAGACATCCAGTTTCTCCAACGGGTCAGTCAGCTAAGGGATTAAAGACAAGAGATAACAAAAGAACAGATAAGTTTATTATAAGAAGAAGAAAGAAAAAGAGAGCGTAAAATATGGCTAGATCAGTTTGGAAAGGACCATTTGTAGAAGAAAGTCTGATTAAAAAAGTAGAAAAAATAAAAAATGAAACGGTGAAGAAACCAATAAAAACTTGGTCAAGAAAATCAACAATTATTCCTGATTTCGTGGGTATCAGTTTTCTTATTTATAATGGAAAAAAATTTATACCAATTACAATCTCAGAAGATATGGTCGGTCATAAGTTTGGAGAATTTGCACCAACTAGACAATTTTTTGGTCATACTCCAGCTGATAAAAAAGCAAAAGTTGAAGGTGGAGCAAAAAAATAATGTCAAAATTACAAAAAAAAATTGATACAAAAATAGTAAAGTCTGTGAACAAAAACGTTAGATCAAGTACAAGAAAATTAAATCCAATTTTAAAGTCTATAGTTGGAAAAAAAGTCGATATAGCAATACGTGATTTAACATTCTCAGACAAAAGAATTTCAAAAGATATTAGAAAAACAATTTCATCAGCTGTTGCCAATGCCGAAAATAACTATCAATATGATATAGATAAATTAATAGTTAAGGAAGCATATTGTGGAAAACAAGTTGTAATGAAGAGATTTAGAGCAAGAGCAAAGGGAAGAGCTGCAGAGATAATGAAACCTTACTCAAATCTAACGATTATTTTAACTGAAAAAGAAAAAAAAATGGAGAAACATGGGACAAAAAGTTAATCCTGTAGGCTTACGTTTAGGTATTAATAGAGGCTGGGACTCTGTTTGGTACGCTAAGAAAAAGGATTTTGGAAATAATTTAATAGAAGATTTTAGAATTAGAGAATATATCAAAAAAAATGTTATAAACTCTGGAGTTTCAAAAGTAATGATTGAGAGAACCTCGAAGAAGTGTTTTGTTACTATTTATACATCTAGACCAGGTTTTGTAATTGGTAAAAAAGGAACTGATATAGAAAAAATAAAAGGAAATTTATCTAAACTAACTACAAATGAGGTTGTTTTAAATATAAAAGAGGTAAAAAAACCTGAAACAAATAGTTATCTTGTTGCTGAAAATATAGCTCAACAATTAGTTAAAAGAGTTTCCTATAGAAGAGCAATGAAAAGAGCAATGCAATCAGCATTAAGACTTGGCGCTAAAGGGATTAAAGTATCTATAAGTGGAAGATTAGGTGGAAATGAAATTGCAAGAACTGAATGGTTAAGAGAAGGCAGTATTCCATCACATACTTTAAGAGCTGACATTGATTATTCGGAGGCAGAAGCATTAACAACGTATGGAATTATTGGGATTAAAGTATGGATTTATAAGGGTGAAATATTCACAAAAGAATTTAGTCAGGAAAGGAACAAATCTTAAAAATGTTACAACCTACAAGAACAAAATTTAGAAAAGCACATAAAGGAAGAATACATGGTAATGCTTCAAGATGTAACGCTATGAATTATGGCTCATTCGGATTAAAGGCTGTTCAACCAGATAGAGTCATTTCAAGGCAAATAGAAGCAGCAAGAGTTGCACTTACAAGACACATGAAAAGACAGGGGCGTGTTTGGACTCGTATGTTTCCAAATATACCTGTATCAAAAAAACCAACAGAAGTAAGAATGGGGAAGGGTAAAGGATCACCAGAGTTTTGGGCATGCAGAGTAAAGCCAGGCAGAATATTATTTGAAGTTGATGGAGTATCAGAACAAGTTGCAAAAGAGGCTTTGTATAAAGCTTCTGCTAAACTACCAATTAAATGTAAATTTATAAAAAGAATATAAAAATGAAAAAAAAAGAAATAAAAAAACTTACTAAAAAACAAATGTTAGAAAATTTAGAAAAGCTTAAAAAAGATTTATTTAACTTCAGATTTCAAAAGGTGAATGGTCAAGTAAAGAGTCCAGCAAAAATATCAGAAACAAAAAAAAACATAGCAAGATTGAAAACTTTGTTAGAGGTAAAAAATGCCTAAGAAAATATTAAATGGTATAGTTGTAAGTGATAAACCAAACAAAACTATAACTGTTTTGGTAGAAAGAAAATACCAACATCCTGTTTTAAAAAAAGTGATGAAAGCTAGGAAAAAATATAATGCTCATGATGAGGAAAACAAATTTAAAATTGGAGATAAAGTTTCAATTAAAGAAAGCAGACCATTTTCAAAAAATAAAAAATTTGAAGTTATTGGAGAGATTAAATGATTCAAGTCCAAACAGAATTACTTGTTGCAGATAATACAGGTGCAAAAAAAATAGAGTGCATAAAAGTTTTAGGTGGCTCTAAAAGAAGATATGCAAGTATTGGAGATATAATTGTAGTTGCTGTCAAAGAGGCTATACCAAAAGGTAAAGTTAAAAAAGGGGCAGTCCATAAGGCAGTAGTTGTAAGAGTAAAAAAGGGAATTCATAGAAACGATGGTTCTAAAGTAAGGTTTGATAATAATGCAGCAGTTTTAACAGATGATAAAGGTGAGCCTATAGGAACAAGAATTTTTGGTCCTGTTACTAGAGAGTTAAGAAATAAAGGACAGATGAAAATAATTTCCTTGGCTCCGGAGGTTTTGTAATGATTAAAAAGGGTTTAAAAGTTAAAGTTTTAACTGGTAAAGATAAAAAAAAAGAAGGTGAAGTGATCGAAATAGATAGAAAAAATAATAGAGCCAAAGTTAAAGGAATAAACATAGTTAAAAAACATGTTAAAACAACAAAAGAAAAAAAAGGCGGCATTGTATCCAAAGAAAACTTTGTACATTTCTCAAATTTAAGAAAAGTAGATCTTGGAAAAAAATTAGAAGCTAAGAAATAATGGAACCACGATTAAAAAACATAATAAATAAAGAAATAAATCCGAGTTTAAAAGAAATGTTCGGCTATAAAAATATATTTATGGGACCAAAAATTGAAAAAATTGTTCTAAATATGGGTTTGGGACTAGATGGTAATGACACAAAAATTATTAATTCTTGCCAAGAAGACCTAGCTAGTATTACTGGTCAAAAACCTGTTATTACAAAATTTAAAAAATCAATCGCAAATTTTAAGACAAGAAAAAATACTAATTCTGGTCTAAAAGTTACACTTAGAAAAAATAAAATGTATGAATTTATGGATAGACTAATAAATATTGCATTACCAAGAATTAAAGACTTCAGAGGTTTAAACCCTAATGGTTTTGACAAATTTGGCAATTATACATTTGGCATTAAAGAGCAAATTATTTTTCCCGAAGTAAATTTTGATAAGGTTGATAAAATTAGAGGACTGGATATAACAATTGTAATAAAATCTAAAGACAAAAAGCATAGTTTTGAACTTCTTAAAAAATTAAATTTCCCATTTAAAGACAACAGGAGTAATTAATGGCAAAGTTGAGTGCAATAAATAAAAATAATAAAAGAATTAAGCTTTCTGACAAATATTACAAAAGAAGAGAAACGCTAAAAAAGACAATAATGAATAAAAAATTGTCTTTTGAGGAAAGATTTAAAGCCCAGCAGAAACTATCAAATTTACCTAGGAATTCAGCTAAGATTAGAGTTAGAAATAGATGTCAAATAACAGGTAGACCTCATGGAGTTTATCGAAAATTAAAAATATCAAGAATCGCTTTAAGACAATTAGGTCTAGAGGGCAAAATCCCTGGTATGGTAAAATCAAGTTGGTAGAAAGGATATTATGAGTTTAAGTGATCCAATTGGAGATATGTTAGCAAGATTAAAAAATTCTCAAAAAAGAAATCATAAAAAAGTTGAGCTTCCGTCGTCAAAATTTAAAACAAAAATAGCTGAAATTTTAAAATCTGAAGGATACATTATTGATTATGAGGTTAAATCAGAACAAAATAAAGAAAATCTTCATATAAGTCTTAAATACAGTTCGGGAAATCCAGTGATAAGTTCCATTGAAAGAGTTTCTAAACCTGGAAGAAGAATATTTTCAAGTGCTGAAAGTCTACCTAAAGTTAACAATGGCCTTGGAATAGCAATTATATCAACTCCAAAAGGTGTTATGACTGATATTGATGCTAGAAAACAAAAAGTTGGTGGCGAAATTATTTGTAAGGTATTTTAATGTCAAAAATAGGAAAAATAAATATATCAATTCCAGAAAAGGTTAAAGTAATTTTAAGTGGAAATATTATTAACATAGAAGGACCACTTGGAAAAAAAACATTAAATATAGATGTAGAAATGTTTGATTTAAAAATAAATGAAGGTAAAGAAGTATCAATTAAACCAAAAACGAACAATCAAAATACAAAAAGATTATGGGGTATGAATAGAAGTCTTATAAATAATGCTATTATTGGCACAAGCAAAGGCTATGAAAAAATTTTAGAATTATCTGGCGTTGGTTACAGAGCTTCTTTAAAAGGAAATCTTCTAAACTTACAATTAGGATTTAGTCACGATATTAATTATGACATACCTGATGGTGTAAAAATTCAGGTAGAAAAACAAAATATTCTTAAAATTTCAGGCACAGACAAACAGCAAGTTGGTATGGTTGCAGCTGAAATAAAGAGCATTAGACCACCAGAACCTTACAAAGGAAAAGGTATTAAAGAACAAGGGCAATATATATTAAGAAAAGAGGGTAAAAAGAAATAATGAACTTAACAAAAATAGAGAGAAAAAGATTTAGAGTAAGAGGTAAATTAAAAAAATTTTCATCTAATGATAGATTTAGATTAAGTGTAAATAGATCAACTAAGAATATAAGTGTTCAAATTATAGACGATGTAAAAAATATTACATTAGCCTCTGCTTCCTCTAATATAAAAGAATTAAAAACACAAGTTAAAACAAAAAAAGAATTATCAGCAATAGTTGCTGAAAAACTTGCAAAAAAAGCAAAAGAAATGAAGATTACAAAAGTTTACTTTGACAGAGGTATTTACAAATATCATGGAAGAATAAAAATGCTAGCAGAAGAACTTAGAAAAAATGGAATGGAATTTTAATTTATGGAAAAAAATACCGAATTTGTTGAAAAACTAGTACACATAAATCGTATTACCAAGGTAGTTAAAGGTGGAAGAAGATTTGGCTTTTCAGCTTTGGTTGTTGTTGGAAACCAGAATGGAAAGATTGGAATTGCCCATGCCAAAGCAAAACAAGTTCCTGACGCTATAAAAAAAGCTAACGAGCTAGCAAGAAGAAACCTAGTACAAATACCTTTAAGAGAAGGCAGAACCATCCATCATGATATATTTGGAAAAGATGGTGCAGGTAAAATCAAGTTGAGAGCAGCGCCGAAGGGTACAGGAATAATTGCTGGAGGAGCTGTTAGAGCTGTATGCGAGGTTTTAGGTATAAAGGACATTGTGGCCAAATCACTTGGTACTGCAAACCCTCATAATGTTATTAGAGCATGTATGAAAGCTTTATCTGCGCAAAACTCTCCAAAAAATATTTCACTATTAAGGAATAAAAAAATATCTGAAATTGTAGAAAAAAGAGGATAATGAATTTATTAAACACTAAAGTAAAAACAAAAATAAATAAAAAAAGACTTGGAAGAGGTATTGGTTCTGGTAAAGGAAAAACTTCAGGCAGGGGTGTAAAAGGTCAAAAATCTAGATCAGGTGTAGCAATTAAAAGTTTTGAGGGTGGTCAAATGCCACTTTATAGAAGGCTCCCAAAAAGAGGTTTTAATCCAATAAATCGAAGCAAGGTTGCCAAAATCAACTTGGATCAATTACAAAATTTCGTTGATAAAAAAAGAGTTGATACTTCAAGCATCATTAATTTAGAAAGCTTAAAGAAAAATAATATTATAAATAAATCATATCTAAAGTTTAAAGTGCTTGGGAATGGTAATTTAACCTCTAAAGTCGATATAGAGGCAGATTTTTCATCTGTTTCAGCTAAGCAAAAGATTGAAAAACTTGGTGGAGTGATAAAAATCAAAAACCAAAAATGAGTGAGTCGTCACAAACAAACGATTTAAGAAACAGAATCATATTTACAATATTTATATTAGCAATTTATAGATTAGGTACTTTCGTACCACTGCCAGGAATAGATCCAGAGCAGCTCCAAGTAATGATGGATAGCAATCAAAAAGGTTTATTAGGCATGTTTAATGTATTTGCAGGCGGAGCCGTAAGCAGAATGGCAATATTTGCACTAGGAATAATGCCCTACATTTCATCATCAATCATAGTGCAACTTTTAACTGGTGTAACAGATTATTTTAAAAATCTTAAAGCACAAGGTGAAATTGGAAGACAAAAAATTACACAAATAACTAGATATGGAACTGTCCTATTGGCTACAGTACAAGGATATGGACTAGCTGTGGGATTAGAGTCATCAGCAGATTTGGTTATAAATCCTGGTATTTTCTTTAAAATTTCAACAGTGACAACGATAGTTGCTGGTACAATATTCTTAATGTGGTTGGGTGAACAAATCACTCAAAGAGGAATAGGCAATGGTATCTCCTTGATAATTTTTTCAGGTATAGTAGCAGAAATCCCAAGAGCTTTAGTTACAACCTTCGAGTTGGGCAGAACAGGAGCTATCTCAACAATAATGATAATATTTATTTTTATATTACTAGTTTTAACAATTCTATTTATAGTATTTATGGAAAGAGCATTAAGAAAAATACTAATAAATTATCCGAAAAGACAAATGGGAAGTAAAATGTATGGAGGTGAGTCTTCACATCTACCTCTTAAAATAAATTCAGCAGGTGTTATACCGGCAATTTTTGCTTCAGCCTTGTTGTTATTGCCAGTTACATTTTCGAATTTCAATGTATCTCAGAATGAAATTTTTATGAATATATCGTCCTACTTTTCTCAAGGACAGCCTCTTTACATGATTTTATACGCATCTGGAATTATTTTTTTTACTTTTTTTTATACTTCAATAACATTTAATCCTAATGAGACAGCTGAAAATTTAAGAAAATATGGAGGTTTTGTACCAGGTATTAGACCGGGTGAAAGTACAGCTTTGTACATAGATACAATTTTGACAAGACTAACTACAATTGGAGCATTATACCTTACATTGGTTTGTTTGATGCCCGAATTTTTAATTGCAAATTATCCAATACCTTTTTATCTAGGAGGGGCTTCTGTTTTAATTGTTGTAGTTGTTGCAATTGATACTGTTACACAAGTTCAAACAAGACTTATGAGTTCTCAATACGAGCAATTGATTAAAAAAACAAAATTTGGTAGATAATTTTTAGTGAATGTTATTATATTTGGACCACCTGGAGCTGGAAAGGGAACTCAAGCTTTAAATATAGTAAATAAATTTAATCTATATCAAATATCAACAGGCGATCTTTTAAGAAATGAAGTTAAAAATAAAACAGATATTGGTAGAGATATCGAAAATATAATTTCCAAAGGGGATTTTGCAACAGATGAAATAGTTAATAAACTAATTGAAAATGCCGTATTTGATCCAAAAAAAAGAAATAACCTAATATTTGATGGATATCCAAGATCTTTAAGTCAAGCCAAAAACTTAAAAATATTATTAGATAATTCAAATCAGAAAATTGATTTTATTTTTTTTCTCAATGTCAAGAAAGATATTATTATACAAAGAATCAAAAAAAGAAAAATTTTAGAAAAAAGATCAGATGATAATTTAAATACAATTTTAAAAAGATTTGATACATACATGGAAACTACCAAACCTGTCCTAGATTATTATTCTAAAAATCAAAATTTTTACGAAATTGACGGAGGTGCAGAAATAGATGAAATATCTAGTAAAATTGAGGAAATTCTATCAGTTTAAGACATTGACTTTGAAATAACTTCTTATATAAAAGGCTAAATTTTTATCTCAATATTATGGCTCGTATAGCAGGTGTAAATATACCACAAAATAAATTAGTTAGAATTGGTCTAACATACATATTTGGTATTGGTCAAAAAAATTCAAATGTTATTTGTAGACATTTAGAAATACCAAGTACGAAAAGAGTAAATGAATTAACAGACGAGGAGATATTAAAAATAAGAGAATTTATAGATCAAAAATTTACTGTAGAGGGTGACTTAAGAAGAGAAACATCACTTAATATTAAGAGACTTATTGATCTCGCATCCTATCGTGGTTCTAGACATAGAAAAAAATTACCTGTAAGAGGACAAAGAACTAGATGTAATGCTAGAACACGTAAAGGTAAAGCAATTGCGATTGCTGGTAAAAAACTAACACCACTTAAAAAATAATATGGCAAAAGATAAAAAAGAAAACAAAGATCAAGAAAAAAATAGCTCAAGCATACCTAAAAAAAGTTCTTATTCCAAAAAGAAAAAAAATAAAAAAAATATTTTAAATGGTATTGCTTATGTGCAGTCAACTTTTAACAATACAATTGTTTCAATTGCAGACACCAATGGTAATGTTATTTCATGGGCCTCAGCAGGACAAAAAGGATTTAAAGGGTCAAGAAAATCTACACCTTATGCTGCTCAAGTAGCAGCAGACTCAGCCGCCGCTAAGGCCTTAGAAGTAGGTATGAAAATTTTATCTGTTGAAGTTAAAGGTCCAGGCTCAGGTAGAGAAACTGCCTTAAGAGCCCTTCAAGCCAGAGGTTTTAAAATAATTTCTATTAAGGATACAACCCCAATGCCACACAATGGTGCAAGACCACCAAAAAAAAGGAGAGTATAATGGATACAATGGAAGTAAATATTAAAAATTGGAAATCGTTAATTAAACCACCCAAGCTAGATATAAATTTAAGCGATGATAAATCATTTGCAAAAATAATTGCTGAACCATTAGAAAAAGGGTATGGTCTTACATTAGGAAATTCTTTAAGAAGAATTTTATTATCATCAATTAGAGGGACAGCTGTTACAGCGATTCAAATTGATGGTGTTTTACATGAATTTACTTCAATAAAAGGTGTTAGAGAAGATGTAACAGATATAGTTTTAAATGTAAAATCTTTAGCACTAAAAAGTAATTCAGAAACTATAAATAAATTAATATTAGATGCGAAAGGCCCTGGCGAAATTAAAGCTTCAAGCATAACAACAACGGCTGATGTTGAGATTTTAAATCCTGATTTGGTTATTTGTAATTTGGATGAAAATACAAATTTTCATATGGAAATGACAGTAAGCAATGGTAAAGGTTACGTATCTGCTGAGATGAATAAACCTGAAGAGCCACCATTGGGACTTATACCAATTGATTCATTGTTTAGTCCGGTAAAAAAGGTCTCATATTCTGTTAGCACTGCAAGAGAAGGAAAGGCATTGGATTATGATAAATTAACGATGGAAGTTGAGACAAATGGATCAATTTCTGCAGAAGATGCTGTTGCTTATTCTGCAAGAATATTTCAAGATCAACTTGGAATGTTTGTCAATTTTGATGAACCTCAGGAAGTTATAGTAAGAGAACAGCCAACAGAACCAGAGTTTAACAAAAATTTATTAAGAAAAGTCGATGAACTTGAATTATCAGTTAGATCAATGAATTGTCTTAAGAATGACAATATAATATATATTGGTGATTTAGTCCAAAAATCTGAGGGAGAAATGTTAAGAACTCCTAATTTTGGAAGAAAGTCACTAAATGAAATTAAAGAAGTCTTAACTGGTATGTCTCTGTATTTAGGAATGGAAATACCAAATTGGCCACCTGACAACATTGCAGAACTGTCAAAAAAACTTGAGGAATCTATCTAATGAGACATAAAATGGGCTATAAAAAGCTCAACAGAACCTCAGAACATAGAAAAGCATTAATAAAAAATATGCTAAATTCATTAATCAAGTATGAACAAATTACTACGACACTTCCTAAAGCAAAAGTTTTAAAACCTCAAGCTGATAAAATTATAACTTTGGGGAAGAAAGACACATTGTCTAATACAAAAACACTTATCTCAAAATTGCAAGATGTTAAATCTACTAATAAAGTTAAAAAAACTTTATCTAAAAGATATGAAAACAGAAAAGGTGGATATACAAGAATTATAAAAGCTGGATTTAGATATGGTGATAATGCACCAATGGCAGTTATTGAGTTTGTAGATAGAGATATTCAAGCAAAAAAAGTTGATAAAAAGAGGAAAGATCCAGCAAAAGATCAAAAAAAAGAAGATCCTAAAGCAGCAACAGCCTAAACTAGACTTAATGAAAAAAGTATTGCACGTTGATAAGACGTTTAACGGTATGCGTATAGATAGATTTTTAAGAAATCAATTTGGTCAAATTCCTCAAAGTTTAATTGAAAAAAATTTAAGGAATGGAAAAATTAAGTTAAATAAAAAAAAAATTAAAAGTTCAAAAAAAATTGAATTTAATGATAAAATTGAATTATTTAACTTTGAATTAAAAAAAATTTTAAAGCAAAATAATCAAAAATTTACACCTACAAATGAAATCATTAAAGAAAATGAAGATTTAATTATTGAAAACAATAATGATTTTGTAGTTTTAAATAAACAATCAGGAATTTCAGTCCAAGGTGGGACTAAATCTAAAAAAAATATAATTGATATCTTTTCAAAAAGCGATGTATTTAAAGATACAAAACCATTTTCTGTACATAGACTGGATAAAGATACTTCAGGTGTATTTATAATTGCAAAGAATAGACAAACAGCTCAGTTGCTAACCTCACTCTTTAGATTAAGAAAAATTTATAAAACTTATCTTGCTATATGTAATGGAGAAATAATTTTAAATAATAAAGGTTTAATTAAAGATGATTTATTAAGATTTGAAAATAAAAAAAAAATAATAGAAAAAGCAGAGACTAAATATGAAATTTTAGATAAGAATAATAATGCTACATTTATAGAACTTCATCCAATTACTGGAAGAAAACATCAATTAAGAAAACAATTATTTAATCTTGGAAACTCAATTATTGGAGATAAAAAATACAATACAATAAATAATTCTAAATTGAGTAGTAAAAATCTTATGTTGCACTCTTATGAAATTAAATTTAAAGTTAATGAAAAAAAATATACATTCAGAGCAACACCGCCTGATTATTTTAGAAATATGTTAAAAGCAAAAAGACTTAATTTTTAATATTTGATAAAAATTTTTTAATTAAAGTACTTTTAATTCTTTTATAGCTTTGTTTTTTAATTGTTATTAAATTTGTAACTCCTCTATTGCTAATTCCACAAGGTATTATTTTTTTATATGCATCAAGATTGTTGGATATATTTAATGCAAATCCGTGGTATGCAATCCATTTTTTTACTTTAATTCCCACTGCTGCAATTTTATTTACTCTTCCTGATTTATCCTTAAACCAAATTCCGATATTTTTTCTATCAGCAAAAGTACTTATATTGTAATCCTTTAAAGTATCGATAATTGTTTTTTCAATTGCAGTTAAAAGTTTTCTTATATTTTTACCTCTTTTGTTTAGATCAAGCACAAAATAAAAAACTAATTGACCGGGGCCATGGTAAGTTATTTTTCCACCTCTATTTGTTTTTACAAAATTTATTGATTTATCCAAAATTTCATTATTATTATAACTAGTACCGCCTGTGTATATTTCTTCATGTTCCAAAATCCAAATAAGTTCATTACCCTCATTTTTTCTGATTTCTTCTAATTTATCTTCAAGTTTATCTATTGCAGATTTATATTTTATTGGTTTTACTGACTTTTTGATTTCTATTGTCATTATAAATTTGTATTATTCCTATTTTCTATTAATAGTGCCAACTAATTTAAGGTAAATTTTATGACTATAGTAAAAAAAATTAAAGATAAAAAAGTCAATTTTGAATTTAATAAGGAATTCATCAAAGTTGTTACAGATAAAATTGCCTCAAATGATGCTGAATTTATAACTAATTCATTTAATGATATGCATCCAGCAGATGCAGCTGACATAATTGAGCATTTAAGTGAAAATGATAGAGAAAATTTAATAAAATTAAATAATTTTAAAGTAAATCCTGAAGTTTTTGTTGAGCTAAATGAGTCAATTCAATCTGAGATGACTGCTTATTTATCATCTGAGTCAATAGTAAATATTTTGAAAAATTTAGAGTCGGATGATGCAATCAAAATTTTAGAAAATGTTGATGAAAAAGATAAAAATACTATTCTTAGTTCATTACCTCCAAAAGACAGATTTGCTTTACTTGAAAGTTTAAGTTATCCAGAAGACTCAGCTGCTAGAATTATGCAACGTGAGTTTACAGCAATACCAAGCAATTGGTCTGTTGGCCAAACAATAGATTATTTAAGAGAAAATAAAGAACTACCAGAGGAATTTCTTGAAATATTTATTGTTGATCAGGAATTTAAACCTATAGGCACAGTTCCATCATCAAGAGTGTTAAGAACACCAAGAGATACAAAAATGGTGTCTATAATGGCCGAGTCGCAAACATTGATACCAGTTGATATGGATAAAGAAGAGGTGGGTAATTTGTTTGAAAATTATAATTTAAGTTCCGCTGCGGTTGTAGATAAATCTGATAAGTTAGTTGGAATGATTGCTTATGATGATGTATTGACTGTATTAAAAGAAGAAGCTGAAGAAGATGCTCTTAGATTAGCTGGAGTAGGTGACGAAGAAATTACGGATGGGGTAATTACGAAAACAAAAAGAAGGTTTAATTGGTTACTTTTAAATTTATTTACCGCTTTTCTAGCTACCTATTGTATAAGTTTATTTGGAGCTACCATTGAACAGATGGTTGTATTAGCTTTTTTAATGCCAATTGTTGCTTCAATGGGAGGTAATGCTGGTATGCAAACTTTGGCAGTCACTGTTAGATCGCTAGCAACACAAGATCTTACAAAAAATAATTTTACCAATAACATTATTAAAGAATTTAATATAGGAGTATTAAATGGAATTATTTTTGCAATAATAAGCTCTATAATAGTTTATTTTTGGTTCAACGATACTCAACTTGCTTTTATAATTTCTATTTCTATGATTTTAACAATGATAGTTGCAGGATTGTTTGGAATACTAATACCTGTAACATTAAAAAAAATGAATATTGATCCAGCCATATCTTCTAGTGTTTTTGTGACAACTATAACAGATGTAATAGGTTTTGTTTCTTTTTTAGGCGTAGGTGCTTATTTTTTATAATTAAAAGTTATCAATTAATCTTACTCCATTAATATTGTAGGCAACAAAGAGCCTAAATTTATTTTTTCGATTATAAAGTTTTAAACTTTTTTCATCTCTAAACTCTAAATAATCAATTTTAATATTAAATTTATTTTCAAGTTCTATTTTATAATTAGATAAATCTAATTTTAATTTTGATGAGTATAATTTAGATCTTTTTTTTATTTTGATGAGTAATTTTGCAATTTGTGATGCTTTTTCCAATGATTTTTTATTAAGCAATTTATTTCTTGTAGATAAGGCAATTTTGTCAGCTGTTCTTATTGTTGGGCATGCATTAATTCGTACATCAAATTTTTTCGATAAAAATTTTCTAATTAAGTGTAGTTGTTGGAAGTCTTTTTCACCCATAAATAAATCTTTTGATTTAATAATAGACATCAATCTATTCATAACATTTAGCACTCCCTCAAAATGACCTTTTCTAAATTTTGCGCATAATATTTTATCTTTTTTCCTTAAAACAAATTTTCTAGACTTAAACTTATAAATATCTTTTGTTTTAGGTATGAATAAGTAGTTTACGTTTAATTTTTTTAAACAGATAATATCTTTTTTTATATTCCTAGGATATTTTCTAAAGTCAATTTTTTTGTTAAATTGAGTAGGGTTAACAAAAATACTTACAATAGTCTTATTTTTTTTCTTTTGAGAAGCTTTTATTAAGGATATATGACCTTTATGTATCCCACCCATAGTTGGCACAAATCCGACATTTTTGTAGTTTTTAATTTCTTTATTTAAATTTAAAATACTTGTAATTATTTTCATTTTATAAATATATGTTTATAAATAAATTATCTAAATGATTAAACAAGCTATTATTCCGCTAGCAGGACTGGGTACAAGACTTTTACCTTTAACAAGTGTTTTTGCCAAAGAGCTACTACCAATAAATGGTAAACCCGGAATTGAATATATTCTTGATGAATGTATAGAAGCTGGCGTTACTGAAATAATTTTTATTATTTCAAAAAAAAAAGAGATGATAAAAAAGTATTTTTATAATGATAATTTTTATAAAACTTTAATAAAAAAGAAAAAAGACTCAAGAATTATTGAAGAATATAAAAAAATTTTAAAGTATAAAAAAAAAATTAAATTTGTATATCAAAACAAACCTTTAGGTACAGGTGATGCCGTTCTTAAGACAAGAAAATTTATAAAAAATAATTATTTTCTAATGCTTCTGCCAGATGATTTAATTATGAAAAAGAATTGTTCAAAAGATATGATTAGATTGCATAAAAAATATAATGCTTCAGTTATGGCAAGTATGTCTGTAAAAAAAAATAATGTTAATCGTTGGGGAATATATTCTGTTGCCTCAAAACTAGATAAGAAAAATTTTGTAATATCTGATGTAATTGAAAAACCTAATGTTAAAGAAGCACCTTCTAAAAATGCAGTGATCGGTAGGTACATATTAAGTAAAAAAATATTTAAAATTCTAAAAAAACAGAAAAAAGGAAAAGGTGGTGAGATACATATTACAGACTCGATTAAAACGATGATTGATAATAAGTCGTTATTTATTGGTCATAAATTTTCAGGAAAATATTTAGATTGTGGTTCTATGGATGGGTATATAAAATCAACTCTAGAGATCGCTAAATTATGAAAATTTGTATCATTGGGTCTGGCTATGTAGGTTTAGTCAGTGGAACATGTTTTTCAGAGCTAGGAAATAATGTTATTTGTGTTGATAACAATAAGCAAAAGATTACAAATCTTAAAAAGGGTATAATTCCAATATATGAGCCTGGTTTAGAGGAATTAATAATAAAAAATGTCAAACAAAAGAGACTTAATTTTTCTACAGATGTAAATAATTCAATAAAAAATTCAGACATTATATTTATTTGTGTAGGTACCCCAACCAGCAAAAAAACTAATAAAGCTAACTTAAAATATGTTTATAAAGTTGTCTCTGATATAAAAAAAAACTTAAATAAATACAAAATTGTGGTTACAAAATCTACTGTACCCGTAACAACAGGTGATCAAATAGAAAAAATATTAACACCAAAAAAAAACAAAATTAAATTTGATGTTGTTTCAAATCCTGAATTTTTAAGAGAAGGTGAGGCAATCAGAGATTTTATGTATCCTGATAGAGTGGTAATAGGCACTAACAGCAAAAGAGCAAATAATATAATGAAAAACCTTTATTTACCTTTAATAAAAAAAACAAATAGATATTTTCATACCTCTAGAAGAGCTGCTGAATTAATAAAATATGCCTCAAATGCATTCTTAGCTACAAAAATTTCATTTATAAATGAAATTGCAAATCTATGCGAAAATACAAATATAGACGTAAAAGAAATATCCACTGGTATTGGATTGGATAATAGAATAGGTGATAGATTTTTAAGAGCTGGACCTGGATATGGTGGATCTTGTTTTCCAAAAGATACTAGAGCTTTAGTTTCTACTTCTAAGCAATTTAAAACTAAACTTTCAATAGTTCAAAGTGTAATAAATTCAAATAAATCTAGATATAAAATTTTACAAAATAAAATTAATAAAATTATGAAAAATAAACTTAGAGGTAAAAATATTACTTTTTTAGGAGTTACTTTTAAACCAGGAACTGATGATATGAGAGAAGCTCCCTCTTTAAAATTAATACCCTACTTAATGAATAAGGGTTCTAATGTTTCTTATTATGAACCTACGGGTATAAAAGGTGATTTTAATAATAACAAAGTAAAATATATAAATAATATAAAAGAAGCCTGTAAAAAAGCTGATTTAGTTATAATACATACAGAATGGAATGAATTTAAACAATTAAATCTTAAAAAAATTAGTAATAAGAAAAATTATAAAATTTATGATTTAAGAAATTTATATTCTCCAGCCAAAATGAAAAAAAATAAAATTAATTATTTCGGTGTAGGCAGATAGTTATTTAATCTCAAATATAGCATCAACCTCAACTGCAACACCTAGTGGTAAACTATTTGTGCTAACAGCAGCTCTAGTATGAGTACCATTTTCACCAAAAACATTCTTGATTAAATCTGAAGCTCCGTTGATTACCTTAGGTTGTTCAATAAAGTCTTCTGTAGAATTAACAAATCCTGTTAACTTTACACATGATTTTATTTTCGATAAATCGTCACCACAAGCTTTTTTAGCCTGAGAAATAATACTTAATGCACATCTCTCAGCAGCTTTGTAAGCTTGATTTGTGTCAAAATCTTTTCCTACTTTCCCTTTAATTAATTTGCCTTCAGCATCAATAGATATTTGTCCTGAAATAAAAAGCAAATTACCAGAAATTTTAGTTGCAACATATGATCCAACAGGGTCAGTAGCTTTCGGCAAAGTAAGACCCATTTCACTCAATTTTTTATCAATATTCATTATCTACCCTTTTTTTTCTTTTTATTTTTATCGTACTCTTTTCTTTTCTCAATTAAAATAAGTGCTTCTTCCATTGTTAATTCAACCGGGTCTTTCTCCTCAGGAATTGTAGCATTTAATGATTTATATTTAATATACGGCCCATATTGACCTTTCATTATTCTTACTGGTTTTTTATCTTCTGGGTGTTCTCCAAGATCTTTAATTAGTGAAGATGAAATTCTGCCAGGTTTTGCCTCAGCAATTAATGTTACAGCTCTATTTAATCCAATGCTAAATATTTCTTCTACGTTCTCTAAACGAGCAGATTTATTCTCACATTTTAAATATGGACCAAATCTTCCAACATTGACTGTTATATCTTTATCATTTTCAGGATTTTTACCTAAACTTAATGGTAATGAGCACAAATATTTTGCTCTCTCCAAATCTATACTTTTTATATCAATCCCTTTTGGTATTGAGACATTTTTCATGGTATTTTCTTCTTTTCTCAATTTTCTTTTTTTCTTTTTTGTTTCTTCTTCCTCTTTTTCTTTTTCGTATTGCAAATAAGGGCCAAATCTTCCATTTTTTAAATATATATCTTTACCAATATCATTTTGACCAATTAGCTTTGGTTCTGCCAATGTTAATTGCTGAGCAGCCTTAGATTTAGACAGAGGTCTGGTAAATTTACATTCAGGATAATTTGAGCATCCAATAAATGCACCACCTCTGAAACTATTTTTTAAGCTTAATTGGCCACTATCACAAAGTCTACATTTTCTATTTATATTTCCATCTTTATCTACTTCAAAAATTAATGATCCCAGACTTTCATTAAGTAAGTCTAGAACTTCTCTTGTTCTTTTTTCCTTAACATCTGTTACATTTAAATTAAAGTCTCTCCAAAATTCCTCTAAAACCTTAATCCAATTCTCTTTACCCGATGTTATGTCATCTAATTGATCTTCTAATTTTGCAGTAAAATCATAATCAACATATTTTGAAAATAATTTTTCTAAAAATGCAGATAGCAATTTTCCTCTATCTGTTGGAAAAAATCTTTTATTTTCTATATCAGCATATCCTCTATTTGAAATAACAGATATGATACTAGCATAAGTAGACGGTCTACCAATTCCTAATTCTTCAAGTTTTTTAACAAGACTGGCTTCAGAATATCTTGGTGGGGGTTGAGTAAAGTGTTGTTCATCATTAAAATCTTTATAAGATACTTCTCCTTTACTTACATCTGGTAAAATATTTTCCTCATCTTTATTTCCATCTAAATTTGAAACTTTTAAAAAACCATCAAACTTTAAAGTGGAGCCACTTGCTTTATATATATTTTTTTCATCATCAGATGAGATAGTAATAGTTTTTCTATCAAATTTTGCAGATTCCATTTGTGAGGACAGGGATCTTGACCAAATTAAATTATACAATTTATATTGATCTGAGCTTAGATATTTTTTCATATCATCAGGAACTCTACTTATCTCTGTTGGCCTAATTGCTTCATGGGCCTCTTGAGCATTTTTTGCTTTTTTTCCTGAATAATTTAATGGTGATGGTGGCAAATAATCATTTCCGTAGTTCTGAGTAATGAAATCTCTAAATGAGGTAACAGCATCCTTTGAGATATTTGTACCATCTGTTCTCATATATGTAATTAAACCAACTGTTTCACCATCTATATCTATGCCTTGATACAATCTTTGTGCAATTTGCATTGTTCTTGATGCCCCAAACCCTAATTTACTAGATGAAGTTTGTTGTAAAGTTGAAGTAGTAAATGGACCAGATGGGTTTCGAGTGTATGTTTTAGAAGTTATATCACTAATTTTATATTTTTTATTTTTTATTAATTCTACTCCTGAATTAACTTCCACTTTATTTTTAAATGAAAACTTTTCAATTTTTTTTCCATCAAGTTGATTAATATTTGTATTTATTATTAAATTATCTTTTGTTAAAAAATTTACATTTAGTGTCCAAAACTCTTTGGGTTGAAATACCTCTATTTCATGCTCTCTCTCTGTAAGCAATCTAAGTGCTACAGACTGAACTCTTCCTGCGGATTTTGATCCAGGTAGCTTTGTCCATAAAATAGGTGATATATTAAAACCTACTAGATAATCTAAAGCACGTCTTGCCATGTAAGCATCAACAAGTTCATTCTCAATATTTCTAGGATTATCTATCCCATTTGTTACAGCTTTTTTAGTGATTTCGTTGAAGACTACTCTTTCAACTTTTTTGTCTTTCAGAAGTTTTTTTTCATCTAAAAATTCTTTTACATGCCACGCTATTGCTTCACCCTCACGATCAGGATCTGTAGCAAGTATAATTTTGTCTGAATTCTTGGCTGTATCAATTATTTCTTTTAAATATTTTTTAGAAAAACTGTCAACTTCCCAAATCATCTTAAAGGAATTTTCTGGATCAACCGAACCATTCTTTGATGGTAAATCTCTGATGTGACCATAGCTAGCTAAAACTGTGTAATCTGCACCAAGATATTTATTTATAGTTTTAGCTTTTGCAGGACTTTCAACAATTACAAGATTCATTATTGTTGAAACTACTTATAACTACTTAACTGTCAAATTAATAAATTTTACTCTTTGTTTCTTCTTTGTTTATTAATCTTTTTATATTTTCTCTATGTGTATAAAAAATTAATACAAACATAATGGTAAAAAAAATAAAATTACCATTACCTAAAATTAATATGTAAATTGGTATTGAGATTGATGCAATTAAGGAAGATAGAGAAGAATATTTAGATATAATAAAGGTTAAAACCCAAATAATCCCGAATATTAATGCATAATAAATATTTATTGAAATTAGTATTCCCACAAATGTTGCAACACCCTTACCTCCAACAAATTTTAACCAAACTGGAAATAAATGACCTAAAAAAGCACAAAGTGCTGAAATAAAAATTAAATCAGGATAATAAAGCTTTACATAAATAACAGGTATAACAGCTTTTAAAATATCTAGTATTAGGGTTAAATATCCTAATCTTTTATTTCCTGTTCTTAAAACATTTGTTGCTCCTATATTTCCAGACCCCACATCTCTTATATCTTTTTTAAGAAATATTTTTGTAAATATGTATCCAAAAGGAATTGAACCAAATAAATAAGATATTAAAGCTGTAATTATATAATCCATTATTCAACTTTAAATAATTCTTCTCCATTAACAAAAGTATTCATTACTTTACCTTGCAATTTTTTATCTTCTATTGGAGTATTTTTTGATTTTGATATTAATTTTTCTTTTCTCACTACCCATGGTTTGTTTATGTCTACAATACAAAAGTCAGCATCATTACCTATTGATAAATTACCTTTGTTAATTTTAAGTATTTTCGCAGGACTAGATGTTAAAGCCTTTATAATAGTTTCTAAATTTACTGATCCATTGTGATATAACTCTAAACTTAAAGGTAATAAAGTTTCGATACCTGATGCACCAGTTTCTGCTTGTGCAAAAGTTAATCTTTTATTTTCCTCGTCTTCAGGTTTATGATCTGATACTATTACATCAATCGTTTCATCAGCCAACCCTTGAACTAGAGCATTTCTATCATCTTCGGTTCTTAAAGGTGGAGACAACTTTAAAAATGTTTTGAAATCACCAATATCATTTTCGTTTAAAGATAAATTATTAATTGAAACACCACAGCTAAAATTAACTTTTTTCTTTCTCTCTCTAATTATTTCAACTGAACTTGCTGATGAAATTTGTGATATATGATATCTACAATTGTTATACTCTAATAAAGTTAAATCTCTTTCTAAAATTAACAATTCTGCACTTACAGGAATTCCCTGCAAACCAAGTTTTGTAGCAATTATGCCATCATTAATCATTCCATCTTTTGATAACTCTGCATCTTCTGCATGTTGTATAATTAAAGAATTTAAATCTGAGGCTGAATTCATAATTCTATTCATTATTCTTGGGTTTTGAATTGTTTTAATTCCATCTGTAAATCCAATAATCCCTTTTCCTTGCAATAACCCAAATTCAGTCATGTTCTCTCCCTCTGTTTTTACAGTTAATGCAGCAGTTGGAAAAATATTTATTTTAGATTTATCTCTTCCTCTTCTTCTGAGAAAATCAACAATCGAAACATTATCAATCACTGGATTTGTGTTAGGCATTGTTACAACGGATGTCACTCCACCTGATAAAGCAGCTTCGCTTAATGTTCTAAAATTTTCTTTATATTCAAAACCAGGCTCACCAACAAATACACGCATATCTACCAAACCAGGGAATATATGTTTACCTTTTAAATCGATTACTTTTTCTCGAGATGGAATATTATTAGTATTTACTTTTTTACCAACAGCTTCAATTTTTCCATTTTCGTCAATTATTAATCCACCTGTCTCATTTAATGAATTATACGGATCAATTATATTTGCATTTATAAAGTATTTTTTTTTCATTTATTCACAAAATATCTTTAAGCAAGCCATTCTTACTGCTACTCCTAATTCAACTTGTTCTTTAATTACACTTTTATTAATATCGTCTGCTAAGTTTGTATCAATTTCAATTCCTCTGTTCATTGGACCCGGGTGCATTATAAGCGCATCTTCTTTAGCAAATTTTATTTTGTCTGGTGTTAAACCGTAATATTCATAATATTCTCTGTTAGAAGATAGAAAAGAACTTGTCATTCTTTCATTCTGAAGTCTTAACATCATCACTATGTCACAGTCTTTAACCCCTTTTTTCATATCTGAAAAAATATTGACACCAAATCTTTCTATTTCATTTGGCATAAGATTAGTTGGAGCTACTATATTTACTTCAGCACCTAACATGTTTAATAAATAAATATTTGATCTTGCTACTCTTGAATGAAGAATATCTCCACATATAGCTATTTTAAGACCTTCTATTTTTTTTCTTCTATTTATTATAGTTAACGCATCTAGTAGAGCTTGAGTAGGGTGTTCTCTTCGTCCATCTCCTGCATTTAGAACTGCACAATTAACTTTTTGAGATAATAAGTTACAAGCACCTGAATCTTGATGCCTTATAACGATGATATCTGGATGCATTGCATTTAATGTCATTGCTGTATCTATTAAAGTTTCACCTTTTTTTATGGCAGAGTTTGTAATATTCATTGACATTACATCTGCACCTAATCTTTTTCCTGCTAATTCAAAAGAACTTTGAGTCCTGGTCGAAGGTTCAAAAAATAAATTTATTTGCGTTTTACCTTTTAAAATATCAAGCTTTTTGTTTTTGCTTTTGTTTAACTCAATGAATTTTGAGGCTTCATTCAAAATTATATTTACATCATTGACTGATAAGTCTTGAATACCTAACAAATGTTTTTGGGAAATTTTAATAGCTTTTTTAGATTTAATTGCCATTAAAATTAACTCTATAACTATATAGAGTTAACTATGCAAGCATTAATTCTGTAAATAATCTAGGGCTCCTTGTAAAATAAATGCTGCAGCAAATTTATCTATATCTTTCTCTCTTTTGCTAACGTTTATATCCAATTCACTGGACAAATTAAAAGCTCCAACTGTAGATAATCTTTCATCCCATAGACAAACAGGAATGTTAATTTTAACTGCAAGATTGATTGCTATGTCTTTAGCTGATTGTGATGATTTTCCATATGAACCATCCATATTTATTGGATTCCCAACTATTATACCTTTGACATCGTTCTCCTTGATTATACTCTTAATATCTTCAATTAATTTAGAAGACTTTATTTTTTCTAAAGTTTTATAAGGCGTAGCAATTTTTTGATTGCCATCGCTTATTGCAATTCCAATCCTTTTTGAGCCCAAATCTATACCTATAATTCTTGATCCATCTGATACTTTTGATTTGAATTCATTAATTGTGATCATATTGTATATTTTTAACTTAAGTGGTAGTTTGCGACAATATTTTTTACCATATGACTATAGATCTTAAAACTGTAAAACACATATCAAAATTAGCTAGAATCTCACTAGATGAGAAAAAAGCAGAAAAACTAGCAACTGATATGAATTCAATATTTGAATTTATTGAAAAATTAAATGAATTAAATACAGATAATGTTGAACCATTAACTTCTATTGCTGAAACAACGTTAAGATTTAGAGATGATAAAATAACTAGTGAAAATATAAGAGAAAAAATATTAAAAAATTCACCAGAAAAAAATGATGATTTTTTTGTTGTGCCGAAAGTTGTTGAGTAATGTCTGAAATATCATCTTTAACACTTTATGAATTAATTAAAAATATTAAAGAGAAAAAAATATCTTCAAATGAAGCTGCAAAATCTTTTGTTGATAGAGCTGAAAAGTCAAAAAAAATAAATGCGTATGTAACTGAAAATTTTGAAAATTGTCTAAAACTTTCAAAAGAGTTTGATGATAAACCAAATTTTGATTTAAAACTTCCAGGCATTCCAATTGCTGTAAAAGATCTCTTTTGCACAAATGAAGTAAGAACAACAGCTGGAAGCAATATCTTAAATAATTTTGTACCAAACTATGAATCTACTGTAACACAAAATATATGGAACGAAGGAGGCATATTGCTTGGCAAACTTAATTGTGATGAATTTGCAATGGGATCATCTAATGAAACAAGTTTTTTTGGCAATGTTCAAAACCCAATCGCAGAAGATTTAGTTCCTGGTGGATCATCTGGTGGTTCTTCAGCGGCTTTAGCAGCTAATTTAACACCTGTAACAATAGGCACTGACACTGGTGGATCTATTAGGCAACCTGCCTCCTTCACTGGTACAGTAGGACTAAAACCTACTTATGGCAGCTGTTCAAGATATGGAATTGTTGCTTTTGCATCATCTCTAGATCAAGCAGGTCCAATGAGCAAAGATGTCAAAGATAGCTCCATTCTTTTAGAGGTGATCTCATCATTTGATAAAAAAGATTCAACCTCAATTGATTTTAAAAGAAATAATTATTCATCAGAGCTAACTAGAAATATTAAAGGTTTAAAAATCGGTATTCCAAAAGAATATAGAGTTGATGGGATGCCAGACGAAATTGAGAAACTTTGGAAAAAAGGTATTGAGTATGCAAAAGATTGTGGAGCAGAAATAATTGACATTTCATTACCTCATACTAGCTATGCTTTACCAACTTATTATATTGTAGCGCCAGCTGAAGCATCATCTAATTTAGCAAGATATGATGGTGTTAAATATGGTCTAAGATCTTCCGGGAAAAATTTAATTGATATGTATGAAAAAACTAGATCAGAGGGATTTGGTGAAGAAGTAAAGAGAAGGGTAATGATTGGTACCTATGTTTTATCTTCTGGATATTATGATGCTTACTATCTTAAAGCTCAAAAAGTTAGACAATTAATTAAACAAGATTTTGACCAAGCTTATAATAAAGTAGATGCTATTTTGACACCTTCAACACCTAGTTCTGCATTTA
Organism: uncultured Pelagibacteraceae bacterium; assembly: GCA_902594675.1. Lineage (GTDB taxonomy): Bacteria > Pseudomonadota > Alphaproteobacteria > Pelagibacterales > Pelagibacteraceae > Pelagibacter. The sequence goes on from CACJNE010000001.1 coordinate 145,705, forward strand.
AAATAGGAGAAAAATCTAATGATCCAGTTTCAATGTATTTAAATGATATATTTACTGTTCCAGTAAACCTTGCAGGTTTACCTGGAATTTCAATACCTGCAGGTGTAGATAAAAATAATTATCCATTGGGTTTGCAAATAATAGGTAAACCGTTTGATGAACAAACAGTTTTAAATATTGCTTATTCAATGGAGGAAAAAATCAATTATAAAAATAATATAACTGATTGGTGGATGAAATAATGTCTAAAAATAATTCGGAATATTTAATTGAAAGAAATGATAATGTTTATGAAGTTGTTATAGGACTTGAAGTTCATGCTCAAGTAACATCTAATTCAAAACTTTTTTCATCTTCTTCTACAAAATTTGGTGCTGAACCTAATACTCAAGTAAGCTTAGTTGATGCAGCTTTTCCAGGCATGCTTCCAGTAATTAATGAATTTTGTGTTAAACAAGCTATAAAAACTGGCATTGGTTTAAGAGCTAAGATCAATAATAAGTCTGTTTTTGATAGAAAGAATTATTTTTATGCAGATTTACCTCAGGGTTATCAAATTTCACAATATAAATACCCAATCGTGGGTGAGGGTAATGTTATTTTGGATATGCCAGAAGGTCAAAAACAAGTTGGAATAGAAAGATTACATTTAGAGCAGGATGCAGGTAAAAGTATTCATGATATTGATCCTAGTAATACACTAGTTGATCTTAATAGATCAGGTGTAGCTTTAATGGAGATTGTTAGTAAGCCTGATTTAAGATCACCAGATGAAGTGAATGCTTATATAAAAAAACTTAGATCTATTATGAGATATTTAGGAACTTGTGATGGGAACATGCAAGAGGGATCCTTAAGAGCTGATGTTAATGTGTCTGTAAGAATAAAAGGCTCAACAGATTTAGGAACAAGATGTGAAATAAAAAATGTTAATTCTATCAAATTCATGCAAATGGCAATTATTTATGAAGCAAATAGACAAGTCGATTTAATAGAAGAAGGTCAAGAAATAGATCAAGAAACAAGGCTTTTTGATACAAAAAAAAATGAAACAAGATCAATGAGGTCGAAAGAAGATGCTCATGATTATAGATACTTTCCAGATCCAGATTTACTTCCATTAGAAGTTACGGATGAATTTATTAATAAACTAAAATCTGAAATCCCTGAATTACCAGATGATAAAAAGAAAAGATTTATTGATGAATTTAAAGTGTCACCTTATGATGCAACAATACTGGTCTCTGATATCGATACAGCTAAATATTTTGAAGAAGTTGTTGCCAAAATGGGTAAAAACCGTGACATGAAACTAGCCGTAAATTGGATTACAGGAGAATTATTTGCAGTTTTAAATGAAAAAAATATTGAAATTGCTCAAAGTCCAATAAGTGCAAAAAATTTGGCAAAATTGATTAATTTAATTAAAAATGGAACAATCTCAGGAAAAATTGCTAAGACAATATTTGAGTTAATGTTAGATGGTGACATAGACCCTCAAATAATTGTTGAGGAAAAAGGGTTAAAGCAAGAAAGTGATCCAAAAGCATTAGAGGCATTAATTGATAAAATAATCAATGATAACAGAGAAAAAGCTATTGAGTATAAACAAGGAAAAGAAAAGCTATTTGGCTACTTTGTTGGACAGGCAATGAAAGCTTCTGGTGGAAAAGCTAACCCTCAATTAATTAATGAAATATTAAAGAAGAAACTTTAATTTAACTAAACCTATAGTCATTATATAATTAAGATAGATGGGAAAGAATATTGAAATTTCTGAAAAAATCGAAAAATATATTAATAATTTTAGTTTTAAACTAAACTCAGTTCAAAAAGAAATCATAGATTATAATAATACCCTTGGAAATGAAAAAAGAATGCAAGTAGCAATATCTCAATGTCATTTTCTCCATTTAATAATAAAAATATCTAATATAAAAAATGTGCTCGAGATCGGAACTTTTACTGGTTTAAGTGCACTTTCTATTGCCCTTGCACTTCCTGATGATGGAAAACTTACAGCACTTGATAAAGACAAAGAGACAAACAAGATCGCAGTAAGTTTTTTTAAGAAAGCTAATCAAGATAAAAAAATTCAAACGATTGTAAAACCTGCGCTAGATAGTTTAGATGAATTAAAAAAACAAAAATATGATATGGTTTTTATTGATGCTGATAAGCTTAACTATAAAGAATATTATGAAAAATCATTAAAAATAATAAAAAAAGGTGGTTTGATCATTATTGATAATGTTTTATGGCATGGTGAAGTTGCAGATGAAGATAATATGGATAAATTTACATTAAATATTAGAGAATTAAATGAGCATGTATCAACTGATAAAAGAGTAGAACAAATAATTATCCCATTAGGAGATGGAATGACTGTTTGTAGGGTCTTATAATGTTCAATATTTTTGGTTTTTATAAATTTAAAAAACTTAACAATCTTAAAAAATTGAAAAATAGATTAGAAAATAATCTTAAAGATTATGAAATTAGAGGAACAATAATAATTTCACCCGAAGGTGTTAATGGAACAATTTCAGATAAAAAAAATAACCTTTTAAAATTCAATAAACTTCTAAAAAAAATATTATCTATAAAAAAATTTAATTCAGAAAATAATTCTAATAGTAAATTTAATCCATTTCATAAACTTAAAATTAAAATCAAAAAAGAAGTTGTTCCAATGGGTTTTAAAGTTACAAACTATAATTTTCCTAAGAACAACCTAAATCCAAGGGAATGGAATAAAATAATTAAAAAAAAGGATACAGTTTTGATAGATGCACGGAAATCTTTTGAGTATGATGTAGGTACTTTTAAAAAATCTTTAAATCCAAATATAGAAAACTTTCGTGAATTTCCTAAATATTTAAATCAATTTAAAAATAGCGAAAATATAGCAATGTTTTGTACAGGTGGTATCAGGTGCGAAAAAGCAAATATTTATTTGAAAAAAAAAGGATTTAAAAATGTATATGTTTTAAAAGGCGGAATTATTAACTATCTGAATAATATTAATAAAAAAAATAGTCAATGGAACGGCGAATGTTTTGTTTTTGATAATAGAGTATCAATAAAACATGGCTTGAGGCAGGGCACTTATTCAATTTGTAGTGGTTGCAGAAAACCTGTTTCTATCAAAGAAAAAAAATCTTCTAAATATTTAGAAGGCATTCATTGTCCAAAATGTCACGATTCTTTAACAGATGATCAAAAATCAAGATTTGCTATGAGGCAAAAACAGATATTACTTGCAAAAAAATTAGGTAAGAGACATATCTTTAAAAAAGAATATTAAAAAAATAATTAACTTATATGGACTTGCTTAAAGAAAATATTCCTGTTCTTGTGAGAAAACTTGCAATACCAGCAAGTGTAGGAACGCTGTTTCAAACTTTATATAATATTGTAGATACATTTTATTCTGGACTAATTTCACCAGAGGCATTGTCAGCTTTGAGCAAATCTTTTCCAATATACTTTATAATTGTTGCAACATCTATTGGTGTTACTGTAGGTGGAACTTCATTGATAGGAAATAGTATTGGAGAAAAAAATGAAAGAAATGCTTCGTACTATTTTACTCATATTATAATTTACGGTTTACTAATTTCAGTTTTTATCACATTCATAGGACTCTATTTTTCGGAAAAAGTATTTAATCTGATGGGATCAACTGAAGAAATTACAAATTTGGGTCTCCAATATACAAATATTATGTTTTATGGATCATTCCTTTTTTTCCTTGTTGTTTCATTAAATTCGCTTTTACATGCTGAAGGAGATACAAAAACATACAGAAATGTTTTAATTCTAAGTTTTCTCTTAAATATAATTTTAAATCCCATTTTAATATTTGGGTTTTTATTTATACCTGCAATGGGAATGATGGGAATAGGTTTATCAACAATTATTGCTCAATTAATAGCATTTCTTATTATTCTTTTTAAAGTTTTACAAAATCCACGTGTTAAGAAAATTACAATTGAATATTTTAATGTAAAATTTATTTTTTTAAAAAATATTTTCTTTCAATCAATGCCAATATCAGTTGCAATATGTGGATATGCTGTAGCAGCTACATTTATTTTTACTTATGTTGGCCAGACAAGTGAGCTAGCAGTTGCTGGTTATGGTGCAGCTACGAGAATAGAACAGGTTGTTTTACTACCAATATTGGGAATAAATACTGCAATAATCTCAATTATAGCTCAAAACTTTGGTGCAAATAACTTTGAAAGAGTTAAAGAGACTTACTTCGTTTCAATTAAATACGGGCTTATCTTGATGTTTTTTTCAGGGATATTAGTTTATTTAACAGCTGATATAGTTCCGAGGTTTTTTTCTAGCAACGAAGTGGTATTAGAATATGGAAGAAGGTATTTAAAAATTGCAGCTTTTATATTACCGGCTTACCCAATTTTCTTTTTATCTAATGGATTTTTTATGGGTTTAAAGAAGTCAAATTATGCAATGATCAATAATATGATGAGAAATGTACTAGTGCCAATATGTGTTTTCTATTTAGCTAAATATTTATCAGCAGACTTTGATACTTTTTTTTGGCTATGGTTTGTTTTCCAGTGGACTCTATCTATACTTTTATTTACGTATGTTAGCTATTATATAAAAAAAAAATTAGATAAATCTAGCACTGTCCTTAATCCACAACCATAAATCTTCAGAAAAGGATCTTCTTACAAAAAGATTAATTTCATTGATTTCTTTATGGTGGATAATCACATCTGTATGATTGAACAGCGTTTGTGTAACTGAGTTTTTAGTTTTTTTGAAACTTTCAAAATTAAATGGTGATCCAGAGGAAAGAAGATCAAAAGTCTTATTGCCTTTTATATTAATACAAATCCATTGATTTGAGACATCAACTACTGAACCAAAATTAAGTTTTGAAATTTCATTAAAAAGGTTATTGAATAATTGAGGATCTTCACCGTTAAAATATACTAACCATTCGTCTGGACTTAGCCACAGTGTATTGTATTGTTGATTTGATGAACTTGTATTCGGTTCAATAGGCAAAATTATAGATAAGATTTTTCCTATTTTGGTAAAAAATTCTTTCTTTTTTCCTCTTAAATTTATTTTTACAATTGGTTCAGATAATGAAATTTCTAGACCTTCAAATGAACCTTTTTCAAATTTAGGGTATTCTTGATTAAGCATTTATCCTCTTATTTTCTTTATCTAGAAAAACAGAGTCAGAAACTGTTACATTTATGTTTTTATTTTCCATTGGTACAATAAGTTTTTGGCCTTTCATTTTTTTTCCACTTTTTACGACAGCAAGTGCAATTGATTTATTTAAATTTGGGCTAAAGTAACTCGATGTTACATGCCCAATCATTTCTATAGGTTTTTTGCTCATATCAGAAACAATCTGAGCTCCTTCTTCTAATATTTCATATGGATCATCGGTAAGTAATCCCACAAGTTGTTTTCTATCATCTCTAATAGTATCACTTCTATAAAGTGATCTTTTTCCAATAAAATCGTATTTTTTTTTGCTAACTATCCAATCCATTTGAAGGTCAATAGGCGTCATAGTTCCATCTGTATCTTGACCAACAATAATAAAACCTTTTTCAGCTCTTAATAAATGCATGGTTTCTGTTCCGTAAGGTGTAATCTTAAATTCTTTTCCTGCTTCAATGCATTTTTCCCATAACGATTTTCCATATTTTGACTCTATATTAATTTCATAGCTTAGTTCGCCAGTAAAACTTATTCTCATTATTCTACAATTTATCTCATCAATTTTGCCATTTTGATAAGACATATGTGGAAAGGCATCATCACTAAAATCTTTATCTGGAAATAATTTTTTTAATATTTTTTTAGAGTTTGGACCACATATACTTGCTGTCGAGTAGTGGTCTGTGACTGAAGTTAAGTAAACATCTAACTCAGGCCACTCTGTTTGTAAATAATCTTCAAGTTTTGAAAGAACATTAGCTGCTCCTCCTGTTGTTGTAGTCATTAAATAATGATTTTCACCTAATCTTGTCGTAACACCATCATCATAAACCATGCCATCTTCATTTAACATCAATCCATATCTGCATTTTCCAATTCCTAATTTTGACCAAGCATTTGTGTAAACTCTATTTAAAAATTCAGATGCGTCAGTTCCTTGAATATCTATTTTTCCAAGTGTAGAAGCATCTAAAATTCCTGCACTGTCTCTAGCTGCCTTACTTTCTCTTTGAACAGCATCATGAAGACCTTCGTCATTAATAGGGTAGTACCAAGGCCTTTTCCATTGTCCAACATTTTCGAATTTAGCATTATTTTGAGTATGGCATTCATGAATTGACGTTTTTCTTGTTATATCAAAAAAATTATCTACACTTCTTCCAACTATTGATCCAAAAGTTAATGGTGTGAACGGAGGTCTAAATGTTGTTGTTCCTAACGTACCCATTTTAACTCCAGCCGTATCGGCAATAATTCCCAATGCATGCATGTTGGATAATTTCCCTTGATCAGTTGCCATACCAGTTGTTGTGTATCTTTTTACATGTTCAATAGACTTAAAACCCTCTCTAAGTGCAAGTTTTATGTCTTTTGCAGTAGAGTCATTTTGAAAATCAATAAATGATTTACATTTACCCTCTGATATATAATTTGGTAGTAGCCATATATTTTTTTTATCTAATTCTTTCGAGTTTAGTACAGAAGTGTTGTCAAATTCAGTTTTGCTGACCTTCAAAAAATTCTTTACCTTTTTATTTGTATTATTAATTATTTCTTCAAGTTCAAAGTCACCATTACATGAACCAACATTAATGTGATTTTTTTCGATTTCATTTGGTATAAAAGTTTGATCAATTTCTCTAAAATCTAACTTTCCACCAGATTGCGTATGCATGTGGACCATTGGTGTCCAACCACCACTTATAGCCAAACAATCACAGTTAATTCTAATTTTATTTCCAACAACATTTGATCCATCCTCTGATAAATTCATTATCTCAATAGAATTTATTTTTTTATGACCAAAAGTGTTAACTACTGTTGAGTTCCAATAGATTTTAATTCCAAGCTGTTCAGCATTTTTTACAATTTTTGAATTAGATTTTTTTCTTATATCTATCATTTCGACAGATATTCCTTTTTCTTTCAAGGAAACAGCTGTTTCATAAGCGCTATCATTATTAGTAAATATCACATTATTCAATCCACAAGACACACCATAAAAGTCTAAATATTTTTTTACGGAGTTAGAAAGCATTATTCCTGGTCTATCGTTATTATTAAATACAAGGGGTCTTTCTATGGCACCAGTTGCTACTATTACTTTATCAGCTCTTATTTTCCATAATCTCTGTCTGATGCTACCATTTCTTTTATCCAATGGTAGATGGTCTGAAATATTTTCTTTTGCTAAGAGGTAATTGTAACTATGATAAGCTGCTAAGCTTGTTCTAGTTTTGATTGTTAAATTATCTAATTTTTTAAGTTCTGCTATCTCCGCATCTATCCATTCACCTGAATATTTATCATTAATTTTATAATTTTCATTCTTTTGAAATATTGTTGATCCGCCAAGAATATTTTTATCTTCAATCAATATTGTTTTTAAATTATTTTTAGCAGCAATTTTTGATGCTATAATTCCAGAAATACCACCACCTATAATTAATATATCACAATGAACATGCTTATGGTCATACAATTCAGGATCGGGTTTTGTTGGTGATTTCCCTAGTCCTGCAGACCATCTTATCAACGGTTCATATATTTTTTTCCAGAAATTTTTAGGCCACATAAAAGTCTTATAATAAAAACCTGCAGGTATAAATGGAGATATAAAATTGTTAATTCCTCCTATATCAAAATTAACACTGGGCCAACAATTTTGACTTGAGGCTTTCAAACCTTCATACAATTCAATCTCTGTAGCTCTAACATTAGGTTCTGTTAAATCTGTATCTTCGTTTATTTGGCATATCGCATTAGGCTCCTCTGATCCACAAGACATTATTCCTCTTGGTCTGTGATATTTAAAGCTTCTACCAACTAAATGAACTCCATTTGAAAGTAGGGCAGATGCCAAAGTATCACCTTCAAAACCGTGATAAGACTTTCCATCAAAATCGAATGAAACTGTTTTAGTTTGATCTACGTGTTTCGTCTTATTAACTCTATATTTTTTCATTTAAACTACTGGTGGTTTTTCGCCCATTTTATAAACTGCATGTATCTTGTCATTTGATGTGTCTCTAACCATATTAAACCATTTCCTACATCCATGAGCATGATTCCATCTTTCGAACTGAACTCCTTTAATATTCTTTCTCATAAATAGATATTCTGCCCATTGATCATCACTTAGCTCAGTTGGTTGTTTTGGTCTAACTATGTGAGCTTCACCTCCACATGTAAATTCACTTTGGTCTCTTTCACCACAATATGGACAATTTATTAAAAACATTAGTGTGCTACAGCGGCTGCACCATGTTCATCAACTAGATCTCCACTCACAAATCGATTAAGATTAAATGCAGCATTTAATTTATGTGGTTCATCATTAGCAATAGTGTGTGCAAATAAATCACCAGATCCAGGTGTTGCTTTAAAACCTCCAGTGCCCCAACCACAGTTAAAATAGAGTCCTTTTATATTTGTTTTACTAATTATTGGACTTGCATCAGGACAGATATCAACAATTCCTCCCCATTGTCTCAACATTTTCATTCGGCTAAAAATAGGATACAGCTCCAATATTGCTTTTAATGTTCCTTCGACAACATCGTGACTACCTCTTTGGGTGTAAGAAACATAAGCATCCGTACCAGCACCAATTACAAGTTCACCTTTGTCAGACTGACTAACATATGCATGTACAGCGTTCGACATTACTACAGTATCAATTATTGGTTTAACTGGTTCTGAAACTAACGCTTGTAAAGGTTTACTTTCCAATGGTAATTTCAATCCTGCCATGTTAGCAATCACACTTGAGTGTCCTGCTGCAACCACACCAATTTTTTTTGTTTTAATAAATCCTTTTGATGTTTCAACACCTTCAACTTGATCTCCATTTCTTTTAATACCTTTAACTTCACAATTTTGAATTATATCAACTCCCATTTCATTTGCACCTCTTGCATAACCCCATGCAACAGCATCATGTCTAGCAGTTCCCGCTCTTCTTTGTAATGTTCCGCCAAGAACAGGGTATCTTATATCTGGAGAAGTATTTATTATTGGACAAAATTCTTTTACTTGATCTGTATTTAACCACACTGCATCGATACCATTTAGTCTGTTTGAGTGAGTTCTCCTTTTTAAATCCCTTACATCTTGAAGGTTATGGGCTAAATTCATAACTCCTCTTTGACTGAACATTATATTGTAATTTAATTCTTGAGATAAATTTTCCCAAATTTTTAATGCATGGTCGTATAATCCTGCACTTGCATCCCACAAATAATTTGATCTTATAATTGTAGTATTTCTCCCTGTATTTCCTCCACCAATCCAGCCTTTTTCTAATACAGCAATATTTCTAATGTTATGCTTTTTAGCTAGGTAGTAAGCTGTTGCTAAACCGTGGCCACCACCACCAATTATAATAGCTTCATATTCTTTTTTTGGCTCAGGATCTCCCCAAGCTTGCTTCCAGTTTTCATGCTGTGAAAAAGCATTTTTAATTAGTGAGAATATCGAATATTTGTTTTTCATAATTGCCAGAAATTACTTGATTAATATTGAATATTCAATGATTTCAAGTTACACATCTAGGTACGGAAGGATGGGTGAGCTGGTTGAAACCAGCGGTTTGCTAAACCGCCGTACGCTTGAAAAGGTGTACCGAGGGTTCGAATCCCTCTCCTTCCGCCATTAATATAGTGGCTTATTTTTAAAAAAATCGCTTAGATAAATCGGTTTTTGAGACAATATGTACCTATAAACATTATAATTTTCCAAAACTCTTTGAACGTAATTTCTGGTTTCTTTAAATTTTATTAGTTCAACCCAATCTACATAATCTATTTGTTTTTTTTGGGGATCCTTGTTTAATTTCTTCCAGTACTTAACTCTTTTAGGTCCTGCATTATAAGCAGCTGTAGCAAAAGGGTAGGATCCTTTATAATTACTGATCAATCCAGCAATGTAATGAGATCCTAAATTTATATTATATTCAGGGTCGGTTGTTAATTTTGATTTAGAGTAACCAAGTTTAGCTTGCTTTGAAACTGTTTTAGCGGTGTATGGCATAAGCTGCATTAATCCTTGAGCACCAACTCTGCTTCTAGCCGAGGTATCAAATTCACTTTCCTGTCTTATAATAGATAATATTAAAGCTGGATCAGGAATTTTCCTACCACCAACAAATTTTGGTACACTCATGATTGGGTAATTAAATTGGTTATGAAATCTTTTTTGATATGATGCTATTTTAGAAACTTGTATTGCAAAATCAAACCGTGAAATATCGGACGCTAGTTTTGCAGCTAAAACCTCGCTTCCTTTTTCTATATTATCATTGGCCAAATGTCTTAATATATGTTTGGTATATTTATCTTTATTTAAATAATCAAGTAGATCTACAATCGCGACAAGTTTTTTTAAATAAAATTCTTTCTCATAATTATCGTCAACAAACATTAATTTATCTAGTTCAAATTTTTCTTGAGGTTTAATTTTCATATGTGAAAGTTGACCATAATAAGTCGTTAAATATTTTGATCCTTCAAAATACCATTTTCTTGAATTTTCTTTATCACCAATTTTTTCATAAGTTCTCCCTAACCAGTAAGAGCCCCTTGAAAGACTTATTGGGTAGTTAACGCTGTAATAAAAATTTTTAAAATGATTTTCTGCCAGCTCAGGTTTTTTTAAAAAACTTAATGCTATCCAGCCACTCATCCATTCGGCCTCTGCATATTCTGGGCCATCTGACATTGCATGTTTTGAAACTATTTTATAAGCAGTGTTATATTTTTTTTTATATAATAGAGATCTTCCAATTATTGATCTTTCTTTCCACCATTTATCAGGTCTAACTAAATATTTCTTTGTATTTTGAATATCATTTAATATTTCTAATGAACTTTCTACACGACCTTTTTTTCTTCTCCATTTTAATCTGTCATATTTTAAGCCAGTGTCATTTTTTAATTTTTGAGGTACTTTCTTAATTGCTTCGTCAACACCATAACCTCTACTTATCAATATTTGTCTTGCTGTGTAAAGCAATTGATAATCTTTTGGTAAATATCGAATAATTCTTTTAAGATCCCAGTGTTTACCTTCCCACGCATAATAATCTGCTCGTTTTATATAATCTGATGAATCTAAAATATTTTTAAATTTCTTTCTAAAATATTTTAGAGTATTTGTATTTAAGTCAGCATTTACAAAACCTTCTTTGACTAGTTTAATGCCTTCTTCTGATCTACCAATCTTTATCAAACTTTCACCTAACATCATTTTTCCATATCCACTTAAGGGCTCATTTTTTGTAAACCAATTAATTACTTCTGAAGGTGATTGATTTTGTAAATTGATCTTGTGTTCAGCAAGATATTTAATTCTATCAAATCTTGGATAATCTTTGACCCTCTCAATAAACCTCTTATATTCTGAAAATGATACTTTATTTCCTGATGTTAACAAATGTCTCCATTCAATAAAATCGTAAATTGATTGGGCTCTTGCCTTTTTTGCAACTATTTTAGCATCTTTCCAATTAGACTTTTCCATAAATCTAATTGCTTGTTTTGCATATTCAAAATCTCTTTCACTATAGTATTTAGTTTTTTTTACAGTTCTTAATAACTGTTTTTTAACAACAAGTGGTTTTTTTGGTGGTAATAAAATTCCAAATATCTCTTTAGGTAGATCCTTGTCATTTTTTAGGCTTTGTTTTTCAATAACAGTGCCTGGTTTAAAAGGAGGAATTATAAACTTGCTTTTAAAAGAAGGTTTTTTTTTTGGTATTATTAATTCATCCGAATATGATGATTGAAAAAAGCTTAAAAAAAATATAATTGTAAATAGGAATTTAGATTTTCTAAAAATCATTTCTAACAATTTATGATATAAATATTTATGTTTAAAGGTTCAAATGTGGCTTTAGTAACACCTTTTAAGGGCGATAGTCTTGATGAGGAAACTTATATTAAAATTATTAATTTTCATTTAGAGAATGGTACTAATGGACTTGTGCCAGCAGGTACAACAGGCGAATCTCCAACTTTAACGCATGGTGAACATGAGAAAGTAATTGAACTTTGTATAAAAGAAGCAAAAGGAAAAATACCTGTCATAGCTGGTACAGGATCAAATTCAACTGTTGAAGCAATTTCTCTAACAAAACATGCTGAAAAAGCAGGAGCCGATGGTGCATTGATTGTTACCCCATATTACAACAAACCTACTCAGGAAGGTTTATATGCTCATTATAAAGCTATAAATGACAGCTGTGGGATACCTATAATTATTTATAATATTCCCGGAAGATCAGTGATAGATATGTCAGTTGATACAATGGCAAGGTTATTTGAGCTTAAGAACATTGTTGGTGTTAAAGATGCTACTGGAGATCTAAATAGAGTTGATGAGACTTTTAAAAAAATTGGAAATGAATTTATTCAATTAACTGGTGAGGATGGACTCGCTTTTGAATATAACAAAAGAGGTGGAGTAGGATGTATTTCAGTCACTGCTAATATTGCTCCAAAGTTGTGTTCAGATATGCAAAAATTTTCTAAATCTAATAATAAAGATGAATTAAAAAAAGCAGAGGAAATTGACAAAAAACTTCAACCAGTTCATAAATCATTGTTTATCGAAAGCAACCCATCTCCAGTAAAATATGCAGCCAAACTCATTGGTCTTTGTGATGATAAAGTAAGATTACCCTTAGTAACAGTTTTAGATACAACTAAAAATGAAGTCAAAAAAGCTCTTTTATCAGCCGAATTAATTAATGAGTAACAAAACCAATACTGGTTTTAAAATTATTACAATTAACAGAAAAGCATCTTTTAATTTTTTTTTTAAAGAAGTATTTGAGGCAGGAATTGTATTAAAAGGATCTGAAATAAAGTCGGTACGGGCTGGAAAAATAAATATAGCTGAATCTTATGCTGTTGATAAAGAGGGAGAAATATTTCTGATAAACTCACATATACCTATCTACAAGCAAGCAAGTTATTCAAACCACAATCCTTACTCTGAAAGAAAACTTTTACTTAATAAAAGAGAAATAAATAAGATAATTGGCAGAATTCATGAAGATGGATTAACTGTCGTACCAACTAAAATGTATTTTAAAAAAGGGAAAGCTAAGCTTGAAATAGCAGTTGCAAAAGGAAAAAAACAATTTGATAAAAGACTTACAAAAAAAACTAGAGATTGGAACCGTGAAAAGGCAAGATACATTAGAAAATCAAGTTAATTCTGCTTATCTTGCTTTTGGTTCTAATTTAGGAGATAGAAAAAAAAACTTAAATAAAGCTCTAAAATTATTAAATAAAGAAAATATTGTAATAAAAAAGAAATCAAAATTATATAGATCAAAATCATGGCCAAATAATAATTTTCCAGAATTTATAAATTTTGTTATATTTATTGAAACAAACCTTAATTTAAAAAAATTATTCTTAAAAATTAAAAATATTGAAAGTAAGGTTGGAAGAGTTAAATCAAAAAGAAATTTTCCAAGAGTTTGTGATATTGACATTATTGATTTCAATGGTCGAATAATCCAAGAAAAAATTGGAAATAACAAAATCAATGTACCCCATGAAAAAATGCATTGCAGGAATTTTGTATTACTTCCTTTATTTGAAATAAATAAAGATTGGTTTCACCCCAAACTTTGCAAAAATATAGTATTTTTGTTGTCAAATTTAACTTCTGAACAGTTATTGGGTATTAAAATTATTCAATAAAATGATATAAATAATTATGCTTAAGTCTGAAGAATTAATAAACAAAGTAAAAAATTATAATAAATTTTTAAATCCTGAAACTTTATCCAAGGCTTATGATTTTGCTTTAAAAGCTCATGAAAAACAAAAAAGAGATGAGGGTTCACCTTATATCATTCACCCAATTGCAGTTGCAGATATCTTAACTGAGTTAAAGCTTGATAGTGCAACAATAGCAACAGGATTACTTCATGATACAATAGAAGATACTCACGCAACGTATAACACAATTGAGTCTGAGTTTGGAAAAGAGGTTGCTGATTTGGTCGATGGAGTTACAAAAATATCAGTCTTTGAAAACCAAGCAATTTCAAATTCTAAAGCAGAAAACTTTAGAAAGTTAATTTTAGCAACATCTAAAGATATCAGAGTCTTGCTTGTAAAATTAGCAGACAGATTACACAATATGCGAACAATAAAAGTTGTTGAAAAAGAAAAACAAATAAGAAAAGCGAAAGAAACAATGGAAATATATGCACCCTTAGCTGATAGAATGGGTATGCACCGTATTAGAGATGAATTAGAAGATCTATCATTTGAGGTTTTAAATGAAGATGCTCGAAAATTAATTAAAGATAGATTAGATAAAATAAAAGAAAATAATCTTATAAATTTTAACAATATCTCTGACCAATTTTCAGAAATATTAAAGGATAAAAATATTAATCCCCAAATCGTTGGAAGGGAAAAAACCCCTTTTTCAATATGGAGGAAAATTCAAAAGAAAAGAACCTCATTAGAGCAAATAACAGATATTATTGGTTTCAGGATTATTCTGGAAAATATTGAAGATTGTTACAAGGCATTAGGAGTTTTTCATAGTAAATGGAATTGTATTCCTGGAAAATTCAAAGATTATATATCATCGCCTAAAATTAATAAGTATCAATCGCTACATACAGCAATTATTGGTCCTAACAAAAGACCAATAGAAATTCAATTAAGGACTAAGCAAATGCATGAGTTTGCTGAAAGAGGTATCGCCTCACATTGGAAATATAAATCATCTGAAAAATTTAATTCCTTAACGTGGAAAGAATATGATTGGTTAGCAGATTTAGTGGAAATTATAGATAAAAATGAAAATCCTGATGACTCTTACGAATACACTAAACTTCAAATGTTTCAAGAAAATGCTTTTTGTTTCACACCTAAAGGATCAATTATAAAGCTTCCAAAAAATGCTACACCAATAGATTTTGCTTATGCAGTTCATACACAAATAGGTGACGCTGCAATTGGATGTGAGATAAATGGCAAAGATAGTGCTTTACAATCAGTTTTAAGAAATGGTGATGTTGTTAAGATCATTACTTCAAAAAAAGCATCTCCTTCTCTTCATTGGTTGACTAGTACCAAAACTGGTAAAGCTAGGGCTGCCATAAGACGCTATTGGCAATATCGTGAAAATAAAAAACCAATTAAAGAAAAAAAATATAATACCACTCTTTGGATATCTCTACCAGATGAACCTGGAAAAATGGGTGATGTTACAACCATGATAGGTGAAAACTTTGTAAATATTTCTAGCGTAGAAATGGTAGAAAAACTTAACGGTAGAATTAACTTTAAATTTAACTTGATTATTCATGATCTTAAAAACTTTACAAAATTGATAAGTGAACTAAAACAAAAGGAATATAAATTTAAAATTATTAGACATAAAAACAAAAAATATGCTTTCTTTAAAAAACTCTTTAGCAGTTTTAAGAAAAACTAATGCTTTGTTAGACGGTCATTTTGTATTGTCTTCTGGACTGCATTCACCTTCATATGTACAGTGCGCAAAATTACTAAGTTTTCCAAATAAATCTGAAAAATTTACAAAATCTTTAGCGATTAAAATTAAAAAAACATTTAAAAATATTGATTTAATACTTTCACCAGCAATTGGCGGAATAGTTATTGGTTACGAGATTGGTAGAGTTTTAAAAAAAGAAACAATCTTTTGCGAGAGAGTTGATGGAAAATTTAAACTAAGAAGAGGTTTTAATATAAAAAAAAATTCAAGAGTTTTAATTATTGAAGATGTTATTACTACTGGAAAATCAAGTTTAGAATGTGCTAAATTAATAAAAAAATCTGGTGCGATTTTATTAGGTTTTGCATGTTTAATTGATAGATCAAATAAGCAATCTTTAAAAATAAAAGGAAAAAGAATTGTCTCTCAAGTAAAATTAATAATTCCAACTTTTAAGAAAAAAAATGTTCCTTTAAGTTTAAAAAAAATACGAATTACCAAGCCAGGAAGTCGATTTTTAAAATGAGAAAGAGACTGGGTGTTAATATAGATCATATTGCAACTTTAAGAAATGCTAGAGGAGAAAATCATCCTGACCCTTATACTGTAGCCTTAAAGGTTTTAAAGGCTGGCGCAAATTCTATTACTGTTCATTTAAGAGAAGATAGAAGACACATTAAAGATAAAGATTTAAAAATCCTCTCATCTAATAAATCAATTCCAATTAATTTAGAAATAGCCTCTGACCCACAAATGGTGAATATTGCATTAAAAAATAAACCGTCTTTTATTTGTCTTGTGCCAGAAAAAAGAAATGAAATTACCACTGAAGGTGGATTAAATTTAAAAAAGAATAAAAATAAAATTAAAAATATATTGGAAATCTTTAATAAACATAATATTAGAACCAGCTTATTTATAAATCCATCACTACAAGACATAAAATTATCAAAAGTCTTAGGGAGTAAATGTATAGAAATACACACTGGTAAGATTTCTAATCAAATAAAACAGCAAAAAAATTATTCCAAAGAACTTAAGAAAATCAAAAAATGTGCTACTTATGCAAAAAATATAGGTTTAGAAGTTCACGCTGGTCATGGAATGGATTATAAAACAACAAAAATACTTAATAAGATTGAGCAAATAGAGGAATTTAATATAGGACATTTTATTATTGGAGAGTCTGTTTCTCATGGTATTTCAAAAGTAATTAAACAATTTATTAAAATATTAAAATAATGGATATTATAGGTAATGGTGTTGATATTATCAAAAACAGTAGAATTAATAGTTCGTTAAAAATTAAGGGTTTTTTGAATAGAATTTTTACAAAAAATGAAATTGAACAAGGAAAAAAATTAAAGAATAAAATTAATTTTTATGCGAAAAGATTTGCCGCGAAAGAAGCATTTGTTAAAGCAATTGGGACTGGCTTTAGATCTGACATAAATTTCAATGATATTGAAATCAATAATCATAAAAATGGAAAACCTTATATTTTATTATCAAAAAAATTAAGAAATTTTTTAAAAAAAAAATTTAAAATACAAAAATACAAAGTCCACTTATCACTTTCGGATGAAAAAGATTATTCAGTCGCTTTTGTAATTATAGATAAAATAATATGAAAAAAATAATAATCGAAAATCTTAAAACTATAATTTATGCAATTATTATTGCTGTTTTAATAAGGTCAATTTTACTACAACCTTTTTATATTCCATCATCTTCTATGGAGCCAAATTTATTAGTTGGAGACAGACTTTTTGTTACAAAATACACATATGGTTACAGCAAGCATTCCTTTCCATTTAGTCCACCAATCTTTAAAAATCGTATTTTAACAAAAGATCCTAAAAGAGGTGATGTAGCCGTATTTAAAACACCTGCAGACAACAGAACTGATTATATAAAGCGTGTTATTGGATTACCAGGTGATACAATTCAATTTATTAATGGAGATCTATATTTAAACGGAAATCAAATATTAAAAACAATTAAAGCAAAAAATATTACAAATTATTGTGGCAAATCAAAATTAAACGTTAACACATTTGAGGAAAAACTTCCAAATGGTAAAGTTTATTTGGCTTCATATAGAACGGATATAAGCTTTGCAAATACTGACAAATATTTAGTACCAAAAGATCATTTTTTTTTTCTAGGTGACAACAGGGATTGCTCAAAAGATAGTAGATTTTTATCTGAAGTGGGCTACGTACATAAAAATAACCTTGTTGGTAAAGCTCAAATATTATTTTTTTCATCTGATCCATTTATTGGGAGTATCGTTAAATTTTGGAAATGGAATGAGATATTAAGACTAAATAGATTTTTCAAAATAATCAAATAGATATGGATAAAATAAAAATTCTTCAAAGAAAAATAAAAATAGATTTTAAAAATGAAAAAATTCTTTTGCAAGCTATTACTCATAAAAGCTTTGATCCAAATAACAATTATGAAAATCTCGAATTTTTAGGAGATAGAGTTCTTGGCCTTGTTGTTTCTAAAAAACTATTTGAACTATTTCCAAACGAAAAAGTAGGATCATTAGATAAAAAATTAGCTTCTTTGGTAAATAAAAATAAATGCTTAGAAGTTGGTAATTTACTAAATCTTAAAGATTTTATTATTACAGGTAATTCTAAATCGAGTAAAAATATAATAGAAAATAAAATTATTTCAGATTGTTGTGAAGCAATAATCGGGGCAATTTATTTAGACAGAGGATTTGAATTTTCTAAAATTTTTATTCTTAAACAATGGAAAAATTTAATTAACAATGCTGAAACCACTTTTGTTGATGCCAAAACAAGACTTCAGGAATACTCCTTAAAAAATTTTAAAATATTGCCTATCTATAAATTAGTCTCTAATACTGGTCCTAGACATAAACCTAAATTTAAAGTTGGAGTAAAACTTAAAAATAGTACATATATTTATGCAATTGGATCTTCAAAGAAAATTGCAGAACAATCTGCCGCTTCTGAACTTCTACAAAAACTTAACCAAAAATGAATTGGCAAGATAAAGGATATTTATTGTCTTTAAATAAATACAATGAAAATTCGTCTATAGCTGAATTTTTTACGGAAAATAATGGAAAAGTAGTAGGTGTAATTTTTGGATCAACATCAAAAAAAATTAAGAGTTATTTATTAATAGGTAATAAGTTTCACATAAATTCAAAACTTCGAGAAGATGGTAGATTGGGTTATCTTAAAGTTGAAATTGACGAAATTAAAACACCATTCTATTTAGAAAATAAAAAAAAATTATTTTGTATTATCTATTGTATGAATTTAATTAAAATTCTTACAGTCGAAAATGAGAGTAATATCGAAATTTACTCTCTTTTACGAAAATTGTTTAAAATTATTAATCTTGATAATTGGTTGGTTGAATTTTTATATTTAGAGTTAAATATACTTAAATCTATTGGATATGACATTAATTTTAAAGATTATGTGGTGAATAAAAATATTAATGGTCAAAATAAATATGTTGTGGAATCAAGTCAAAAAATTATACCCAATTTTTTAATAGATAAAAAAAATATTCCTGAAAATACTAAAGATATTTATAGCGGCTATTCAATAGTTGGAGATTTTCTTGATAAAACGATTATTAAACCTAATAACAAAATTTTTCCTCCTTCGAGGAATGATTTTATTAATTTGTTTAAATAATCAAAGATCAATCTGGTCTGCAAAGTAAGTTACAATGCTACTTGCTCCAGCTCTTTTAAAAGAAATAAGAGACTCTTTTATAGACTCTTTGTCTATTAGTTTCTTGTTTATTCCATTCATTATTAAACTGTACTCACCGGATACTTGATATGCAAATACTGGTATTTTGAAATTATCTTTTACCTTTTTAATTATATCAAGATAGGGCATGCCAGGTTTAACCATAACCATATCTGCACCTTCTCTTATATCTAATGAAACTTCTCTTAAAGACTCATCTGAATTTCTAAAATCCATTTGATATGATTTTTTATTACCTTTTAACAATTTTTTTGAACCAACAGCATCTCTAAATGGTCCATAAAAGCTAGAAGAAAATTTGACTGCATATGACAATATCTGAACATCATTAAAATTATTTTTATCCAATGCCTTTCTTATCTTACCAATTCTCCCATCCATCATATCTGATGGAGCAATTACATCGCATCCCATTTTAGCTTGGAGCACAGCTTGTTTAGTGAGTATTTCTAAGGTTTCGTCATTCAAAATAATTCTTTTCTTTAGTAATCCATCATGACCATGAGAAGTATAAGGATCAAGTGCTACATCACACATGATTCCAATTTTATTTTTAAATTTTTTTTTAATAAATTTTATTCCTCTACAAACTAAATTATTTGGATTTAATGCCTCTGAACCATATTCATCTTTTTTTTTTGTGTTTGTATGAGGAAATAAAGCAACCATTGGAATTCCTTTTTTTACGGCTTTGCCAACTACAGAATTTAATTTGTCTACACTATATCTAAAAATATTTGGCATAGTTTTTATTGATTCTTTTTTATTTTTTCCTTCAATCAAAAAAATAGGCAATATTAAATCGCTATATGACAATGAGTTTTCTTGAACAAGACTTCTAGACCATGCATATTTTCTTGATCTTCTAAGCCTTAAACTTGGATATTTTCCTGTAATCATATTGTATTTTTTTAATGCGACAAATGTATTATACAAATATATATAGAAATGAGTAGAAAACAATCTTCATGTCAGCATATAAAGATAAAATTGTAAATTTAAACCTTCATAACGATAATGATAGAGTATTAGATTTTAGTGATTTTCAAAAGCAAACTATACAATTTGATATCGATAAACTTCAAGATGCATACAATCAAATTGTAAAAATAAAAAAATTTGAAGATGCAGGAGTAACAAATTTTGGCGCAATATCTTTAACTCAGATACCAGGAGATCCAGACTCTATAAAAGGAAACAAGGCAAGAGGTGTTTACTGGACAAAGCCAGATAAATCTGGAAAAGAAGTTTCAAGAGATGTTAGCATTGATGAGTCGAGTTATTCAGAATTTATTAAGGATTATGAGAATACTTACTTTAAAGAAGTCTATGATGTTCTATCGTCAAAATATAAATTAGGAAGAATAAGAATATTATTGAAAGAACCTAGATCAACTTTGAGCTGGCATAGAGATCCAGAACCAAGATTGCACATACCTATAATAACTAACCCTGGTTGTTTAATGGTAATAGATAATGTTGCAATGCATATGCCAGCAGATGGTTCTGTTTGGGTAACTAATAATACAAAATATCACAATGCTTTTAACGGAGGTGAAGAAAATAGAATTCACCTCGTAGCATGCGTGTTAGATTATAAGTTTAACTAATTTGAAAAATATATATATAGCATCTGACCACGCAGGATTTAATCTTAAAGAAAGTATTAAAAAAAAATATTCAAAAAAATATAAATTATTTGATCTCGGACCAGAGAAATCATCCAAATCTGTAAATTATCCTGATTATGCTCATAAATTATCAAAAAAAATAAATAAAAAACAAAATATTGGTATTTTAGTGTGTGGATCAGGAATGGGCATGTCGATGTCTGCTAATAAGCATAAAAATATTAGAGCTGCATTATGTTATTCAGTAAAAAACGCCAAATTATCTAGATTGCATAATGATGCAAATGTTATTACATTAGGAGAAAGGTTGATTAGTAAAAATTTAGCCTTTAAATGTATAAATGCATTCTTAAATACTAAATTTGAAAGAGGCAGACATTTAAAACGAGTAAAGAAAATATAAATTTATGTCAAGTGAAACAAAATATTTAAACAGCGAGTATAAAGACTTTTTTGAAAAAAGTTTGTTAGAAAGTGACCCAGAAATTTATAAAGCTATAAACGATGAGTTAGTTAGACAACAAAATCATATAGAATTAATAGCATCTGAAAATATAGTATCCCAAGCAGTACTAGAAGCTCAAGGATCAGTTTTAACCAACAAATATGCTGAAGGTTACCCAGGAAAGAGATATTACAATGGCTGCGAACATGTTGATGTAGCTGAACAACTTGCAATAGATAGACTTAAAGAATTATTTAATTGTAAATTTGCTAATGCTCAACCTCATTCAGGAGCACAAGCAAATGGAGCAGTATTTTTAGCTTTGTTAAAGCCAGGTGATACTTTCATGGGAATGAGCTTAAATTCAGGAGGTCACATTACTCATGGTTTAAAAATTTCTATGTCAGGAAAATGGTTTAATGCAATTGGATATGAAGTTGACAAAGAGTCTGAACTTATAGATTATGATATGGTTGAAAAACTTGCTCTCGAACACAAACCTAAACTTATAATTGCTGGGGGAAGCGCTTATTCTAGAGTAATTGATTTTAAAAAATTCAGAGAAATCGCAGATAAAGTAGGAGCGTATCTAATGGTTGATATGGCACATTTTTCTGGTCTTGTTGCAGGAAAGGGGTATCCTAATCCATGTGACCATGCACATGTTGTTACATCAACTACTCACAAAGTGTTTAGAAGTGCGCGAGGTGGAATAATATTAACCAATCACGAAGATCTATCTAAAAAATTTAACACTGCTGTTTTTCCAGGGTATCAAGGAGGACCTTTGATGCATATTATAGCCGCAAAAGCTGTAGGTTTCAAAGAAGCTTTAAAACCTGAGTTTAAAGAATATATTAAAACTGTTTTAGCTAACGCAAAAATTTTAGCTGAAACTTTAAAAAATAATGGTTTTAAAATTTATTCAGGAGGTACTGACACACACTTAATGTTAGTCGATTTAAGACCTTTTAAAGTAAAAGGAAATGCAGCTGCAGAAAGCCTATCAAGAGCAAACATTACATGTAATAAAAATGGTATTCCATTTGATACTGAAAGCCCAATGGTAACATCTGGAATTAGACTAGGCTCTCAAGCTGCTACAACTAGAGGGTTTGGTTTGAAAGAATTTCAAAAAGTAGGAGATTTAATAACAAAAACTATTCAAGGTCTCTCAGAAAATCCTGAAGATAACTCTAAAATTGAGGATGAGGTAAGAAAAGAAGTTGTTAGCCTATGTTCGAATTTTCCTATATATAAGCACTTAGGTTAATTTAATCGTATGATTTGTCCATGCAGCAAGAAAGGTGATACCTCGGTAGTTGACTCAAGACCTACTGAAGATGGTACGGCAATTAGAAGAAGAAGACTTTGTAGTTGTGGTGAAAGATTTACTACATTTGAAAGAGTTCAATTTAGAGAACTTATAGTAGTTAAGAAAAATGGAAGAAAATCATCATTTGATAGAGAAAAACTTTCAAAATCAATATATGTTGCTTTGAAAAAAAGACCGATTGATACAGAAACAGCTGAAAAATTTATTTCAAAAATAAGCAGATCTCTTGAGGAATTAGGTCAAAGTGAAATTTCATCTAACACGATCGGGACCATGGTCATGGAAGGTCTTAAAGAACTTGATCCTGTAGCATATGTTCGTTTTGCATCTGTTTATAGAAATTTTAGAGAAGAAAAAGACTTTGTTCAATTTGTGGATAGAATAGATGTCTTTAAAAAAAGATAATTATAAACCCTTAGATAAAAAAATTATGAACTTTGCTATTAACATAGCTGATAATAATAAATATTTGACAGGGACTAATCCATCAGTTGGTTGTGTAATAGTAAAAAAAAAAAAGATATTGTCATTTGCTACTACTTATAATGGAGGTAGGCCACACGCTGAGAGTATTGCTTTAAGCAAAAATAAATATAACAATGGATCAACATTATATTCAACTCTTGAACCGTGCTCCCATCATGGAAAAACACCACCATGTACAAATGCGATAATTAAAAATAAAATTAAAAAGGTTTATTACTCAATAGAGGATAAAGATTCTAGAACTTTTAATAAAACAAAAAAAATATTAAAATCAAAAAACATAAAAGCAAAATCAGGTCTTCAAAAAAATAAAGTTTATAACCTCTACAAAGAATATAATTATATTAGATCAAAAAAAGCACCCTATATTATAGGAAAAATTGCAAGCTCATCAAATTTAAATATTTTAAGAAACAATTCTCCAATTACAAATGAGCATTCAAGAAATGTTTCGCATCTTTTAAGATTCCAAAACCATGCAATATTAACATCTTACAAAACTGTTAATACAGACAACCCAAAACTTAATTGTAGATTAAATGGATTAGAAAAATTTTCACCTAAAGTAATTGTAATTGATAAAAACCTTAAAATAAAAGTAAACTCTTTTTTAATTAAAAATTCAAAAAAGAACAAATTAATTATATTTCACTGTTCTAAAAATATCTCAAAAATTAAACTTTTAAAAAAAAATGGAGTAAAACTTATATTTCAAAAATGTGAAAATAACTCATATTTAAATCTTAAAAAAATTTCACAAAAAATTTATAAGCTAGGACTACATAGGTTATTGATAGAGTCTGGTAAGGATTTAATGACAAATTTTCTTAATGAAAATTTATTAAATGAATTTTATTTTTTTAAAAGCGACAAAATTATCTCAAATAGAAATAAAATTAATGTATCATCACTAATTAAAATGATTAACAAATACTACAAAAATAAGAAAAAAATAAATACTTATCTAGGTAACGATACACTTACTCATTATTATTAAAATGTTTAATGGAATTATATTTAACACAGGAAAAATAAGCGGTATCAAAAAAAGATCTAAAGGGATTAATTTATTCGTTAGGTCTTCTTTGAAAGTTTCAAACAAAAATCTAGGTATTTCAATTTCCTGTGATGGCGTTTGTCTTACTTTAATCTCATATAAAAATAAGATTTTAGAATTTTATTTATCTAATGAAACATTGGCTAAATCAAAATATAAAAATATAAAAATTGGTGATGAAATTAATTTAGAAAAACCATTAAAATTTGGTGATAATATTTCAGGTCATATCTGTCAGGGTCATGTAGATACAGTCTGTTCTTTAAAAAGTATAAAAAAAGTAGATAAGTCAAACATATTAGAGTTTAAAATTAGTAATTTACTAAAAAAACAATTGGTAGAAAAAGCTTCTATTCTTATAAATGGAGTATCTCTAACTATTTCTAAAATTAAAAAAAATTCATTTGAAATATGGGTTATACCTCACACATTAAAATTGACAAATTTAATTAATTTAAAGAAAGATGATTTAGTAAACGTTGAAATAGATATTATGTCTAAATATGTAAAGAAGTTTGTAAATGAAAAAAAGTAATTTTAGTTCAATAGAGAGTATCATTAAGACTGTTAAAAAAAACGGGATGTATATTCTTGTAGATGATGAAAGCAAACATGAAGAAATGGAAAATGAGGGTGATTTAGTTATTTCAACATCTGCAGTCAGCCCTAAACACATAAATTTTATGGCAAAACATGCAAGAGGATTAATTTGTTTAGCAATGGATAGTGTGCAATCAAAAAAAATTGGGCTAACTTTAGCCTCACCAATTAATCAATCTAGAAGCAAAACTGCTTTCACATATTCTATAGAGGCCAAAAAAGGTGTTACTACAGGTATATCAGCTTATGATCGCGCAAAAACAATTAAAGCTGCATCTTACAAAAATGCAAAAAAAAATGATATTGTATCACCTGGACATATATTTCCTGTCATAGCAAGAGACGGGGGTGTTCTTGTACGAGCAGGACACACTGAAGCTTCAGTTGATATATCAAAACTTGCCAAAAAGAATAATTCTGCGGTCATTTGTGAAATTATGGCAGATGATGGAAAAATGGCTACTGGAAAAACATTATTTAATTTTGCAAAAAGACATAAACTTAAAATAGGAAAGATTGAGGATCTAATTGCCTATAGATTGAAAAGAGAGAAATTAATCAAATTAAAAAAAACCTCTTCAATCATTGTTCAAAAACAAAAATTTAAAATTAAAGTATTTGAAAATGTTCTTGATGGGTCTGAAAACTTTGCATTAATTAAAGGCACTTTAAAAAAAGGAGTAGTGCCTCGATTAAGAGTAATATCATCTAATGTAGTTCAAAATTATCTTATTAACCAAAAACTGCCAAATTCATTTGATAAAACAATTACTTATTTTAAAAAATACAATAATTGTGTTCTTGTATTTATTAGAGATCCTAATTTAAAATCAGTTACACAAACACTCAAACAGTATAATAGTAAAACTTTCTACAAAAAAGGTCATGATAAATTGATTAGAAATTATGGCATTGGAGCCCAAATTATTAAATCTTTAAACATAAAAAATATGATACTTGTTACTAGATCAAAAAAAAAAGTGATTGGACTAGACGGGTATGGAATTAAAATTAAAAAACAGGAAATTATAAAATGAAAAAAAAAATTCTAATTGTTGTTGCAAGTTATTATGAAAGCATTGCCAATTCTTTATTAAAAAGTGCAAAAAATAAAATTAATAATAAGTGTAATATTGATGTAATTAGGGTTCCAGGCGCATTTGAAATTCCTGTTACGATCGCCAAGAATTTAAAAAAATTTAATGGATTTATAGCCTTAGGATGTGTGATTAAAGGACAAACACCACATTTTGATTTTATATCTAAATCTACAACGGACGCATTAATGACATTATCGATTACATCTAAGAAACCTGTCGGAAACGGAGTGATCACATGCTTAAGCAAAAAACAAGCTGTAGAACGTGGCATGAAAGGATCTGAAGCAGCAGAAGCTGTATTATCAGTTCTTTTTCAATAAATTATGACTGTTCAATTTTCTCCACAAAGAAATCCTAGAGTGATAATTATTCAAAAACTTTATGGAAAACTTTATAACAACGAAGAAAATATCAGTTTTCCAAAACACAGATTTAAAAAATTTATTAAAGATATTGTCAACGGCACTATAGAAAGAGAAGAATTAATAAATGCAGAGATCGATAACCATTTAAATCAGGATTTGAAAATAAAAAATATGGATAAAGTTTTTCAAATTATTATCAAAAGTGCAATTTTCGAATTTTTATATAAACCAAATACCTCCATCAAAATCATCATAAATGAGTATTTAAAGGCATCCAATTTTTTTATCGATGACTCACAAACTAAATACTTAAATGCTTTATTGGATAAAATTTCAAAAAAAATTAGAATTAGCAATGAATGAATTTGCTTTAATTCAAAAGTATTTTAAAAAATTAACTTATAATAATCCATCTGCATTAAATCTAAATGATGACGTTTTTTTTGATAAAAAAAATAACGTTGTTGTTTCTTCTGACACTTATGTTGAAGGTGTTCATTTTCTGGATTTTAGAAAGCCTGATTTAGTAATTAAAAAAATATTAAGATCTTCAATATCAGATTTGTATTGCAAGGGTGTAAAACCAAAGTTTATTTTTATTGGCGCTAGTGGAAATAAAAAATCTTTTTCAAAAAAAAATTTAAATCTTGTATACAAAAGTTTAAATCAAGAGCAAAAAAAATATAAAATTAAATTATCTGGTGGTGATACAACTAAATCAAATAAAACAACATTCACAATTACTAGTTTAGGTTATTCAAAAAAAATAGTCCAAAGAAATAAATGTAAAAACAATGATGATATTTATGTTACTGGTAACCTTGGAGATAGTTATTTGGGTTTATTAATTTTGAAAAAAAAGCTATTTTTAAAAAAAACTCTTCCAAGAAAATATTTTATTCAAAAATATTATATGCCAGATTTACCTACAAAAATTAGCACAAAATTAATAAAATTTGCCAATTCATCAATTGATATATCTGACGGTTTATTTGCTGATTTAACTAAATTAATTAATAGAAGAAATTTATATTTTAGATTAGATGTTGAAAAGATACCTATTTCATCAAAACTTAAAACTTATCTTATCAAAACTAACAAAAAAAAAATAAGTGTTATTTCTAAAGGTGATGATTATCAAATTCTTTTTACCTCATCAAAATCAAATAGAAAATATATCAAATCTTTATTTAAACGAATGAATCAAAAAGTGACTTTAATAGGAAATTTATCTAATGAAATCAAAAGTAACCAAATTATATGTAATAAAAACCTTATAAAACACAGCTATAATGAGGGATATTCGCATGATTTCTAATGAAGTTAAACATTGCGTTTTATAATTTTTTTTGTATTACATTGACCCCATAAATATATTTAACAAAGGAACTAATGAACTCATCAACAGAAACAATACTTTTATACATTATAGCAGCTGGAATTATATCAATCATTTACGGTTTTTTTACGGGTCGAAATATTTTAAACTCAAGTTCTGGTAATGCTAAG
This sequence comes from uncultured Pelagibacteraceae bacterium, assembly GCA_902594675.1. Classification (GTDB taxonomy): domain Bacteria; phylum Pseudomonadota; class Alphaproteobacteria; order Pelagibacterales; family Pelagibacteraceae; genus Pelagibacter. Next base: position 173,727 of record CACJNE010000001.1, read on the forward strand.
ATGATTGAAATAGCTTCAGCTATTCAAGTCGGTGCTCGTGCATATTTAAACAGACAATATAAAACTATAGCAATAGTTGGGGTAGTTGTTTTGATTATTATTTCTGTTGCATTTAGTCCTTTAGTAGGTCTAGGTTATTTAATTGGAGCTGCATTATCTGGAATTGCTGGCTATGTTGGAATGCTTGTTTCAGTCCAAGCCAATGTGAGGACTGCCGAAGCTTCAAGAAAAAGCCTAGCAAACGGTCTCTCAATTGCCTTTAAATCAGGAGCTGTAACTGGAATGTTAGTCGCTGGATTAGCTCTGTTGTCAATTGCAGTTTATTATTATTTTCTTGTTAAGATTGGTATAGATGAAAGAGAAATAGTTAATGCTTTAGTCGCGCTTGGTTTTGGGGCTTCTCTAATTTCTATTTTCGCAAGATTAGGTGGAGGAATTTTTACAAAAGGTGCAGATGTTGGTGCCGATTTAGTTGGAAAAGTAGAAGCAGGTATACCTGAGGATGATCCTAGAAACCCAGCTGTAATTGCTGATAATGTTGGCGATAATGTTGGAGATTGTGCAGGTATGGCAGCAGATTTATTTGAAACTTATGCTGTAACAATTGTTGCTACAATGGTTCTGTCGTCAATATTTTTTATTGGTGATTTTAGCATGATGATTTATCCCTTAGCAATTGGTGGCGCTTGCATACTTACATCTATTTTAGGAACTTTTTTCGTAACACTTGGTAGTGATAAAAATATAATGAAGGCAATGTATAAAGGATTTGTCATAACTGCTATAAGTTCACTCATCGTATTGTATCCTATTACTAAATATGTAATTGGCTTTACCACTGAGTATATTGTTAACGAAAAATCATTTACTGGATTAAGCTTATATTTTTGTGGAATAATAGGTCTTGTTATCACAGGATTAATTATATGGATAACTGAATACTATACAGGTACAGACTATAGACCGGTTAAAAGTGTAGCTCAATCATCAACAACCGGTCATGGAACGAATGTAATTCAAGGATTGGCGGTTTCGATGGAAGCAACTGCTATCCCAGCATTAATTATTGTTGGAGGAATATTATTAACTAATCATATTGCGGGTTTGTATGGTATTGCAATTGCAGTCACCACAATGCTTGCACTTGCTGGTATGGTTGTAGCTTTAGATGCATACGGTCCAGTTACTGATAATGCTGGAGGGATTGCGGAAATGTCTAATCTTCCCAAAAATGTTAGAAAAACTACTGATGCATTAGATGCTGTTGGAAATACAACAAAGGCAGTCACAAAAGGTTATGCAATCGGTTCAGCTGGACTTGGAGCTTTAGTTTTATTTGCTGCTTACACAGAGGATATTAAACATTTTTCTAAAGTTGCAGGTTCTAATTTAGAGGGAATTATAGTTACATTCGATTTATCTAATCCATTTGTTGTTGTTGGTTTATTAATAGGTGGAATGCTTCCATATTTGTTTGGATCTATGGGTATGCAAGCTGTTGGTAGAGCAGGAGGTGCTGTAGTTATTGAGGTAAGAAGACAATTCAAAAAAATACCAGGTATAATGAAAGGTAAGGCTAAACCAGATTATGGTAAACTTGTCGATTTATTGACTAGAGCAGCAATAAAAGAAATGATAATTCCATCATTATTACCTGTGTTATCGCCTATAGTATTATATATAATTATATATTTTATTGGTGGTCAGGTAGCAGCGTTGTCATCAGTTGGGGCTATGCTTTTGGGAGTTATCATTACAGGTTTATTTGTAGCTGTATCGATGACAGCAGGTGGTGGAGCTTGGGACAATGCAAAAAAATATATTGAAGACGGAAAATTTGGCGGAAAAGGTTCCGAAGCTCACAAAGCAGCAGTCACAGGTGATACTGTAGGTGATCCATACAAAGATACTGCTGGACCTGCTGTAAATCCAATGATTAAAATAACTAATATTGTAGCTTTACTTTTATTAGCTGTAATTGCTGGATAGATCAAACTTGAGATATTCTTTATAAGTTTTATCCCATAAATTTTTCCAATTATCGTTTATATCGGGCACGTGTCTTGAAATATGATAAGCTAAAGATCCTACTGGAGCCAAACAGTAATTTTTTTGATATAACTCATGTAGCGGTTTCTCGAATGGGTCATTGATTTGTTCACCTACCATTCTAATATTTTTTTTATTTTTCTCAAAAATGATTTTAGATAACATTATAGTTAATAAAGTTTCTCCAACATTTCTCCACTTATAATTTTTACCAATAAGTAGCGAAGTAGAATATAGTGCATCATAATAAAAAGGATAGTCTGAAGGACACATTATAATATCTTTTTTTAAAATTGATGAAATTCTTGAGTAGCTAATTAGCATTTCTTCAATACAATGTTTCTCAAAAAGATAATCATCTTCAACAAATAAAATTAAATCCTCAGCTTTTTCAGCTTGGTCACAACATTCTAGATATGAACCTCTGTTTCCAGGAATTTTCGTTTTAAATTTTTTTATTAAAATTTTATCATGTTGTAAAATTTTAAATATATCTTGATCGAATATATCATCAGAATTATCACTAATTAAATTTAAACATACCTCCAAATCCAAACTTTGTAACATTATATCAATAGACTTTTTTAAGCTAAGCAAACTAACACAAATCAAAGTTTTTTTACTGATGTTCTTAATAATCCGCTCTGTATTTTTGGATGCATTCCAAAGTTTGTTATTGGGAGAATATCTGAAATAAATATCAAGTTTTTTTATCTTTCTTGTCAGTTCAAGATAACCTCTTGAGAATATAAATGATTTATCATTGAATTTAACAAAGTTTTTTTGATAATTTTCATAATCAGGATTTATATTATTTAATGTCTCTTTATCATAAGCATAAATATTAAGTAATTTGAGTATAATTCTTTTTAATTTTGATTGTTTTAATAACTTTCTTTTAAACATGAAAATTAATATATAAAATAATTATTTATGAAGTTTTATGTATATTTAATTTGTACAAAAAACAATAATAATCGGCTAATAACATACGTAGGTTATACTAATAATTTAAAAAAAAGAATTTGCCTTCACAACACTTCAAAAGGAGCCAAATTCACAAAAGGTAGGAAATGGAAATTACTTTTTAAAAAAACATTTTCATCTAAAAAAGATGCAATGAAGTATGAATATAAACTTAAGAAAGATAGATTAACTCGTTCACAAATTAAGAAAAGATTTTTTATATGAAAAAAATTAAAATATTACATATAACTGACTTACATTTTAGACACAATGGTCGATTATTTTACTCCACAGGAAAAAAACTTAATAATGGTCTTATTTTAAATGGCCACAATGTATTAAATATATCTGATAGAGATGTTACATCTCAGAAAAAAAATATTTTTGATATTGGATCAAAAAGATATTTGTTAGATAGAATTAAAATTAATATAGAAAATTTTAAACCTGATTTAATTTTATTGGGCCATGTTGATAGACTGGACTATGAAGGATTTATAAAATTAAAAGAAAAATATAATTCTATAAGGTTTTCACAATGGTTTTTAGACCCGTTAAATATTGATGGTCCAGATTATGAAAAGAATAAAAATAGGTTTTTTCTAAAATATCAATTTTGTGATGCTAACTTTGTAACCACTAGTGTTGATAAATTAGATTTTGCAAGTCCTGATAGAACTTTTTTTATTCCAAATCCTATTGATCCATCTATTGATGTTTATAAAAATTTTTTAAGTGATAAAGAAATTGATATGTTTATTGCCATTAGTCATGGACAACACCGAGGAATATTAAAGCGAGATTTTGTTGACGATAGAGTTAAATTGATAGACAAACTTACAAATAAAATTAGTTATAATATTTTTGGTTATAAGAATAATCCAGTATGGGGACAATCCTTTTTTGATGAATTAAAAAAATGTACAATGGCAGTAAATTTGAGTAGAGGTAAACCTATTAAATACTATTCAAGTGATAGAATTTCCTCTCTATTGGGTAATGGGCTTCTTACTTATATTCATGAGAAATATTATTACCAAGATTTTTTTAATAATGATGAAATTATAACTTATAAAAATATCAGAGATCTAAATAATAAAATTATTTTTTTCAAAAAACATAAAAAACTGGCTAAAAAAATCTCAAAAAAAGGATACATCAAAAGCCATAGAATCTTTAATAATAAATTAATAAGTAATTACATAGTCAATCGTTCAATGAATATTAAAATCAATAATAAAGAAAAATGGATGAATGACTAAGTTTTTAATTTTTCGAACAGATAGGATAGGTGACTTTATTTTTTCTAGAATGTTAACAGAATCGATAAAATTAAAATACCCAAATAGCAGAATAGACATTGTTTGTTCTAAATATAACTCAACATATATTAGAAATTTCAAAGATATTAAAAAAATTTTTATACTTGATAAATATAATCTTAAAATGCTTTTTAAAAATTTATTAATAATAAATAATTTAAATTATGATTATTTAATAATCTTAGATGGAAAAAGAAGATCTATTTTTTATTCAGTTTTATTAAAAGCAAAAAAAAAATATGTTATTTTAAAAGATTTTAGACCTTCATTATTGTTAAAAATTTTTTTTAATAAATATTTTGTTAATTCTGAGTCAAATTCACAATACAATAATTTTACAGCAATTATAAATTATTTAAATTTAAAAGTTCCAAATCAAATAAATTATTATAATGATTATAAATTTAAAAATCTAAGAAAAAAGCCGAATTCAAATTTTACATTGTTACATCTTGACGAAAAATGGTTCGAAGGTTTTTATCATAACGACTACAAATATATGAGCTTAAATTATAAGAATTTTGACTTATTGATAAAATCCATATTTAAAAAATTTAATAAAAAAATTATTTTAACTTCTGGTAATATTAAAATAAATAATTTCGATACAATTATTGAGAAAAACTTTTTTAAAAACAAAGAAAATATTTTTATCTCAAAAAAATATAAAAATAGGTTGATATATTTTCAAAATACCTCATTTAGAGATTTAGAGAAAATTGTTAAGAGTAGTTCATCAATAGTTTGTTGTGAAGGTGCAATAAGCCATGTATCAAATGCTTTTAATATTAAGACTATTGCCTTAATAAATAAATTGAGTTTAAAAACAGCGATATATTGGACAAAACATATGAAAAATATACGACTAGTATATCGTGATAATATTAAATCAGTTTGCAAACAAATTAATAATGTTAAATTTTGACTATTGTTATATTATTTTATTACTTAAATGAAATCAAAAAAAGCACTTATATTTGGAATAACAGGTCAAGATGGATCTTATTTAGCAGAATTTTTACTAAAAAAAAATTATGTTATTCATGGTGTTAAGAGACGGTCGTCTAGTGCAAATACAGAAAGAATAGACCATATATTTGATAGTATAAATTTTAAAAGTAAAAATTTTTTCATACATTATGGAGATATAACAGATAGCTCTAGTACATTAGGATTAATTAATAAAATAAAACCAGATGAAATTTATAATTTAGCTGCACAAAGCCACGTGAGAGTATCTTTTGACATACCTGAATATACAGCGAATTCAACTGCACTTGGATCTTTAAGAATTCTTGAAGCAATTAAAAATCTAAACTTATCGGATACTAAATATTATCAGGCATCAAGTTCTGAAATGTTTGGAAAACAAACAAAAGGTAAATCTCAAAATGAAAAAACACCTTTTCATCCTATGTCAATCTATGGTGTTTCTAAAGTTTTTTCTTATCATACTACAATATACTATCGAGAAGCCTTTGGTATTTTTGCTTGTAATGGAATATTATTTAATCACGAGTCACCCAGAAGAGGACCAACTTTTGTTACAAAAAAGATTGTACAAGCTCTAGTTAGGATTAAACTTAAAAAACAACTAACACTTTCTTTAGGCAATTTGTATGCAGTTCGTGATTGGGGGCATGCTAAAGATTATGTAGAGAGCATGTGGAAAATACTACAATATAAAAAACCTGATGACTGGGTTATAGCTACAAATGAGGAAATGACAGTAAAGGAGTTTATTAATATATGTGCTAAAAAACTAGATATTAAATTAATTTGGAAGAATAAAGGAATTAAAGAAATTGGAATAGATAAAAATACTAATAAAATAATCATAAAAATAGATAAAAAATATTTTAGACCTGGTGAAGTAGATTATTTAAAAGGGAATTATTATAAAGCAAAAAAACTTTTAAAATGGAGCCCTAAATATAAATCTAATGATTTAATTAACGATATGATTAAATACGAACTAGATTTACATGAGTAAATATTTTTATCCATTAATAGAAAATCCTTTTTCTGATGACGATATTAGAAAAGGTATAAAAGTATTAAAATCTAAGCAACTTACATTAGGTAATACAACAAGAAATTTTGAAAAAACATTTACATCGAAAATTAATTCTAAATATTCATTGATGGTAAATTCTGGATCTTCAGCAAATTTGTTAGCTTTACAATGTCTTATTAATCCTTATAGAAAAGAAAGGTTAAAAAAAGGTGATGAAATAATAATACCGACCCTATGCTGGTCAACATCACTGTGGCCTATAATTCAGTCCGGCTTAACCCCTGTCTTTATAGATATAAACCCCATTACTTTGAACATAGATGAAACGCAAATTAAAAAAAAAATTAATAAACGAACCAAAGCAATAATGTTAATTCATGTTTTGGGAAATTCCTGCAATATGGATCAATTAATGAAAATTAAAAAAAAATATAATTTATTATTAATAGAAGATACGTGTGAATCTTTAGGCAGCAAATATAAAAATAAATATTTAGGCACTTTTGGAGAATTTTCGTCTTTTTCATTTTACTCTTCTCACCAAATTTCATCTGGTGAAGGTGGAATGATATGCTGTAAAGACAAAATGGATTACAATATTATTAAATCATTAAGATCACATGGTTGGTCAAGAGATACTTCGTTTGAAAATAAAATTTCTAAAAAAAATAAACACTTGGATAAAAGATTCATATTTTTTAACTCAGGCTTTAACCTCAGACCAACTGAAATAACAGCTGCAATTGGACACAATCAATTTAAAAGAATTAATTCATTAATTAGAATTAGAAATATTAATAGAAAAAAAATCATTAATATTCTGACAAATAATAGATTTTTAAAAGATAAAATTTATATTTATGAGAAGAATAAATTCGTTACGCCGTCCTGGTTTGGTCTTTCTATTAAAATAGTCAATACAAAAATGAATACTAAAAAAAGAATAATTCAAAACTTAGAGAAAAATGGTATTGAAACAAGACCGATAATAAGTGGAAATTTTGCCAAACAACCTGCTGCTATTAAATATGGATTGACCAAAAATAATAAATATCCAAACACAGACAACATATATAATAACAGTTTTTTTATAGGTCTACCAACCAAAAAAATTTATAATCATTATTTAACAAGAATTGCTAAAGCTTTTGAAAAATCGTTTAAATAATAAATTAGTAGTAGGATGTATAGGCTCTAATAGTACTTTGGCTAAGGAATTAATTAAGCAGTACAACAATAGAATTATCTTTAAAATTTATAAAGGAAAAATTGAAAATATAAAATTAATTGAAAACTGGCTATTGAATAATAAAAATATTAATATTTTAATAAATTTTGCTGCTATTACATCAGTGTATAACTGTGAAAAAAACAAAAAAAAAGCTCTCAAAGTTAATTGTTTTTCTGTCATAAAATTATTGGAAACACTTAACAAAATAAAAATGACAAATTTTGAATATTTTTTAGCAATATCAACCAGCCACGTTTTTAAAAAATCTTTATTTAAATTAAAAGAGAGCTCTGAAAAAAAACCATACAATTATTATGGTTTTTCAAAGCTATTACTAGAAAAATATATTTTAAGAAATTATAAAAAATTTTATTTCAAAATAGGTATAGCAAGAATTTTTAATTATTATAACAAAAACTCAAAAAAAAGTTTTTTTATTAATGACACAATTAATAAATTTAAGAAAAAAACAAAAACTATTAAGTTTAAAAATATTAATACCTACAGAGACTATGTTTCTATAAAAGATATAAGCAAAGCTATTTATAGAATGATAAATTGTAAAATGATATTAGATTTTAATATTTGTTCAGGAAAAAAAATATTTTTACCAAATATAATTAAAAAAATACAAAAAAAATACAAAAACAAAATAGTTATATTTAATAAAAAGAGAGTAAAAGATTTAGTTGGTTCAAATATTAAATTTAAACGTGCAGGATGGAAGGTATCAAAATATAATGTGTTAAATGATTTATAATCAAAAAAAAATTATAATAATAGATAATTCAAAATTAGCTTATACGGGCGATGATATTAATGGTAAAATTGTTCGCGGTACAGAGACATCCTTAATATTACTGTCAGAACAATTTGCACAAATGGGGATGGAAGTAGATTATTGTAATTCAATTGATATTAAAAAAAACGTTAATGGTGTTAATTATTTCAATAAAAATGATATAAGTAAAAAAAAAATCTATGATCTTGCTATTGTAATATCAGATGCAAATGAATTTAAACGTGTAAATTCAATCAAAAAAGCAGTTTTTTCAAATAGCAATCAATCATTTGAAAAATTTTTAAGAAAAAAACAATTAATTCCTTTTATAAAATATAAACCCAAATTAATTACCTTATGTGAATATCAATATCAAAAAAGATCATTTCTGACATCCTTTTATGGAAAAAAAATAATTCCTATTACTGTAGATCCAAAATTTTTAAATATTGAAATTGATGAAAACTTTATCCCAGAAAGAAAAGTTATTTATAATATTAGATCAAATAGAAATTTAGATAAACTTATAAAAATTTGGTGTGAAAAAATTTTTCCAATTAGCAATGAATTTAAACTTTATATTACACCAGATTTAATTGATTATAATGATTACCATAGAAACAATAATATTTTTTTAAGAACGATTGGAACAAGAGATGAAATGATTGATGAATTAAAAAATTATCGTGCATTAACATACCTTGGTCATAAGTCAGATATATTCACTCTTACCGCGGAAGAGGCTATAAAATTATGTTTACCTGTAATTACTTTTGGTATTGGTTCATTAAAAGAAAGGGTAACTCATATGGAAACAGGATTTATTGCAAAAAATGATCAAGAATTTGCTAATTATACAATTAATTTACTTAGTAATGATAATTTCTACTTAGACATAAAAAAAAAAATGAAAATGAAACGTAAAGAAAATAATTGGTTTTCTATCGCTCAATCTTGGATAAATTATTTCTTTGATGAGTAAAATACTGATATTAAAAAACGATAGGGTAGGTGATCTTTTTCATTCATTAAAAGGTATTTATTCAATTATTGAGTCCAATTTAAATAACAATAAATGTGACATTGAAATTGTTTTGTCTAATTATTCAAAAAATATGAGTTTTTTATTTAAAACCAAAAATGTAAAAACTAGTGTATTAAATTATAATCTAAGCATATTTGATAAATTTTATTTAATTAAAAAATTACTATTAAATAATTATGATAAAATTTATATTCTATCACCAAAGAATATTTATTTTTATTTACCCTTTTTTACCAAATCAAAATTTTATGCAATTACAGTCAAAGATTTTAAAACAGAAAGACCCTATAATTTTTTAAAAAATAAACTATATAAATATTATGTCAATGATAGAACTAATAAAAAACTTGGTGATAGTATCTCAAATTTAATAGAAAAACTTTGTAATGAACAATCTTTATCAATTTCAAAATTTCCAAATTATATAAACAAACATGTTTCTAATTCATTAAGAAAATATATTGATAATTTTAAATGTGATTTTATTTATGTTCATTATAAGCATTCCCTATTTTCTAAAAACGGTTGGTCTTTAGACTCTTTTACTGATTTATTAAATAAAATTTCTCAAACCAAAATACACGATAATGGTAACAAATATTTATATCCAAAAATATTTCTAAGTTCTGATTTTGGAAATAATGATTATAATAATTATTTTCTTAAAAGATTTTCTTATATTAATTTTGATACTGATGAGTCTAAATTCATTAATTCGAATATAACTTATCTACATAATATTAAAATCAATGATTTATTTGAAATAATAGCGAATGCAAGACATACAATTTCACCCCATGGAACCATGACAGTTATGGCTAGTTATTTAAATGTAAAAGTTATAGATATTTTTGATGTTACAATTTCTAAAAATTCATTTCGAGAATTCAAACCAAAAAATAAAAATTATAATTTTCTTATATTGAAAAATTGTAGTCATAAAATTAAAAAAAAAATTATTAATTTTTTATAATTTAATATTATTTAAAGCATTATTTTTAAACAAATTTGCTTCTTGAATATATCTTCTCACCATTTGTGTTGTTTTATGACCTGTCATAGCCATGATATTACGCTCTTCAGCCCCAGAATCAGCAGCTGATGTAGCAAATCCGGACCTTAGACTATGGCCTGAATATTTATTAGGATTTAATCCTGCTAATGTTGCATATTTTTTTATAATTAAAGAAACCAATTTGTCAGAGATATCAAAAACTTTACCGCCTGTAATATTTCTGTATTTAATCCAATCTTTGAGCTTTGTTACAGGACAGTATTCTAAATTGTTAAAGTAGGGGATTGCCTTAATGCTCCCTTCACCCATTTGATCGGTTTTTGAGCTTTTAATGAATATTTTAAGCCCTTCTGAAACAAATTCAACATCGTCAAATTCTATATTAACAAGTTCAGATCTTCTAAAACCTCCAGCAAATCCAAGTAATATCAATGATTTATTTCTTTTTTTTTTTAATTCATTCTCTTCATACTCATTTATCACTTTAATTAATAATTTTAAATCATTGATTAATATGGGTTTTTTTGCAGTTTGCTTAGATCCCTTTAATCTTTTTATACCTAATAAATTTTCCATTATTATAGGATGTTTCGAGTCCAAATAATGTCCCTTTATTTTATGAATAACTTTAATTGAGGCAATTCTCCTTTTTAAAGTGCTAAATTTAGAGTATTTAGATAAATGAGTTATATATATGGATAAAATTTTTGGTTCAGTAGGTAAATATTCAAGCCCGTTTTTAATACAAAACAGTGAAAAATCTTTAAAGTCTGACTCATAAGCTTTTATAGTATTAATTGCTTTTGAATTCTTTAAGTTTTTAACTGTTTCTAATTCCAGTTTTTTTATGTCAGTAATTAAATCACTCATAATTTATTCCGATAACCATTAATTATCGGAAATATAATATAACACATTTTATAAGTCAAGCATTTAATGTAAAAGAATCTTAATGCCTAAATATGTCTTAATTGGATTAATTGTCGTTATTGGAACATTCCTTATCATGAATTATTGGCCAAAATTAAAAGAACAAACAAAAAATCGAATATTAATGGTAATTTTCGGCATTTTTTTTATAAGCATATTTGTTTTGTTATTTTTATTAATGTTTTGAGGTTATTTGGTAGATATAATTAGTATTTTAGTTGCTGGAATATTTTCATGCATAATTCTTGATATTCTGGGTTATTTACTCAAATTGATGGGTATTCCAGAGCCTTCTTGGGGGATTGTAGGTAGATGGACTTATTATATGCTTAAAAATGCTACTTTTTATAACCCAAATATCGCACAAATGCCCAATTTTAGGTATGAGGTCTTGCTTGGTTGGATTTTTCATTATTATGTATCGATTTGTTGGGCTGTAATCTATTATTTTTGTTTTTTAATGGTAGGTCTAAAAATGACATATTTTTCAGGCTTTATATTTGGAGCTCTTACAACACTAGCTCCATTACTGATATTTCTACCATTTACAGGACAGGGCGTGTTTGCAAATAAGACTAGAATACCCATTAAAACATCAATTATGTTTTTAATCAGACACTCAATTTACGGAATTGCAATGTATGAGGGTTTTAGATGGTTTACTTAAAGCTTTAGATTAAGTTATCCCCGATATTCGTCCCTGTTAAAAACTCAGTAAATTCAACGATAAAGTGATACATACAACCTACTCTATCTGATATTGTTTAAAATGAATTAAGAGGCAACTCTTAACTGACCAGCTGGGGAAAAACCGAGAGGTTCAAGCCCAGAGGGCAGAAAGCTCTGCAGAGTAGCGCTAAAATTGCAGGGTGGAAGGCATGGCGGTAGCGCATACAACGACGTGCCAAAAACTACTGTTCTTTGTACCTGAAAAGGTGCAAGGAAACAGGGTTTTTTTATGGTTCTAAAAGGCACTAAATTTCAGATAAAAGTTTGGAAATATTTGATTACTATCCCTAAAGGTGAATTAAGGACCTATTCCCAAGTAGCAAAGGCTATAAATAAACCAAAATCAGTGAGAGCTGTGGCAAATGCAGTAGGAAAGAACCCATATGCCCCAAAAATACCTTGTCACCGGGTAATCAGGTCGGACGGTTCATTGGGCGGCTATTCAGGTAAAGGTGGGATAAATACTAAGAGAAAATTACTCAAATCTGAGGGTATTTTGCTCTAAAAATGTTGAAAAACAAAGTCTTTTGTTTGTTTTACTATATTTAGTAATTTTTTTTTAATATCATCTATAAGTTGCACCACAAAATCGAAAATACTTAAATTAGAGGGTATTTTGGCCTTTTAAATGCTATATTCTATTTTTGCAGAGCTAATTAAAAATACCTTTTGTTTTATAAAAAATATTGATTTTAATATTTAAAATAATAGCAAAGAAATATTCTTTAAATGTTAGATATTAATAAATTAGCATATTTACTTACTTTTTAAGGTTCTAAATTATTAAATTTAAGGTTTTACAATTTTAGTAAATAAATAAAATAAATTCCCTTCCCTATTTAATTAAAACTTAAGAAACATAAAAAATACTAATAAATTTAATTATTATACATAAATTCAATTAATGTGTTATTAATTATTAAGATAAATACTTTTAAAATATATAAATTAAAATATTTAATAATAACAATTGTTTATGATGGTTTTTTTAAGTATTTGATTCATATATTGGTAAGTTTTACTTACCTAAATAAAGCTTGGATAAATAATACTCTCTTCTTGATATATATAAGCCACAAAGAACAATTATAAAAAGGCCCAAATAAGTCCAATTATCCGGTAATACGTTAAATATATAATAACTAAGCAAAATATTGGTAATGATTTCAGTATATCCAAGAGGAGCCAATTTAGAGGCATCTGCTAACTTTAAAGATAAAATTATAAAAAGATGTGCAATTGCAGCTATAAAGCCAATTAAAGCCATCATAATCCATTGGATATTAGATGGTTGTATCCAAACACCTGGCATAAAGAAAGTCATTACTATAGTACCTACTATTCCAGCAAATAATAAAGTCAAAAGAGAGTTGTCAGAAGAGCTTAATTTTCTAGTAATAATTAAATAAAAACCATAACAAATACCATTACCTAAAGCAGCCAAAGTTGCTAAATTAATCTCTATAAATCCTGGTCTGATTACGATTAAGGTACCTATAAAACCCATTGATACTGCAGTCCATCTTCTTAAACCCACCTTTTCATTAAGAAAAAAAGGTGACATTGCAGTTACACATAGAGGAGCAACAAATGCTAGTGTAAGTGCTTTTGGTAATGAAATTTCAGAAATTGCATAAAAGAATAAATAAGTGGAAAAGACAAAAATCAACCCTCTTATCAATTGAAGTAAAGGTTTTTTACTCCAAACTAAAGATTTTCTATCAAAAATAAGCATTATTAAAAGAGCAAAAACAACTGTAAAAAAATATCTAGCCCAAGTAATTTGCAAAACATCCATAGAAGAGCTTAAATATTTAGCAAAAGCATCCATAAAAGGAACAATCATCCAAGCGGATGCATTGAGTATCACAGCCTTCATGAGTGAAACATAGCTCTTAATTAAAGTATTTTAAAGCAAAGAATACAGTTATAGGGACTGTTATTAAAGACATCAAAGTTGAAACAACAATTGTACTAGAAATATTATCTACAATTTCTTTTGGAGAATACATAGAAGCAACTAAATAACAAAGAATGGCACTAGGCATCGATGATTGTATTAATAAAACTCCTGCTGCGAAGCCAGATAAGTTAAAAAAAGATATCAGAGCAAAACCAATTAAAGGACCTATAATAACTCTTCCAGTGGATGTAATTAAAGCGTCCTTAAATGAAAAAACTTTCATTTGTGTTAGAGAGACACCTAGAGACATTAAAATCATTACGATCATTCCGTATGCTAAAAGCATAACAGTATTCAAAACAAATATTGGTAAAGGTATTTCGAAATATAGAAATAGGATTGTTGCAATTATTGCATAAAATGAGGGACTTTTAACTATTACATTTAAATCAAATTCTCTTTTTGCAAGAAATATATTTAAAGTGAAATGCAATAAAACAACTAAAGATGATATAGCTGCAGCTATTCCCATACCAAGTTTTCCGTAAGCAAATAAACAAATTGGGATACCCATATTGCCAGTATTAGGTAAAAAGAATGTTGGTAATTCTCTTAGATAATCTTTTTTCATTAATAATAGGAAAATTAATCCGACAATCAAAAAAGAAGTCAAAAGTATAAGAGCGTATAAAAAATACTCAGAGAACATTGCAAAAGTTACACCGCTAGCTGATATAGAAAATATTACTATTGAGGGTGTGCCAAAATTAGCTGAATAAGTTGTTATAAAAGATGTATCAAAATTTGGATTTTTTTTACCGAGAAAGTAACCAATAGCTACAATAAAAAAAACTGGAAATAGAACTTCAAAAAGTTTGATATAAAGTTCCATTAAAATAATCTTATTAATACTGGATTTTTAATTATATTTTGATTTAATTTAAATAATTTAATACATTTTTGAGAACTTAATTCATTTGCATCATGAGTAATAATTACAATTGATGCAGTTTTCTTTTTACTATCTGGAATCTGTATAATCCTTTGAATTGATATCTTATGATTTGCAAAAATTTTTGTAATAGATGACAAAACTCCTGGTTTATCTTTAACTTCCAGTCTCACATAAAGTGAATTAGATGAAATATCTTTATTAAAAATTTTTGGTTTTTGTCTTTTTGTTCTAGTAATTCCAAAGGGAAATTTTATATTTCCTCTTAAAATAGACAACAGGTCTGACATTATCGCAGATGATGTTGGTCCAGGCCCCGCTCCTTCTCCTTGTAAAACACTTTCTCCTATAGGCGATCCATTTAAAATTACAGCATTCATCACACCACTAACATTTCCAATATATGAGTCTTTGTTAACCAAGCAGGGATGAACTCTCTCAAAAATACTATTTTTAATAATCTCTGTAACACCAAGTAATTTAATTCTAAAATTTAACTGATTGGCTATTTCAATATCTTTAAATTCTATATTTTCAATACCTTCCATCAAACATTTTGATTTTGAAATTTTTTTATTAAATGATAATGATGAAAGTATTCTTATTTTTGCCAAAGCATCATATCCATTTAAGTCTAATTTAGGATTTCCAGGTTCAGCATAACCAAGGTTTTGAGCTTTTTTTAAAACACTAACAAAACTATCTTTAGTTTTTTCCATCTCGGACAAAATATAATTACATGTGCCATTAAGAATTCCATAAACTTTTGTTATTTTATTAGTTGCAAGACCTTCTTTTATAGTTCTAATTATTGGTATACCTCCAGCCACAGATGCTTCGAATTCTAAATTTACTTTATTTTTTTCAGCTAATTCACCAAGTTTATCTCCATGTTTAGATATGAGTGCTTTATTTGGAGTAATAACATGAATTTTATTTTTTAATGCGGTTTCAATAACTTTCTTTGATATTCCATCTGATAAACCGATTGCTTCGATTATTATATGAAGATTTTTTATTTTTAAAATATCTAAAGGATTTGAGTAAAATATTTTTTTGTTTATTTTAAATTTTCTTTTTTTGTTTTTATTTTTAGCTGAGATCCCAACAACTTTTATTTTCTTTCCTGTCTTAATTTCAATATCTTTTTTTTTAATATTTAACTCATTGTATACATATGATCCTATTTGACCAAGACCGATTACAGCAATATTTATATTTTTACTCATTTTTCATTAATCTAATTTAGGAAAACCACTTAGTTCTCCATATTTGATTACATTACTTTTAAACTCATCAAAAGAGGTTTCGTTTTCAAAATTTAGTTTTGTAATATCTGAATTTGCATTTTCCTCTTCAACCTTCCACATTGAAACAGGATGATTTAGAGAACAATGTGATAAAATAATTAAAAATAATATCATTAGTATTTTTTTAAACATTTAGGCCTTCACCTTCATTAAATTTAAAATAATAATTCATATTTTGCACAGCTTGTCCCCCACCACCTTTAATCAAATTATCAATTGCAGATAATATTATTATTTTATCTTTATATTTGCTATTACATACTGAAATTAAACAATTATTAGAATTAATTACATCGTTAGTGCTTAAAAATGTATTTATTTTAGAAATTTTCACAAACTTATGACTTTTGTAATGATTGGTTAAAACATTTTGAATCTTTCTTAGTGTAGCACCCTTTTTTATATCAACATATATGGTACTTAAAATTCCTCTAAACATTGGTGTTAAGTGTGGAGTAAAATGAAATTTATTTTTTTTTCCAGTTTTTAAATCTAATTCTTGTTGAATTTCAGAATTATGTCTGTGATTTGCTAGGCCATAAACACTAAGGGACTCGTATAGATTTTTATTTTTATATTTTTTATGCACCCCTCTGCCAGCTCCTGAATAACCAGATTTAGAATCTATGATTATTGTTTTATTATTAATCAGGTTTTTTTTGATCAATGGAATCAATGGTATTAATACCGTAGTTGGATAACATCCAGGACAAGATATAATTTTAAATTTTTTTATATATTTTCCACTTATTTCAGGAATAGAATAAATACTATCTTTAATTAGATTTGAGGCGTTATGTTTAATTTTATACCATTTTTCATATTCATTTTTAGTATTTAGCCTAAAATCTGCAGCAAGATCTATTAGTAGATTATTTTTATTTAGATATTTTGATATAGATTGAGCTTCACCATTTGGAAGTGCTGTAAATATAATATCTACATCTGATAAGTATTTTTTGTTAAACTTAGAAATCTTTGGTAGTTTAAACTTCTTTAAATCCTTATCATATAAATCAATTTTTCTTCCAACTGATGAACTGCCACATAAATATTTTATATTTATATGTTTATGTTTACAAAGGAGCTTTGTTAACTGCAATCCTATATATCCAGTTGCACCACAAATAAGAACATTTTTCTTAAGCATAAATTAATATAACAGTTGAGAATTAAAATGAAATTATCTTTTAGAAAACTGATAACTTTTTCTAGCTTTTGCTCTACCTGGTTTTTTTCTCTCAACAGATCTAGAATCTCTTGTTGTAAGTTTTTCTTTACGTAAGGTTGATTTAAGTGTTTCATCAAATTTTAACAAAGCTCTAGATATACCATGAACTAATGCTCCAGCCTGTCCTGTTTGGCCGCCGCCAATTACTTTTGATCTAACATCATAATCAGTAGATTGATTTACTATTTCAAACGGTCTCAAGATTTGCATTTTATGGTTTGCTCTGGGAAAATAGTCATCCAAAGATTTGCCATTAACATAAAATTTACCAGTTCCCTTTTTTAACCAGACTTTTGCAATTGATTTTTTTCTTCTACCAGTGGCATACTTACTATCTTTGAAATCTAATTTTATTTTTGTTGATGATGTTTGATTATTTTCCATATTAATTTCTAACTATATTTTTTTGATTGAGTTTACTGATTTCAATTATTTTTGGGTTTTGTGCGCTATGAGGATGATTTTCTCCTGAGTAAATCTTAAGTTTGGACAATTGTTTTTTTGCTAAAGCTCCAGATGGTAACATTCTTTTTACTGCTAATTTTAAAACTTCACTAGGCTTTTTCTCACTCAATTTTTCTGGCGTTATTTCCTTTATTCCACCAGGGTAACCAGTATGTCTATAATACTTTTTGTTTTGAAATTTATTTCCAGTAAATTTTATCTGGTCTACATTTTTTACAACAACAAAATCGCCATGGTCCATGTGAGGAGTAAATTTTGTTTTATTTTTGCCTCTTATAATTTTTGATACAACTGTTGCAAGTCTACCAACTATGGCGCCTGCAGCGTCAATTTCAAACCACTCGCTATTTATCTCATCTTTTTTAACAAATTTTGTCATGAATGCGGGATTAATACTTATAATTACATATATTGTCAATTTATTATATTTTTTTAGGACTTAATGGTTGATTGAATTATGGGCATTTATTAGTAATAATAACCTCTTTAAAAAGGAATTCTCTAAGCTAATAAAGGAGCCCCAAATGAGTGATAAAAAAAAAGAATTAAAACCAAATACTTATAAATTCGATACGTTAAGCCTTCATGCTGGTTATCAGCCACATAAAAATGCTGGTTCAAGACAGGTGCCAATTTACCAAACTACATCATACCTGTTTGATGATGTTGACCATGCTGCTGCTCTGTTTAATTTAGAAAGAGGTGGACATATATATAGCAGAATTTCAAATCCAACAGTTGGTGTATTGGAAGAAAGAGTTGCCTCACTTGAAGGTGGTACAGCTGCATTAGCTACATCTTCAGGAATGAGTGCAATATTTTTAGCTGTAATGACATTGTGTGAAGCAGGTGATCACTTAGTTGTATCATCACAATTATATGGAGGTACTGTAAATTTATTTAGGTTAACGTTACCTAAATTTGGTATTAAATGTACTTTTGTTAAGCCTAGAGACACAGAAGGTTTTAAAAAAGCAATTCAAAAAAATACGAAAGGAATTTTTGGAGAACTAGTTGGGAACCCAGGTAATGAGATAATGAACATGCCTGAAATCGCTAAAATCGCACATGAAGCGGGAATACCATTGATGGTTGATGCAACTTATCAAACTCCATATTTATGCAAACCCTTTGAACATGGCGCTGATATAGTAATTCATTCATTGACTAAATGGATGGCTGGACATGGATCCTCAATGGCAGGAATATTAGTTGAAGGTGGAAAATTTGACTGGATGCAGAATGATAAATTTCCAACTATGACAAAACCTTATGAAGGTTATCATGGTTTATCTTTTGCTGAAGAATTTGGCCCAACAGCTTTTACAATGAAAGCTAGAGCTGAAGGTATGAGAGATTTTGGTCCTTGTTTAAGCCCCCAAAATGCGTGGAACGTATTACAAGGTATTGAGACTTTATCTGTAAGAATGAAAAAGCATTGTTCTAACGCAGAAGAGATGGTCAAATATTTAATGAGTCATGAAAGTGTTGCATGGGTATCGCATCCAAGTGTTCCTGATCACCCAGATCATGAGTTAGCAAAAAAACTTTTACCTAATGGAAGAGGTTCAATGATAGCATTTGGTATTAAGGGAGGCAAAGAGGCAGGTGTGGCATTTATCAATAATGTAAAACTAGCATCTCACCTAGCAAATGTTGGAGATACTAGAACTTTGGTCATACATCCTGCATCAGGAACTCATTCACAAATGGATGAAGCAACTTTAAAATTTGCTGGACTTTCACATGATATGATAAGATTGTCAGTTGGTATTGAAGATATTGAAGATATCAAAAATGATTTCGAGGTTGGTTTTAGAGCTGCAAGAAAACCAAGACTTGTATCTAATCAATGAAATTTAGAGTAAATAATAGCGAAGTTTATGCTTCTACAGGTGGAAGACCGTTTGACAAAAAAAAACCTTTAATAATATTTGTTCATGGAAGTGGGTTAACTCATATGACATGGGTTCTACAAACTCGATATTTTGCATTCCACGGATATAATGCGCTAGCAGTAGATTTACCTGGTCACGGTCTTTCGGGAGGTGAGAGTTTAAAATCAATTGAAGAAATGGCTGATTGGGTAAGTGCGGTAATTGATGCCGTTGGTCATAAAGAGGCCTCTTTAGTTGGTCACTCTCAGGGATGTTTAGTTACAGTGGAATGTACTTCAAGATACCCTGATAAGATTAAAACATTAAGTTTAATGGGAGGAGCTGGTGCAATACCAATGAACCCTCAATTACTTTCTTTAGCAGAAAATAACGATCCAAAAGCAGTAGATTTGATGATGGACTGGGCTCACGGCCCAGCAGGACATTTCGGTGGGCATCCAGTTCCTGGATTGTATCATATAAATACAGGAACAATGTTAGCAAAATCACGAACTATACAGAATACTCTTGGTGTTGATTTCAGAGCTTGTGACAATTATAAAAATGGTTTCGAAGCTGCAAAAAAAATTAAATGTCCTACATTATCGATTTTAGCAACTGATGATAAAATGTGTCCTGTTAAAGAAGGGAAGAAGTTAGCATCATTAATTGAGGGTAGTCAAGTTGATATTATTGATAATTGTGGACATATGATGTTATTAGAAGAAGCAGATAGGGTTTTAACTGTACTCAAAAAATTCATAACTACTAATTATCCCCCATTATCAAGTTAAATTTTAGCTTGATTGTATATTTTCATTAAAGTTAAATACCATTTTAAACAGAAGGGGAAAAATGAGTAAAAATAAAAATCCAGAAACTATCGCTTTACATGGTGGCGATTACAGAAGTGATCCAGCTACTACAGCTGTAGCAGTACCACTTTATAGAACAACTTCTTATCAATTTAATGATACAGATCATGCAGCAAATTTATTTGCTCTCAAAGAATTTGGAAACATATACACAAGAATTATGAATCCAACAAACGATGTTTTAGAAAAAAGAGTTGCAGCTTTAGAAGGTGGATTAGCTGCCGTAACTGTAGGATCAGGACAAGCAGCTTCAACATTTGCAATTATGAATGTTTGTCAATCGGGTGACAATTTTATTAGTTCTACTGACTTATATGGAGGAACCGTAAACTTATTCACGCATACCCTTAAAAAATTGGGTATAGAATGTAGGTATGCTGACCCATCAGATCCTAGTAACTTTGAAAAATTAATTGATGATAAAACAAGATGTTTTTATGCAGAAACTTTACCTAATCCTTATTTGAGAGTATTTCCAATTAAAGAAGTTTCTGACATAGGTAGAAAACATAACATACCATTAATTATGGATAACACTGCATCGCCTGTAATATGCAAACCAATTGAACATGGAGCTGCAGTGGTCGTACATTCGTTAACTAAATTTATAGGTGGACATGGAACTGTAATTGGGGGGTGTCTTGTAGATGGTGGTAATTTTGACTGGACAAAAGATCCAAAAAGACAACCTTTATTTAATGAGCCTGATGCTAGTTATGGTGGAGCTAAATGGGGTGAAGTAGTACCACAATTAACAGGAGCGAACGTTTCATTTGCTGTAAGAGCAAGAGTTTGTCTTTTGAGAGATTTGGGGGCTCCTTTAGCACCAGATAATGCATGGGGTATAATCCAAGGATTAGAAACTGCACCTTTAAGAATGAAGCAACATTGCTCAAACGCAGAAAAAGCTGTTGCATTCTTACAAAAACACAAAAATGTAGCTAGAGTAATATATCCTACACTACATGAAGGTGAAATTGCAGCAAGATCTAAGAAATATCTTAAAGGTGGAAATGGTGCGTTAGTTGGTATTGAAGTAAAAGGAGGTGTTGAGGCTGGTAAAAAATTTATTGAGGCTCTAAAAATGTTTTACCATGTTGCAAATATTGGCGACGCAAGAAGTTTAGCTATTCATCCTGCAACAACAACACACAGTCAATTAACAGAGGAAGAATTATTAGCAGCAGGTGTCACACCAGGTTATGTTAGACTCTCTATTGGTATAGAACATCCTGATGATATAATAGCTGATCTAGATCAAGCTCTAGGTGCTTCTGGAAAACCTAGTTTGAAGGCTGTAAGTTAGACCTAGTATTTATAAATAAAAAATAGATACAAGAGCTTACTAAAAAAATTGAACTTATTTGGTGCATAGACGCAATTGTGATCTGTGCACCATATAATAGAGTTAATATACCTAGTATAATTTGTAAAATAATAAAAAAACCCAAAACATTTACAGATTTGTACAAACCCTTGACCTTGTTTATTTTAACATTAAAAAAAATGTAAAGATAAAATAATCCAATTAAGTATGCTAAATTTCTATGAATAAATTGAACAAGAGAAGGATCACTGAAAGCAGAAATTTGAAATAAATTTGTAAGATTATTATCATCAGGAAAAAAAGAATTCCCCATTAAAGGCCAAGAGTTATAAATTTTACCAGCATCCATGCCTGAAACAAATGCGCCTATGGCAATTTGAAAAAATATTAATAAAAGAAATGTAAATGGCAAAAAAGGGTTGATTGTTTTTTGATTTAATGTTGTGACTTTGATATTCAGATAGTTCCAGAAAATCAATGATAAAATGATAAATGCAATTAATAGGTGTACAGATAATCTAAAATGACTTACATCTACTCTGTCAACTAGACCACTACTTACCATATACCAACCAATAAAACCTTGAAAACAAATTAATAAAAATATGAAATACAGGGTTAATAATTTTCTAAATTTAACTATGAAAGTAAAATAAATTAATGGAATTAAGAAAGAAATACCAATTAATCTTCCTAGAAATCTGTGAGCCCACTCCCACCAAAAAATTACTTTAAATTCATCCATACTCATATCGTAATTTTGTAGTTTAAATTCAGGAATTTCTTTATATAAATCGAAATACATAACCCATTGTGAACTATTTAATGGAGGTAAAAAACCAGAGAATAACTGCCATTGAGTAATTGATAATCCAGAATCAGTTAATCTTGTAAGTCCACCAACAATTATCATTACTGAAATAATCAAAAACATAAACATTAACCATGAAGATATTTGATTATTAACTTTAAGATTTTCGCTATACATAAGCGGATAAATATAATATTTTTTGAATTATCCAATTATATAAATGTCGCCATTAAAAAAAAAAAAACTCAATAAAATAAGATCTGATTTGGATAAACTTGATAACTCATTAATTAAAATTATAAAAAAAAGGACTAGCTTAGTCAAAAAAGTATTATCTCTAAAAGAAAAAAAAAATCAAATCGTAGATCAAGAGCGAATAAATTTAATACTAAAAAATATTAAAAAAAAATCGATTAAAAATAAAATTGACCCAAAGATTACAAATAAAATTTGGAAGAATATGATATATGCATATATAGATTTTGAACGTAGAAATTTTAAAAGAAGAAAGTAATTTATTTACTGTGTGGAGGTAGTTTCTTCTCTACAAAGACCTCATGTTTTCTTGTAGCTGGATTATATTTTTTTGCTTTTAATTTAATCTTGGCTTTTTCACCACCTGCAGGTTTTTTTACATAATAAAAAAAAGGACTATCTGGTTTTGTCTCAGGGACTAACCTTACTTTAATATGTGTTTTTTTTGCCATCTGTTTTTTTAAATTCTGTTATAATTTTTTTTATTCTTATAATTTTTGATTTAATTATGTTTTTCTGGTTTATAGAGGTATTGTAAAATTCGTCAATATCTGAATTTTCAGAATTTAGAACCTTTTTAACACCATTTAATGTCATACCTTTATCTTTTAGCAAGTATTTAATTTTTTTTAAAATATTAATCGAATTTTCATCATAGTATCTTCTGTTACCAGTAAAAATTTTTGGTTTAATTTGTTTAAATTCTTTTTCCCAAAAACGAATAGTATGAGTAGATAATGATCCTTTTTTTTTATTTATGAGATTTAATATTTTAGCCACTTCTCCAATAGTTTTATATTTACTATTATCCTTAAATCTAATCATTATTGTTAATATATTTCTTAAATTCTTTAGAAGCTTTAAATAAAATTACATTTCGTTCAGAAATAATTTTTTCTTCCTTTGTTTTTGGATTTCTGCCAATTCTTTGTTTTTTTTTTCTCAAAATAAAAGTACCAAATTTAGCTATTTTTACTTTTTTATGTTTTAAAATGTTTTTTAGTATTATTTCAAAAATATCTTCTAACAAATTTTCACTTATATTTTTTGAGAAACCTATCTGCATATATATTGAATTGATTATTTCTTTTTTTGTTAAATTTATTCTCATTTAATTTATATTTTCTTTTATTTGTTCAATTAATTTTCCTCGAATAGTTTTTTCACAAACTTTTAAAGAATTAGCAAATCCAATTGAGTCAGTAGAACCATGACTTTTAATTACAGGTTTATCTAAACCAAGTAATATCGCACCATTATACATCCTTGGATCTAATTTATTTTTAAAATCTTTCAAGTTCTTAAAATTTAATAATGATGATAACTTTCCAATCATTGAAGAAGAGAGGGCTTTTTTTAATTCACTTATTATAAAATTCGAGGTACCTTCTGCGGTTTTTAGAGCTATATTTCCTGTAAATCCATCAGCAACTATAACATTTACATCTCCTTCCATTATATTGTTGCCTTCAATATAACCCATGAAATCGAATAGAGTATATTTATTTTCATTTAGATATTGATATGTATCTTTTATTGTAGCGTTACCTTTCATTTCTTCAGAGCCAATATTAAGTAAAGCGACTTGAGGTTTATCTTTATCATACAATGCTTTATGTAATGCAGACCCCATTATTGAGAAATCTACTAAATTTTTAGAATTACATTCTATATTTGCACCTAGATCTAATACAACATTCATACCCTTTTTGCTTGGCCAAAGTGCTGATAAGGCTGGCTTGTCTATATTCTCTATCATTTTTAAATTTAATTTTGATATTAAAAAAAGTGCCCCGGTGTTTCCTGCGGAAACTATGGCATGCGCATCATCTTTCTTTAAAGATTCAATGGCCATCCATAAGCTTGTGCCCTTACCTCTTTTTGCAGCAGATAAAGCTGTATCTTCTCCTTGAACGGTTTGATTTGTGTGAATAAGACTATATCTATTTTTAGATAAATTATTTTTTTTAATAATCGGCTCAATTAATTCTTTGTTGCCAAAAATCTTATAATTTACATCTTTGCTTTCCTCAGAATGCAAAGATATTCCATCAATTACTTTATTAGGTGAATCATCACCACCCATTGCGTCAATGGCAATAATTATTGGGTTAATCATATTAACTATTCTTTAGGATCTATTACTTGTCGTCCTTTGTAAAAGCCAGTTTTTAGATCAAGGTGGTGAGATAATCTGTACTCACCAGATTTTTTGTCTTCAATTATATTTTTAGACGATACTTTTAAATGTGATCTTCTCTTGCCAGATCTTGATCTTGTAGTTTTTCGTTTAGGTACAGCCATAATTAAAATTTATTTTCTAATATATCTTTTGTGAAGATTTTTAAAGAGTTTTTTGATAGAAAATCACTATATTTATCGAAATATTTTACAAATAAATCATTATCTTCTTTAATATTCATAAAACTAGCCATTAAGGCTATTTTTTCAAATTCTTTTAAACTATTCCATTTTTCTATTTTTTCTAATATTGAATAGAAAAGATTGACATAGTCTTTCATTTTTTTGTTCACTG
>CACJNE010000002.1:0-62500 GCA_902594675.1 uncultured Pelagibacteraceae bacterium
TAAGATATTATTAAATCATTTAACAATTTTTTTACCTCATCAGCCTTATTATCATTAATTAAATTTTTTAATTTTTCTAGATATAATTCAAGCTGATCAAATGGAATAAATGGATCACTAATTTTTTGTATTTTTGGATGATTAGTTTTTTGGGGATCATCACCAATTAATAATTCCTCATATAATTTTTCACCTGGTCTAAGTCCAATTGTTTTAATTTCTATATCACCATTTAGATTTGAACTATTTTTAATTGTAAAACCTGAGAGATTGATCATCTTATTTATCAAGTCTAAAATTTTGATACTTTTTCCCATATCAAGGACAAATACCTCGGCGTATTTACCCATAGCTCCTGCTTGTATAACTAGTTGAGCTGCTTCTGTAATAGTCATAAAATATCTTGTAACATCTTTATGAGTTAGCGTAACCGGTCCTCCCTCTATAATTTGTTTTTTAAACTTTGGGATTACGGACCCTGAAGATTCTAATACATTCCCGAATCGAACAATTGAAAATTTATGGGTATTATTCTTTACAGAATGATATATTCCTTGCATACAAAGCTCAGCTAGTCTCTTGGAAGCACCCATAATGTTTGTTGGTCTTACAGCTTTATCACTTGAAATTAATACTAAATTTGAGACTTTTTTAGCAACACAGGCTTTAGCGATTGCCAAAGTTCCAAAAACATTATTTTTAACACCTGCACAAATATTTTGTTCAACTAAAGGAACATGTTTATATGCAGCAGTATGATAAATTGTATCTACTTTGAATGTTTCTAGTATTACCTCTAATTTAGTTTGATCCTGAGTATCAATAAGTAATGAGACAATTTTTTGACTTTTATCATAATTTGTTAATTCTTCATTAACTTTGTATAAAGCAAATTCATTTAATTCCAAAAGGATTAACTTTTTTGGTTTTAATTTTATTATCTGGCGGGATAATTCTGATCCAATGGAACCTCCAGCGCCTGTCACTAGCACTACTTTTTTATCTATATTTTTATTTAATAGTTTAATATCTGGTTCAACTTGTTCACGACTTAACAAATCATCTATATTATAGTCTTTAATATCAGATATTGTTACTCTGCCATCTACAATCTCTGCAATAGTTGGTAGAGTCTTTACAATTAGTTTATGATGATTTAACTCTTTTATAATTTGATTCCTTTTATTGCGACCAATTGACGGTATAGCTAAAAAAACAATACTTACATCATTGTTTGCTATTAATTTTTCTAAATTCGAGAGAGAATAAATTTTTTGGCCTAATAAAACTTTTTTATATAGTTTATAGTTATCATCCAAAAACCCTATAACTCTAAATTCAGGATTATTTTTAAGAGAAATAACCAATTGTCTACCAGCCTCACCTGCTCCATAAACTAATACATTTTTTTTTTTAGAATAATTAATATTCATTGTAATTAATATTTGTTTTTAAAAATTTGAGAAACTTTTTAGTTATTAGGTTTTGTTCAAAATCCCTTTTAACTTTTATTTTAGCTAATGATCCACATTTCTTAACTAGTTTTTTATTTTTGATAATATATAACATTTTACTTTTTATATCATCTATACTGCTCACTTTATGGAAAAAACCAGTTTTATGATCTACAATAGTATCCTGGAGTCCATATATCTTTGAACAAAGTGTAGGTATCCCACAAGAAGCAGCTTCTATAACCACTGTGCCAAATCCTTCCCGATGACTTGGCAGACACAAGGTATCTGCAAGAGAAAACCAATCTTCTGGTTTTTTTGTAAAATTGAAGTATAAAATTTTATTTCTTTTTTTAAAGAGATGAGCAAGTTTGTTGTCCTCTATTGAACCAACTAATATTAACAATATATTTTTATTTTTTTTAATATAATCAAAAGCTTTTATGAGCTCAACAATTCCCTTATCTTCATTAATTCTTCCTAGATATAAAAAAACAAATGTATTATTAGAAATCATGTATTTGTCCCTTAGCTTATCTCTTATTTTTTTATTAAATTTAAATTTTTCTATATCAACGCCCCCAACAGATCCTTTATGCAATACTGAGGATTTATTTACTGTAACTACGTTTTCTTTAATTAGAAAATTTCTTTGAGAATTGCTGTCGATTAAAACCTTATGAGAAATAGAAAAAATTAACTTATCAATAAGTTTATAAAATATTTTAGCTAAACCCGATTTATTTACCCAGATTTGTCCTGTAAACCAGTGAATCCTGATTTTGGTTCTGGAAATTAATGATGCTATTGCCACCATAAAACCGATTTTTGGTGTAAACGAAATTGAGAGATCTGGTCTATTTTTAATGAAAAAATATAATGTATATAAAAATGCAAAGATGTCATGAAAAAAACTAATACCTCTCTTAAAATTTATTTTTATTAAAGATACATTTTTTGGAATTTTTTGTTTTAGATTATCTGCACCATTACAACATATAAAAACATCATATTTTTTACTCAAGTTATTAATATGATTTATCATAAAGACATTAAAAAAATTAGAAGTGTTTGCAATCAAAACTATTTTATACCTTTTACTCATTTAGGTTTTTTATATTTTGTAGTAAAGAAAATCTTGGTTTGAAGTTTAAATCTTTTTTAATTTTTTTATTATTATATGAAACTCTTGATGAAGTAAGAAAAATAAAATTTAAAAGTTTATTTGGTAAAGGAAAAAAATAATATATTAATTTTAACAATATTAAAGGTATGTGAACTTTGATAAATTTTTTATTAAATAATTTTTGATAATTTTCATAAATTTTTAATTGCTTGCAATCATCAGCAACTATGTAAATTTTATTTTTTGAATACTTTAATTTTGAAATAGTTAAAATTACTGCTTGAGTAACATCTTTTACGTTAACAAAATTGAATATAACATCATCATAGCTTTTTATCCAAAAACCAGTTCTTAAAGAAAAAATAACAAATTTAAATAGATTTGATTTTTTTTTTCCTCCAAATACATTTGTAATTCTAAGAATTGTGTAAGAAAAATTGTTATTAATATTTTTTTTACTCAAATTTTGAATTAATAGATCTCCTTTCAATTTACTCTCAGAATATAAATCATTTAATTTAATGGGGCTATTTTCAGACACTAGTTTTTGTCTATCAAAGTAATTTTTGACTCCTCCATATACTGATATGCTACTTAAATGTATAAATCTAAGTTTTAATTTTTGACTATTAATATATTTAAGTAATTTTTCTAAAAAGATAACATTTATTTTCTCAAGATTATTTATACTATTTTCAGTTTTGCCAACACAATTAATAATAATGTCTGCTTTTTTCAAAAATAACAAATTTGATTTTCTAAATGAATTAAAATCCCATTTAAAATATTTTATACGAATATTATTAAAAGGTTTTTTTTTAATATTTCTTCCAACACAAATTAAATTAGTTGAAGTATTCTTGGCCAGATAATTTAAAATACTCTTACCAATTAAACCTGTATAACCTAGAATAACAATTTTCATTATTTTATAAAATAAACAAATTAAATTTATAATCTAAAACTGAATTTATCTTTTGAAAATAGATATTTTAAATCATAAATAACATTTTTTTCCTTGCATAGATTTAATATTTCAGTTTCTCCCATTTCTTTAAATTTTTTATGCGCTACTGCAATTATGATTCCATCATAAGTATTATGATTTAATGAGGAATTTGTTGTAACTCCGTATAATTTTTTTATCTCTTCCTTGTCTGCCCAAGGATCATATAGATCTAATTTACAATTATGCTTTTTCAATTTTTCTATAACATTTTTGACGCCAGAATTTCTAACATCTGAGCAATTTTCTTTAAAAGTCAAACCCATGATTAAAATTTTTGATCCTTTAATCTGAATATTGTTGTTCTTTAATTCCTTGATAAATTCTGAAGCTACATAATTACCCATATTATCATTAATCTTTCTACCGGATAAAATTATATTTGGAAAATAACCGACACTTTTAGCTTTAAAAGTGAGATAGTATGGGTCGACACCAATGCAGTGTCCACCTACAAGACCTGGTTTAAAAGGTAAAAAGTTCCATTTACTCCCAGCAGCTTCTAAAACTGCCTCTGTATCAATATTGAGCTTTTTAAAAAGTATAGACAGCTCATTTATCAAAGCAATATTTAAATCACGTTGAGTATTTTCAATAACTTTAGCGGCCTCAGCAACTTTTATATTAGGTGCTTTATGCGTACCTGCAGTTATAATCTCGCCATACAACTCATCTACAAAATCAGCAATTATAGGTGTTGAGCCTGAAGTAACTTTTTTTATATTAGAAATAGTATGATTTTTATCCCCAGGATTTATCCTCTCAGGACTATATCCACAAAAGAAGTCTTCATTAAAATTTAAGTTTGAAAATTTCTCTAATATTGGGACACATTCTTCTTCCACACAGCCAG
This sequence comes from uncultured Pelagibacteraceae bacterium, assembly GCA_902594675.1. Classification (GTDB taxonomy): domain Bacteria; phylum Pseudomonadota; class Alphaproteobacteria; order Pelagibacterales; family Pelagibacteraceae; genus Pelagibacter. The sequence continues at coordinate 4,440 of CACJNE010000002.1, forward strand.
GATACACTGTGGATTCATAGATAATTAAATCACCTTTTTTTAAAAATTTACCAATCATTTCAGTGGCAGCAAATAATTGTTTTAAATCAGGTTTATTTAAATGGTCAACTGGAGTTGGTACAGTAACAATATAACAGTTTACAGATTTGAGATCTTCAACATTGCTAGTAAATTTTAACTTTTTTAACACTTTTAATTGATCTTTACTAAACTCTAAATTCCTATCTTTTCCCGATTTTAATTCTTTGACTCTTCTTTCATTTATATCAAAACCTAAAACATTTTTCTTTTTTTCAAATTCTAAAGCAAGTGGTAGCCCTACATACCCGAGTCCAATAATAGCCAATTTTAAATTTTTTTTTTTAAAACTCATTTTTTATAAAAATCTTTATACCATTTAACAAAATTTGATACTCCGTGAACAACTGAAGTGGAGGGTGTATAATTAAATTCATTTTTTAATTTATCTACATTAGCATAAGTATCAGGCACGTCGCCTGGTTGTAATGGTAAAAAATTTGTTTTTGCCTTTTTACCTAGAGCTTTTTCTAGAGCAGTTACATAATCCATAAGTTGTACTGGTTTACTATTACCTATGTTATAAATTGACCATGGGGCCTTACTAAGCCCAAGAGTTGGTTCATCACTATTCCAATCAACGTTTCCAGATGAAGGATTGTCTAATGTTTTAATTATTCCATCTACAATATCGTCAATGTAAGTAAAATCTCTTGAATGTTTGCCATTGTTAAATAAATCGATTGGTTTGTCCTCTAAAATTGCTTTTGTAAATTTGAACAAAGCCATATCCGGCCTTCCCCAAGGTCCATAAACTGTAAAAAATCTAAGGCCAGTTGTTGGCAGCTTAAAAAGATAACTATATGAATGTGCCAATAGCTCGTTAGATTTTTTAGAAGCTGCATAAACAGATAAAGGATGGTCGGTACTATGATGTTCTGAAAATGGCATATTAGTGTTAGCACCATAAACACTTGAAGTGCTAGCATAGACCAAGTTTTCAATTTTATGATTACGACAGTTTTCTAAAATATTAGTAAATCCGACAACATTACTACTGATATAGGCAAGAGGATTTTTTAAAGAGTAGCGCACACCCGCTTGTGCAGCTAAATTTATTACTTTTTGTGGTTTATGATTTTGGAAAATATCATCTATATTTTTTTTGTTTCCAATATCTACTTTATAGTGTTGATAATTTGAATATTTTGCAAGTCTATCGAGTCTTGCATCTTTAATTTTAGGATCGTAATAATCATTGTGATTATCTATACCAATTATATTATCTCCGCGTTCAAGAAGTTTCACAGATACTGAATATCCAATAAAACCTGCTGAACCAGTAATAAGAATTTTTCTTGTATTTTTAATCATATAATTTTATTAATTTTTATATTTAATAATTCCATTAATAAATTTAATTGAATTTCAATGTAGACTTGTTTTTTTTATTTTTATTATAAACTTTAATCCATTCATTATTATATAGAGTTATCATTTTGCTTATACTAAATTTTTCTTTTATTCTTAATCTTGCTCTATTACACCTTTTATTCCATTTTTTAGTGTTTTTTTCTTTGAGAGCTTTCTCAATTGCTTCAGTTAATTTAATTACATTTCTTGGTGGAACAATCCAACCATTTTTGCCTACAACAAATGCTGAATCACCAACATCTGTTACAATACATGGAGTACCACATGACATTGCCTCAGCCACAACATTCGGAAAACCCTCTCCATAGCTGCTACTAAGCACATGAATATCTATTCCATTCATGACTTGAGAAATTTTATTACTCTGCCCTAATAATTTAACATAATTAGATAATTTTAATTTTTTGATTTCAGACGTCAGTTCAACATTATTTTTATTCATATTGTAACCAACAAGTATACAAACAAAATTTAAATTCTTAGATCTAATTAATGACAAAGCTTTAAGTAAATTAAAATGATCTTTCTGAGGATCATAACGAGCAACATTACCAATAACTGATACATGATTTTGTAGTTTGTTTTTTTTTTTGAATTTTATTCTTTCGCCATTATTTATTTTTAAAATTGATAAATCATATCCATTTGGAATAAATTTAAATATGTTTCTTTTATATCCAACACCTTCATAAATTTTTTTTGCTTTCTTTGAAACAGTTAGAATTTTTTGTGGAAGAAAATAAGACAGTATTGACAATAATCTTATAACCATAATAGTAGTTAATTTTGCTTTTCCTATTTGGATATTTGAATATCGAACATTCCAAACAATACTGTCAATTCCAGCAATTCTAGCAGCTATACTGCCTAAAAAATCTGCATGAACTAGCCAAGTCTGTACTAAATTTGGCCTTAAAGATCGTAGTATTTTTATAAGAAAAAAGAATTTAGGAATTGAAAAAAAATGAAAATTTATACAGTAAACTTTAATACCAATTTTACTCAGTAATGAAAAATATTTACCGGGACCTTTGAGTGAGATAACAATATGATTATTTTTAGTATCATATTTGCAAATTTTAAAAAGTGTATGCTCTGCACCACCATCTCCTAAACCAGTAATTATGTGTACAATTTTCATTTATTTTTTTTCAACAAACTATGAAATTTACCAAAATTATTCCTTAATTTTTTTTATATTAAAAGAAAATTTAGGAATGAAGGGTGCAGCTAATATTATCAATTCAATTACAAATTTAGCACGATGCCTAGTCCCTGCACCAAAGTTACTAACTCCGATTCCAAATATAATAAAATAAACAACTAAAATAAAAAAAATTGTTCTTAAAGCAGGGTCATTCCAAATAGATTTTCTATTAAGAAATATTAAATAAACTAATGTTAGATACAAAAACCCATCAAACATTCCAACAAGATGAGCTGGTTTTTTTATATCCCATGGGAAAGGTGAAAAAAGGAGATATAAAACTCTAATAAAACCCTTAGTGATAAATTCTGATGGTGAGTTTACTTTTGTCCATTCAGGATAGGACGCTTCTCCTCTTAATCTGTTTGAAGTTTCAAATTGCAGTCTATTCAAATCAATAGAGTCTTTAAACTTTCCAAGTTTTGCAATGTGAATTTTGTTTGAAAAATAAAGCTGAAGAAAAATTAAAGATAAAATAACAATCAATAGATTTTTAGGACTAATGCGTAAAAAAAGGATAATTTTAGATACCTTTTTAATACTCCTTGTCAAAACAATTATGCCAAAAATCATTCCTCCTATAATGATACCACCATGAAAAAAAGTCCCCCCTAAAAAGCCAAACATTGCTAAAAAAATTGATTTATAGCTATCATCTCTTACCCAGTTAACTACACCAAACATCGCCACTATTAAAAAAAAACAAACATAAATTTCTCTTAATGTAAGAACTGAATATAAAACTAATGAAGGAAATAAAGCTAATATCCATCCAACTTTTTTTGCGGTATGATTGTCCCACAATTTTTTTGCAAGCAACCAACCTAAAAAAACTGCTCCAAGTCCAAACAGTAAACTTAATGACTGAGCCATCAATAAACTTCTACCAAACAAGGAATATGGAATTGCTATCATCCATCGATAAAAAGCACTATTTGGTCCTGGATATTTATCCATAACGTTAAAAAATCCATCCTTAGCAAAATTCCATGCTCCCCATTCAAAACCTAGAGCGTCATAAGTGCTATCTGGTAATGTAAATATATAATAACCAAGTAGCATAAGTATTACACGCACGCTGAAGGCTACTAGAAGAATTCGAGAGATATCTGGCCACTTAGTTGCTACAATCAACGTAATAAAAGCAACAACAGTTATTGAAGCAAAGCCCAAAAGATCAGCCATTATTTTCAATTTTAAAAAAAACTTTATTTAGCATTTATAAATTTATTCAATAAAATTCTTAAACATTTATTTTGAATACTTAAAGACGAAGTATAATACTTACACGATATCAAATAATCATCCTACATAAAAGAAATCAATTATTTTTAATAATTTAAGCTTAAATATAATTTTTGTTCTAATTTTTGGCTATAGTTGATATTGTTTAAAAAACAATAATATATCATTTAATTTGTAAAAAATTTCAATAATGTATTACATAATATTATGAAAAAAATAATACGAATTAAAAACTATACAGTGGAAGTTTTAATAGTGGTTTGTGTACTCTTAATACTTTTGCATTCATCTGATGCTATTATTTATCCTGACTCTATTCGTTATTTGAAAGGAAATTTATTCGATCCTCCTTTATATTCATCAGTAATAGCTTTTATGCTTTTTATGTTTGAAACATCAAACTCTGTTATTGTATTACAAACTTTATCAATCGGTTTTAGCATCATTTATTTTACAAGAACTATATCTTCAAAGTTCAATTTAGACACGACCACACAAGCTATTGTCTCATTTTTTTTATTTTTACCAATCATTCAGTTTTATAGGCACTTATTAACAGAGCCTCTTAGCTATGCTTTTTCACTTTTGTTTGTAAGTTTTGTGTTTAAACTAATTTTTAATTTTAATTATAAAAATTTAATTTGGTGTTCAATTTTAATTCTATCTTTATTGCTTATAAGAAACCAGTTTATGTTTTTGTATATTGTAATTTTAATGCTTTACTTGGGTTTATTAGTTATTAATAAATCAAAAAAAAATTTTACTCTACTAGCAATAAGTTTTTTATCTATTTTAATTATTCACAATGCCTTAATAGGTTTGAATAAACATATGAGCCAAAGCTCTATGGAAAAAAATAATTTACTTAATAGCAGTACTGGCATATTTTTTTTTACGTATATTGACTCAATTTATATATCAACGGAAAAAGATATAAAAATATTTAAGAACCAGAAAGTGCAAGAGTCACTTTCCATAATTTTTGAAGAAATGAATAAAAAGAAATCATTAGTTAAATATTATAATGGAAGAGGTCATTTTGGATTAAGCTTCAAAGAAATAAGCAGTTACTCAAAAACTATACTAGAAAATTTAGCTATTTTAGAAAATACAAATGTTGCTAATCTTAAAAAACAAATTTCTATGAAATTGATAAAAGCAAATTTTGATAAATATTTAAAACATATATTTAAAAAGTTTTACGATTCTTCATGGTTATTTATATTTTTTCCTTTTTTTATGATGCTGGCAGCTTTGATAGGTTTTATAAAGTATAAATCTCAATTTTCTTTATTTGTTTTATTTTTATCAACATTTGCGTTAGCAAACCATTCTATAGTTTATTTGTTTGGTCGAGTACAACCTAGATATTTTATTTATAGTGATTTTATACTATTAATATTCATTTTTATAACGTTTACAATTTTACTAAAAAAACAAAATGGAAAAATTTTTAAATGAAACATACATAAAAAAAATGAATTCAAAAATATACTGATAAATGATTATAGATTTATACTAAGTCTACTGTTATAGATTTGATGTGAATTCAAAAATAAGTTTAGTTATTCCTGTTTTAAATGAATCGAATGAAATAGAAAATTTCTTTAATGAACTACAAATTTGTAATTTTAGTCTCATTAATGAAATAATTTTTGTTGATGATTGCTCAACGGATAATTCATACGAACTTCTTCAAAAAAAAATAACTCAAATTAAGACTGTATCGAAAAATATCAATTTTTTACTGTTAAATAATTTAAAAAATAGAGGATATGGTTTTTCAATTAAGAAAGGCGTTCACAGTTCAAACAATGATATAATAGCAATTATTGACTTAGATAGAACTTATAAAATCGAAGATTTAAATAATATATCAAATCAATTTATTAATGATTATAAGTTGAAGTATGACTTAATTGCAGGTCAAAGAAAAATTGATATTTCTAATACCTCCAGATTAAAAATAATAGGTAAAAATATTATTAATACTATTACCAATTTCTGTTTTAATGAAAAAATTGTAGATTATAATTCAGGATTAAGAGTTTTCAAAAAAGATAAATTTATTAAACATAGTCACATGATGTCCAATAGATTTTCTTTAACCACTTCCATGACAATTACTTTTTTAAATGAAAATTATGATATTAAATTTCATAATATAAAATATGAGGAAAGGTCGGGGCAGTCTAAGCTGAAGTTTTTAGATTTTTTTAAATTTTTATATACGATATTCTCATTATTATTTTATTATAAACCTTTTAAAACATTAATACCTTTAATTTTACCATTATTCATTGCATTTATTTTCTTTTTGATAAAAGACATAGGCTCCAACAATATTACAGACAAAACAGTTTTACTTTTTAATTTTAATTTTTTATTAATAATTTTACTTTTTATAATTGATAGGATTAATAAGTTAAAATAGCAATAATTCAATTATTGTATTAATTAAATTAATGGTAAAATATTCAGATATTTAGAAATTCGAACCAACAAATGATGCTATTCAATAATCTTAAAAGTTTCTTAAATTTGTCAATTATCTCCTTAATTTTTTCATTTTTTTTATTGAATATTTTTCCTCTTTTTTTTTCTCTAGATTTGTCATTAAAGTTAGTTTTAATTTTATTATTTTTATTTAATTTTTTTAGATTAAAAAAAATTTACTTAGTTAGAAATACTTACAAATTTTTTATATTTTTTTTTTTATTAATCGCTATTTCAAGATTAATTGAATATAAAGTTTTTAATTTTTTTTACTCAATTATCAATGAAAAAAATGTTTCGTGGTTGATAACAATTTCAATAAGCTTTGTATTTAAATTTTTATATTTAGAAATGTTAAATTTATTTCAAGATAAAAAAAACAAAATTTTTTAATATAAGAAATTGTTAAGATCTATAATTCTAGATATTTTTACATAATTGTTTATAATCTTAGTATCGATAATTATAATTATAAGAGTCAAATATATTTAGTATTTACTATTTCTTCTACTTATTATAATTCTTTATATTATTTATGAATAAATCAATTATTGATCAAAAAAAAAGATATGATGCTGAAGCTATACAACACAGCGAACATTATAATGATAAATATACACAAATGTATAGAGATGAATTTATAAGAAAACCGTTGTTTAAAGAAAGTTTAAAAGGAATGTATATTTTAGACGCAATGTGTGCCTCTGGAATAGAAACTGGTTTTCTTATTAAGAAAGGTGCTGATGTTGTTGGAGTAGATATATCAAAAAAGAATGTCGAGGAGTATAAAAGAAGATGGAATAAACCTTGTTATATGAATAGCATCCATAAAACAGATTTTTCTGATAATAGTTTTGATGCAATTTATATATGTGGTGGTTTACACCATGTTCTCCCATTGTTAGATGAGACTATTTTAGAAATTCATCGAATTTTAAAACCAGGAGGTCTTTTTTATTTCGTTGAGCCTAATAAAGACACCTGGATTAATAAAATTCGAAAATTTTGGTATAAAGTGGATAGTAAATTTACTGATGATGAGGAAGCAATCAGCTATCAAAATACTTTAAAACCATTTCTTATAAAAGGATTTAAAGAGATATCTTTAAATTATGGAGGTAATATTGCATATATTATTATTGGACAATCTTTAACTTTAGGTATACCTAAAAAATACAAAAAATATCTTTCACCAGTCTCATTCTTTTTAGAAAGAATTCTTTGCAAGTTTCCAATTGTTCCGAAACTTTTTTTTACAGCAGTTTGGGAGAAAAATAATTAGCATATATAAAAATTTAACTAATAATAAAAAAATGCATTTTTTAAAAAGAACACTATGTTTTATTGGGAATTATTTACCTCCAAGACTAAATTGTATTTTTTATAAACTTTCTGGGGTAAAGTTTAACTTTAGAAAAGTTTGGATAGGTAATAAGTGTTACTTAGATAAAAATTATCCAGAAAATATTATTATAAAAGATGATGTTTGTATAAGCACTCAGGTAAGTATTTTTACTCATTTTGATTCTTCAAGAATTAAAAAAGATTATCCAATTAAAAAATACAAAAAAGAAGTAATGATTGAAGAGGGTGTATTTGTGGGGCCGAAATCAATCATAATGCCTGGCGTTACTATAAGAAAAAATACATTTATAAAAGCAGGATCCGTAATTACAAAATCAACCAAACCAAATACAATTGTTTGTGGTAATCCACAACAAGAGGAAGCTTATTTAACTGATGAATTGATTGAAAAGATAAATAGATCAAATGAAAAATACTTTGATTAAAGTTGAATAATTTTTGATAAATAACAAAAATTTAAAAACTATAAATTAATAAGTTTTTCATAATGTTTAAAAACGTTATTAATTTGATTTTTTTTTATTGAGCCTCTAAAATCTTTGAAACTATTATAATTTTGAAGTAATGCCGATAATTTATTTTTCAAATCGTCTATGTCTTTATAGTTAACTAAATATCCATTGTAACCATCTTGTACAATTTCATTTGTTCCTCCTGGACAATTAAATGCAACAACTGGAGTATTCATTGCAATTGACTCAATTAATACATTTGGATACCCTTCATATAGTGATGTGAGTACAGTTGCTTTTGCGTGCAAGTAGTATGGAATAATATTTTTTTGAAAACCTTCAAAGTCAACTTTACTTTCCACATCAAGATCAATAGTTTTTTCTTTAAGTTCTTCTGCCAAACTTCCATGTCCAACAATTTTTAATCGCATGTCTGGAAATTTTTTTGATATTTTAGAAAAACCCTCAATAGCATAATGAAAGGCTTTAACTTTCTCCAACCGCCCTACACATAGAAGATAATTTTTTTTTTCAACTTTAGTAAAATCTATTGTGTTAGAATATTCCTCAATGTGTGTAGAGATTGGATTAAATATAACACTTGAGTTCTGTTGCAATTTTGGATAAATCGAAATCAAATCCTTACGCATACTATGACATTGATTTATCACATGATCTGTTTTATGATAAAAAAGTTTGATTGAAGGTCTAACAATGTTGCTATTCCAAAAATTTTGAAATTTAAATTGGGCTATTTTAAAAGATAGAACGCTGATATTTCTTGCGATAATTTTAATCTTTAGTCTAAAAAGAAGCCGCAAAATAACAAGGGCTACTGTCAACTCATGATTAAATACTATGATTGTTTTGACATGATATTTGTATAAATATTTTAATAAATTCAAGAAAGAATATATTGTCCTATCTACATTTAATACAACTAAATTAACTTTATTTGAGACACGTCCGAGATAAGCTTCATTTTTAAGATTTAACACTACCAGATCAACATGCCAGCCATTATTAGCGAAACTGTTAGCAATAGTTATACATACACCTTCAGCGCCTCCGCCAGTTAGAGAACTGATCATTAATGTAATTTTTTTTTCTGATTTCATTTTTTTTAATCGTTAAATAATTAGGTCTTTTATTTCTGACCCTCCATTTATATCTTCTAATAACTCAAACTTACCTCTTCTTTTTCTAAAAAAACTAGCCGTGTTTTTTTTTTTGTTTGTAGTTCTATTAATCAAAACAATACAGTTTTCTTTTGAAATTTTATTAATATTTACTATTGCTTTCTTTAGTTTAGACTTTGAAAAATAAGAATAATTTAATAAATTTGTGACTCTAACGACATCAAATGAATTAGAATATTTTTTTTCAATATCAAAAATATCCTGCTCAAAAAATTTACATTTAGTTATTTTTTCTAAATCAGGTATCAGCACATTTGTTTTTTTAAATTTTATATTCATATATTTAAACATATGAATTAGTAATTTTTCTATTTTTTTAAAAAAATAAAAATATCTAAATCTTAAACAATATTTATCATACTCAACCATCATAAGTTCATTTTTTAAACTATATAAAAAAACAAAGTTATTAAGCTTATAAATTTTGATATTTATTTGTTTATCAAATCCATAAATGTAATTAATTTTATTCTTATCGAGATGGTCATATAATTCTTTGGTAGATTGTCCAGAGGATATACCTATGTCACATAATGTAATTTTTTTTGTAAAATACTTTGTTATATGTTTTTTTAGCTTTATATTTAAGTCGTTTGTTCTATTGTAAGAGGTGGTTTTAAATGTACTGTCAATTTTCAATTTAGAAAAAATATTTTCCATTCTAACCTTGTTAATTTTTTTTTTTAAAACAAAAAAACTGTAAATATCTGTATAAAAATTATTAGAACTTTTCATTTAAATATTTTGCTTAACATAATTTTTACAATTATAAAATAGAGACCTACACAAAACAATTTTTTATTTAAATATCATTAAAAAAATTTTTAATAATGATCTTAATTTCAGATGTAAAAAACCATTTTTAATAACAAAGATGAAATCTTTTTTTGCATCATTATATTTGTTATCTAGAATTTTATAACTTGCTGACATATACCGAAGCTTAACCTCCAAATTAATTTTTTGTTGCTTATTTAATAAATCCATAAAATCCAGAAGAGCCCGTCTTTGTGGTATGGACATATCCTTATTAGAAACATTTTTATCATGAATAAGAATACTACCTAAATTCTTATTCAAGTATTTAAATTGATCTGTTATCTCAGATACTCTTAACCATGTATTATAATCTTCTGAACCAACTAAACTTTTATCTTCGTTCATCCCTCCAATTTTTTGAAGTATACTCTTTCTGACTAAAACTGATGACTGGCCAATGGGATTTCCATATTTAATAGTACTTATCAATAAGTCTTTTAAAATAGGTTTTTTTAATTTACGGCCCTTATAATTTTTTTTTCTAAATAATGATTTTGATTTATGTACAACCTCTAAATCGTGATAAACTAGATCAACTTTTTCGTTGATTTCATTTAAACAAAATTCAAGTTTATTAACTTTCCACCAATCATCTGAGTCTAAAAATGCAATCCATTCTCCTTTAGCCTCTTTTATTCCAAGATTTCTTGATTTTGCAAGAACCCCGTTATTATTGATTTTTAAAAACTTAAATCTTGGATCATTGAATTTCCTAAGAACATCATAAGTTTCGTCTGTAGAATGATTATCAATTACAATTGCCTCCCAATTATTATAGGTCTGACTTAGTACAGATTTTAATGCTTTTCCAAGAAAATCAGCGTGATTATAAGTTGGTATTATAATAGAAATTAGTTGCTTAAATTTAGATGTCAAAATTATGCTCTTTTTTTTACAGTATTTTTTTAATTAAGTTTTTTATAATATTTAACTGTATCTTTTAAACCATTTATCAATGATTTCTTTGGTCTCCAGTTTAAATATTTAAATGTATTTTTTAAATCTGGGTATAATTTTAAAGGTTCATCTTTTCTTAAAAGTATTTTTCCAAAGATGGGGCTACCTCTTTTTACTAATCTTTGAATGCTATAAATTATTTTTTTTACTGTAGTCGGATTCCCAGATCCTGCATTTAAAATTTTATTATATACATTTTTCTTTTCTATACATTTGATAACCAATTTTATAAAATCATCAATATACAAAAAGTCTCTTGTTTGTTTACCACTTGAACAGTTAAATTTTGCATTTTTTAAACAATTAATAATAGTATTTGGAATTAACCTGTTTGCAGTTTGACCTGGGCCATAAATTAAAAAGGGTCTCAAAATTATATATTTCAAATTTTTTTGTTTAGAAATTTCGATTAAATAATTAGAAGCTTTTAGCTTTGAAAAACCATAAATTGATTTTAATTTTTTTATATTTATTTTTTTGTTTTCTGAAATAGGAGATTTCGAGAAACCATATTCTACACTACTACCTATTTGAATAAATTTTTTAATTTTTTTTTCGTTTGCAAAATCGATTAAATTTTTACACCCTTTGAAATGTGTATCAAAAGTTTTTTTTTTTTCATAATGATTAATGTGTCCAGCAAGATTTATTATATAATCTATTTTTAGGTTACCCAATTTTTCAAATAAAAGATTTTTATTACTAATATTTAATTTAAAACTTTTTACACCCTTTTTTTTATTTTTATTGTTGAGAGATATTGAAATTATATTCCATCCTTTTTTCTTGCATTTATCTATTAAATGAGATCCTATAAATCCTGTACCACCTGTAATTAATACTGTAACCTTTTTTAAATTTTTCATTTTATATAAAAATTATTAAAAATATTTTATGATTAAAAAAAAAAAATAGAAAGTTTTCTAAACATATTTTTTTGACTTCAGAATTATTTCTAACTTCTCCTTATCTCTTAAAGTATCCATACATTGCCAAAATCCGTTATGCCTAAAGGCCATTAAATTTTTCATTTTAGTTACTTTTTCTAAAGGTTCACGCTCCAAAAAGGTTTTATCACTTTTGATTAATTTTAGAAATTTTGGTTCAATTACAAAAAAACCTCCATTTATCCATCCTTCATCTAGTTTTGACTTTTCTTTAAAATAATTTACATAATTATTTTTTATTTTTAATCCTCCAAATCTTGCAGGTGGTCTTACGGCAGTAAGTGTGACCATCTTATTATTTTTTTTATGAAAACTAAGTAATTTCTTTAAATTTACATTTGATAAACCATCTCCATAAGTTAGCATAAAAGTTTCTTTATTTAAAAATTTAGATAATCGTTTTAATCGACCACCTGTCATGGTTTTAAGACCGGTATTTACTAGTTTAGTTTTCCATGGATATTTTTTTTTTTGAAAAAAATTTTTTATAATTTTACCTTTATAACCAAGTGCTATTATAAAATCATCAAATCCATAATTATAATAATGTTTCATAATATGTATTAGAATAGGTAAATGATTAATTTTAACCATAGGTTTAGGAATTTTTTTCGTATACTCTGAGATCCTTGAGCCAAAACCCCCTGCAAGAATAACTACTTTCATATTTTTTTATTCATATATTTACTTATTTGATTACAAGAAACTGAAAACATATTCTTTTTGTTAATATTAAAATATTTATACCATTCAACAACAAAATCTATTGTTTCGTTAATATTAAGTTTTGCATTCCAATTAAGAATTTTTTTAGCTTTAGAATTATTTAGCTGCAACAAAGAAGATTCGTAAAACTTATTTTTGGCTTTTATTTTCCACTTAACATCAGGCCATTTCTTTTTAATTTTTTTTAGAAATTCTAAAACAGTTATATTTTTAATTTTATCAGAGCTAAAATTAAAAGAATGGCCACTAATTTTTTTATTTTTGGTTAATTGGTATGCTAATATCAAGTAACCGGACAGAGCTTCAAGCACATGTTGCCAAGGTCTTGTAGATTTTGGATTTCTTATAATTGGAACACTATTATTTAGCCACATTTTCATACAATCTGGAATTAATCTGTAACTTGACCAATCCCCGCCACCTATCACATTTCCAGCTCTAGCTGTGCATAACCTAATATTTTTTTTACTTATAAAAAATGTTTTGTAATAAGAATGAAATAAGATTTCTGTTGAGGCTTTAGATGCACTGTATGGATCAATACCACCTAAAATATCTGTCTCCTTATAACCCTTGTTTTGCTCTAAATTTTTGTAACACTTGTCACTTGTTACGATTATTCCATAACATTTTTTTTTTAATTTTGAGATCGATTCTAATAAATTAAGTAAACCAATCACATTTGTTTCCCAATTAAACCTTGGATTTATTATAGATTTATAAACCAATGATTGTGCTGCTAAATGGAAAATATAATCCGGTTGTTCATTAAGTACAACATCCTGGACTCTTTTTTTATTTCGAATATCAAAATAATAACTCTTTATTTTAATTTTTTTTTTTACTAAATTGAAGTGATTATTTTGATTATTATCTTTTAAAGAAATTCCAACAACTTTAGCACCTAATATTATTAACCAAATAGTGAGCCAAGAACCTTTAAATCCATTATGACCAGTTATTAGAATTTTTTTATTTTTAAATATTTTAAGTTTTTTTAGCATACTATTTGAATTGCAAATAACATTTACATAACTAATTTTAAAGCTTTAAATAATTTTCAAATGAGAAATTATTTTCTAATTTAACAATATTTTTATCGATTAATTTATATTTAACAATTTTTTCTTTTATAAAATTTGATTCGATACTTGGCCATAATTCTTGAGAATACATTTCGAACTCAACATCTTCCATTAAATGAATTGGTTCAATACCATGAAATAAAGACTCAACTATTGCTCCCGTCGAACCGATGAAAATTGATGTATTTGATATTGAATTTGTATTAATACAATTATCAGTAATTTTATTGATTTCATTAATTAATTTTAAATGTTTTTTTGAATTTTTTGCTGCTGGATGATTTCTTACTTTAAAATCTTTTAAATTATAAATACCCCCTAATTCTTGCAATTTTTTACAAATTTCATTAGTTGAATAAAACTTTATTGGTAAAAAAATTTGTTTATTTAAATCCTTGGAATTTTTTTTTTTAAATCTTAAAGATGGTAATAAAATTATTTTTTTATTTTCCCAATTTAAAAAATTAGTAAAAGTATGAACTTGATCTTTTGAATTTACAATAAGATAGTCAGGATTGACAGTTTTTTTTACTAAATGACTTGGAAAAGCAGGGAATGAATGAATATAGCCAAAAATTTTTATATTTTTAAAATTAGACTTAATATTTTTTATTAATTGATTTTGAAATGGTTGCGATTCATAAGGAAAAAAAAATTTGCAATTTTCAGTAAAAAAATATTTTTTTTTAATTTTGTTAAATAATTTTTCAATTTTGTTTGCTGAATAATAACTCTTTGTGAAGTTATGTAAATTTCCTTTTTTTAGAAAAATATTTAAAACGAGAGACAAAAAGTTTTTTATTTTGTTATAAATATTAGATGTCTTTGGAACAATACTAATTACGTTTTCATCATATAAAACATTTTTTCCTGAGAAAATTATTATCCATAAAATAGATTTGTCTTGATTTGATGATTTGAAATATTGATCAATAAACAAATTATTTTTTATATTGTTATCGTTTCCCCATGTGATAACTACATATTTAAATTCAGATAAATTTGGCGGATTGCCTTTAACTTCAAAATCGCTAGAGTTTATAATAAAATAAATCTCTTTAAAAAAAGCTTTAATGAATTTAAAAATATTTTTTTTATTTAACCAAAATTTCATTTGGAAAAAACCTAAATTATATGCGAATGAACAAAAATATGGTGAAAGTGAAAAATCATTAGAATTGTATGAAAATATTTTTTTTAATATCTTTAACTGAGATAGAGAAATTTCTCTCATAAGATACTACTCTCCCCCTGAGACTGATATTGTTTCGTTTGTTAAGTAGGAGTTTTTTTTTGAAATTAAAAAGTAAATATAATTTGCTATCTCATGTGTTTCTCCCATTCTTCCTATTGGGATTAATTTTGTTCTTTTATTAATAATTTTATTTTTAATTTTTGAATGTAATTTTGTATTTGTAACCCCAATTCGTATATTATTAATTAATATATTTTTTATAGATAACTTTTTTATATATGATGGAATAAATTCTAGTGTGTGCTTTGATAAACTGTAATTATACGTACTTTCTCCCCCTCCAAATTTCACACCAATGCTAGAACCATTTACTATTCTTCCAAATTGAATTTTAATCATATAGGGCAAAAGCTCTTTGATAATAAAATTAGGTATTAATGTATTAACTTTTAAACTAGAAATAGTATTTTCTAAATTTGATTTTAAATAATTTATATTATCAATATAGCCTACTAAATTTACTATATTTGCGATTTTTTTACTTTTTAATTGTTTTACAAATTCTCTAATTTTTTTGTCATTCAAATTTCTGAAGTTGGATTTGAGTTTAAAAACATTTTTTTTTGAAAATTTTGATAATTCACTTTGACTTGAATTATAATGAGCATAAACAAAATACCCATTTTCAATACATTTTTTTACAAGTTGGATACCAATATCTGAACTAGCTCCTAGAATTAATATATTATTTTTCACCAATTTCTTAACTAATTAAAATAACTTGCATTTTTTTCTCCCATAAATGTTCCTTCAACATCACAAACGTTACAAGGTTGAAAATTCCTATTAGATTTATTTAACATTTTTCTAATTCCCATAAATTTTTTACTAAACCATATATCTTTTAGCTTTTCTTTATTTAAATCTCCTAGAATAATCTTTTTTCCCCAGTCATGAGGACACATCAATACATCACCTTGATAGTCTAAAAAAAATGTATAAGAAGGAATATAGCATGGGTTTTTCAAAGGTTCTTTTAATGGTTCGATTTTAAATTCTGTATTTGTCATTAAACCTGATCTGTTACTCAACGTTATTCCAAAGTCTTGGTCCTCAGAGTAATACCTATGCCTTACCATATATTGACTTGGGTCTAAATTTGCCTTTACACACATCTCCTCTAACTTTTCAGTTTCCATTTTCCCATCATATGAGCTTATAAGTACTTTATTTAAACCATGTTCAAAAAGTTTTTTGAGACGTTTTAAGTTTAAAGGGTCGCCATTTGTCACCATTTCTATATTTGACTCTGGCAAATAATTTCGAACCATACTTATTAAATTAAATATATTCTTATCTAGCATTGGCTCAACAAATCCACTATATCTAATTGTGCCTTTATAGTTAAGTTCTTGGAGTTCAACACATAATTTTTCATGAAGCGAGTTTTTAATAAACTCTTTTTTGTCAACAAAATCTGGTGCACTTCTAGGACAGAATGAGCAAGACCTATTACATGTACCAGACTCACTTATTTCAATTTCAGTAGGAAGTGGTAACATATTTCCATTAAATTCGTATAATTGAATTTTTTCCTCTACAGTTTTTGATTTATTTTTTAAATTAGGATCTAGAAATTTTTCATTTTTTGACTTGTTCATTGCTTTATTTCTTAAGTCTCTGTCTTAGTAACTTTTCTGCTTTAGCAACATCATTAATTTCGTCTACTGCTACTGAGTTAGAATTTAATTTAACCATTTTTATTTTTATATCTAATTCAAAAAATCTTAATATTTCAATATCTTCAATTTTCTCAAGTTTACTTTTTTTTTTCAAAGAAGAGAATTTATTTAATTCTTTTTTACTAAAAGCATAAATGCAAACTTGTTTTAAAAAATGCTTATTAATTGATTTTTTTTCACCTGGGATTAAAGATCTTGAAATATAGACTAATTCATTTTTATCATTTACAACTACTTTTGGTAAATTCTTGCTTGATGGATCCTCAAATTTGTGAACTTTATCATAACCACAAATAACATGATTTGGAAATTTGATCTTGGCCTTTATAATTTTTTTTATATCTTTAGGATCTATAGTTGGTTCATCACCCTGTACATTGATAAAAACTTTTGAATTTATTTTTTTTGAAGCCTGAGCAACTCTATCTGTGCCAGTTAAACAATCAGTTGAAGTCATGATTACATTAAAATTTGACTTTTTTGCTACCTCTTCGATCTTACTGCTGTCTGTTGCTATATATAAATTTTTTTTCCCCACAACTTTTGCACAAATATCTGCTACTCTTAATACCATTTCTCGATTTAAAATTTTAACTAATGGTTTACCTTTATATCTCGTAGAGCCGTATCTAGCTGGAATTATAATAGTTGTTTTCATAAAATAAAATTTAATATTTGCAGCTTAATGTCTAACATATGACATTTTAAATTGATATTTTATTATGTTGCATTAAAATTTTCATTACCTTTCATTAGTTCCTTAAAACTTCCTTTGCCAATAAGCTTACCTTTTTCAAGTTTAAAAATAATATCACAATTGTTTACAGTATTTAGACGGTGAGCAATTAAAATTATAGTAATATCTTTACCGAGTTTATGTACGGCATCCATTACTGCTTGTTCAGTTTGACTATCTAATGCGTTAGTTGCCTCATCTAAAATTAATACTTTAGGATTATGATAGAGAGCTCTGGCAATGCCAATACGCTGTCTTTGTCCACCTGAAAGCCTTACACCACGCTCACCTATTGTTGTCTGATATTGTTGAGGTAATTCATCAATGACAAAATCATGCAAATTTGCAATTTTTGAGGCCCTTTCTACGGCTCTTATATCAATATTATTTGGTTCTTTTCCAAAAGCTATATTGGCTGCAACAGTGTCATCAGCAAGGTAAATATGTTGTGGGACGTATCCAATTGAGCGCTGCCATGCTCTAGAGTTCTCTTTTGTAATAATTTGTCCATCAACTTCCAGCGTTCCTTTTTGTGCTTCCAATAAACCTAGAATAATATCTATGGTTGTAGTTTTACCACTTCCAGTAGTGCCAACCAACCCAATTGTAGTTTTAGCAGGTATATTGATTGAAATATCTTTTAATGTTGTTTTAGAGGAATTAGGATAATAATAATGAATATTCTTTAAGGCGATTGTTTTTTTAAATGATAAAATTCTGTCATATTGATTTTCATTAACTGGAGCAAGATTTTTAATATCTGCATATAATTTATCTAATGATGGTCCTACAAAAGTGAGTAGCGTGAAGGAACTATAAATTTGTTGCAATGCAGGCATAAGGCGGTAACCGGCAAAAGCATATAAGCTAATAATTGGTAAAGCCGAATAAAAACTTCCTTTTTGAGCCATAAGATACAGTATCACTAGAATAATACCTCCAAATGATATGGCTTCCAGCGCAAAGCGAGGTAGCTGACTTAACACAGAGGCAGATGCTACTGTTCGTGCATAACTTTTTGCAGGACTCGAGAAACGCTCAATGTAAGCTTTCTCTAAACCTCCAACTTTTACTTCTTTTGCAGCACCAAATACTTCACTAACTGTTGTGTATCGCTTCTCATTGCTTTTTAAACGTTTATTTCCAATTCTATTAAGAAAACTATGAGTTAGATAAAAAATAATAGCATAAGCTCCACCAATTGAAATTCCAACTACAATTGCTAGTTTAAGATCAGTTATCATTAGTAGAATTATAAGTGCAGCTGCAACAGTACCTTTAGCAATAATTTCTAATAATGGTCTTATACCTCCACTTACTACCTGGCTTACCTCTGATAAAATAGTCTTTCCAAGTTCAGCACTATTACGATTCAAAAACCAGCTGTAAGGCTGATGAAGATATCCTTCAATTAAACGTCTACTTATACTATATTCAAGCATTTGAATAAATCTTACTTGTAAATATGTAGTAAAAGCTTTAAATGAAAGTGAAAGGACTAACAAGATAAACACCAAGATACCTAAGGCAAAAAGAAATTGTTGGCCATTATAAACTCCAAAAATATTAAAAAAATGAAACATTGAATTTAAAATTGAGTTTGTTTCGATAAGGTCTGGATTTGACAGTACAGCCATAAAAGGCAGTATTGAAGCCACTCCAATCATATCTAATAATGCCATTATTAAGATCATTAGCGCCAGAAGAACTGCATGTTTTAACTCGTTAGGCGAAAGAAGTTCTAAAATTTTTTTTAATTTTCTCATTAATTTAAAAATTTAAGTTGAAGGATTTTTCATAATATCTTCTACAAAAATTTTTTATAAGGTCATTATTTATTATTATAATAAATTTTCTAAATCATTGTAAAGAATCTAAAATATTATGTTCTTATATTATTGATTAAATAACAAGTATTACCATAGATTTTATAGATTTCTGTTACTTTCGTTAAATTATTTCTAGTTGAAATTTATTATAATTATCAAAGTAATTTTTTTTAAGATTTGTCATACCTTTTTTTGCAATTTTCATGGATCCCAAAATATTTTCTTCAAATGTGTAATGCTGCCATTGCCAAATATTTAGGTTTTGATTCTTTTCATTTAATTTTTGAATTTGAATTTTAAATTTGTTATTTAAGTTTAATTCATTTTGATAGACAACCTCTCTTCCAAATTGGGTTTGAAAATTGTTAGTTGTTAAAAAAGAGGCTTCATCAAAATCACTTTTAAAGTAAACGTAGTGACCACCTTTTTTTATATGGTTTAATGTTATTAAGGGCCAATGACTTACTTTCAAATTTTGTATATCATCAATTTTAAATAGCTTTCCTATTATCTTAAATTCATTATTATTTTCTTTTTTTAATATCAAGTCCTCATAAATTTGATTTATGTCATGAATATTTTGAAGTTTGTAATTATTATATTCTATGTATTCTATTCCAGCCTTACGTTTGTAAAGAGTTAAATTAATTGCTTCCTTAATATTTTTTTTATTAGTTTCATTTGGAATGCTCATTATATGAATATGGGCTCTATCTAATCCACCAATACAAGCACACATGCCATGCTCAAATACCACCGATTTTCTTTTTAATTCTTGATGGATAGTATCTTTTAAAATTTTAATAAGAAAATTAAGTTCACTCAATTGCTTTTCCTCTATTAGACCAAAAGATGGTAGAAAGTCTTTTGAAATAATCAGAAAGTAACCAGGGGTAAACGCTCCATATCCCGATATAACAAAAAAATTTTTGGTGTGAGCAATTAATCTGTTAAATTCGCTAATTTTTTTTGGTAATTTTGATCTACCATGACTTACTTTATAAAATTCGTCCCATGATAATTGATCTTTTTGCATAATATTAATTTTTTAATGAATTAACTATGTTTAAGAAAAATTCAAGAAAAAGATTGTGAGAGATGTTAATTAAGATTTAATTTATAAGTTAGTGCATTATCCAAAAAGATTTTTTGCAACTTTATGTGAATTTTTGGTAATTGCCTTTATAATTGTTTCCCTACCTGGATTAAAGTTATTTGATAATGTACCAGGTAAATAAAGACCCTTTTCTAACATAAAACTATTATTTGGTGAAAAACCTCTCTCATTGAATTTATTTGTGATTTTTTTTAATGATGAAACAAATTCAATTTCGCTTTTGTTTTCAATTATACTCACTGGACCTGAAACATTAATTGCTATATCACCATTTATAAATTTCCCAGTCTTTGTTTTTAAAATTAAATTATTTTTGTCTTTTATTATTTTAATAACTCTATCCCTTATAAATTTTATTTTTTTTGCTCTTTCAAGTCTATTTTTTGCGCTTACAGTTTCTGGATAGGTATATCTTGTCATATTTCTTATTAATGGAAATACTGAGAAGTTATAATTCTTTTTTTCTGTTTCGTTAAGTTGGTTATAACACATGGATATAATTTTATGCTTAAGCACATTTGTCCAAACATCGTATTTATTAAAACCATCTAATTTCGCTTTTTTAAACTCTTTGGTAAGTAGTTTTAATATCTGCTCAGCTTTTGTGATTTTAGTAATATTTTTATTAATTAAGTATTTAAATCTAAAATTATCAAATTTTTTTGATCTCTGTGCTTTTTGAAGTGATTGAACATTTCTGGATATACAAGTTATCTTCAAATTTATTTTTTTTTTATTTATCAGATTCTCAATTTCTTGCATTGTTTCTAATAATCCTGCCTTGTTTCCTATAAAAACAATATTTATAGTTTTTTTATATTTCAAAATATTATTTATTTTTTTAATTAAATTTTTAGTTCCACCAGTGCTGTAAAAATCCCATATATAATTGGAATTTTGGTTTATTATAATTTCTTCAATTTTTTTTGGTGGAACTATACCTGTTCCAATCACTATTTTTTTTGTGCTAATTAATTTTAAGCTTTTATTTTTTTTTTTAAATCTTATTTTTTTTTTATTAGGGATAATTTTAAATTCGTTGAATAATCTTTTTGGAAAAATATTATAATTGTTTTCATTATTAAGACTTTTAACGTCTCCATTAAAAAATTTAAGAAAAATTTTTATTTTTTTTTTTAAGTTCAAAAATTCAATAATTTTATCATTTAAATAAAATGAATAAATTAATCTTGGTAAATAGATTTCTTTATAATCTTTATATTCTTTTCTTAAAATATTATTGTTTTTGAAAAGCCAATTTTTAAGATTATATTCCGAATTACTATAAGAAAAATCTATTAATCTTTTCTTATTATCTTTTAATTTAAACCATTTAATAAAATCTGGATGAGATAATCTAAGTGGATTGTTGAAAAAACCAAATTTAGAATTTTCTTGGCTATAAGCAACGCCACCAGGTATATTTTTTAAATTTTTTTCAATAATAGCTATTTTTACTATTTTTTTATTTTTATTTTGGAACAAAATTTTCTGAATACCATTAAGTGTTTGTGTACCTATAACTCCAAATCCTATTATTGTAATATCAAATAACATCTTTTTTTGTGGTGACTTTATATATATATATTTAAAAAATACTTACAAACACAAAATCATAAGAATGGATAAAATACATATTAACAAAAATCAATTTTCTGATTTATTAAATTTACGAAATAATGTTTTTTATCCTTTAAAAAATTTTGTATCAGAAAAAGAATTTAGAAATATTATAAATAATAAAGAGTATTACAATCAATATTTTCCTTTTCCAATCACTTTTGGAGTAAACAAATATGTTTACTCCAAAATTAAGAACAAGAGGACTTTTGATCTATATTATAAAAACAAATACTTAATAAATATTTATAATGTTAATTTTTTTAATTTAGATAAAAAAAAATTTTTTAAAAAAATTTATGGATTTAATTATGTAAGGCATCCATACTACAAAAAATTTATTAGTGAGAATTTTAGGTTTATGCACTTCAACTTTCGCAATGAAAGTAAAAAAAACTTAAAACATAGGCATTTTATATCCCCTTTTTTATTTAAAAAAAGGCTTGAAAGTATGAAAATATTTCGTTTGGCAAGCTTT
The DNA here is from genome assembly GCA_902594675.1 of uncultured Pelagibacteraceae bacterium. Classification (GTDB taxonomy): domain Bacteria; phylum Pseudomonadota; class Alphaproteobacteria; order Pelagibacterales; family Pelagibacteraceae; genus Pelagibacter. The sequence continues at coordinate 27,107 of CACJNE010000002.1, forward strand.
CATACTAGAAACGTTCCACATAAAGCACACCAATGGATACATAGTTATTTGTATAAAAAATTTGGCGCATTATTAATTCAACCCTTAATTGGTCAATATAAAAAGGGTGAATATACTGACGATTTGATTATGAAATCAAATAAATTAGCTGCAAAGTTTTTTAATTCCAATAAGGTTTTATCTATCCCTTTTTTTTCTTATCCAAGGTATGCAGGATATAGAGAAGCAGCTCTTCATGCTATTGTAAGAAAAAATTATGGATGTACTCATTTTTGGATTGGACGAGATCATGCCGGATATAAGAATTTTTATGGCTATAAAAGATCACAAAATTATTGTTATAAGAACCAAAAAAAACTAAGAATAAAAATTATTGCTGGTGCTGAACCTTTTTACTGTGAAAATTGTAAAACAATTAAAAATATAAAATGTACAAGAAAAAAATGCTCAAAAACTAAGGTTATAAAAATAAGTGGTTCATTGATAAGAAAAATGATTAAAGAAAATAAGACTATTCCTGAATATTTAATGGATCCTAAAATATCAAAACTTCTCTCTTCAAAATCTCTTATTTCGTAATATGCTTATTAATTTTACTCATTAATTCTAAAGAATATTTTTCAATATTTTTTTCAAAATTATTATTAATTATAATATGAGGTTTTTTTGGATATTCTGGCTTAATATCAAGACCAATAATATTATCTTTATTTTGATGGTAAATTCTTTTCTTACCTTTCTTAATGATCTTCTTTAAATCGGATTTGATATAAATTTCTATGTAGTTTTTAATATTTTTTTTATTCCAAGACCTAACACTATGCATCATGCCAACAACAGCAAATATAACGTTAATATTTTGATTTGTAATTGATTTAGCAAGTTTACAATATTTCATAACAGTTTCAAATCTTTCTTTATACGAATAGCCTTTTAGATTAAAAATTTTTCTTATATCATCTCCATTAAACAAAATTGTTGGACCGTAATTTTTTTTGATTTTTGGATAAATTTTTTTTGCAATTTGTGTTTTTCCGGAACCAGAAAAACCTGTTATCCAAATTAAGTAACCTTTCCTATTTTTTTTCATTGAGAGGTCTTATATAAGGATATTATGAATAAAAAAAGTATAAAGATTGCTATTGATTCACCTGCTGGGGCTGGTGCAGGAACACAAGCTAAGTTAATTTCTCAATATTATAATTTGTTTTACTTAGATACAGGAAAAATTTACCGTTTATTAGCTTATTATAAACTTAAAAATCCGAAAAAATTTAATTTATCTTTTATCAGAAAAAAAGTTAAAAAAATTAAATTAAGTGAACTTAATAATAAAAAATTGTTACCAAATGAGATTGGATTTGAAGCATCCATAATTTCAAAAAATAAAAAAATTAGAGGTTTAGTGGATAAAATTCAAAAAAAATATGCTTACAAACCTCCTAAGGGGTTTAACGGCTCTTGTCTAGATGGGAGAGATATTACATATAATATTTTACCAGACGCAGATATTAAATTTTTCATAACAGCAAATGTAAAAATAAGAGCTCGTAGAAGGTATAAAGAATTAAAATTATTAAATAAAAATATAAAATATCCTGATGTTTTGAAAAGTATTAAGAAAAGAGACAATAATGATTATAAAAGAAAAATTTCGCCTCTAAAGAGAACTAGTGATTCTATATTAATTAACACAACAAATTTAACAATCAATAAATGTTTTAATTTAATTAAAAAAATTATAAATAAAAAAATTAAATCTACCTTTAAGACAATTTAATTTTTAATTTAAATTTCTAGAAGTTTTGGATTTTTAAATTCTTTCATATCATAATTTTTTGGGTTAGTAGGATCCAGAGGAAACTTGTTATTACCTTGTTTAGTAGAAATCCATTTTATAAAAGATTCTAACAATAAATTACTACTTGTTATTTTTTTTAAACTTTTCTTTATTATTTTTTCATTTATTTTTTGACCTGAGATTTTAAGTCCCATCATTTTCATTTGTTTTTTTGCAATCAATTCACATAAAAATAGATCCTCATCACTCATAATATATTTCCATCTATCAATATTCTGTTTTTTTAAATTTCCAGCAAAAGAAAAGGCTTTAGATTGATCCCATTTTTTGCCATCAATACCTTTAAAGTTTTTTTCTTTAATCATTTTGCTGTTATATTTTATTTTTAAAAATCTACAGACTTTTGATAGAACAGTTGAAGTATTTTTTTTTAATTCATTAAATTTAACAATATGAATTTTCTTATTATATTTTTTTTTTAAAATAAAAGTATGATTGATAAGATCAACATAATTGAATATTGATATTAAATAGTCATTTTTCTTTGCGATAGTAGTTTTTTTAAAAGAACAAATTATATCCCGTGGATCTCTGAGCAAAATAATTACTTTACCTTTTGGAAATATTTTAAAGTAATTTTTTATATTTCTCCATTCATTTCCAGCATGCTCGCCTGTTATTCCAATTTTTTTATTTTTAAATATTTTTGAACACAATAATTTATAGATGTTCGAGTAATTTAAACTATTATTTTCGAATTCAGCAATTAAATCAGTGCTATTTAAATTAATACCAAATCTATATTTTGAACGGATACAGAAATTATTTATAAGACATTTATAATTTTTTTTTTTTTTGATTGGAGTATATTTTTTAAAATAATATCTAAAAAAATTTATTGTACCAGAGCTTACTCTTATACTGTCATTTACATTTAGCATTTTAGTAAATAAAGCTCCACCTGATCTATAAGATGAAGTTATAAATACTGTATTAATTTTTTTCATTTTTTTGAATAAACTTATTTTATCTAAGAAGTTTAAATTATATTAAATACATTTTAATATACTAATTTCAAAATTTATATTTTTTCATTAAATATTTCCCAGAAATTTTTGTTAGATTTTGAAGGATATTTAATATAATTGTCCATGTAAATTTTATATTTTTTTTTATCGATTTTAAATAGACTTGTATCTCTAATTTTTGAATAATTATTTTTATCATCAATATTAAAACATGGTGAATTGAGTTTTTTCGCAATGATTGCTGGGGTATAGTTATCAAATGATCTTAAGTATTCATCTGATAACAAAAAAACTAAGGGTTTTTTATATAATATTGCATAGGCTATGGTAGTGCTGCCATGAGCAAATACTAGTTTAGAATTTTTAACTAAAGCGACGGTTTTATTTTTTACAAATTTTCTTCCATAAAGAAATTTATAATTATTCTCATAATCAGATTTAGGATGAGCACAAACTACTACTTTCATACCAAAGTTTTTTTCAAAAGCCTCAAAAAAATTATTTAAAGCAGGATAATATTTTTCTGGAGTACACCTAGGACTGACTCCAAAAAATGTAGGTGCATCAGGATGCATTGGTAAATATTGATCTAAAAACACAGCATAATTTTTTTTATTTATTAATCGCGGATTTTTATTACTTTCTAAATAATTATTGTAATCAAAACTATGAGCATAAATAATTTTTGTATTTAATCCAATAGATTTATCTTGGAGACCAATTTTGCCAGTTACAATTACTTTATCATATTTAAAATTATCGACTTTTGAAAATTTATTTTTTATTTTCTTAAATTGATTGCACACGAAAGTTATAAAACGCTTTCTATCAGTAAATTTGAAACTTAACATATGAAGGTTTTGGATAAAAGTTCTTGGATATTGTGAGCCTATTACTAAGCCAGTTTGAATTTTCACAATAGGCACTTTATTTCTCCTAAAAATTTTTAATAATCCAGTCTCCAGTTTTTTGTCAAATATATAATTGATACAATTACTGAAATCGTGCTTATCAACTAATTTTATAAAAGAAGAGAGGCTGCTTATCGAATAATAACCCTTACATTTATAAGTTTTTTGAGAATATTTATAATTAGCTAGTTTTTTTGAAAAATTCTTTGTGAAATCAAATATAAAAACATTAAACTTTTTCCTTAAAATGCTTATTCCAAATCTTTTATGATCTCTTTTGGTAAAAGCAAGGTTTGTAATTATGACAATGTTTGGCTTCATAAGATTTAACAACTAATCATCTGTTCCATCTTTGTTAACTGTATGTCTTAATTTCCATTCATTTTTAACTTTTTTCCATAAATGAGGTGACCTAAATTTGTCTAATAATTTAAAAAAACCACCCTCACTTATTTTTAGATACTTCATAATATCATTAAAATATTTTTCAGGAAATTCACCATCATATTTTTTAATTAGCCGTTTTCCCTCATCTTGATTGATGTGGTTGTTTCTAATTTCTTGTGATACATCGTATGTCGCTCTTCCTATTCCAAATTTAGTAAATAAAGTATAAAAATGTAAATCATCTATTTTATCATCTATACTGTTGTATTTGCTGTATGTCCCATTGGTTCTGAATGGTCTTGGCTTAAAACCACAATTCTCTACTGAATAATAAAATGTTTCCTGAGGTATCCATTTTATATAATATCCTAAATAATGTACTTCCATAGGAAAAGTGCCAATCTCTTTGTCTGTTGGTGGCAAGTAGGGTTCAAGATCTTTTTTTTTAAATCTTTTGATTTTTAAAATATCCTCAATTTTAATTCCTCCAATATATATGTTTTTTAAATTTTTATGAGTATAATAAGATTTTTCTCTCAACGAAGTTAGGTTATCAGACATAGGATTTCCATGTTCAGCCTCATTTTCCCCATAAAAAATTAAAGGAATTTTATATTTTATAGATGTTTTAATGGGAAAAATTTTTTGCCCCAACATGAAAGGTTGAAACGGGTGTAATAAATTTTTTGTTGCCTGAGTGGTTAAAAACCTCAATAAATTTTCATTTCTTTTTGCTGAAATATTATTGAATGATCCAGTTGAAAGCCATTTTTTAAAGTTTGTGTAACCATAATCAGTATATAAGTTTGGTGGCCAAGTTACAGTTAATGGATTCATCCCATATTTAAATTTTAAAATATGTGATGCATAACAACTATCTTTACCTCCTCCGCCTGGAACTATACAATCATATTCACCATACTTTCCTCTATGAAGATCAAGTAATTTAAGTAATTTTTTTTCTCTATCTTTAAAATTTATTTTCTCTTTTAATCTAGAGTATTTCCAGGCATCTGAAATACCATTTTTGTCTATAAAAAGTGTTTTTTTTTTTGTATTTTTTCTGTGTAAAAATTCAATTGCAGAATTTGGTCTTTGATTAGATATAAGTGTTTTTTTACAAAAAACAACTTTTCTTGGTAGTCCATATAATGTTTTTAGTTTCATAAATTATAAATATTTATACATTCGACCTAATATTTTAAGTCCAGCAACACCACTTTTTTCTGGGTGGAACTGAGTTGCAACTATATTATATTGCTTAATTGACGAACAAAATTTAATACCTTGATATTCAGTTAATGAACTAACAATTTTTTTATTTTTAGGAACACAATAATATGAGTGAACGAAATAATACTTATTTTTTTTGTCAACCATTTTTAGAGTATTAATGTTATTTTTATTATAACTTAAATTATTCCAGCCAATATGAGGAACCTTAAGTTTTTTAGTTTCTTTAAATTTTTTTACTTCACCTTTGACCAAATTTAGCCCCTTTGTTACTCCAAATTCCTCACTTTTTTCAAACAATAATTGCATACCTAAACATATACCAAAAAATAATTTATTTTTTTTATTCAAATAATTATTAATTTTTTCATCTATGTTATTTTTTTTTATGAATTTCATTGCTGTTTTAAAAGAACCAACTCCAGGCATTATAACTATATCAAAAGAATAATTTTTTAATTTTTTATTTATAATTTGAGTTTTATAACCTTGTGACTTACAAGCTTCATAAATACTAAAAATATTATTTACATTTAGATCTATTATTCCTAACTTAATTTTTGAAATTTTAGATCCTGACATTTATACCTTTTTTTTTTAGAAAAATTTTTATATTTTTCAAATTATTTGTAATTTTTTTATTTTTCTCTAAATTATCTATAAAATAATAATTTCCTATTTTCTTTTTTTTAAGTTTAAATAATTTGGCGGCTTCATAGTGTAAAAAGCTAGATAATGCTACTCCAGTAATAGCTGATTTATTTATTACATCAAATATATGTTTGTAATTACCTGCTCCACCATGTGCAATAGTTGGTACAGAAATATTTTTAGATATCTGATTTACCAAAGAAATGTCAAAACCCTCTCCCAGGCCTTCTTTATTAACAGCTGTAATTACAATTTCTCCAGCACCATTATCTTCAAGCTTTTTTGCCCATTCTAGTGGACTGATATCAACAAGATCTCTTCCTGATGATTTTGATATAAAATACTTTTTTTTAATTTTTATACACTCCAAACCAACTGATATTGTTGATGACCCATAAACTCTTGAAGCTTTTTTTATAAAATTTATATTATCAATTGCAGCTGAATTAATACAAACTTTATCTGCACCAGCTTTTAAAGCCTTTTCAATATCATATATTGTCTTAATACCTCCACCTACAGTTAAAGGAATGTACAAATTTTTTGCAGTTCGAGAAATAAACTTTGTTAAATTATTTATACCATAAAGCGTCGCAACATTATCAACGTAGTAAATTTCATCTGCTAGTGAATTGTAATAATAATTTGCAAATTCATAAGGGTCCCCTAAAACTCTTAAACCCTCTAAATTAATTCCTTTAATAAGTTGACCATTTTTAATATCTAATCTAGGAATTATTCTGATAACTCTATTTTTTTTTTTCATATGCAGTTAAAATTCTATGGGGCTTTTCTCTCCTCTAAATTTTAATCTTTTTATATGAATATTCCCAAATCTATCATTGGCTGCTACACCTAATTTGTCTACATCGTTTATTGGAAGTGTATCTCCATGAAAAGCATAGTGCCAAACTTGCTTATTTTTTGAAAAGTCTAAATTATCATGTATATATCTTTTCTTTTTTGTTTTGATACAAAAAAAAGGTTGTGGTCCAAATACTTTTCCTTGGGTACATTTAATTGTTAATGAAGGAACGTCTGAGAGAGTTTTTTTTTTAAATATAACTTTTAATTTAATTGGCTTTTCAATTTTTTTTGTTTTTTCTTTAAATTTTACTAATTCAACAAATGCATCTCTAGCTTCTGCATATTTAAACTTTACTTTTGGATATTTTTTTGACGATTTTATTATCATTTTTCTTAAATAATTGACTTCCGTTTCTAAGTTACGAAAATCATGACTTGCCAATCCCACTAATGCTGGTTTATTTTTATTTGCTTGTGAAAAAGCCCTGTTCATTTCTTTTTGATCAATACTCCCAATTCTATTCATTACATTTAAAGCTCTACCAATCCACCTCCTGCAGTTCCCGATTTTTTGATAATCATCGTGGTCTGGATGATAAATAGACCAATCTTTAGGCGCTCTTCTCCAATCACCTGATCTTCCATTTTTAAAGTCAATACTGTTATCAATATCTTCGTTATTCAGAGTGGACATATTAGATATATCGAAAGGTATCCATTGTTCCAGAAACCAGTTACTATCTGGTCTTTCAGTTTGAAATCCTGCTCTATATACTGACGGAAACCAATTCCTTTCAAGTATCCTCCTACATAAAATTTGGTAGAGTTCTGGTGAATTTACATATGATGTTGCACACCGATGAGCATCATTATAAGTTGACATAGGATGAAAATGCCAATGTATTTTATCCTTATTGTTTTTATATTTTTGAAGTACTTTTGAGTAGTAATCATATATTTTATGATAACCAAGTGTTCTCTTACGGGGATTAAATTTATAACCAACATGATCAAGACAATGCCAATTAAAAATCCAGCTTCCACCAAATGAGTCTTTGTCATTATTTCTGAAATTTTTAGAAAAAATATTTTTGATCATTTTGTCAATTTTTTTCCAATTATCATTATAGTTGGTAAGATGATTAGAAAGTAAAGTTGAAACAGCATCTTCTTTACCGTTTAAATTTATCTTTTTATTTTTTAGATTTTCTAAGATATTTTTTTTTGGTGAAAGTTTTAGATTAAATACATCATAAAGCCTATCAAATTTTGCTTTCAAACTCTCATATAATGGCCCTTCAGTATCTACGCTATGTACTATGTAAACTATTTTTTTTTTCATAATTTATTTTAATTATATATAAATTTATTTTTATTAAACCTTTTTTTGATATTTTCTTTTATTTGTTTAATTGATATTTTTTTTTTATAAAAATCTTGTAAAATTTTATCATTAAAATCTTTATTTTTAGTGTATCTTTTTTCTAATTTGTAGTTTTGCTTAAGAGGAACAGTTTTAAATATAGTTTTATTTTTAATTTTTTTGGATAATAAATAATGAGCATTCTTTACTACACTCATAGTATATTCAAAGGTATTATTAAATTTTTTATCGGGAAAAACATGAAAAATTATTTTTCCACTATCTAAACCCTTTGAAAGATAGTGTATTGTTGCACCAACTAAATGAGGATTATTATCATACAAGGCCCAGAAATTACAGGAGGATCCTCTGTAATAAGGTGATAAACCCATATGTATATTTATAGCCTTTTTGTTAATGAGAAAATTTATTAACCAACCTTTTATATAACTTGATCCAAATACTATATATATGTCAGAATTTAGTGCCTCTAAAATATCCTTTTTAGCTAAATAATTTAAGTCACCATGTCTTATAAATTTACATTTTACATTTTTGTTTATAAATCGATTTTTGGAAAAAAATTTTTTTTCAGCCTCTTTTACATCTGTAAAATATTTTTTCATTAAATTTGTCTTTTTAAAGAAGTCATTAACTTCTCCTGGAAATAAAGTTTTTCCTTCAATAATTGCAAAACAGCCAGTGGATATCTTAGATAGCTTATTTATTAAATTTATATGCCTTAAATCATTACTAGTAAATATTGTTATTTTCATCTTAATTTTTGTATAAGTTCTACGTGATCAAGTCTTGGTATTTCTAATAAAGAACTAATTTTTTTCTTTTTGTATGAAAGAAAACCAATCTTAATTCCAATATTTTTTAAAATTTTAAGAGTATTTTTATTATAACGTCCAAATGGATGTGACATGGAAAGAGGTCTAGATTTTGTAAATTTTTTAATAAAAAGCATATTGTTTTTGTATTCTCTCATTTGATCTTTATATAATAAATTTGGCAAATTTACTGGGTGAGTTGAAGAATGTAATCCGATAATATGTTTCTCTTTAATAAGTTTTTTTATATCAGTCCTATTCATGAATAATTTTTTGGTGGCTAACTTATAATTAAATTTTTTTTTTTTCATTAATTTAAACATTAAAGTTTCATATGAGTCCTTACTCAAAATTTTATCTCTACAAAATCTATATTGCCTGTCTTCAATCGAATAAAATTTGTACTGATTTAAATATTTATTTGTAAACTTTTTCTTATATTTTAAAAAATCGTTGATAAAAAATAATTTCATGTGTTTAAAGAAATCTTGATAAAAAAATTTAATGTTTTGGTATTTAGTATTTCTAAAATACCTAAAAATTTCAAGATTATCTGGATTATTTTTAAAGGCACCATTGTATACAAAGAAAAAAGCTTTAATTTTAAATTCTTTTAAAATGGGCAAAGCAATATCAATTTGACATTTCAAACCATCGTCAAATGTTAAACATATATCTTTGTAAGTAATTTTTTTTTTTAAGATTTTTTTAACATAATCATCAGCATTATTTAAAATATATTTTTTTTTTAATGAAATTACAATTTTTTTTAACTCATTCTTAGATATTGAGCCTTGACCTTTTTTATGGACATGGCTGTGAAAGTGATGAAACATAACTCCGAATGTCATTATAATATTTTATTTAAGTTTAATTTTTAACAGAGTTTGTGGCTGAATAATGCTTAAACCATTTATCATAATTTTTTTCTTATTCATATTTACAGTCCAACTTCTTACTGGATCTCTTTGACGTTTTAGATGGAATGGCATAAAAAATTGTTCAAACTTATAGCTTTTTATTTTTTTATTTTTTTTTAAAAATTTAATCACAGACTCTTTAGAAAAAATATTCCATCCTGTTTCAAAAGTATTTTTTTTATAGTTTTTTGATAGTCTATATTTTATAATAACATCAACAGGATCAGGATTAAACATATCGCAAATAAAAATCTCTCCTTCGGGCTTTGTCCAAAAAATTAAGTTAGAGAAACACTTTTCAAAATTATCAAATATTGGATGAACACCAATCAAAAAACTAATATCAAAAGTATTTTTTTTAAAAATATTTTTATTTAAAACAGACCCTCTTTTGAAATTAACACTTGGTACATATTTTTTAGCTTTATTCAGTAGATCTTTTCTTATGTCTATGCCAGTGTAATCGTTATTTGATTTAATTTTTTTTAAATAAAATAAAAACTCACCTGCTGCACATCCAAAATCACAAATTTTTTTATTTACAGAATTTCTTTTTATAGATCTTTTTGCAATAAACTTGAACATTTCTTTAGGTTTATTGTATCTATTTTCTTTTAAATATAACTTGTCGTGTGTCCTGATAACTTTCATTATTAAAATTAAGGATTTATTTTTACATTTATATCTAATTAAAGAAAGTTAAATAACTATTATTTGTTAATTTATAAAAATTTTCAATTTTTACCTTATTTTTTTTATAATTTAAGATAATAAATTACTAAAACTTATCTTTTTAATATTTTTTTTGAATATAGCTTTGCTAAATTGTAATCGTAAATATTATCAATATCTAACTTTTCGAATTTATCATTAATTATATAACCCTTTACTTTTGGTTTATAGAATGACTTATATTTCAATAGATTTTTTGAGTTTATTACATACAAATTTCCATTAGGTTCAAAATATTCCTCTAGTGAAAACTTCACTGAGCCCTTTTTTAAAAAATTATATTTATATTTTTTATTTTTTTGAAATGTTACAATCGAATGGTTCGGATATTTTTTTATCAAATTTAAGCAATTAATATATGTTTTTCTTTTTCTGAAGGGAGATGTTGGTTGCATTAAAATAACATTATCAAAAAATTGTTTGTTTGTTTTTTTTAACCATTTTAAAGCATGTATTGCTACTGATGCAGACGTTGATTTGTCATCAGAAATATTTTTTGGTCTTAGCCACGGGCATAAAACATCATGACTTTTCGAAATTTTTTGCAATTTTTTGGAGTCTGTAGATACAAGTATTGAACCTGGTTTATTAATTGTTTTTGCAAATTCAATAGTATGCTCTAACAAAGTTTTGCCATTCAATTTTAAAAAGTTTTTATTTTTTAGTCTTTTTGAACCTTTTCTAGCTGGAATAATAATTAGATTTTTCATTTTTTTTTTTAAAATTTTCAAAATTTTCTAATGTACCAATTTCTTTCCATTCCTCATGCGCTGGAAAAATAATAATTTTTTTTTTTTTCTTCTTTAATTCAAGAAAAAACTTAGGAGCATCTTTTTTAGTTTGTTTTTTTAAATTGTTTAGTGTTGATTGAGAGAATATATATATACCTGCATTTATATAAATTCTATCAATTGGTTTTTCTTTGAAATTCATAATTTCAATACCTTTAGTTTGGATTACTCCGTAGGGATTTGAATTTGTAATAACTTTTGATGCCATTGTAGCATCAGCTTTATTTTTAATATGAAAATTTAACATTTCAGACAAATCAATATTAGTAAGTGTATCCCCATTAATAACAAACAATGGCTTTGAATTTTTTTTCTTGAAAAGACTAAGGGAACCTATTGTGCCTAAAGGTTTTTTTTCTTTTATATAGTTAATGTTTGCGTCAAATTTCTTTCCATTACCAAAGTATGAAATTATTTTTTTTGAAAGATAATTTACAGAAATTGTAATATCTCTAAAACCTTGAGAAACTAAATTATTTATAATATGTTCTAATATTGGTTTACCTAAAATTTTTAACATTGGCTTAGGACAGCTATCAGTATAAGGACGTAATCTTTTTCCAAGACCTCCTGCCATAATAACTATTGGATTTTTTATTATTTGTTTAATTTTATAGTCGTTTATTGCATATAACCCAAATATTGAGTTATCATTATTTACTACAGGTAAATGCATTAAGGCTTTTGAACTCATAAGAATTGCTGCCGACTGAGCATCAGAACTTTTTTTAATTATAAGTGGATTTTTTTTCATTATTTTGCCAATCCTGTCTTCCAAATCAAAACCTCTTAGTAATGCTCTCCTAATATCACCATCTGTCAAAACTCCAATTAAAGAATTTTTATCCACAACCATAGAAATTTGCATAGCTGATTTTGAAAGATTTAAAATTACGTCTTTTATTGTAGCATTCTTTTTAATTAAGCAGTTAGTTATTTCCTTTTTTTTGTAAAATCTCATCTTATTTTTTTTTAACGATAAATAGTATTTTTTTATAAATATCTATCATGGTTTTTTTTTTATAATAAGGATTAGTAAAAGAAATATTTTTTAAACCTAGTACTCTTTTTATTGTATTTTTAATTTGCCTTTTGATTGCTGGAACATGAAATACACTTTTTCCACATATTCTACCTTTTTGTCTATATCCAACATTTATAGTAGGTATTTTTGCCGACGGAGCTTCAATAATTCCCGCTGATGAATTTCCAATAAATATATCAAAGCTTTTCAATAATGTTAAAAAAGAATAAGGTTTTGCACTTTTTATCATCAAACTATTTTTGTTAGATTTGCAAAATTTTTTAATATTTTTAATAATATAATTAGAGTCAAAATCGTGTCCTGGATATGTAAACAAGATAAAATTATTTTTAAATTCAGATAATGCTTTCAATAATTCATTAAGGTCTTTTCTTGATTTAACAACTGAAGTAGTTAAAGAATGATACGATACTAAAATTTTTTTATTAAATTTAAATTTTTTTGGAAAAGTAAATTTATTTTTAATTTTATATTTAGCCATATTGGAGGCACCAACTGAACCAACATTAAATATATTTTTTTTATTAATACCTAAACTTATCAATTTATTTTTATAAAGACTTAATGAAGTAAAATGGTAATCTGATAACCTAGAAATTATATCTCTCCATGTATTGTCTAATGAACCTAAGGTTGTTTCTCCTCCATGAAAATGAATAATTTTTATGTTTAAAAACCTTGCACATATTGCAAAAATAAGAGCTTCATATCTATCACCTAGAACTATTACATACTCAGGTTTATTTTTTCCTAGTAAATTGTAAAATTGATTAAAATAATTTGAAAAAATTTTAGAAAAGTCTTTTTTATTTGAACTTTCTAATTTTATATGAATTTTGTAGATATCTCTTTTTGAAATATTAAATTTTTCGTCATCAGAGTATTTTTTTGATAAATTTGTTCCTGTTAATATAATTTTTTTTTCAAAATGTTTATTGTTTTTGAATAGAAGAAAAATTGATCCAATCAAGCTGTAGTCCGCTCTACTTCCTGATAAAAAGAAAACTTTGCTTCTCATTATATATTAATTATTTGATCAATTTCAAATTTCCTTCTTGCTCTTTTTCCAATAATTTTTTCAAACCTTTTTGCCTCAATTCCACCACCAGTTCTTTTAGATGTAATATTTTCTAATGTAAATTTCTCCCCTTTATAAATAATCTTTTTTGCAACCAAAAATTTTTTAACTAATGTGAAATTTTTTTTTTCACTATTTGTTAATATACTATTCTTTATTTTCATAGCTTTAGATATTTTTTTTGATCCCTCTACTAATAATTTCAACTCATTAAAATCACAACTACTGCTATGGTCTGGTCCTTTAAATTTTTTATTTAAAGTAAAATGTTTTTCAATCATTACAGATCCTAGTGCTATCGCCGCAAAAGATATTTCATTACCCAATGAATGGTCTGAATAGCCAATATCTATATTAAAAATATCCCTTAACTTTTTCATTGTTAACAAATTTACATCCTCGTAAGGGGTTGGATAAGCTGTATTACAATGAAGCAATGTAATTTTATTTTTTTGACCGTTTTTTTTTAAGTACTCAATTGCATCTCTAATATCTTTAATTCCACACATTCCTGTAGATATTATTAACTTTTTATTTAACAAAGCTACATGTTTTAATAAAATAAAATTTGTAATCTCTGACGACCCAATTTTAATAATATTTGTTTTATTTTGTAAATACGTTAAGCTGCTTAAATCAAATATTGATGCAAGAAATTTTATTTTAATTTTTTTACAATAATCAATTAGTTCATCAAAATTTTCATAGCTTAATGCTAATTTTTTAAGCATATCATTTTGATTTTCATTTTTATTTGTGGAGTTTTTTTTTTGGTAAGGCGCTTTTTTCAAATTTGAAACAGCAATCTCATCAATATTATAAATCTGAAATTTTATGTAATCAGCACCAGCCTTTTTTGCATTAAAAGCTAATTGTTTTGCTAATTTTAATTTTCCATTGTGGTTAACTCCTGCTTCAGCAATTATTTCGACTTTTCTCATTTTTTTAATATACTTCCCATTTTTACAAAAAAATTATTTTTTATTTTAAGATTTTCTCTTAAAACACTTCCAGATCCTATGAAAACTCCCTCACCAAGTATGCATCCCCCATTAATAGTTACACTTGTTGATATGTGAGAATTACTTTTAATTTTAACATCATGCTCAATAAGAGATCTGCTATTAATTATACAATTGCTCTCTATTTTTGCATTTTTATTGATTACAACTCTATGAAAAATTTGACATCCATCTCCAATTTTTACACCTTTCGAAACATAAGATAATGGAGATAAAATTGTAGGTATCTCAAAACCTAAATTTTTTAGCTTTAAATAAATTTTTTTTCTTTTTTTAAGGTCTTTATAAAAACTTATACCAATTATAATATTATTTGTAATATTTTTTAAATTTTCTAGGTCATCATCATTTCCTATAATTGGATAATTATTTATTTTTTTTAATTTCTTATTACTAACTACACCAACAATTTTAAATTTATTTGTTGATTCAATTAAATCAATACACGAGGTTGAATGACCACCATCACCATAAACTATAATTTTATTTTTTTTCATCAATATTTAAATGTGGGCTACTGGGTAAATTTATAATCTTTTTTTCTAAAAGTTTAGCTTTAAATAGTTTCATTCTTGGATATTTTTTGAAAACATTAATGGTGTGCAGTAGTTGCCAAACTGGTCTACATTTTATTCCGCTTTTATTCATATGATAAAGAATTTTATCTTTTAATTTAATTGATTTTTGATTAATAAGAACTGTTATCAGCCAATAATTAGAATCCATGTTCTCATCAATTTTTGATACTTTAAGAATTGAAAATTTTGATAATAATTTTTTATAAAAATTATATAATTTTTTTTTTTTCTTTATGTTTTTTTTTAATCTTTTTACCTGTGATAATCCTAATGAAGCATTTAAATTAGGCATTGCTATATTGTAACCTATATTGTCATATTTATACTCCCATAAATGTTTTAGTTTTGCATTCTGAGATAAGTGTCTTGCTTTAAGATAAACATCTTTTCTGTTAGTTATTAAAGCACCACCGCCACCAGTAGTAATTATCTTATTACCGTTGAAGCTTAACAACCCAATATCTCCAAAAGTACCAAGATGTTTTGACTTAAATTTACTACCCAAAGCTTCAGAAGAGTCTTCAATTAAAAACAGGTGGTTTTTCCTACAGAATTTTTTAATTTTATCAATATTACTTGTGTTACCAAATATATGAGTGCAGATAAGACCTGATACTACATTACCAGTTTTTTTATTAAAAATTAAATTTTTTTCTCTCTTAAAGTTAAGTCTAAAATACTCCTCCAAAAGACTTAAATCTATACCAAATGAATTATATTCACTTTCAATAAAATGAGGAATAAAATTCAATGTGCACAACGCATTTGCGTTAGATATATAATTTAGAGAGGGAATAAATACTTCAGAATTCGGTTTAATATTCATAGACCTTAATGCAAGGTAAGTGGCACTACTTCCTGAATTAGTTAAAATTACATACTTTGCTCCTGTTATATTCTTTATTTTTTTTTCAAATTCATCAACAAATTTGCCTTTAGTTGATACAAAAGTACTTTTTATACATTCTTTCAAATTTTTTAAATCTGAATTATCAAAGTATGGTGAATGTAAATCAATTGTTTTTGTTTTATTTATTGCTTTAAGTTTTGTAATTTTTTCAGTAATTTTTTTGATCTCTAAATTCATATTATTTGGCTGACAATCTTAAATTTTTTTTTTGTTGAAAAAAATGAAATTTCCTTTTCAAGATATTTTGTAATTTTTTCTTTAGAATTGAGATTTAATAATTTCTTAATTTTAATGTTACTATTTAATTCTTTCTTCAATGCTATTACTTCAACAGAGTCTTTTATAAGTTTTATTGGTTTTTCTTTTTTTAAATCAAAAAATTCCTCAAAATTTTTTTGGCCCTCTAATTCAGTATTGTTAGGTATTACTGGAAAATATTTTGGTTTTACTTTCAATATTTTGTTAGTAAAATAAATATTATATCCATAAATATTCAAAATAGCTTTAACAAGTCTTTCAAGTTTTATATCCTTTTTAATTAATTTTGAGGATGGTATGATAATTTTATTTTTATTTTTCTTTAAAATTGATTTAAAACAAATAGATATTGCCTCTTCTATTGTTATGAAATAACGCGAAATTCTCATTGGCAATCCAAAAGTAATTTTATTTTCGATTCTTTTTTTAATATACTCAAGATAGCTTCCATTAGAAAAAGCAACATTAGCAAATCTTGCTGAACTTACAAAAACGCTAGGAAATTTTTTTGAATAATCAGCCAAATTTTGCTCCATAAGGTATTTTGAAACCCCTAACATGCTTGTTGAATTTACTGCTTTATCACTTGAAACTGAAAAAAAAATTTTTAGTCTATGTTTTTTTGATGGGCAAAAGCTTAGGCCATTAGTTCTAAACATATATTTGATAGATTCTAAGCTTTCCTCACTTCTTACGTGTTTTATCGCAGCAAAATTAAGGTAAATCGAGATTTTATTTTTTAATAAAAATTCATCTATATCTAAAGATGTAATGTCTGAACATATAAATTTAATTTTTTTAATTTTAGATTTAGATTTTATTAAAATTTCTCTATTTAATTCAGTTAAACTATTTTCATTCTTGTCAAGTAGATATAACTTTTTGTAATTTAAATTTAACATTCTAATTGTAAATGCCTTACCTATAGATCCACAAGCTCCTGATATTAAAATATTTCCTCTAAGAAATAATTTTTTAATTTCGTTAATCTCTTTTTTTGTAACTTTAAATCTATTTTTTTTTGATATAAGTTTTTTTTCTATAAAATCTGTAGTGATAAATTTTTTGTTTTTCATTTATTTTTTTAAATTAGAATATATTAATTTTCGAAGATTTTTTACGACGTAATTTATCTGACTATTTTTTAAAGAAAAATATATTGGTAAAGAAACAACTTGTTTAAAAAATTCTTCTGTATTTGGTAAATAAGAATTTATTTTTGATCTATATAGCTTGTGATGATGAATAGGAATGTAGTGAATTTGTAAGTTTATCCCTTTCAAACGAAGCTTTTTTAAAAGCATATCTTTGCTAATTGTTAATTTATCAAATCTAATTTTTAAAGGATATAAATGATATGCATGAAAAATATTTTTTTTAACTTTTGGTATTTCAAATAACCTTGAGTCTTTTAATTTGTCATTATAAAATTTAGCAATTTCATTTCTTCTTTTAATAAATCTATTTAATTTTTTTAATTGACTTATGCCTAAAGCACTTTGAATATCAGTTAATCTATAATTATATCCAAGTTCATTTATCGAATATTTCCATGGTTTTTGTTTATTTTTTAACATACCATGAGATCTTAAAATTTTAATTTTTTCATATAATTGCTTGTTGTTAGTTAATACTGATCCACCCTCACCTGTGGTTATATTTTTAACTGGATGGTAACTATGACAGACTAAATCTGCATATCTAACTGCATATTTTTCGTCTTTAGATATTTTTGCACCGATAGCATGACAATTATCATTAATTAAATTAAATTTGTACTTTTTAGATAATGTACGTAATTGAGACCAGTCTGATGGATGTCCTGCATAGTCAGTTACAATTAAAGTATGAATATTTTTTTTTTTATTTTTTAGTTGGTTCAGTTTGAACTTTAATTTATCTAAATCTATATTATAAGTTTCTTTATCTATATCTACTAGGTCTACTTTTGCATTTAAATATAGGGCAGCATTAGTAGTAGCTACAAAAGTTAATGGACTGGCAAGTATAAGATCTCTTTTTGTCCATTTTAGTGCTAAACCACATAAATGTAAGGAGGAAGTACCACTCGAGGTACACACTGCGTGCTTTGCTCCAAATTTTTTTTTAAGTGCGTTTTCAAACTCTAAAATTTTTGGACCTTGGGTTAAAAAATTAGACTTTAATACTCTTATTACAGATTTGATATCCTCATTATCAATAAAATGTTTGCCATAGTTTATCATTGAATTATAAATTTCAATTATCTAACTCAATATCATGTAGATTATTTTTTACAATTTTCTTTAATTCTTTGATTGTTAGAAATTTATTTTTATCACTTGAATATGAAAAATTTTGTCTACATGGTTTACCATTTATTTTTTTTTTATACTTTTCAACATCCCATTTCAAAAATTCAGAGTTTGGATAAATTACATATCCATTTTTATGTTCCAAAGTATTATTTGCATCATTAACTGAAATCATTTCCTCATGTATTTTTTCACCAGGTCTTATACCAATAACTTTTGTATTTATGTTATTTGAGAGTGCTCTGACTAAATCAATCAATTTATATGAATAAATTTTAGGTATAAAAATTTCACCCCCCCACATATCTTTTAAACATTTAATAACAAAATTAACTCCTTCATTAAGAGTAATTGTGAATCTTGTCATTTTTTTATCTGTAATTGTGAATGTGTTTTTATTTTTTAGATTAAGTAGATGAGGAACTACTGATCCCCTGCTACCAAAGACATTTCCATACCTTACAACTGAAAATTTTGTTACTGCTGAACCTTTATGATAATTTCCAGCAACAACTATTTTATCTGCAGTAAGTTTAGTTGCTCCATATAAGTTTACTGGTGATGAAGCTTTGTCTGTACTTAATGAAACTACCTTATCAACATCCATTTCTAAAGCAGCGTCTACAACATTTTGAGTTCCAATAACATTAGTCTTAACAGCTTCAAAAGGATTATACTCTGCCACAGGTACATGTTTTAAGGCAGCTGCATGAATTACATAATCAACTTGAACAAATGCTTTTTTTAACCTTTGAAAATCTCTTACATCTCCGATAAAAAACCTCAACTTTTTTTTGAATTTAATCAAATCTTTTTGTAAGTTGTGCTGTTTTAGTTCATCTCTACTATATATAATTACTTTTTTGGGATTGTGGTCACTTAGTATTTTCTTAGCAAATTTTTTACCAAATGAACCTGTTCCTCCTGTTATTAATATTGTTTTATTGCTAAACATAAGTTTTTTATGTGATATTAAAATTATAGTTATATCAACTATCTAAAAATTATTTAAGATTGTTGATATTCAGTCTTATATAATTAATTTAATTATTGTAGTAAATATACAAAAAAATAAAAGTTTTATTATTAATTTTATCTTCTACAAATTATCTTTTATATATGAATATTAAAAAATTAGGTTTATAGGAATTTGTAAATTATGAAAAATTTAAACATTTTTTTATACATTTGCTTGGTAAGGTACAAAGCACTAAATCATATATTAAAAAAATTTAAAAAACACAATATATCTCTTATTTTAGATATGGAGGATAGTGCTCAAGATATTTTTGATCATAAAAATACAATCAAATTGAAAAAACAATCTAGAGAAGGTCTAAAGTATTTAAATGATAAAAATATATTAGAGGGTATAAATACATTTGTCAGAATTAATTCTGAAAGCACTGAATTTTATCAGGAAGATATAAGTACAATAAAAAAAGTAATAAATGACAAGCCATTTATAAAAGGTATATTTTTACCTAAAGTTGAAGAATATGCGCAAATAAAAAAATGTTACGATCAAATTTCAACCAATGAAAGAAATAAAGTCTCCATTGTTCCTATTATTGAAACCCAAAAAGGCCTTAATAATATTGAGAATATTATTTCAAAAGATAAAAATAATAATATTATAGAGTATGTTCATTACGGTCATTATGATTACTGCTTAGATAGTAATTTTTGGCCATTCCCTGAGCCTTATCATATAAGTTATTGGGAATTAATTGAGAAAATTTCAAAAATAGTTTCATTTCACGAAAAAAAGTATGTTCATACACCATTTCCTCTTATTGAAAATGAGAATATATATTGGTCCTCAATACATGTTATGAAAGAGAAGCTATCTATGAACGAAATTAATTTAAGCTTAGTAAATATAGATATGAATTATATTGATCTACCTGAAAAAATTAAAAAGGTGAAACTTAAAAAAATCTCTGACGACTTTAGTTATAAAAAAATGTTTGCTGAAAAAATTATTAATGAGTATCTCAATAATAAATCGAAAAATAAAAGCTTCTCTTTATCAAGAAATAGATTTATTCCACCACATCTATATTTAGCCGCAAAAAAATTTTTAGAAAAAAATGAATGAATTACAAATCAAAAATTTTGAGAAAGATTTATTTTCAAGTTTAATTAAATTAAAATTAAATAAAAATAAGAATGTTTATATTACCTCAAACTTAACAAAAATTTCAAGATTTAGATTTTCAAAAGAGAAAAAACTCAATTTATTTTATGAATGTATAAAGAAGTCAATTGGAAAAAATTATTCAATATTTGTACCAAGTGCTACCTTGAACTTGTGCAATACATCAATTCCTTTTGATTTAGAACATACTCCAAGTGATAAAATGGGTCCATTTGCAGAATATATAAGATTAAAAAAATCAATAAGAAGTTTACATCCTTTTTGGTCTATATCTGGATTAGGAAAAAACGCTAAGATTCTTAAAAAAGTTTCTAAACATGCATATGGCTATGGTTCACCTTGGTCAAAAATGTTAGAATTAGATTTTTTGCAATTAAATATTGGTATGCATCCGTCTAAAGCAGTAACGTTAGTTCACCATGTTGAAACTTTGATGGGTGTTCCATATAGATATAACAAAACATTTAAACATAAGATTAAAATTAAGAATAAAATATATGAGGATAATTTTTTCCAAAGTGTATTTTTTAAAGAAGCAAACTCAAAAAAAAAAATTAAACTTAATGAGCATTTTTTCAACGAATTAAAAAAGAGGAAAAAATTAAATTATACGAAACATAGTTCCGGATTAGAAATGTGGAGTTTTAAGATGAGAGATTTTTTTAATGTAGCTACTGAATTTTTTGTCAAAGATATTTATACATACCTTGAATTTGAGCCTGATTTAAAAAATATATCAGAGTATTAATATGTGTGGGATTTGTGGAAAAATAAATTTAAATAAAAATAATAAAAAAGTTTCTATTAATGATTTAAACATTATTAAAAAAAAAATTGCTAGTAGAGGACCAGATTCAAATGGGAATTGGATAAATAATGAAAGAAGTTTAGTTGTATCTGTTCATAGACTTGCTACTCAAGATTCTTCATCTGTAGCTAATCAACCATTGTTTAGTTCAGATAAAAATGTGATAGCAATCATGAATGGTGAAATATACAATCATAATAAACTCAAAAAAATTCTGGAAAAAAAAGGGTATATATTTAAAACAAAAAACGATACCGAAGTAGTTGCTAATTCATATCATTATTGGGGGAAAAAATTTTTGAGTAAATTAGAAGGTCAATTTGCATTATTTGTTTACAATTCAAAAACTAATCAAGGTTTGTTGGCTAGGGATGAACATGGAATATCACCTTTATATTATTCAAAAAAAAATAATAAAATATTTTTTTCATCAACAGAGGACTCTTTAAATTCACAAATTAATAAAAGTTTAAAATTAAACAATAAAACAGTTGCAGACTTTATTATTTCAGGTTCACCAACCAACGACAATACTATTTTTAAAAATATTAAACAAGTTCAACCAGGTAAGTATATTTTATTTTATCCAAATAAAAAATATTCAATGCCTAAGTTTTATAAGATATTTAAACCAAATGAAAAATTAAAAAAAAAAATTAATTCTGACGATTTACAAAAGGAGGTTTTATCTATCTTGAAAAATAAAGTTTCTGAAAGAGCATCAGGAAATAAAAATGTAGGAATTTTTTTATCAGGTGGAGTAGACTCAACTCTCATATTGGCACTACTCAGAAAAATTTACCCCAAAAAGAAAATAGTCACATTCACAGCAAGTTTTGAAAATTTTAAAAGTAAAGAGCTAATAGGTGAACAAGATGCAGTGAAAAAAATCTGCAAATACTATAACTCTAGAAATATAGTTGTTCCAATAAAATCAAAGGATTTAATTAAAAATATGGGTACATATTCATCTCCTGAGACTGGTATTTTAGAATATTGCAATAGAGCTTTAGCTAAAGCAGCAAAATTAAATGGAATAAACGTGGTATTATCTGGAGAAGGGTCTGATGAAATGTTTATAGGCTATGATCATAACTTATCGATTATTGCAATTATAAACAAAAATTTTTCATTTCTGAAAAAAAAATATAAATTACGTTCAGATGTTAATTTAAAAAATTTAAAAAAAATTAAAATTGAAGATCTATTTTTAATAGGTGGGGCAGATATCGATCTAGAGAATGCTAGAGAGAAAATTTTTAAAAAAGATCTTAAAAAAACTGAAGCATTTAAGAAAACCATCTCAAAATATATTAAAAAATATAAATTAAATAACCCGAAGGAATTTCATAAAATATCTTTTTTATTGGATTATGAAATAAAGATCCCTAATATTCAATTGAGAAGATCAGAAGGACCGAGCATGGCAGAGGGTGTAGAAATGAGATTTCCGTTTTTGAACGATGATTTGAAAAAATTAGTGTATACTGCACCTTTAATTTTTAAGATTAATAAATCTTTAAAGGATAAAGTTCTGCTTAGAAATTCAATTAAATCTCTAATTCCAAATTATTTACATAATGAAAAAATGCCATTTGGTGTCCCAGCAACCAGAAAAAAATATTTTTTAAAATCAAAAAAAGGCTATAATGAACCAGCACTAGCAAAAATATTGTATAAAAATCGTAACCAAATTAAAAAAGATATAGATAATTTTCCTATATTTAAGGAAGTTTTTTTTAAAAAAAATTTTCTAAATATGCTTCAAAAAAAACAAAAAAACATAGAAAATTCTTTTTTTGATCCAATTTTGTGGAGAGTATGGTCCTTATCTAAATGGTATAAATTGCAATTAAATAAATAAGAAAATATAGTTTTGATAAGATCAATGATAAATTTAAAGAAAATTAGAAATATTCAATAAATTAATTATTAATTTAATTTTAAATGGAAAACTTAATAAATTTTGGAAAGAAATTATTTCCTATTTGTAGGAGTATAACTGGGAAAGGAACACTAAAGACACTAAAAGAAATTAAATATAAACACCTGAAGAACTTAAAAATTAAAAAAATTTCATCAGGTACAAAAGTTTTTGATTGGAAAATTCCTCCTGAATGGAATATTAATGATGGTTATGTTATTGATAAAAACTCTAAAAAAATAATAGATTTTAAAACTAATAACTTACATGTTGTAAACTACTCTACACCACAAAATAAAATTATTACTAAAAAAAAATTGCTAGAAAGATTACATTTTATAAAAAACTATCCTGATGCAATTCCATATATCACATCTTACTATAACAAATATTGGGGTTTTTGTGTTAGTAGAGAAAAATACAATTTTATAAATAATAATTACAAAGATACTGACACTTTTAAAATAAATATTTCATCTAGCCTTAAAAAAAAGGGAAATTTACATTACGCTGAATTATTGATTAAAGGAAAATCAAAAAAAGAAATTTTAATCTCAACTTATGTTTGTCACCCCTCAATGGCAAATAATGAACTTTCTGGTCCATTATTAAGTATTGCTCTTGCAAAATATTATTTACGTAAAAAGAAATTGAATAAATCAATTAGATTTTTATTTATCCCAGAAACAATTGGTTCTATCAGCTATATCCATCATAATATCAAGGAAATTAAAAATATTATTTTGGGATTAAATCTTACATGTGTTGGAGATGATAGAAACTTTTCACTTCTTACTACTAAATATAATGACACTTATGTTGATAAGTTATGTTTAGACACATATAAATTAATGGGCTTAAAAGTTAGAAAATATTCTTTTTTAGATAGAGGTTCTGACGAAAGACAATTTAGCTCACCAGGAATTGACTTACCAATGATTTCGATGATGAGATCAAAATATGGCACATATAAAGAGTATCATACCTCAAAAGATAATTTTGATATTGTTAATTCTAAAGGCTTAACTATGTCATTTCAAATTCATAAATATGTACTAAATAATTTAATAAAAACTGATGAGAAAAAAATATACTTAGGTAAAATTAAAAATTATAAGAAAAAAAAAAATAATCCTATTTCTCTAATAAAGTGTGAGCCAAATATGGGCAAAAGAGGTCTTTATCATTTACTAGGTGAACGTAAAATAAAAAAAAGCACTAAAGATTTAATGAATTTTTTACAATATTCTGATGGTTCAAATAGTATTAAACAAATAAGTAATTTAATAAAAATTAATTTAAAGAGTACAAGAGCAATATATTTATTATTAAAACATAAAAAACTTATTAAATAAATTAATATCTATCTAAGAAAGATCTAACTTTAAAAAAATTTAAATTAGAGTAAAAATATTTTCGCAACTTGTTTATTTTGTAATTTAAATTAAAGTAATTTATTTGATAATTATTCCAACAAATATCAAATTGTTCCTTTGATGTGACTTTTAAATTTCCGTAATTTGTAATTTTATCATCACAAATATCATAAATGATTACTGGCTTTCCATTAGCAAGTGCTTTGTCTACTGCAGAAGTGTAAATTGCAATAAATAAATCTGCTTTTCTGTTTAGTCCTAGGATTTCTCTATCACTTGATTTGTTTAATATTAGAATGTTTTTTTGTTTTTTTATTTCATAAAGTATTTTTCTAAAATAAGGTATATTCATCCAGTTATAATTTTTACCCTTAATATAAAACATAGTATTTTTATGTATTTTGGCTTTTTCGACAATTAATGAGTAAAATAAATAGTTTTCTTTCCAATTATAATCACCTTTTCTTCCATTCATATACCAATCGTTTTCTGATTTGATATCATAAACAAAAACATGCTTAATTTTTTTAGTTTTTAAATTAGTCTTATTTGCCAACTTATTATTTCTAATACCCAATAATTTAACTGCAGGTTTACAAATTTGCTTCTTAATCTCTTTTGATGATTTCTTTCCAAGTGTTAAATATAAATCACATAAATAACTCTCTCCTAATGTTGGCATGAGAATTCTGGTTTGAGCTGATATAATTTTAATATTTGCAGATTTTAAAGCGATAGATAAACTTATTGGAAATAAATACTCATACTCAACTAATGCAATTTGAGTATTGTAAAAATATTTATTAATCTTTTTTTTTGATGAATTTATTTGTAAAAACAATTCGGATATAATTTCTATTAGCATTGGATTTTTTTTAAAATTTGTTTTTAAAAGAAAAATAATAAGCTGGAAAAATATTGTAATCTTACTTTGTAAATTAATTTTATAATTTTCCCAAAAATCATAGTGAATATTATTTTTTTTATAAAAATTTTTTACATGACCGTTATTTCTGATATCTTTAGAAAACCATTCAAGATGAAGTATTTTTTTGTAATAAAAATTATTATTTTTATTTTTGGAATAATATATGTTATCGCTTATCTCTCTAGAGGCTGGAAGGCCTTTGTGGGCAAAATAAATAATTTTATCTTTATTAATATTTGATTTATTAATATTTGATTTATTAATATTACTTTTTATTTTTTCGTCATTCTGTCTATAAAAAGAAATTTTTTTAAATTTTGCAAACAAATTTAAAATAATACTATTAAACAATTTTATAAATATTTTTAAAAACAATATCAAATGAGAAAGATAAGGGATTTTTAATTTGATATTATAACAGCCAGGATAATTTGAAAATATATAGGATGAGATAAAGTTTATATCTGTCCAAAAATAGACTGTTTCATTTTTTTTAGATTTTATCATTTTAGAAGCAAGAATCAATTCAGTAAATTCATCAGATTTTTTTTTAAAAATTTTGTGAAGAGCAATATATAAATATTTCTTTTTTATAAATACATCCTTAAATTTTGGATCCCACATTTTATCAGTATTTTTTTTAGCAAGCTTTTTGCTTAATTTGATACTATCTGCTCTAAACTTTGTATAATTCTTTAAAGTTTTGTTTTCGTGATAATTAAGCCAGTTTATTTCAATTAATTTAAAAAATTTTATTAAATTAATTCTTCTTAGTGTTTTTGAAATCCTAAAAAAATAAACTTCTGAAAAAAAAAATTTTGAAAATGGCATAATAAATAGTGTGATAAAATTTAATTCTGAAAATATAATTTTTTTCATATTAAGCTGACTTTAAAATTATTATTTATTTAATGCCTTTTTTAAAAGTACTAAATCTCTAGGATAGTTTATATCTATTAATTTTTTTTTCAAAATTATGTATGTCGAATTCTTAGGGATCAAATTTTTCTCTGTAACTTTTAATAATGTTTTAGTTTTATAAATATAAAATGATCCGGTATCGTAATAAAGATGATCTAAGTCTTGACCTCTTTTCATTTGGTATTTTGGCCACGCAAAACGCACAAATTTATTTTTTTTTATTACAAGGGATCGGTAAGGGTTATTTTCAAATTTAGATATTGGAAATATGTATTCTGCTTTAGTTTTTTTAATTTTAGAAAACGCCAATTTTAAATCATTTTTATTAATTAATACTGATGTTGGATATATACAAAAATGAAATAGTTCTTTTTGAGATCCTATTTTTCTGACTGTGTCTATTAAGACTTTAAATGTTGGCGTATAATCATCTGAAAGTTTCTTATTTCTCAAAAATGGTACCTCTGCACCATATTTTTTTGCTATGGATGCGATATGTAGACTATCGGTTGATACTATAATTCTTTTAAATAGTCCTGATTTTTTTGCAATTTGAATTGTCCTACCTATTAAAGGTGTTCCATTTATTTTTTTTATATTTTTATTTTTAATTCTTTTGCTACCTGCTCTTGCAGGGATAATACATATACTCATTTTTTTCTTATATCTTTTTGATATTTTGAAATTACAGATGCTATTTTCTTTATGCTTGTAAAATTCCTATTATTAAGATCAATATCTTTAAATCTTATTTGAAATTTTTTTTCGCAAAAAATTATTAGCTCCATCATATTAAATGAATCTAATGTTCCATTTTTTAAAAGATTTTCATTTAATTTTACTTCTTTATTTTTTTTTTTAATCCATTCGTAGATATTTTTTTCTATTCTATTCATTTCAATTTTTAATAATTACAGATTTTATTTCTGAGTAAGTTCTTAAACCTTCGGTACCAGACTCTCTATTAAGACCAGACTCTTTATATCCACCTATAGGCAAAGAGGGAAAGTTTACTTTGACTGACTCATTAATCCATATTCTACCTGCATTTAGTTGAGAGGCCACTTTTATATTATTCCTCTTATTCTTACCACATACCACAGCTGACAAACCATATTTACTTGAGTTAGTTTTATTTACTGCATCATTAATTTCATCAAAAGAGTTAATACTTAATATTGGTCCAAATAATTCTTTTTTATTAATAATATTTTTTTCAGGTAAATCACAGAAAATTATTGGTTTTATGAAATTACTTTTTTTCAAATCAATTGATCCAAAAATTAATTTTTTTTTTAAATTTTGGTTTTTTTTTAAAATATTTCTTATCGTATCAAGTTGTTTTTTTGTAGATACTAAACCATACAGTTTCTTAAAATTATTTATTTTATTTAACTTCTCTAAAAGTTTCTTAATAAGTAATTTTTTAATTTTATTATCGACAAAAAGTCTACTTGTAGATACACAAGATTGACCTGCGTTACCAGTGAAACTATCGATAATAATATTTATTGTTTTATTGATATTTGCATCTTTTAAAACAATAAAAGAATTTTTTCCTCCAAGCTCCAGACTCAATCTCTTTATTTGATTTGATGCTACTTTCATTATTTTTTTTCCAACTTGAGTAGATCCAGTAAAAGAAATCATATTTATATCTTTATTGCCAATTAGTAACTGGCCTGTTCTAGGTCCACTTCCTGTAATAAGATTAACAACACCTACTGGATATTTTATTTTTTTAATAATATTCATTAGATAAAATAATGATTGAGACGCATATTCACTAGGCTTAATAATGACTGAATTTCCAGCTGCCAAAATAAATGGAAGCCTCTCGCTCATCACAACAAAAGGGAAATTCCATGGTATTATTAAAGCTACTATTCCTACTGGTTCAAAATTTACAATTGCTTTATGGTGTTTGCTCAAAACAGTTTTATAATTCTCAGAGCCAAGAGATTTTGAAGCATATAACCATATTTTAGCAGAATGAATTATCTCTTTTTGAGCATCTAATATATTTTTTCCTGTCTCTAGAGTTTCTAATCTTGCTAATATTCTATAATTTTTTAATATTTTTTCGTAGATCTGGTAAATAAATTTTTGCCTTTCAGACAAATTTATTTCCTTATTAATTTTTAAACCACTTTTAGCTGATAATATTACTCTTTGAATGTCATCTCTATTAACTTCTGGATAAAAGAATTTTTTTTTATTTATTAAAGATTTTCTTGAAAAGAATTTTTTAGATAAACTTTTTTTCCACTGATTTTCATAGAAGATATTATTTATTATTTTCATAAATACATTTTTTTCATATCTGATTTTTTAATTTTACCACTTGAAGTTCTTAAAATTTTTGAGACTAATAGTATTTTATCTGGAAACTCTATTTTTTTTAAATTTTTTTCCAAAAATTTTCTTAGTAAATTTAAATTTTTTACTGTTGAAAATTTATTATTTTTATATTCTACAAGTAAATAAATTTTTGATCCTTTATTAATATCATCTGTAGTAATAGCAGCACAATCTTTGACATCTTTAAAACTTCTACAGATGTTTTCAATATCTTGGGGAGATACGATTTCACTCCCTCTTTTAAAAATTTCTTTTTTTCTTCCATAAATAAATAACTGATTATTTTTGTATTCACCAATATCATTTGTATTAAAATATCCCTTAGTTTTTTTTGGTTTTTGAATTTTTCCACCTTCTAGTAAATAGGAGTCAAACAAATATGGCGTTTTTACATAAACTAAATTTAGATCTTTTTTATTAAAAATTTTAATTGAGATATTTTTTATTATTTTTCCAACAGAGTTTTCTTCAAAAGTATCCTCCCAATCTTGCAAAGTTATAGGTCCTCCAATTTCTGTAAGACCATAACATGATAATAATCTTTTTTTATATTTTCTGTCAAAATTATCTTTTGTTTCTTCATATAAATGACTTCCTGTACTAATAATTTTATCAATTTTTTGGATTTCATCACTCATTTCTCTATCCACATTCAACTTTATAAGTGCATTCGCTATTTCAGGTACAATATGAACAGAATTTATTTTGAAAAAAGACAGATTTCTCCAAAACTTAAAAAGATTAACCATATTTATTTGGGGACCAATGACAATTTTGGAACCACACAATAATCCTGAAAAAAAAGTGTTTAACAAACCTGCATTGTAATGCATTGGTAAACAATGGTATATAATAGTCGTATTGTCATATTCAGCTAATTTACCAAACGATAAAGCAGAACCTAAATATTGATTTAATTTGATTTGTATTCCTTTTGGCTCTCCAGTAGAACCTGATGTAAAAATTATAAGACATAATAAATTTTTGTTTTGTGCATTAAGTCTTTTAGAGCTTTTTTTAAAATATTTAATTTTATAAAAACTATTCACTTCGTATTTAGCGTCTAAAATTTTTTTTATTTTTTTATATTTGTTATTTGGAATTTCTTTATCTATTGGACAAGCAACAAAACCGCCTAAAAAACATGCAAAAATAGATATTAAATATTCACTTGAGTTTTCTAATTTAATAATAACTTTATCCCCTGGTTTTAATTTTTTTTTTTCGGTTAAAAAATAAAAAAATTCCTCTGATTTTCTTAGAAATTCAAAATAAGTAATATTTTTATTATTAGAAATCTCATGAATTAGGTCTCTATCACTATAATCTTTAAGAATTTTAACAACTGATTGAATATTTATATTTTTCTCTAGCATGCAAAATACTAAACAAATCTATCATATTCCTTTACTACATTTTCTGGCTCTGGTTTTTCTTTGTAAAATTTTTCCAATACTTTGTTTGTATTATGTCTTATGCAATGAAATTCACAGTGTTTTCTTGGGTCTAGCTTTTGCATGATTTCTTTTCGTGTTTTACCATACCATATATCTTTAAGAGACTCTGTGTTTGGATCTCCTATTTTTAGATTAGAATTTCCTCTATGATATGGGCAAACATATGCTCCACTAGGTGATAAGACTGTTCTCATTTCTGCAGTTAAACATCTTGAATAATCTTTTATTTGTTTACTTTCACCTTCTAAAGTTCTTTCTAAAGTGTAAGGTGATATAATTTTAAAGTTGTCATCTACTAAAGGTGCACATTTGTAAAGTTCTTCCTTAATAATGTTAGCCATTATATCAGAAGTATCATTCAAAAAGTGAAATGGATCGAATGAAGGTTTAACTTCAAAATAATCACAACCTATATCTTTTGCTAAAATAGCAGCCTTGTGAATATCTGTAGCATTAGTTTCAACAAAATTTTTACCTTTTTCGTTATAAGATTTATCTGCACCCACTTTTTCTAAAACTAAAAATGAAAAACCAAGTTTAGTTGTTCTAGCTTCGGCTAATTTCCTCATTCCATCAATGACTTTATTAAATTGGGATTTACCGCTTGCATGAGGTCTATACTGTTGAAATACATCTTCACATCCAGCATCAACAGATATTCGTACCCATTTAGTATGATAAGCTAATGAATGTGCATACTTATTAATTAAAGTACCATTTGATGTTACACCAACATGGATATCATTTTCATAAAAGTAATCAACTAAAGTTCCAAATTCTGGATGTGCCATTGGTTCACCTCCGCCTATTAGCACGACAGCTTTTACTCCTATTTCAACAAATTCTTTAGCTAATTCTTTTATTCTTTCTCTTTTAAAACCACCTTGATTTAATAAACTAGCACTTATACACCCATGACATGCAAGATTACATGCAGTAGTGGGGTCTAGTTCTATTACCCATGGCTTTGATGAACCAGTGTCTTTAAACTCTTCAAATCTGTTAACAAAATCAAATTGATATAATTTATCAGAAAGTGATAGTGCTTTTTCTTTGTTAGTAGACATTGTTAAATTTATATTTTAATCTAATTTTTACGCAAGAGGTATTTTGTTTATTTTGCCCACTAATATTGAGTTTTTTAGTCCATTTTGCTTAATTTCGTAAACTTTTTTTTTATTATTTTGTATTAAATTATTGATAAAATTCTTAAACATATTTTTATGAAGGGGCTGTTTCATAGAAATTTTTTTAACGTAGGTTTTTCCATTTTTCTTTACCTCGATTATCTCTTTTTCTCCAAGATTCATTGTAAAATGTATAGAACCCTTATTTCCAAATATGCTAAATTTATCAACTTTTTCATCAGACACAGAGCACCAAGAACTTTGTCCCAAAATTTTATTTTTGAGCTCAAAATTAATTACACACATATCTTCAACTCTATATAAATTCATATTATTTGACTTAAATACTTTTATATCTTTGATTTCACCAATCATAAATTCTACAAGGTCCATTGCATGAACACCCATATCTACAACATTGCCACCACCACTAATTTCTTTTACAAAACGCCATGGTATTGGTTTCCCTTTAATTAGATTGTGAGTAGGATGATTTTTGTGACTATGAAAAAATTTAATATCAAAATATAATATTTTACCTATTGATTTTTTTGAAAGAAAGTTTTTTACATACAAAAATCTTTCAAGGTATCTCCTATAGAAGCATGTAAATAAATTAAACTTATACTTCTTAATAAGATTATTTAATTTAGATATCTCTTTTTTTTTGATCACTAAAGGTTTTTCACAAACAATATTAATTTTTTTTTTACAGAAATAATTAATATAGAATAAATGTGAACTAGGAGGGGTTGCTATATATATAGAATTTATTTTTTTGTCAGACAGAATTTTATTTAAATTTTTTTTCGTTTTTTTTAAAACATGTTCTATATTATATTTTTTAGCATAATCTTCAGCTTCTTTAAAATTCTCAGTGAGCACATATATCACGGTTGATTTATTTTTAGAAAACAAAGAATCTTGAACTAATCTTTGCACGACATCTCCGCATCCTATTATAGCCCAATTAAGCATTTTTTTTACTTAAAATATATTTAATATATTTTTCTATTCCATACGTGGGTTTGGTTTTTGGTTTATAAAAATTTATTTTTTTTGAAGAAATCATTGGGCCTCTTATAACGCTATCATTGCTCCAAGGAGCATATCCTTTACCTGAAATTATTTTCTTATTTTTATAGTTTTTATTTATAAAATTTAATAATTCTTTGAGCTTGTAATTTTTACCACTTCCAAAATGGTAAGTAGAAAATTTGAATTTTGTCATTTTTATCATTTTTTCGATAACCCACGTTATGTCATCAATATATGTAAAGGAAGCCTCGAAGTCCGAACCAGATTTAAAAGAAATTTTTTGTTTATTTCTATAAAATAGTTCAGAAAGGATATAAGGAATAGGGCCTCTTTGTGGGTCAAATTTTTTTAAAATTATTGGGGGTCCATAGACCCAAGATACTCTTAAATTACAAGATTTTTTATCTACTTCATGATTATTACATATAAGAATTTCTCCTAATCTTTTTGTAGCAGAGTAGACAGATTTAGGTGAGGGAACTGTATATTCGCTAATTTTTAATTTTGAATTTTTAATATCTTGAAAAACTGATCCTGTACTTATGTTAATTAATTTAAACTTAAATAAGTTTTGTAGTTCAATCAAATTGATTATTCCAGTACAATTCACATCTATCGCTTTGTCTGGAAAAATTTTTGCAACACTATCGTGTGATACAGCTGCAGAACAAATGCAAGTATGGATTTTATGATTTGCGAAAATTTTTTTGAGTTTTGATTTATTTTTCAAGTCGCATTGTATCAATTTTATATTCTGCTTTTTTAACAAATGAAATTTTTTTTTATCTATGAATTTATTATAAGTAGCGATTATTTGATAGTTTTTACTTGAAAGATAGTTGCATAAGGCATTACCAATATGTCCAAAAGATCCTAAAATTAATATTTTTTTTTTCATTTTAATTTTTTTTTATCATAATAACGTAGTTTACTGTCTTTTTTTTTTCTTTAGTTTTTGTTTTATTATATATACTCATTATCTCTTTATATAGTCTCGCAGACTTATTAATTTTTTTAAATTTGAAATATTTATGTAAGTTAATACTAAAATTATTTTTTTTTAGAATAATTGCTACATGTAAACAGTTTTTTGAATATTTCAGTAATGTTTTGGTGATAAAAAAAAAATCGCTAAATTCTAAATTATTATAATTTGGCCACCATCCTGAAAAAAAATAATTTGTTTTATTAACAAAAATTTTTTTGTACCAAAAAAAAATTATTTTTTTTTTCTCTTTTAATAAATAATATTTTTGAAGTTTTTTATTAGAGAACCACCAATTATAATGGTCAATTCTATTAATTTTTGACTTAAGAAGTGAATTTTTTGTTAAACTTTTATTTAAAGAATTTAAATAAGTGTTTATATCATTAAGATTAGTTTTTAATACACGGTAAGTCATAATCAAATTTTTCTGATTTCATCAACAACTCTGTTAACTCCCAGATTATCAATATTCACCTTTCTTGAAGAGTATAATTTTTTGATCTCTTTATAGTTGTCTAAATAATTGTCTAAAAAAGTTAAAAATTTTTTTTGTTTAAAATCCTTCAAGTTTAACAAAAAATAATGGCCCAATTTTTCTATTTCAGAAATATTATAATCTTGAGTTTTATTACAAATTAAAAATATTGAGGGTGTGCTTAAATATGACATTTCATAAATAGAGGTTGAAGCACTTCCAATAAAAAGATTTACATTATTTAGATATTCACTAATTCCAAATTTTTTAAATATGATTTTAACATTATTAAATTTTTTTGAGTAATTCATTAGTTTCTGAAAATTTGCGGCTCCATCTCCTATCGGAAGATACATTTTTAATTTTGGAAGCTTTTGTTCTAAGAACTTATGAATTTTTATTATTTGATTAGAAATTGTTTTGAAATCTGAAGAATTTCCAAAGTTTATCATAACATTAAAGAAATTGTTATTTTTTTTCACTAATTTTTTTTCTATTATTGAGTATCTTGGTCCAATAAGTTTAATTGAGTCATCATTTACATAACTTTTAATTTTTTTTTTAAACTCAACTGAATTATCTAATTTGAAATTTAAATACATATCACACTTAAATTTTCTGTTTAGAAGGTCATCAATTATGATTATTTTAATATTTTTTTCTTTAAAATATGTATGCCACTTTACTCCTATTCGATAATCATCAACAATTAGATATACATTTTTAAATTTTCCAATCACCCTATTTATTTTTTTAGCGTCATTTATTTGATTTTGGTACTTTTTTGTATTGTATAGAGAAATAAAGTTATGATTTATGTTATTAAAAAATTTATTATCACTTTTTTTATCAACTAAGAAGAAACATTTTTTTTTTAGAGCATTTGCAATTTTTAAACATCTAGCCAAATGACCAAAACCAATTTTTTTATCTGAATTAATCCTAAAAAAAAAATTTTTACTTTTGGACATATTTCAACTTAAGGGGATCTCCAGAAAAAAGATTTTTTTTTGCTTTTTTATTTAGAACAAATTCATAATATTTAGGATGTAGTCCATGGTATGGTCTTATACTTTTAATATTATCCTTTGTAAATTTTTCACCTTTTTTTATATTTTTTAGAACAAAAATTGATTTTCTACCATGAATATTAACTTGGGAGCTTGGGTGAATTTTGTATGAAAT
>CACJNE010000002.1:67500-179620 GCA_902594675.1 uncultured Pelagibacteraceae bacterium
TCAGCGTCAGTAATGATCCAGAAAGCTGCCTTCGCAATTGGTATTCTTTCTAATATCTACGAATTTCACCTCTACACTAGAAATTCTGCTTTCCTCTATCATACTCTAGCTAAAAAGTTTTGATGGCAGTTCCAGAGTTAAGCTCTGGGATTTCACCACCAACTTTTTTAACCACCTACGAACTCTTTAAGCCCAGTAATTCCGAACTACGCTAGGTCCCTTCGTATTACCGCGGCTGCTGGCACGAAGTTAGCCGGACCTTCTTATTCGGGTACAGTCATTTTCTTCCCCGACGAAAGAGCTTTACAACCCAAAGGCCTTCTTCACTCACGCGGCATCGCTGCATCAGAGTTTCCTCCATTGTGCAATATTCCCTACTGCTGCCTCCCGTAGGAGTTTGGGCCGTGTCTCAGTCCCAATGTGGCTGATCATCCTCTCAGATCAGCTATAGATCACAGTCTTGGTAGGCCATTACCCCACCAACAAACTAATCAAGTGCAGGCTCATCCTTCGGCGCATAAAGCTTTCTCCGTGAAGACTTATGAGGTATTAGCACAAGTTTCCTCGTGTTATTCCTCACCAAAGGGAAGATACCTACATGTTACTCACCCGTCTGCCACTAAGTATTGCTACTTCGTTCGACTTGCATGTATAAGGCGTGCCGCCAGCGTACGTTCTGAGCCATGATCAAACTCTCAAGTTTAAAAACGGCGCACACTAGCTTCTATACAAATACTAAGAATAATATTTGTATAATGATGAAGTGTGTACGACAAATTTTGGTAACCTTAACCGTCCACACTTCTCTTCTTAAAATATAAACAATTTAAATAGCTAATTGGACTATTTAGCCCAATAAATAACATTTTTATATGTTGAGTGTGACGCTTATATTGGAAATAATTTATAAATCAAGTTTTTAGATGAACAAAAAATGTGCTAAAAAGTCATATATATCAACATTTTTAATCTATCGATATAATTGTGTTAACAAAAATAAAAAATAAAACTAAATCACTCTCTCATTTTATTTGGTTAATTTTATTAATTATAATTACTTTTTTAGTAACGTATTTTTATGACAACAAGATAAAAACTCAAAATGAAAACCTAAAAAAGACTCTAAGTAATGTTTATTTTCAAAAGGTAATTAATAAAATTACATCTAACCTAGTCAATCGATACAATGAATTTGAATATATAGTAAAAACAGGCGACACTTATGAAAGTATAATAAATACTTTAAAAATATCAAAAAACGAAAAGAAAATATTTTTAGAAACAATAAAAAAAAATAAGAAAATTAGAATATTAAGACCAAACCAAAAAATTTATTTTAAAATTGACATTAAAAATAAACCTATAATAACAGAATTTATTCTTGAGATTAGTAAAAAAAAAGAAATTTATTTTGTTAGAGATTTAGAGAATAAAAAGTTCAAATCAAAATTATTAGAAAAGAATTTAACAAAAGTAATTACCTACAAGGAAAGTAAAATTACAAATAGCCTGTATCAATCTGCTATAAATTTAAAAATTAAACCGAATATTATTATTGAATTTGCAAGATTATATGGTTTTCAAGTAGATTTTCAAAGAGATGTTTGGAAAAATGATAGCTTCCAAATAATTTATGAAGAATTCTTAAATGAAGATGGAAAAATTATAGAAACTGGAAATATAATTTTTGCAAACTTAAGTTTGCAAAATCAAGATTTAAAACTTTATAGACATGAATATAAAAAAAATAAAATTGATTACTTTGACGAAAATGGAAAAAGTATGAAAAAAACATTGATGAAAACTCCAATCAATGGTGCGAGATTATCCTCTTCATTTGGAAAGAGGAAACATCCTATTTTAGGTTTTACAAAAATGCATACAGGAACTGATTTTGCAGCCCCAACAGGTACACCAATTCTAGCGTCTGGAGATGGAATAGTTGTCAGAGCACAATGGTGTGGAGGCGGAGGAAATTGTGTAAAAATAAAACATAATAGAGTTTATCAAACTGTATATGCACATATGTCAAAGTTTGGGAGAGGTATAAAGAAAGGAGCAAGGGTTAAGCAAGGTCAAGTAATAGGCTATGTAGGATCTACAGGTCTTTCTACAGGCCCACATTTGCACTATGAAGTAATTGAAAATGGAAAAAAAATAAATTCACAAAAACTCAAATTACCTTCTGGCAAAGTTCTTAAAGGAGATCAACGAAAAAATTTTGAAGTTAATAAGATTAAAATAGATGTGTTAAAGTCAAATCTTATATCTAAAATGTAAATCACTTAGTTGAAGATTTCTCTTCTTTAATGTCAGTATCAACTTTAATCTGATTATTTACATTTGTATCAGTTATATTTTCAGATTGATTTTTTGAATTTTCTTGTGATATGAGAATTCTAGAGAAATGCTCTGAATGCTGCAAATAGTTTTCAGATAAAATCTTGTCCCCATTTGAAAGGGCTTCTCTTGCAAGATCGTTATATTTCTCAATTAGTTTTGCGGCATTTTGATTATTTTTTCCTGGATTTCTTCTTTTAAAAGTTGGACCGTTATTAAAATCTCCGTTACCTTTGTGTCCATTACCATT
Organism: uncultured Pelagibacteraceae bacterium; assembly: GCA_902594675.1. Lineage (GTDB taxonomy): Bacteria > Pseudomonadota > Alphaproteobacteria > Pelagibacterales > Pelagibacteraceae > Pelagibacter. The sequence continues at coordinate 70,091 of CACJNE010000002.1, forward strand.
TCTTCTAAAACCCCTATCATTATTTGATTTAAATCGACTTCTTCTATTATTATTTTTGAAATTATTCATTATTATAATTTAGTACTTATTACACATCTATCTCTACCTGAAAAATCTTTAGATATTTTGTTAACATAAAATCCATATTTATTTAATATTCTTATACATTGATACTTTTGTTTATATCCTATCTCAATTATCAATTTTCCATTAAGTTTTAACAATTTTTTACTTTTAATAATTACTTTTGTTAAGTCTCTTAATCCGTCATGACCTCCTGATAATGCTACTTTAGGTTCATGAAATTTTATATCATCCTCTAATCTATTTAATTCAATTTCGCTTATATAAGGAGGATTAGAAACGATTAAATCATAGTAATTTGATTTATATTTGTCAATATCGATATTAATAAAATTAATTTTATTTTCCAATTGATGTAATTTTGCATTAGTTTTTGCAACATTTATTGCTTTTTTAGATATATCGATAGCTGTAGCTGTACATTTTGGTCTTTCTTTCAACAAAGAAACCACTATGCAACCTGACCCAGTTCCAACATCTAAAATTCTCTTTGACTTATCTATTGGTAGATACTTTAAAGTTTCGTCAATTAATAGTTCTGTGTCTGGTCTAGGAATTAAAACAGACTTGTTAATTAAAAATTTATGTTTCCAGAAATATTTATAACCAAGAATATATGCTATCGGTTCTTTGCGATATCTTCTTATTAAATAATTTTGAAATTTTAATAGATCAATATTATTTAATTTATTATTAATATTTAATAAAATTTCTTCTCTTTCTCTATTTATTACTTTTGATAAAATTAATTCAGTATCAAGATAAGGATTTTGAATATTTTTTTTTTTTAAAAAATTCTCGCCTTTTTTTAATATTTGTATATAATTCATATTTAAATGTTACTGAGTTCGTTCTCTTGGGCTTGTATAACTAAACTTTCTATCATCTCATCAAAAATTTCTCCCTCCATGAATTCAGATAACTTATGTAAGGTTAAATTAATCCTATGATCTGTAACTCTACCTTGAGGAAAATTATACGTTCTTATTCTCTCTGACCTATCCCCAGTACCTATTTTACTTTTTCTATCTTTAGACCTTTCCTCATCTCTTTTCTGACGCTCTAATTCATATATCCTTGATCTTAGAATTTTTAGACCTTTTTCTTTATTTCTTATTTGTGATTTTTCGTCTTGTTGACTAACAACTATTCCAGTTGGAATATGAGTAATTCGAACAGCAGAATCAGTTGTATTTACACTTTGACCACCCGGACCACTACTTCTGAATACGTCAATTCGAAGATCTTTATCTTCTATTTTAACGTCAACCTCTTCAGCTTCGGGCATTACCGCTACTGTAGCAGCAGATGTATGAACTCTTCCCTGGGTTTCAGTGTCTGGAACTCTCTGAACTCTATGAACACCACTTTCATATTTTAACGAAGAATAAATATTTTTACCCTTAATTGAGGCAATAACCTCTTTTAATCCTCCGGCATCACTTTTAGAAATCGAAATAACTTCTAGTAACCATTTTTTTTTGTGACTTACTTTTTCGTACATTTTAAATAAGTCAGATGCAAATAAACTGGCCTCTAATCCTCCTGTTCCAGCTCTAATTTCAATCATTGCATTTTTTGCATCAGCTTCATCTTTAGGTAACAAAAATAGTTTTATCTTTTTTTCATTATTCTGATTATCATTTTTTAGTTCGTTTAATTCGATTAAAGCTAGGTCTTTTATTTCTTTATCTGAGTCATTATCATTAATTAATTTTTCTAGTTCTTCTTTATTTTTTTGGAAATTAAAATATGAAGTGGCTTCATTAATAATATCATTTAAATCAGAGTATTCTTTAGACTTTTCTGCAAACGTTTTTTTATCAATTTCTTGGGATGATAGTTCTTTTTCTAATTTTGAGTGTTTTTCTATTATGTCCTGTACTTTTGATAAAGGTAACATTATTTTGCTTTTTCGATTTCTTCTGCTTTTTCTTCAACTAATCTTACAACTTTAGAAATCATCTCATCACTTGATATTTTTTCGGATTCAACTCCATTTAAATAAAGCATGTTATTTCCTTTTCCTCCTCCAGTTAAACCTATGTCAGTCTGTGCTGCTTCACCTGGTCCATTTACTACACATCCAATTATAGATAAAGAAATAGGAGTTTTTATATGAGATAGTTTTTCCTCCAACTTTTTAACAGTTTCTATCACATTAAAGGCTTGTCTAGCGCAAGAAGGGCATGAAATAATTTTTACCCCTCTATTTCGCAGATTGAGAGATTTAAGTATCTCATTTCCAACTTTTATCTCCTCTACCGGATCATCAGATAAAGACACTCTTATAGTGTCTCCAATACCACTCATAAGAAGTGAACCAAAACCAATAGACGACTTAATACTACCAGGTAAAAAAGTTCCAGCTTCTGTGATACCTAGATGTAGTGGATAATCAGTAACTCTGGAAAGCTGTCTGTAAGCCTCAATAGACAGAAATACATCAGAGGATTTAACGCTTACTTTAAATTGATAAAAATCAAATTCTTCAATAATATTAATATTCCTTAATGCACTCTCTACTAGAGCCTCCGGACAAGGTTCTTTATATTTTTCTAATAAGTCTTTTTCTAAAGACCCAGCATTAACACCAATTCTAATTGAACAATTATTATTTTTTGCAGCAGAAATTACCTCTTTAATTTTTTTTTTATCACCAATATTTCCAGGGTTAATTCTAAGACAAGCCGCTCCACTCTCTGCTGCCTCTATTGCCCTTTTGTAATGAAAATGTATGTCGGCAACTATTGGTAGTGATGTATTTTTAACAATTTCTTTAAGTGCTCTTGTTGAGTCTTCATCTGGACATGATACTCTTACAATATCAGCTCCTGCTTCTTCAATTCTTTCGATTTGATTTATAGTCTCTTTTATATCTTTAGTTAAAGTATTAGTCATTGATTGGACAGAAATCGGATTATCTCCTCCAACTTTTACGTGTCCAACATTAATTTCTTTTGTTTTTCTTCTTTTTATTTCTCTAAATGGTCTTACATTCATGAATTATTTAATTTAAATTCTTTATGAAGAGAAGATATAGCTTTTCTTACGTTCTTTTTATCAATCAGCACAGAAATTTTAATTTCTGAGGTAGATATTACTTGAATATTTATTTTATTTTTAGCTAGTGTCTGAAACATTCTGTAAGTAACCCCAGGTGTAGTTACCATTCCAACTCCTATTATTGAGACTTTTGAGACATTTTTGTCAAATATTAAATCTCTAAAATTTATTTTTTTATTTTGAAAAATAATTTTTTTTGTTTTTGCTAAGTCGTCTGATTTTATTGTGAAAGTTAAATCAGTCTCTTTGCCATTGGCTGAAATATTCTGCACAACCATATCTACATTTATAGAATTATCAGATAAAGGTTTAAAAATTGATGCAGCAATTCCAGGTTTGTCTTTTACACCTAAAAGAGTTACTTTAGCATCATTTGTTGTATTTGAAATACCAGTAATAATCTTGTTATTTACGATATTTTTTCTTTTAGTTATTAAAGTACCTTCATTATCCGTAAAAGAAGATCTCACCTCTATATCTACTCTATTCAACCTTGCATCTTGAATGGAGTGGGGCTGCATCACTTTAGCTCCTAGAGAGGCCATTTCTAACATTTCTTCATAAGAAATAACCTTTATTTTTTTAGCTGATTTTAGTTTATTTGGATCTGTAGAATATACACCTTCCACATCAGTATATATTATACATTTTTCAGCATTGAAAAACTTTGCAAACATAATTGCACTCGCATCTGTTCCTCCTCTGCCTATAGTAGTAATTCTATTTTTATTATTAATACCCTGAAATCCAGTTACAATAGGAATTCCTCCTTTTTTTAAATAACTCATGATTTGACTTTTATTAATTTTATTTATTCTGGAAAATTTATACTTTCCCTCGGTTATAATTGGTATTTGCCATGACACCCAAGATCTTGAATTAAAACCATTATTAATCAATTCTCCAGCAATTAACGCGCAAGATACTTGTTCTCCAGATGAAACTAAAACATCATACTCTGAGTCTGAAAAATCTTTACTGATTTTTTTGGATAAATTTATTAAATTATTAGTCACACCGCTCATTGCAGAGGAAAGTACAATAATACTGTATTTTTTTTTATATTTTGCAATGATCTTTGCGACTTTTTTAATTCTACTAGTTGAACCAACTGAAGTACCTCCAAATTTTAATACAATTATTTTCATTGATAATTTTTTTTAATACAAATTAAATTATATTGATAAAATACATCTTGATTGTAATGTCAATAAACAATGAAAAATAACACAATAAATAAAAAAGAAATAGATAAATTTTCAAAAATAGCTGAGGAATGGTGGGATCCTGATGGAAAATTTAAGCCATTACATAAATTTAACCCTATCAGAATAAAATATATAAGAGATACAATTATAAATGAGTTTAAAATAAAAAAAAAACATAAGCCATTTAAAGGTTTAAGCATTTTAGATATTGGATGTGGTGGAGGATTACTTGCAGAACCTATGGCGAAACTTGGAGCAGATGTTGTTGGAATAGATGCCTCTTATAAAAACATTCAGGTAGCTAACTATCATTTAAAAAAAAGTAAACTTAATATAAAGTATTATAATTCTTCTCCTGAAAATTTAAAAATCAAAAAAAGATTTGATATAATTTTGAATATGGAAATTGTTGAACACGTTGAAGATGTAGATTTTTTTATTAAAGAAAGTTCAAAATTTTTAAAAAAATCAGGTGTAATGTTTATAGCTACTTTGAATAAAACTTTAAAATCATATTTATTTGCGATTGTAGGCGCTGAGTATATTTTAAAATGGCTACCAATAGGCACTCATGATTGGGAAAAATTTGTGAAACCAGAATATTTAACAAATATTTGCAAAAAAAATTCCTTAAAACTAAAAAAAATTGATGGAATGACATTTAATCCTATTTTGAATAAATGGTCTGTTACATCTGATAAATCTGTAAACTACATTTCAGAGTTTAAGAAGGTTTAATTTTTATCGTCTTCAATCCACGGGATAATATCAGTTTTTATCCCCTCTTCTCTTAATTCCTTAAGATCTTTAAGTGAAGCACTTCCATAAATCCCTTTTTTTAGTTTTTTTTTATTATAATGAATGGATCTTGCTTTATAAGTAAAGTTTTCACCAACATAATCAAAATTTTCTTTTACAAATTTTTTGTAGTCATAAAGTTTTTTTCGCACCTCTTTATATTTTTTAATTTCTTTTAAGTTTTCTTTTTTCTTGGTGTTAAGTAAATTTGGAGCCATCAATGACTTTTCAATATTTAATGATTCACAGGATCGGCAATTTAAAAGTTTTAACTTTAGTAACCTGTCGTATTCATTAGAGTTGCTAAACCAGCTTTCAAATTCCTGATTACAATCTTTGCATTTAAGTAAATATTTAATCATGCTTATTATTTAAATATTAATGCATAAAATTTCAACATGCCTAAGTCCTATAATCAGCATTAATTTCAATATATTTTTTTGTTAAATCCATAGTGTAAGATTTAAAATTTTTAACTCCCATGCCAATATCAACTTCTATTTCAATTGACTTACCCTTCATATATTCTATGATTTTTTTTTCGTCATAAGACTTGTATAAAGATCCTTTGTAAAAAATTTTGTGTGGTCCAAATGAAATAGATAACTTTTTTTCATTTATTTTGGTGTCACTATTTCCAATAGCCATAGCTACTCTTCCCCAATTTGGATCCTCTCCTGCAATTGCAGTCTTTACTAATAATGAATTTGCGATTTTAAAAGATATATTTTTTGCATCTTTTTCATTTTTACAATTAATGCAATTAATAGAAATAAATTTAGAAGCTCCTTCTCCATCTGAAACAACTTGTTTTGCTAAATTTAATAAAACACTATGGACCGCTTTATTAAAATTTTTCAGTCTCATATCGTTATATTTTTTTATTTCTGGATTTTTTACTTTGCTTGTTGCAAATAGAGAAACCATATCATTAGTACTTGAGTCGCCATCACACGATATTGCATTAAAAGTTGTTTTAATATTATTTTTTAAGATATCATTTAAAATTGATGAGGATAAGGTTGCATCGGTAAATATATAACACAATGTAGTTGCCATATTTGGATATATCATTCCTGAACCTTTTGCAATTCCATAAATTTTTATTTCAGATGAACCAATTTTTGTTTCAGCCATTGATACTTTTGGTTTTAAATCAGTTGTGATCATACCCATTGCAGCTTTCATCCAGACTAATTTGTTTTGAGTATATTTTATTTTTTTTACTAATTCTGGTAATGAAGCTTTAATTTTATCAAATGGGAATTTTTCCCCTATTGTTCCAGTGCAACCAAACAGTATTTCACTAGAAGTAATTTGTTTTGGAACATCCTCATCTCTTTTTTGTATTTCTGACAATTTTGATGATAAGTCTAAAGATATTTTCTTTAAAGCATCATAGCCTTCGGGACCTGTTAATGCGTTCGCATTTCTAGTATTAACTAATAACGCAAATATTTTTTTTTTTTTAATTTTTTTATTCCATTTTAGATTTTCTGATATTAGCTTTGATTGGGTATAAACAGATGCATAATTTGCACCTTCTCTAAAATAAAATAGGACTAATTCATCTCTTTTAAATTTGTATAAACCTGCACTGACTGCAGAAATTGATACTCCATCAATATGGTCTAAATCTTGAAAATCAACAATTTTGGAGCTTTGACTACTAATATTTAAAAAATTGTTAATGTTAAATTTCATGATATTTAAAATAATTAATTAATTATTATATAATTCTATTATTTTATTTTATATCAAAATGTTTAATCCACTAAATATATTTTCAAAGCTTATTAAAAGCGGAAATGAAAAGGAACTGGGCCGAATTCAACAAATAGTCAATAAAGTTAATCTTCTAGAAAAAGAATTAGAAAATTTACCTGACGAAATATTCCCAAAAAAAACTGAGCAACTAATAGATGAAATAAAGAATGGTAAAAGTCTCAATGATGTATTGCCTGAAGCTTTTTCAATGGTGAGAGAAGCTTCTAAAAGAATTAGAAATGAAAGACACTTTGATGTTCAGTTAATTGGTGGTGTTGTAATCCATGAAAACAAAATTGCAGAAATGAAAACAGGAGAAGGTAAAACATTAACTATAGCTCTTGCAGCTTTCTTAAACGCTCTTAAAAAAAAAGGCGTTCATATAGTAACTGTTAACGATTATCTGGCTAGGAGAGATAGCCAAAATATGGGTAAAATTTACGAATTTCTAGGTTTAACCTGTGGTTACATAAATTCTGGACAGGATGACTCTGAGAGAAAAGAAAATTATAAAAAAGATATAACTTATTCTACTAATAGTGAATTGGGTTTTGATTATCTAAGAGATAATATGAAATTTTCAAAAGAGACTAAAGTTCAGAGAGAATATAATTATGCTATAGTTGACGAAATTGACTCATGTTTAATTGATGAGGCTAGAACTCCTCTGATAATTTCAGGGGCAACAGAAGATAAGACCAACCAATATATTGCAGTCGATAAATTAGTAAAAAATTTAAAAAATGAGGATTTTGAGGTAGATGAAAAAGATAAAAATATTTTATTAACTAATAAAGGTGTGGATAATGTTGAAAGTATATTTTCAAATGCTGGTATTCTTAAAAATAAAAATTTTTATGATCCAGAAAACCTTCATATTGTTCATTTAGTTAATCAATCTTTGCGTGCAAATCATCTTTTTCAAAATGGTAGAGATTACATTGTAAAAGATGGACAAATAATAATAATTGATGAACAAACAGGAAGACAATTACCAGGAAGAAGGTTTGGCGATGGTCTTCATCAGAGTCTGGAGGCAAAAGAAAATTTAACAATTAATGCTGAAAATCAAACTTTAGCGTCAATAACCTACCAAAATTTCTTCAAACTTTATGAAAAAATAGCTGGATGTACTGGTACAGCATTAACAGAATCGGAGGAGTTTTTTGAAATTTATAATCTTCCAGTAGTGTCAATTCCTACTAATAAACAAATGATAAGAAAAGATTGGAATGATCAAATATTTAGAACAAGTAATGAAAAAGATGAAGCAATAATTAGCAAGATTATTGAATGTAATGCAAAAGGACAGCCATTATTAGTTTTCACGTCAAGTATAAATAAATCTGAACACTACTCAAATCTACTAATTAAAAAAAATATTAAACACACAGTTTTAAACGCTAAAAATCACGAGAGAGAAGCTGAAATTATTGCAGATGCAGGGAAAAAAAACTCAATAATAATTACAACAAGTATTTCAGGTAGAGGTGTTGATATTAAATTAGGGGGTCAAGATGAGAGGGACAGAGCTGAAATAAAAAAACTAGGTGGATTATTTGTTATTGGTACTGAAAGAATGGAAAGTAGGAGAGTAGATAATCAAGCTAGAGGAAGATCGGGAAGACAAGGTGATGAGGGAAGTTCAATATTCTATGTAAGTTTAGAAGATGATTTAATGAGAATTTTTGGGTCAGAATCTATGAATAATATACTTGAAAAACTTGGACTTAAAGATGGTGAAAGTATAGACCACCCTTGGATTAATAAAGCATTAGAGAGAGCACAACAAAAAGTTGAAGCAAGAAATTTTGATATCAGAAAAACTCTTTTAAAGTTCGACAATGTTTTAAATGATCAAAGGCAAGTAATATTTTCACAAAGAAACGAAGTAATTGAAAATAAAGATCCGAAAAAATATTCTGAAAGTTTCTTAGATGAAGTAATTGATGATTTGAAACTTAAAAAAACCAAAAGGTTAGCCAATGCAGGATCAAATGAAATTAATATGCAATTAAAATTGCTATTTGGTAAATCATTTGAAGAAAATGAAATTATAGAATTAGTTAATCTAGAAAATAATTTGTTTGAAGAAAAAATAAAAAATAAATTTAAAAGTTCAAGAGAAGAAAGAATTAAAATTTTAAACGAAGAGCAATACAATGAAGTAGAAAAACGTATTTTTTTACAGTTAATTGACCAGAATTGGAAATTACATATTCAATACCTTGAACAACTAAGGCAAGTAATTGGTTTAAGATCTTATGGACAAAGAGATCCTTTAGTAGAATATAAGAAAGAGGCATTTACACTCTTCGAAAATCTACTCGGTAAACTAAAGTATGATTTAATTAAAATTTTGTTTAATTTAAAACTTATAGAAAACAGCCAAGAAGAACAAAATAATGAAAATTTAAGTAAAAAATTTGACGAACTTTCAACAAAAAAAATTGGAAGAAACGAACCTTGTCCTTGTAATTCTGGAAAGAAATACAAACACTGTCATGGTGCTTTATAAAACAATACTTAAAAACAATATTGATATAAACACTGCAGTTATACCATAATAAATTTTAGAATTCTTTTTTAAGTTTTGAGTAATATTTTCTATTATGCTTGCTTTGAAAGATAAATCACTACTGACATCTGATTGTGAATTAAATCCTTTATTTCTCCCAATAGATAAAAATTTATTTTTTCTGTGTGTAAGAATTTCATCTTTATCCATTGTTTCAAAAAAATCTAAATTTTTCTTTAATGAATTTCTTACATTGTCTAATATTAAATCTTTGTCTCTGTGAGCGCCACCAACAGGCTCTGGAATAATCTCATCGATTATATTTAATTTTAAAAGGTCGCTAGATGACATTTTCATTGCAGTTGCGGCTTCTAAAGTTTTTTTTGGATCTCTCCATAAAATAGTAGCACATCCTTCTGGGGAAATGACTGAGTATATCGCATTTTGGAGCATGATTACTTTATTAGATGATGCTAAAGCTATTGCTCCCCCAGATCCTCCTTCTCCAATTATTATTGCTATTGTAGGAACTGTTAACTTCATAGAACATTCAATTGATTTTGCTATCGCTTCAGCTTGGCCTCTTTCTTCTGCTCCTACTCCAGGATATGCCCCTGGAGTATCCACAATAGATATGATTGGAATTTTAAATTTATTAGCCAGCTCCATAAGTCTGATTGTTTTTCTGTAACCCTCTGGTCTCATCATCCCAAAATTATGGTTTATTCTTTTTTTAAGATCTGATCCCTTCTCTTGGCCAATTACTAAAACAGATTTACCATCAAATTTTGCAAATCCTGCTATAACAGCTTTATCCTCGCCATAAAATCTATCTCCTGAAAGCTGGATAAAATCGTCAAAGAGATTTTCAACAAAAAATTTAGCCTTAGGTCTATCTTCATGGCGTGCAACTAATGCTGTTTGCCATGGATCTAAATTAGAATAAATTTTTTCCAATTTTTCATTTATTTCCTCCTCTACTTTGCTTATTTTTGCTGTATCAACTTCTGATAAACCCTCCTGATTATAAGGATCTTTTAGTTTATCTAATTCCTCTTCAAGATTTTTTATATCGGTTTCAAAATTCAGGTAATTTTTCATTTAAGTTAGTATTATAAACAAAAAAGGCAACAAATTGTTAAAATAAAATCAGTAATTTTGATTGCGCAAAAATTAAAATTTAATATAAGATTTTCAATTTATGAGAGAACAATTCATTAAAATCCACAACTTATCTGTTGCGAAAGATCTTGCAGAATTTGTCAAAAATGAGCTTTTACTGGATACAAATCTTCATACTGATGAATTTTGGAAAGGGTTCGATAGAGTAGTGCATGAGTTAGCACCGAGAAATAAAAAATTACTCGAAATTAGAGAAACATTGCAACAGGAAATAGATCTATGGCATAAAAAAAATAGAGGCCAAAAATTTGAATACAATGACTATAAAAGTTTTTTGGAAGATATAGGTTACTTAAAAAAAGAGGGTGAAGATTTTAAGATTACAACTAAAAATTTAGACAAAGAAATATCTTATATTGCAGGACCACAATTGGTTGTTCCAGTAATGAACTCTAGGTATGCCTTAAACGCAGCTAATGCTAGGTGGGTAAGCTTATATGATAGTCTTTATGGATCCAATATCATAGAAACTGAAGAAAGTGGAAGTGAAAAATATGATCCTTTAAGAGGACAAGAAGTAATTAAATACACTAGAAACTTTTTGAATAAATATTTTCCAATCAATGATCTAGACTGGAAAGATATTACAGGATTAGCAGTTAGTAATAAAAAACTAATAATTTATAAAGATAATAATAAATATAATTTATCAGATTTACAAAAGTTTGTAGGTCATAGAGGAGATGAAGATAAACCAAGCGCTATAATATTAAAAAATAATAATCTTCATCTTGAAATAATTATAAATCCTAGAGCATTTAGTGCAGCGAGAGATGCAGCTGGTATAAGTGATATTATAATTGAGTCAGCTATTTCAACTATTTGTGACCATGAAGACAGTGTTGCTGCAGTCGATGCTGAGGATAAAGTAACTTGTTATAGAAATTGGTTAGGATTGATGAAAGGAAATTTAAAATCAATTTTTGAAAAAAATGGTAAAGAATTGGAAAGAAAACTTAATCCAGACAGAAGTTATATTTCATTAAATGGTGAAAAATTGAAGCTTCACGGAAGAAGTCTTTTACTTGTTAGAAATGTTGGGCACTTAATGACTAACCCTTCAATAATTCTTAAAGATGGGTCAGAAGTCCCCGAGGGGATAATGGATGCTTTCATGACTTCAGCAGCTTGTATTCATGATTTAAAAAAAAAAGGTAATTCTAGAGAAGGGTCAATTTACATCGTAAAACCAAAAATGCATGGACCAGAAGAGACAGAATTTACAAATTTAATTTTTACAAAAGTTGAAGAAGTTTTAAAATTGAAGAAAAACACTATTAAGTGTGGAATTATGGATGAAGAAAGAAGAACATCTGCAAATCTTAAAGAATGTATAAGAACGCTTAAGGAAAGAGTATTTTTTATCAACACTGGATTTTTAGATAGAACTGGTGATGAAATGCACACCTCAATGGAGGCTGGACCAATGATTAAAAAGGGAGATATGAAAGAGTCTATATGGATTAAAACCTATGAGGATAATAATGTAGATATAGGCTTAAAATGTGGATTTTCTGGAGTGGCTCAAATAGGTAAAGGGATGTGGGCAATGCCTGACAAAATGAAAGAAATGATGAATCAAAAAATTGGACATTTAAATGCAGGAGCAAATTGTGCTTGGGTTCCATCTCCTACTGCAGCTGCACTACATGTTATGCATTATCATGAAGTAAATGTTTTTGAGCAACAAAAAGCAATATTAAAAAGAGAACCTTCAAAATTATCTGATCTTCTTACTATCCCTATAGCAGATCGTCCAAATTGGTCTGTTGATGAAATTAACACTGAAATTTCAAATTCTGCTCAAACTATTTTAGGTTATGTCGTTAGATGGATTGACCAAGGAATTGGCTGTTCAAAAGTTCCTGATATCAACGATATTGGATTAATGGAAGATAGAGCAACACTAAGAATTTCATCTCAGCATATCGCCAATTGGCTTCATCATGGATTGTGTTCGAATAGACAAGTTCTTGAAATTTTAAAAAAAATGGCAAAGGTTGTTGATAAACAAAATGAAGGCGATCCTCAATATGAGAGCATGTCACCAGATTATGATAAATCCATTGCTTTTAAGGCAGCTTGTGAATTAATATTTCATGGTAAATCTCAGCCCTCTGGTTATACAGAACCTCTTTTACATTTGAACAGATTAATTAAAAAAAGCTAATTAAAGCTCAATCTTTTTTCTATTTTTAAATGCAGATATAAGAGTGCCATCATCCAAATTTTCTATTTCTCCACCTACTGGTAGACCTTGAGCTAGTTTTGAAATTTTGATGTTCGTTTTTTTTAGAGTATCTTGAATATAAAATGCAGTGGTTTGACCTTCCACAGTTGCGCTTGTTGCTAAAATTACCTCATCTATATTATCCCTACTTATTCTTTCTACTAAAGAATTGATTAGTAAATCTTCCTTATTTTGAATATTATTATTTGAGAGTGTTCCCCCAAGTATATGAAAATAACCTTGAAATATTGATGAATTTTCAATTGCCCATTGGTCTGAAATACTCTCTACAACACAAATTTTATTAAATTTTTTACTTTTAATTTCACAATTATCACACAGACTGTTATTTGATTTTAAAGTTCCACAAATTTTGCATCTGACGACATTTTTAAAAACCTCAGTCAAGTTCTGAGCCAGTGGCTTGAGTAATTCTTGACGATTATTAATCATTTTCAAAATCATTCTTTTTGCAGATTTAGGTCCTAACCCTGGTAATTTTGATATTAGTTTAATTAAATTTTCTATTTCAGGAATATTTTGCATTTAAATTATAATGGCCACTTAAATCCAGGTATTCCAAAGTTTCCTGAAGCTTTAGAAATTTCCTCTGCTGTTTTTGATTTAAGTTGTGATTTTGCGTTATTATGAGCAGCAGTAATAAGATCTTCTAATATTACTTTTTCCTCTTTTAAAACATTTTCACTAAGTTTAATTGAAATCATAGTGCCCTCTCCATTTAAGGTAACTTTTACATCATTAGCTCCAGAAACACCTTCAACCTCAATCTTTTTAATGTTCTCTTGGCTTTCTTTCATTTTGCTCTCAATTTCTTTAGCTTTTTCCATTAATTTTGAAAAATCAGTCATATTAATCCTCTTTCAACTCAACATTTATTAATTCTGCATCAGAAAATGCTTCGATTACTTTTTTATATGCTTCAGACTTTTTAACATCATCAAATATTTGTTTTTTATCAATTTTGTTTTTTTCTTTTATTGAAATTTGTCCTTGGTTTTTTGATAGAGAGATTATCCATCTCTTAGATGTCCATTCGTAAAGTTTATTAGATAGATTTTTAATAAAGTCTTTATCTAAGTTTTCATTAAAAGATATTTCTATTAAACCCTCAGAGAATGAAACTAAATTTGCATTAGTTTCAAGTTCATATTTAAGTTTAGCTTCCCTCTTTTCAGTACATAGGTTTATCAAACTCTCAAAGGACTCTATTTTAAGCTCGTTAATTACTTCATCTTTATTTAAATTTGGGTCAATTTTTTCTTGTTGTGAAATATTTTTGATTTGATCTATTGTTTTATTTATAATTTTTTTTTCAGTTTCTTTAATTAAAGTATCAGATTTGTTTCCAGTAGAGGTTTCCTCAGCATCTTGCTTCTTAAACTCTTTTATTCTCATTAATCTGAAAAGGAACATTTCAACGGATAAATTTGGATTTGAAACAATGTTAATTTCCTCAATTGTATCAAGTGTAAATTGCCAAAAAAGAATTATGTCCTTTGAATCTAAATTTTCGGATATTGTGGAAAGATTACTAAAATCTTGGTCATTTAAAGAAAAATTATTCCCGTCTAATTTTATAAAGTTAATATTTTTTAAGTAATATAAAACCTCAAGAAAATCATTCAAAAAAATTTTTGGATCTACACCAGAATCATAAATTTTTCTATACAACTCAAATACTTTTTTTTCATCACCAGTAAACAGATTTTTAATTAATTCTATCAGAGAACTTTTATCAAAATACCCATAAATACTTTGTGCTTTATCTAAATTCAATTCCTCATTATTTTGATTAGCTACAAGTCCACGATCTAACAAAGATAATGCATCTCTAACAGATCCTTCTGAAATTTTAACAATTAATTTTAAAGCTTCATCAGAAACTTTCCCACCTTCTTTGTCTTTAATCATTTTTATATAATTAAAAAGCTCTTCAGATTTTACTCTAGAGAGATCAAAACGTTGACATCTTGATATTACTGTTACAGGTATCTTTTTGATTTCGGTTGTTGCAAAAATAAATTTTAAATATTTTGGTGGTTCCTCAAGAGTTTTTAAAAGCGCATTAAATGCTTGCTTACTTAACATATGAACTTCGTCAATAATAAATATTTTATATTTAGCAGTTGTTGGTCCATATCTTGAAAATTCAATAAGCTCTCTTACATCATCAACACCAGTCTTGCTTGCAGCATCCATTTCTAAAACATCAATATGATTTGAGTTTGCAATTGAATCACAGTTACTACATTTATTCTTACACATGTTTTCAATTCCATGCTCACAATTTAATGACTTTGCAACTATTCTTGCAAATGTTGTTTTTCCTACTCCTCTTATACCTGTAAACAAAAATGCATTAGGTGACTTATCTGAAATTATTGAATTTTTAATCGTTTCGGCAATTACTTCTTGTCCTATTAAATCCTCAAATACTTGAGGTCTATATTTTAAAGCTAGTACTTTTGAATTTTCTGTCATTTCTAAGGAGACCAACCAACCTGGAAAATACTCACTACCCTTGCTATCTTTCGATCCTGGGGGATTTGTGGTAACACCACCTGACTGGCCTCCAACTTTATTATATCAATAAAAATTTCTATTCTACAAGAAAGTTATAAATTTATTTTTCTCTAAATTTATCAGATTTATAAACACCTAGAACGTGCATATCTTGGCAATGCAGCCCTAATTCCTCAAGTGAGTTTTTAATTTTTGCAGATTCTAAATGTCCATCAATATCACAAAGAAAAAAATATGATGAAAAAGAGTTCTTTTCAGGAAAACTTTGAAGTTTACTCATATTTACACCATTAATTGCGAAACCAGACAATGCAGAATAAAGAGCTGCAGGTTTGCTTTTCAATTTGAATAATATCGATGTTATATAACTTTCATTACTAAAATCTGGTTGAAATATATCCTTTCCCAATAACAAAAATCTAGTAACGTTATCTTTATCATCCTGAACATTTTCTTGTAATATTTTTAGACCATATATTTCAGCACTTAAGCTAGATGCAATTGCACCCTTAGTTTTATCATTAGCTTCAGATACAAATTTTGCTGATCCTGCAGTATCGGCTCGAACATTTTCTATTAATTTTTTTTTCTTTATAAAACTCGAAGATTGGCTGAGAGCTTGGGCGTGGGAATATACATCTTTAATCTCACTTAATTTTGACCCTTTAATTCCCAAAAGATTATGCTTAATTGGAAAAAAATGTTCTGCATAAATATTCAATCTATATTTAAAAATTAAATATTCGACACCAATATTTCCTGTTGTTTTATTTGATTCTGGAATTAAAGATTTTACTGAACTATCCTTACTAGATCTTTCAAAACATTCATCAAAAGTTTTACAAGGTATTGTTTCGCAACCTGGATACATTTTTTTGGCACAACTCTCACTATAACTACCTGCAACACCTTGATAAGCAATTTTCATAATTTAATTTTTATATTCCATTATTTTTTTTAATTCCAGATAATCTTCATGTGTATCAACACCTATTGGTTTAGTTTTTGCTAAACCAACATCTATACTGATTTTATTATCAATCAATCTTAATTGTTCTAAGTTTTGTGATTTTTCGTTTTGTGTTTGATCAAATTGTACAAATTTTTTTAAATAGGTCACATTATAAATATAAATCCCAATATGATGATAAATATTTTGTTTAGTTTTACTTACCTCCCTAACAAATGACGTAGCAGTTGATAATTTACCCTCTACAAGTTTCTCATTTGTGGTTACTTTAACAATATTTTTTTTTGACAAAATTTCTTCACTCTCTATTTCACAAGCTAATGTTGAAACTTTTGATTTTTTTTCTATTGTTTTTTCAAGAAGATTATTTACATCTTGAATATCAAGCATAGGTTCGTCTCCTTGAAGGTTAATTACATACTCAATATTATCATTTTCTATTTTTTGAAAAGCCTCAAAAATTCTATCAGTTCCAGTTTTATGATCACTTTGGGTTAAAATACATTTTCCTCCATATTTGGTCACCTCATCAAATATTTCCTTATCACCAGTTGCGACATAACTTTGACCAACTATTGAGGAATTTGCAATTTTATAGACATGATTAATTATTGAAATGTTATTAATTTTTAACAATGGTTTTTTTGGAAGCCTTGTTGCTGCCAATCTTGACGGGATTAAAATTACTGCGTTGTTCATAAAAATTAAGTATTATGCGTCTTTCAGACGCAATAATTAAAATTAAATTTAGTATTTTTTTTGTTTAACATGTTATACGAGGTTAATAATTAAAAATCATGGACTCATTTGAAATTAATAAAATTATTGCTGCAGTATTAGTTATTTTTATAGTTATTTTTGGTATTACTAAAATCTCAGACTATATATATTACGTGGAGAAACCAGCTCAATCTGCTTATAAAGTGGAATTTGCTGAAACAGATACTAAAAAATCCTCTTCTACCCAAGAGGTGGACATAGCTGCTTTATTAGCAATGGGAAGTGTTGAGCATGGTAAAACAGTTTTCAAAAAGTGTAGCGCATGTCATTCTATCAAGAAAGGCGGAAGAAATAATATAGGGCCTGCTCTTTATAACGTCTTAGGCAGAAATATGGGTGCATTAGAAGATTATAAATATTCAAAAGCTTTGATGGCATTTGGGAAAGATTGGACTTTTGAAGAAATGAATAGTTTTTTGATTAAACCCGCAACTTACATCAAGGGAACTAAGATGGCTTTTGCGGGGTTAAAAAAAGAAAAAGATAGAGCATCAGTTATACTATATATGAATGCAAATGCTGACACTCCTTTAGAATTACCTTAATTTATCAAAACAATACAACAAGATACTTTTTTGGACATAAACTCTATTAAGTGCCTGATGCCAAACTTTTGATTGCTTCCCTAAAAAAACTTCGTCCGTGACCTCACCACCTCTCGGAAGACAATGTAAAAATATCGCATCTTTCTTTGCAAAACTCATAGTTTTGATATCAACTTTAAAATTTTTAAATGACTTTAATTTCTTTTTCTTATTTACTCTATCATTCAATGAAATTATCTTATCGGTCATAACTACATCACAATTTTTAACTGCTAATTCTTTTTTATTAAAAATTTTTACTTTTCCTTTCTTCTTTTTAATCCATGAGATAAGTGCTTTATTTGGTTGATAGTCTTTTGGACAGGCAATATTTAAAGATATCGAAAATTTTATGCATGCTTCTATGAGACTGTTCATCATATTATTACTGGCATCTCCAATCCAACATAACTTTAGTTTAGAGACATTTTTGTTTTTAATTTCCTCAATTGTAAAAATATCTGACAAAACTTGAGTTGGGTGCGATGACGGACTTAATCCATTTATAATAGGTATTTTGGAATATTTTTTGAATTCATTTAATTTTTTATCAGAGTCAGTTCTTAACATAAAAGCATTGCCATATGTTGATAAGATTTTTGATGTATCTTCAATACTTTCTCCTCCAATTCCTAGATGTAATTCCTCTGGTCTCAAAGTTAATGATCCTCCTCCTAGTTGTTTAATTGCTAAATAAAAACTAAGTCTTGTTCTTAAACTAGATTTTTCAAACATTTGTAAGAGAATTTTTCCTTTTAAAGGAATATCTTTATCTGGATCAAGAGTATTTAATTTTTTTCTTTTAAATTTTCTTTTTTTTGCATCAGAAAGAATTTTCTTTAAGTCTTGAACTGGAATATCCCTAATATGAAGAAAGTTTTTCATAAATTTTTATAGTCACTACAAACTTTTGTAATAATTTTCAAAGCCATATTAATTTCATTTTTAGTTACATTCAGAGGAGGTAAAATTCTAATTACATTCTCTGCTGCTCTAATTGTTAACAATTTATTTTTTAATAGACTTTCTATAAATTTTGATTGATCTTTATAAAGTTGAATCCCTAAGATTAAGCCTACACCTCTTATCTCTTTGATGATTTTTGGAAATTTATTTTTAATTTTATTTAATTCTGAAATAAAATATTTTGAATTACTTTTAACCTTTGATAAAAAACCCTTTTTAAATATTTCATTCATAACAGCATTGCCTACTGACATTGCCAATGGATTTCCACCAAAAGTAGATCCATGTGTACCAGGCACCATAGCTTTTGCAACTTTTTTTGTCATCAAAACAGCTCCAATAGGAAATCCACCACCAATTCCTTTAGCTATCGGAACTATATCAGGTTTTATATTTGCATATTCATATGAAAAAAACCTACCAGTTCTGCCTATTCCACATTGAACCTCATCCAAAATTAAAAGAATTTTTTTCTTGTTACAAATCTTTCTTATTTCTTTTAAACACCACGTGGGTATCACTTTTATTCCACCCTCTCCCATTATCGGTTCAATCATTATAGCAGCTGTTTTATTTGTTATTTTTTTTTTAAGTTCCTTATGGTTTCCAAATTTAAAATGGTCAAATCCTCCTACTTTTGGACCAAATCCCTCAATCATTTTTTTTGATCCACTTGCATTTATTGCTGCAATTGTTCTTCCGTGAAAAGAATTTTTTATACATAAAATTCTATTTTTTTTAGGCTTTCCAATTGAATAAAAATATCTTCTTGCAACTTTTATAGCAGCCTCAGTGGCTTCAGCTCCACTATTTTGGAAAATAACTGCATCAGCAAATGTTTTATTTGTCAATTTTTTAGCTAACTCTTCTCCTTCAGGAATTTTAAATGAATTTGAAACATGCCAGAGTTTTTGTGATTGCTTTTTTATTGCTTTGACTAAAACTGGATTTGTGTGACCTAACGAATTTACAGCAATACCTTGAACAAAATCTAAAAATTTAACTCCATTATAAGTATAAAGGAAAGATCCTTTTCCTTTTCTAAAAGACAAGTTTCTTCTTTTATAATTTTTTGCTAGCGAACTCATTTTAAATTAAGATTTAATTTTATAACCTTTATGAACTAAAAAGTAGGCTAAATATGTAATTAATAAACTTAAAAAAGTTAACAAAGTAATGCCAAATAATACTGAACCATCTAATTGACCAATGAATGAATATCTAAATCCATCAATCATATGAAAGAATGGATTGTAATTGCTTAACACTCTTAAAAAATCAGGCAATTTGTCTATACTATAAAAAGTACCACTTAAAAAACTTAAGGGTACAATTATAAAGTTAGTAACAGTGCTCATCTGATCAAATTTATCCGCATATAATCCTACAATTAATCCTAGCGATCCCATAAATATTCCTCCCAAAAACAAATAAACAAACCACAAGAGAAAATTTTGTACCGATAAATCTATAAAAATTACAAAAATTAATGTAGAAACTATCGCTATTAATACACCTCTTGCAGCTGAAGCTAATGTTATTGCAAATACTACTTCTGATGAAGATAAAGGGCTATGAACAACATCTGTAATTGTACCCATCATTTTTCCCATCATTAAAGAAGAGCTAGAATGAGCAAAACTTTGTTGAATTACTTGCATCATAATCAAACCACTTGCTAAAAATTTTATGTAAGATACCCCTAATACATCTGATCTTTGGTCTCCAATAGCTAAAGAGATAACAGTTAGAAATAATATACTAGTTAATATTGGACCAAGCAAAGTTTGGCCAGAAACAGTTAAAAATCTAAGAACTTCTTTTTTAAATAAAGAATAAGTTCCTACCCAATTAACAAGCCCAAATCTTCTTGTGCCGATTTGATATTTTTTATGTAATTCAACCATAAGTATTTATTAATAAACTTTTTTTTTGATAATTGTTAAAAAACAAAAAAAAAAGCTTGTTATAATTTTATAATTATGATTTCTAGATTATGTTATAAATAAGATATTATATACTAAATATAGTAATATGAGCTGGACAGATGATAAAGTAAACAAATTAAAAGAACTTTGGGGAAAGGGCCAAACGGCAAGTCAAATAGCTGAAATAATTGGCGGTGTAAGCCGTAACGCAGTAATCGGTAAAGCTCATAGACTTAATTTATCAGCTAAAATCAAAACAAGATCCTCAATTTCACAAAATAATGCAGGTAATTTATCGCCAAAAAATCACAGCATAAAAAAAGGAAGCAGAAAACATAAATTTAGATCACTCATCTTAGATAAAAATTTTGAACCAGCTAAAAATCTTCAACTTGAGGAATTAAATGAGGATACTTGCAAATATATGGAGGGTCACCCAGATGAAAAGGAATCATCATTCTGTGGCAGAAAAACTATTGAAAAATTTTCCTATTGCCCATTACATATAATGATTGTTTTCCAGCCGAAGGGCAAAAAAGATGACGTAGTTGACAAAGATGATGATGTTCCAAAGTTTATCGAGAAAAAAGTAAAGTCTGCATAATTTATTTTAATATTTTATCTTTTGCTTTTTTAAATTCATCTTCATTGAGAATTCCTTTATCATGAAGCTCTTTTAATTCCTTAATCTGATTTATAACTTCTAAATTATAATTTTCATTATTTTTATTATTATCAAAATTTTTTTCATCCTTCAAAATTTGTTTTGCTTCAACTCCTCTAGTTATTGCTTTGACAGCAATAGATAAAACAAATGCAAGAATTAAAAATACAACAAGATAGATTATATTAGCTAACATTATTTATCTCCATTATCTTTTTTTTTAGAGAATTGTCCTCCATTTGTCCAATTAAAACTATACAAATTTATTTCATCATCAAATTTTTTATTTGCCATCATTTTTAAGTCAAAATTTGTCTTATACTTATTAGATATTACGTTATCATATTTTAACAATATAAGTTGATCCATAGTCAAAAGTGGCTTAGGCATCAATTCAAACAACTTTGCATTAATTTTAGCCAAAAATAAAGGTAAGGAAAATAGTAGCCTTTTTTTGTTAATAGACTTTAAAATTTTTAAAATTATTTCTTTAAATGTAATAACTTCAGGTCCAATACACTCAATGGTTTCACTACTAATTTTTTTTTCAACAATTCTAAATATTATATTTGCAAGATCTGAAACATGTATTGGAGTGAATTTAGTTTTACCTGAATAGTACAATGGCATAACAGGAAGTATACTCAATAAACTCATAAAATTTGTAGTAAAATTATCATCAACAGAATAGACAAGTGAAGGTTTTAAAATTACAGAGCTAGGAAAATTTTGTCTTACTTTTTTTTCTCCATTTATTTTACTTGTGGCATACTTGCTATCAGTTGCTGACTCAATACCTAAAGCAGACAGGTGTATGAATTGCTTGAGAGAATTTTTAGAAGCAACTTTTGAAAGTAAAGAAGGCAAATCTGTATGTATTAAATTAAAGTGATTATTTTTTTTCTCATAAAGAATTCCAATCAAATTGATGCAAATAGATGATTTTTCCATAAGTTTAGAAATACTTTCTTCAGTAAATGACTTAATCTCCTCAAGTTCTAAATAGCCATAATTAGATTGGGTTTTAATCTGATAACCTTTTCTATGTATACTCCTAGTAACTGCAATAACTTTATAGTTGTTTTTAGTAAACTTTCTAATTAGCGATTTACCTATTTGCCCAGACGAGCCAAATATTAAAATTGAATCCTGATTTTTCATATATATAAATCTACTTAATGAATTTAGATATTAAATTACATAAAAAAGATTTACCAGATGAAATTAAGTTCAGTGACAAGATAGCAATAGATTGTGAATTTACCGGACTTAATATTGAAAGAGATAGACTTTGTTTAATCCAAGTATCCTCAGGTAATGATGATGCTCATATCATTCAATTAGACAGTGATAGTTATGATGCACCTAACATAAAAAAAATTTTAAAGGATAGTTCTATTAATAAATTATTCCATTTCGCTAGAGCAGATCTACTATTCATAAAGAAATTTTTGGGGGTAGAGGTTCAAAATATCAACTGCACAAAAATTATGAGTAAAATTGCAAGAAGTTACTCGGATAAACATGGATTAAAAGAATTAATTAAGGAATTTATTGGTGTAGATATAAATAAACAACTACAGACATCTTACTTTGGTGCTGAACTTACAGATAAACAACTTAAATATTGTGCACAAGATGTAATTTATTTACACAAAATATATAATTCGCTTAATAATATATTAATAAGAGAAAAAAGAATTAATCTTTACGAAAAAACTATAAAATTTATTAATACGAGAGTTGAGTTAGATTTAGCATCTTATAAGGAAGATGTCTGGTCACACTAAAATGAAGCAAAACAAATTGTTAAAAATTGCAAAAGAAGTAGTTAAATTAGAAATAGAGTCGCTCAAAAAATTACAGTCAAGTTTTGGTAACTCTTTTGAAAAATTAATTAAAACAATAGTAAATAGAAAAAACGGTAAAATTATAATATCTGGAGTTGGTAAAAGTGGTATAATAGGAAAAAAATGGGCAGCTACACTATCTTCTACTGGTACACCATCTTTTTTCTTAGATGCATCAAATGCCAGTCACGGAGATATGGGGCAAATAACATCCAATGATATTGTTATTTTAATAAGTTTAAGTGGTCAGAGTGATGAACTTAAAAATATAATTCAGTATACTTCACGTAATAGAAATATAAAACTAATAGGTATCACCTCGAAAAAGGACTCTATTCTTTATAAAAATGCTGATGTAAATTTTCTTTTACCAAATGTTAAGGAGGCAGGACCAGGTGGATTTGTTCCAACATCATCTACAACTGTTCAGATTGCGCTAGGTGATGCAATTTCAATTGTATGTATGAATTATAAAAAATTTGGTAGGTTAGATTTCAAAAAATTTCACCCAAGTGGGACACTTTCTATTAAATTAAAAACTGTTGCAGATTTAATGATGGTAAAAAACAAAATACCATTTGCTTCAGAAAATATAAATGTCAAAAATGCAGTTTCAAATATTGCTAAAAAGGGACTTGGAGCAATAGTTTTGAGAAATAATATTAAAGCAACGACAGGTATTTTAACAGATGGAGATTTAAAGAGATTATCTGATAAACTTCATAATTTTAAAAATATTAAAGTTAAAAATGTGATGAAAAAAAACCCAATAAGTGTAGACAAAAATATGTTAGCTGCACAAGCTCTTTCATTAATGAATATGAAAAAAATTACTAGTCTGTGCGTGCATGAAAATAATAAAAAGAAAAAAACAATTGGATTTATTCATATCCATAATATCTTAGATGCGAATATAACTTAGATGTCAATTAAGTCATTAATTCAAATTTTAATAACTTTTTTAATTTTATTTATAATTGTAGCTGTCTACTATGAATATTTTAATATAAATAAAAAAAGTATCCAAGAAGTTGACAATTTAAGCATAAATACCCAAGAACAATTTAATAATTTAGAAAAAAAAATAATTGATTTAGAATTAAAGAATAAAGAATTAACGGCAAAAATAAATGAAAATAAAGAAAATATAAAAGAAGAAGTTCCAAAAATACTAGACAGTAATGAGACTTCAAGTAATCAATTAAAAACAACAAAAGAAGATAAAAAAAGAAAAGATAATGAATTATCAAAAACTTCAAATTTAAGCGTTATAAAGAAAAAGGACACTAAAAATCTTGTAAAAGATGTTGAATATACCTCTGTAGACGAAAAGGGAAACAGGTTTTATCTATTAGCAAATTCTGGAAAATCAAATGTCAACGACAATAATATTCTTGATCTAGATAATGTGAGAGGCAAAATAACCTCTGATTATAGAGATACTATTTATATTGTTTCTGATTTTGCACAATATAATTCAATGAATTTAAATTCAAAATTTTATCAAAATGTAATAATAGATTATCAAGATAAAAGAATTACATGTGTTAATTTTGATATTAATATGGAAACTAATATGGCTATAGCCTATAATGATGTTGTAATTACAGATCCTAAGTCTGTTATGAAAGCAGGAATTGTTGAGTTTGATTTAAAAACTAAAGATATAGAAATAAAACCTGAGAGTGAAACTAAAGAAATTGAAGTTGTGACAAACTAATGGCACTAATTAAAAAGTTTAGAATTAAAAGTTTTAAAGAAAAGGAGGTAATAGTTAAACTAGATAAGGTATCTATGTTTTATAACCAAAGACAAATTTTAAATAATTTAAATTTAGAAATAAACAAACAGGAAGTATTAGGAATGCTAGGGCCAAATGGAGTTGGAAAGTCTACAATTTTTCATATCATTACTGGTTTAAAAAACTCAACATATGGTAAGGTTTTTATAAATAATGTTGAATGTACAAATATTCCTATTTATGAGAGAGCATCAAGATTTAAACTTGGCTATGTCCCACAATATGGTGGATTTATACAAGATTTAAGTCTATTAGATAATCTAAAACTTGTTGCTGAAATTCACATAAAAGAAAAAGATACAAGGAAAGCTAAGATTGAAAAGATTATTTCTCAATTTGAATTTGATCCTCTGTTAAAAATAAAGGCAAAGCACTTATCTGGAGGACAAAAAAAAAAATTAGTTATATCAATGGCCTTGATAAACGATCCGAATATTCTTTTATTAGATGAGCCATTCGCTGCTCTAGATATCCTCACGATAAAAATGCTTCAGGAAATAATTGTGAACTTGCAAGCTTTAGAAAAAATTACAATTGTTGTATGTGACCATCAAGCCCGAGATTTATTAAGTTGTGTGGATAGAGCAATAGTATTATCTAATGGAAAAATTATTGCCTCTGGTAGTCCTAATGAAATTATAAAAGACTCAACTGCCAGATCTGCATATTTTGGGGATGAATTCAAAATCAATTAGTTCACTCATGCCTAATCACATTATAATAAAAAACAAAATTAAAAGCTTTGATAAAAAAATTGGTATTAGCCCAGATAAAAGTATTTCAATAAGGTCCATACTTCTTGCCTCACAAGCTGTGGGTGTTTCTAAAATTTCAAATCTTTTGGAATCTGAAGATGTTTTAAATACTCTTAAAACTATAAAAAAACTTGGAATAAATTTCACAAAAAAAGGTGGGGTGTATAAAATTCAGGGCTTTGGTGTAAATGGTTTTAATATATCTAAAAATACGACGATAAATGCTGGTAATTCTGGAACTTTAGCAAGACTGGTTCTTGGTTTATTGGTTAAGACAAAATTTAAAGTAAAAATAATTGGTGACAAAAGTTTATCCAAACGAGATTTTTCAAGAGTTATAAAACCACTAAAAATTATGGGAGCTCACATAAAAAGCAAAGATAACCTTTTGCCTATTGAAATATCAGGTACAAGATTTTTAAGACCGATAGAATACAATGAAAATATAGGTAGCGCTCAAGTGAAGTCTTGCATAATTCTGAGTGCATTAAATACTCCAGGCATAACTATTATTAATTCTAAAGTTTCAAGAAATCATACCGAATTGTTGTTAAAATTTTTAAAATATCCAATCAAAATTCAAAAAAAAAAGAATATTGAAAGGATTTCTATTCAAGGTTTAAATCAATTTAAAGCCTTTGATTATACCGTACCTGGAGATATAAGCTCAGCAGCTTTTTTCATTGTTTTGACTATCCTTTCAGAAAATTCTCGTATGGTTATTAAAAATGTAAATATAAATAAAAGTAGAATTGGAATAATTACAATTTTAAATAAAATGGGTGGAAAAATTAAACTTAAAAAAATAAAAAATTATAACGGAGAAAAAATTGCTGACATTTATGTTAAAAGTAGAAAAATTCTAAAATCTATAAATTGTCCTCCATCGCTTAATAGTTCTGCTATTGATGAATTTTTAATTATTTTTTTAGCTGCAGCTAAGGCTGAAGGCATTTCAAAATTTAAAGACCTAGGTGAATTGAACAAAAAAGAATCTAAAAGACTAGATTTAGCTGTTCAATTTCTGAAATTAATTGGAATTAAAGTAAAAAGGTTTAAAAATAATATAAGTATAACAGGGAACCCAAAATTAAAATTGTCAGGTAATTTTGTAATGAAAGATTTTTTAAAAGATCATAGAATTTTTTTTTTATCATGCATTACGGCACTTACATTAGGAGGGAAATGGAAAATTAACGACAGGGACTCTATTAAAAGCTCGTTTCCAAATTTTTTAAATATATTAAAAATTTTAGGAGCTAAAATTAATTGATAAAGAGAAGAAATATTATTACTGTTGCAATTGACTCGCCAGCCGCAGCTGGAGCTGGCACACAAGCAAAATTAATTTCAAAACACTATAACTTATTTTATTTAGATACTGGGAAAATTTATAGATATATTGGAAAACTGAAATTAGCAAATGAGAAAAAGTTCACATATAACCTTGTAAAAAGAAAAATTAGTAATTTAAAATTTAGTTATCTTAACGATAAAAAATTATTATCAAACGAAATTGCAATATCTGCATCACAGGTAGCAAAAGACAAAAAAATTCGATATATTGTTCATAAATTTCAACAAAAATGCGCATACCAACCTCCAAAAAAATTTAAGGGATCTGTGTTAGATGGAAGAGATATAATTACTATTCAAGTTAAAGATGCGATGTTTAAATTTTATATCACTGCTAATTTAAAAATAAGAGCTCTAAGAAGATTTAACGAGTATAAAAATTTAAATAAAAAAATGACATATGATGAAGTCCTTAAAAGCCTGAAATTAAGGGATAAATCCGATAAAGAGCGCAAATATGGACCACTGAAAAAAACAAAAGATTCTATCTTGATTAATACCACTAAATTAAGTAAGAAGTCGTGCTTTAAAAAAATTAAATCTATTATGGATAAAAAATTAAATAATTAATGGAAATTTATAAAAAAGACTTATCATCACCAGCTAGCCAGCAATTTGAAAAATTATTAAACAGCCAACTATCAAAAAATAAAATTGAAGAAGGTAAAATAATAGAGGGCAAAGTTACAAAAATAACAAATAAATATATATTTCTATTTATACCTGGTTTAAAGAGCGAGCCTGTAATTGATGTTAATGAGATAAAAATGATAGGGATGTCAAATGAAGTAAAGGAAGGTGCAACTATTTCTGTTCTCTTGGAGAAAATAGAAGATAAAAATGGAGATGTTATTGTATCAGCGCAAAAAGCACAAAAAATAAAAGGTTGGAACGAGTTGGTTAAATGTTACGAAAATAAAGAGTTAATCAATGGAAAAATTATTCAAAAAACAAAGGGCGGAGTAATAGTAGAACATATAGAAACTGGTTCTTTAATGTTTTGTCCGGGTTCACAAATTTCAGATAAACCAATAAAAAATATTGATAATCTTATTGGAGTTGAACAGAAATTCGCCTTAATTAAACTTGATATGGTTAGAGGTAATAGTGTTGTTTCAAGAAGACAGGTAGTATCATCAAATAAAAAAGAAGATAAAGCTAAACTAATAGAACAATTTAAAATAGGAGATGTTATTAAAGATGCAGTAGTGAAAGGATATTCTTCTTTTGGTTGCTTTTTCGAGATCACTACACCCGAAGGGACACTAGACACATTATGCCATCTTCAAGAAATTAGCTATAGTAGAGTTAATCATCCTGATGAAATTTTTAATATTGGTGAGCGTCATGATTTGAAAGTAATTTCTATTGATATGGAAAAATTGCAGGTTGGATGCTCAATAAAACAGTTATCTCCTGATCCATTTGAACATATTTCAAACTATCAGGTAGGTAATGAGTATACAGTAAAAGTTGTAAAAATTACTGACTATGGTTGTTTTTGTGAGCTAGAAGCAGGTCTTAGTTCACTTTTGCATAATTCAGAGATTTCATGGACAAAAAAAAATATTTCTCCTAAAAAAATGTTCAATGTAGGTGACACAATTCAATGTGTAATAACTGAGATTGATAAAGAAAAGAGGAGAGTGGCTATCTCACATAGATTAACACAGGAAAATCCATATTCTAAACTTGAAAATAACTATCCAGTTGGTTCTGAAATTGATGGTGTAGTAGAAAATCTTAATGAATATGCAATTTATTTAAAACTTGCAGATTTTGATATTAGCGGATTTTTGCACTCAAATGATCTCTCCTACACAGAAAATCCTGAGGAAGAATTAAAAAAATATAAAAAAGGTGATAAAATTAAAGTAAAGATTTTAGAAATTAAAAAAAATGAACAAAAAGTAAGAGTTGGCTTAAAACAACTATCTAAGGATCCTTTTGATTGGTTTAAAGACAAAAAGATAAAAGATATAGTTACTGTAAAAGTTACCTCATCTGATAACAAAGGTTTATTTGTTAAACCAGAAGGTTGTGATGTTCAAATACTTATAAAGAAATCACAAATTGCTATGAGCGCATCTGATGCAAGACCGTCTAGGTTCGTGGGTGGAGAAAGAATTGATGCAGCTATTTCTGAGCTTAATTTTGAAAAACGTAAAGTATCACTTAGTATTAAATTGCTAGAGGAAATAATGAATGCAAAGGCTATAAAAGAGCATTCAAGTCCATTAAGTGGAAAAAATCTACCTTTTTCTTCGCTTTCAGAACAATTAGATGATAAAAAAAATAAAAAGGATAAAGAATAAAAATTGTCAGTTGTAAAATCAGGCTTAATAAAACAATTAGCAGATAATTATCCAAGTTTTCTAAAAAAAGATTTAAATAAATTGTTTGATATAGCAATTTATGAAATGAAAGAAGCTTTAAAAAGGAATGAAAGGGTAGAATTGAGAGATGTGTTTTCAATGGAACCCAGAATACAAAAAGCAAGAGTGTCGAGAAATCCTAAGACTAATGAGAAAGTGAATACGCCTGAAAAAAAAACAGTACTATTTAAGAGTTCAAAGGAATGGGTAAACAAAATTAATGAAAAAGAATAAAGTATTTATTGCTTGTGACAGTAGTAATATAAGTAAAGTTAAAGAAATAATAGCAAAAACTCAAAATACAAAATTACAAATTGGTTACAAATTTGGATTAGAGTTTTTAAATTCAAAAAAAGGTCGAAATTTTGTATCAAGACTTAAAAACAAGATTACATTTGGAGACTATAAATTTGCAGATATACCAAATACTTGTTCTTCAGCGATTAAAGCTGTCAGGGATTTAAAATTTAATTATATAACAATACACATCAGTTCTGGGTTGGATGCATTAAAAGCAGCAAAAAAAGTTTCTGGTTCAACAAAATTAATTGGGGTTACTATTCTCACTTCTCTTGATAATAAATCACTTAAAGAAATTGGATATGATCAGAATGTAAAAAAAATTGTATTAAAGCAGGCAAAGTTAGCAAAAAAGGCAAATTTAGATGCCATAGTATGTAGCCCAATAGAAGTTAATGTAGTTAGGAAAGTATTTAAAAGAGAGATAATAACACCAGGAATACGATTTAATTTTAAAACAGACGATCAAAAAAGAGCTTTAACCCCAAAGCAAGCATATAAAAATGGAAGCGATTGGCTGGTAATTGGAAGACCAATTACTAGAGGAAATATAGAAAATAACCTTCAAAATTTAATCAATCATTTACAATAATGATAAAAGGAATAAAAATTTGTGGGATCTCAGATCTTGAGACTTTAAACTATATTTTAAATCATCAATCGCCTCCTAAATTTATAGGTTTTATTACTAATTATAAAAAAAGTAGAAGATATGTTGAATATAACAAATTAAAAAAATTGATAAATGTTGAAAAAAAACATACAAATTTTGTATCTGTCCTTGTCAGTCCAGATGATGGAATATTAGAAAATATTAAAGAATTAAATTTTGATTTTTATCAACTGTATGATGTAAGTCCCAAAAGGACAAAAGCAATAAAAGAAAAATATAATATAAAAATTATTACGGCTCTGACAATTAGTAATCAAAAAGATGTTGATAAATATAAGGATTATAACGAAGTTTCAGATATAATTCTGTTTGATGGAAAAGGTTATCACAAGTCAATTGGATTTGATCATAAATTATTAAATTCTATACCTAATTCAGTAAATAAAATGATTGCTGGAAATATAAAAATAGAAGATATTCCTAATTTTAAAAATAAAGATTACTTCATTGATTTAAGTGGTTCTTTAGAAAATGAAGAAGGTAAAAAAGATTTAAATAAAATTAATAAGCTATTAAATTTTTGTAATTATAAATGAAACTTAAAAAAGGAATTCCAGTTATAGATCAAGGAAATAGACTTGGGTTCTGGGGTGGCAAATTTGGTGGTAATTTCGTTCCTGAAACATTAAAAAAACCTATAGAAGATTTGGAGATACTTTTTAACAAATTAAAGAATAATAGTTCCTTTATTAAGGAAAGAGATGCATATTTTAAAAATTGGATAGGGGTACCTACAAGATTTATTAAATTAAATAATTTAACGAAATATGTTGGTGGAGCACAGATTTGGTCAAAAGTTGTATCTGATGCCAACGGAGGTGCTCATAAGATATATAACGCTACTGTTCATTGTTTGTTGGCAAAGAGATCAGGGAAAAAAGTTATTATAGGAGATACAGGAGCTGGGTATGCAGGTAAGATGTTGAGTATGGCTGCTAAAAAATTTGGATTAAAATGTAAAATTTTTATGGGAGCAAAAGATATTAAAAGACAACAACCAAATGTCAATGCAATGAAAAAAAATGGTGCAGAAGTAATTCCTGTATATTCAGGAAGTCAAACTCTTGTAGATGCTGTATCTGAATGCATGAGATATTGGGTTGCAAATTGTGATACCACAGCTATGTGTGTTGGTAGCACAGTTGGTCCTGCAATTTTTGTTCGAATATGCGGATGGAGCACTAGTCAAATTTCTAGAGAACTTAAGTTGCAATTAATAAATGAGTTCGGCACTGTTCCAAAAAAACTTAAATTATATAATTGTGTAGGTGGAGGCTCCTCAAGCTTTGGATTCTGGAACGAATTTATGGACTATGATAAAAAACAAGTTGAGTTTATCGGTGTTGAGGCTGGAGGTCCATCCAAGAGCCAGAAACACGCTGCTCCTTTAACTTATGGTTCTAAAATTGGTATACTTCATGGAGCTGCCCAATATGTAAATCAAAATAGTGATGGTCAAATTGAAGAAACAGAATCTATTTCTGCAGGTCTTGATTACCCTGGAATTTCTCCATTACATTGTTTTTTAAAAGATACTAAAAGGGCAAGGTATACAGCTGCTAGTGATGAAGAAGCATTAAAAGCTTATCAAATAGTTACAAAATATGAAGATTTAAGACCATCACTTGAGCCGAGCCATGCATTCTCAGTAGCAATTAAAGAAGCGAAAAAACTAAGTAAAGATACGATTGTAGTTATCAACAGTTGTGGCGATGCTTACAAAGATAAAAAAATTTTGGAAAAAAAATTAGGAAAAAAATATGTTAAATCCAATTAGCCTCGCATTTAAAAAAGCTAAAAATGAGAGAAGACCAGCATTACTTACTTATACTGTTGCTGGTGATAGTTCAAAAAAACAATCTTTAGAAATACTTAAATCTATATCAAAATATGCAGACTTATTAGAGATTGGTGTTCCTCATAATACACCAGTTGCAGATGGTGGGCAAATACAAACTAGTTCTTACAGAGCAATCAAAAATGGTATCAAAATGAAGGATATATTTAAAATCGTAAAAGATTTTAAAAAAAGTAAATATTCTAAACCAATAATACTTATGGGTTACTATAATATGATTTATCAATTTGGAGAAAACAACTTTTTAAAAGAGTCTAAAAAGTCTGGGGTAAATGGATTGATAGTTGTCGATCTACCTTGGCCAGAAAATAGAATGTTTTCAAAAAAATGTAAAAAAAATTCAATTAACTTTATTCAATTACTATCTCCCACAACTTCAAATAAAAGATTAAAAAGTATAACAAAAGACTCTCATGATATGATTTATTACATTAGCATGTTATCTACTACAGGAGGTAAACTAAAAGTTTCTCCAAAAAGAATATTACAAAATTATAATAAAATTAAAATTATTAGCCCAAGGAAAAATTGTGTAATTGGATTTGGAATAACTGAAAAAACTATTTCAAAGTTTAAAAGCGCAGATGGGCTAGTTGTTGGAAGTCAAATTTGTAAGGAAATTACTAGAAGTTTAAACAATAGACAAAATCCTGTCATAAATGTAAGTAAGATGGTTAATAAATTAAAAAATAAAATATCATGAATTGGTTAACAAGAGCAATAAGTTTTGGAGAGAAAATAAAGAAGGTTCTTAAAAAAAGACCTTCTAAACAAGAACAGGCTGACTCAAAGTGGATATCTTGCTGTGGAACAGGACCCCAATTAAAATCAACAATATTTAATAATGAGCAACTTAATACTTGTCCTAATTGTAATAAACATTATCCATTTACCCCTAGGGAAAGATTCGATCATTTTTTTGGAAAAAATAATTATGAGATAATTAAAACACCTGAGCTTACTGAGAACCCACTAAATTTTCCAGGTTATAAAGAAAAGCTCGAAAGAGGTAGAAAGATTACAGGCCACCATTGTGCTGTAATGGTTGCTCAAGGTATAAAAGATGGAATTAAAGTAAGTTCATTTGCCATTGACAGCCGCTTTAATGGTGGATCGATAAATGCGTCAGCTGGAGAAGCAATAGTTTATTGTTTTCAAAAAGCAATCGATGATCTTACACCAGTTGTAGCTTGGAGCGAAGGCGGCGGCCAAGCCATGCAAGAGTCAAACATAGCTTTGCATTATATGGTGAAAACTGTTTTGGCTGCGAATACTTTTAAGGACTCAACTAAGTTACCATTCATAAATATATATACTAATAAATGCTATGGAGGAATTACTGCAAGTTTTGCAGCTCCATCGATAGCAGATATTTGTTTTGCAGAGCCGTCTATGGTTGGATTTGCTGGTCAACATATTGTGAAAAATCAGACAAGAGAGGATTTGCCTGAGGGGTTTCAGTCTAGCCATGTTCTAGTTGAAAAAGGCATGTGTGATGGGGTTTTCAACAGAAAAGAAATTAACGATAAAATTATTGGAATTTTAAAAATATTGCTTAAGAAAAATTCTGAAGTAAATTCAGAAAGTTTAAATGAAACTTCAGAAACTTATATCCAAACTAGAGAAGCATCATAAAAAAAAGCTAGATTTATCTTTAAGAAGAACTTTTAATCTATTAAAAAAACTTGGAAATCCACAAGATAAATTAAAAAACGTCATCACAGTTGTTGGAACTAATGCTAAAGCAAGTATGTGCTGTAGCCTTAAGTCAATACTAAACCAAGGTGGGTACAAAATTAATCTTTATACTTCTCCCCACCTACTATCTTATACAGAAAGATACGTTTTTGAAGATAAGGAAATCGATGAAGAAGATTTAATAGAATTATTGACAGATGTTGAAAAAACTTTAGGAGATGACAATGCAACATTATTTGAAATTTTAACATGTGCATTTATAAAACATGCTGAAAATTTTAAGGATAATATAAATATAATAGAAGCGGGATTATTTCATCAATTTGATAGTACTAATGTATTTAAGGAAAATCTAATGACACTTATAGGTGTCATTCATAATGATCATTATCAATGGCTTGAAAATAAATCAATTGAAGGGGTAATATATGAAAAAACAGCTAAGCTTTTAAACTCAAATATATTTATTAATAAACAAGTAAATAATGAAATAAGAGATAAAATAGAAAAAGCATTGGAAAAAAATACCTCAAATAAATATTTTTTTGGTAAAGATTTTCATATTTCAAAGTCCGAAAATGGATTTATCCAATATCAAGATCAGTTAGGAGAATTAGAATTACCTGAGCCAAGTATTCTTGGAGATCATCAGCTTTATAATATTAGTACCTCAATTGCTGCATCAAGAAAAATTTTTAATATTAAAGATGAACATGTTGCAAATGGTATCAAAAATATTTCATTAAGAGCAAGACTTGAGGAAATCAAATCTGGTAAATTAAAAGCTATTGCTGGCAATAACAGACTTTTTGTTGATGGTGGTCATAACATCAGCGCAAGTCACTCAATCGCAAAGTGGGTTAAAAATCAAAATGAAGAAGTGAATCTTATTGTAGGCATGATGATAGATAAAGAGCACATTGAATTTATAAAAGCATTTAGAAATAATGTAAATTCTATTACTTTAATTGATATTCCTCATCAGGAGGGTTCAATATCAAAAGAAGATTTAAAGAAAAAATTAGATAATTTAAAATTAAATTTGAAACTTTGTAATGGTATCAAAGAAAGTATAAAATCATTATCTGAAAATCAAAATACCATTATACTTTGTGTAGGTTCACTTTATCTAGCTGGGGAAATTTTAAGTTTAAATTAGATATTTTCTTTTATCCAAGAAACAATTTCACTCTTAGGAACTGCTCCAACTTTTGTAGAAACATGATTTCCATCTTTCATTAAAATCATCGTTGGAATTCCACGAACTCCATATTTTGTTGGAGTATTTGGCTCCTCATCTATGTTATGTTTTGCAATTGATAATTGGTCAGACATTTCATTTGAAATTTCCTCCAAGCTGGGAGCTACCATATGGCAAGGTTTGCACCAATCTGCCCAGAAATCACATATAAGTATTTTATTATCTTTAACTAACTGATCAAAACTCTCGTCTGTAGATTTAACTGTCGCCATAAATGTCTTATATAAATATATTTTATTTATTCAATAGTTAAAAATATGTAAATTAAATATTATACATTAAACATTTTCGTACTTTTTTTGAATGGACATAGCATAATTATTAAACTCATCCAAAAGAGCTAGTTTTTCATTATCATTTTCATTTGTATATTTTTCTCTTAAAGTATCAATTTCGTTATATAAAGTTGGAATAGTCCACCATTTTTCTTTTTTTTCACTTAATATTCTTTTAGCTATATCTCTTCTTATAGACTTATACATAGAATCTGGAAGGATCTCTGGAGCTTCTTGGAAAATGATTTTTTTACCAAAACTAACCAATCTATCATCATCAAACTTATCTAATAAATTTAATTTCTCTTTCCATGGTGCTTCATGCCAACTTGGGAACAAAGCAGTATCTTTATTTGATGTAAATTTTGTATAAATACTTTCCTCTGCATATATATCCTCTTGAGATTTTGATTGTTCTTTTTCTTCTGCAACTTCACGAAGTGCAGTTAAAATATTTTGAGAAAACTGTTCGTTATTTTGAACAAACTCTGCTCTTTTTTTAATAACGTTTTTATCTAGTTTATTATATGGCTCAATATTAAAACCATATTTTGCATCAATTATTATTGGAGCTTTATTTGATCTAACTGTTCGCAGAAATTTAGGTGTTTTTTTCATCTCGGTTTTTAATTCATTTATAGATTTATTAATCAATGGTTGAATTTCTGTTCTAAGATCTATTGTGTAATACCATCCTTGATAAACAGGATGCATACAATATTTTGCATGCAACGGTACAACTAAATGAAGTCTGGACTTTCCATAATAATATTCATTTAAAGTTATAATTTCTCCTTTTTTTATTATTGTTTCGGTATTAGATTTATTTGCAGTTTTTAAAAAAGATTCCCAAGTATGTTCCTGTTTTTCTTTAACAATTTTCAAAACTTTTGCGGTAAGTTCTGCATCAGCTAGAGCTGAGTGTGCATCACTTGCATCTATACCTTGCATTTGAGCAAGAGATGCTAATTTAAACACAGGATTATTTTTTTCATTAATTTCAGTCTCTAAAACTGTTGGATCTACTGCATAAGCAGCTCTTGCAATATTTATTCCATCATGTCTGGTATTTGGAGCAGAATTTGTCAAATAAGGATACCTTATACTTTTGAAAAATTCTTTTCTTATCATCTCTTCGTCAAAATTTAGCGAACTCCAACCCAAGAAAATAGCAGGGCTCCATTTCTTAAAAATTTTTTCAACTTGCCCAAGCATTTGATAATGACTTAGATTTGTTTGAGTAAGTTGTTTAATTGATGTCTTATTAACTATTAATGCTGCTGCTTGGAAAATCTCAGTTTCATGAAGTCTACATCGAAGATTAAATCTATCTTTTTCCTTAAAATTCTCATCAAATAGTATTCCGCCAATTTCTATGATGCTACCAAAGTCAGTGCTAGCACTTGAAGATTCTATATCCCAGATTGCTAAATTCATTGATTTATTAGGTCTTTTTTATCAAATTCTAAATCTTTAACTCTTTTAGCCCTATTAGTAATTGCATCTACCGATATTTGAAGTTTTCTAAAATCTTCTGTCAATTGTGTATTTCTCTTATCAATATTGCTAAATCTTTCAGAAAATCTAGTGATGTCTTCAAATATTTTGCTAAATTCTTTTTGAATAATATCGGCTTTTTCACTCATTTCCTTGTTGTCAATAAATAGTCTGTATGTCTTTAAAAAACCAAAAATAGTATTAGGCGATA
Source organism: uncultured Pelagibacteraceae bacterium (assembly GCA_902594675.1). Taxonomy (GTDB): domain Bacteria; phylum Pseudomonadota; class Alphaproteobacteria; order Pelagibacterales; family Pelagibacteraceae; genus Pelagibacter. Next base: position 107,290 of record CACJNE010000002.1, read on the forward strand.
CAATTATAACATTTTTAGTTCTTGCTTCTTCTGAAAAATTTCCTTTTGCCTCCATTATGGCATTATAAACACCTTCGGATGCAACATACATAATTGCAAATGGAGCTGTCTCATTTTCTATAATATATTTTTCTGAAATATCCTTAATATGTTTTTTTATATCATCAGAAAATAATTTTGCGTAATTTTTTTTTTGTTGTTCATCTTTCTCGGTAATTAATTTTGTATAATTTTCCCAAGCAAATTTAGAGTCTATTGGAACACATTCATGAGGTTCTCCAAGATGTAAAAAACAGTCAACTCTTTTTCCATTTGATAAAGTATATTCCATATCGAAATACTTTTTGCTTAAAACATCAGAGACAATTGTTTTTAAGGAATCATTTCCTAACCTCCCTCTAGTACCTTGATTGTTAAAAAGATTTTTAAAATCAATTACACTAGTTTTTATCTCATTAATTTCTTCCTGTGCCTTATCAATCCTAGCCAATCTTTCATTTAAACCGCTTACTATCGACCTAATTTCTTTATCTGACTCACTTTGTTTTTGTGTAATTTTTTCTGATAAATCACTTTGTTTTTGCGTAATTTTTTCTGATAAATCACTTTGTTTTTCAGTGATTTTTTCAGTTAAAAAAGAATTATTTTCAGCATTTTTTTCAATTAATTTTTCTATTTTTTCAGAAAGATTTTCATTACTTTGATTTTTTTTAGCATGGTCAAGCTTCTTAATTACCAAAAGAATTAGCACAACTAAGACAGCAATAAATATTAATATAATATACTCCAACATATTTCTTTCTTAAGAATTGTTTTGATGGAGTTTTTAGAATTGATTTTTATCAGGAACTAAACACTTCGCATCTAAACAAGTAGCTTAATGTAATTTTCTTTTTATATTTATTAATTTAGATTAGTCAAGAAATATTATTAAGTTCATAAAATTTTTTTACTCTTCCCATGAACAAATTTTGATACATTTCAAGTTCAGCCCCTTCTATTTTAAATTCTTGAAACAATATATCTTGAGTACATAAAAGAATTATACCAGCTTTCATCTTAGTGCCATGAACAACATCATGACCCAATGTGTAAGCGCCAAGTTGCAAAAAATAATCTTGTATAAAATCTGATTTCTTTGGCTTATTAGCTTGCTTAAAATCTATACAAACGTCTACACCATTCATTTTAGCTAATAAATCTGCTGTGCCCGCGTACTGATCTGGATAGTAAATAGTTTCCTCAATTCCATATATTTCCTCTAGCCTACCATTTAGTCCTTTATCAATAATTTCTTTTGCCATTATTTTATATTGCTCATTGGTCTCAAAAAAACTCTCATTTACTCTACCTCTAAGGAAATCCTCTATATATGAGTGCATTAACGTTCCTCTAGTAGAAGCCTCCGTTTTAATTCTGTTGGCTTCTTTTAAGCCTACTCTTTCTCTCCAATTTGCTAAAGCTGCTTTTTCTTCTATTGATTTAGTTAGAGAAAGTATACTTGTTACCGACGGAAGTTTAGTCTCACCCAAAGAGTATTTTCTGTATCCATCTTCAATAGATCTTGTTGACTTAGGATAATTAAATTTATTATTCCAACGCATTTTATTTACTTAATAATTTTATAATATTTTGAATATTTTTTTTTTTAGATATTTTTTTTGAAGACATCAAACAGGCTTGTGATAGAAGTATTTCTCCATCCTTTAAAATTCTTAAATTGTTAGCTTTTAAAGTCTCTCCTGTACTGGTTATATCAGTTAAAATCTCAGATGAACCAGTAAATGGGTATATCTCAGTTGCTCCAAGGGAAGGTACTAATTTAAATTGAGTCACTCCTCTTGAAAATAGAAATTCTTTGGTCAAATTTGGATATTTTGTTGCAACTCTTAATCTACTTTTCTTATTATCTTTAAAATCAAAAGATATTTCTTCTAAATCAGCAAGTGTTTGGACATCTATCCACTCGTCAGGAACAGCTACAACTAGAGTTGCATTTCCATAATCGAGTTTTTTATTAATAATAACTTTATTTTGAATATTTAATTCAGACTCTTTTAATAGATCATAACCTGAAAAACCTATATCTAATGATCCATCTCCTAATCTTTCAATAATTTCTCTTGCATGGAGATATACTATTTTTATTTTTTTATTTCCTTTTATATATCCAAAAAGATCTCTTTCTCCTCTTTCTGATAAAATTTTAAGATTTTTATTTTTAAAGATACTTAAAGTGTCTTTTCTAAGTCTACCTTTGCTAGGAATGCCAATTTTAATCATTTAAATTTATTGCACCTCCAACAGCTGGAACCTTTGTTTTAGAACCTAAATCACTAATAAGATTGTCATAACGGCCACCATTTACCTCAATTTTTCTTGATTTTACCTTTGTTTGAATTTTAAAAACCATACCTGTGTAATATTCCAAATGTCTACCGAATGAAGATGAAAAATTTGCATTTAACTTTGAAACTTTATTTTTTGTTATTGGAAAATAATTATTTCCAACACTAAGATTGATTTTATTTCGTTTAAAAAAAGTATTTAGAGTAGCTGCTGCTTTGCTCATAGGGCAACTAATTTTTAAATAATCTCTAATAATTTTTACAACATTTTGGCCTTTTATTTGCCTTCTAGGATCTTTAATTTTATTATCAAACCTTAATAAAATTTCGTTTAAAGTACGACCCGCAATATTTCTATCTTGATTTTGTTTAAACATTTTCAAATATCTTTTTTTATCCAATTCAACTACTGTTTCATCTACATCTGAGTTTGTCTCTAAACGTTTCAACAATTCGTTAAAATAATTTTCTCTCCAAAAATGTCTTTGTAATCGAAGTCTCCATCTTTTTGGGATATCTAATTTATTTATTAATAAGTGAAAAATTTCAACATTCCCAACTGTAATACTTCCAGTTTTGTATCTAAATTTATTTATAACTTTAATACTTGTATTAATTATTTTTTTATCATCCCTTTTCTCATCTTTTGATCCTAAAATCTCAAAACCTATTTGATCTCTAATAATTTTGTCAGTTTTTTTCTGAACTTTTCTAAATGCTTGTCCACTGTAAAAAACTTTTGAAGATTTCTTATTTTTTTGATTAAGATACTTAATACAAGACGCAACAGTTAAATCTGGTCTTAAACAAATTTCTTTTCCATTCTGGTCAACAAATGAAAAAATTAAACTTCTAAATGACTCTCCAGATCTTTCAAGAATTAAATTGGTGGGTATGACTGTATCTAAATCGATATAATCAAATCCACTTGATTTCAAAGATTTAAGAATATTCTCAGATAAGTTTTTTGACTTCATTAATTAAATCTTTCTTTGAAAAAGTTTTATTATTCTCTCCCTTAACACCTTTTAAATTTTTAATTGTCACTGTATTATCTTTAAACTCATTTTCTCCACAGATAATGGCAACTGGCAATTGGCGTTTATTTGCAAAAGTAAGCTGTTTACCAAGATTTTTTTTAGAATCTAAAAATATTTCAGCATTAATATTGTTTTGTCTTAAGAGATCTAAAATTTCGTAGTATTTTTTTAAATATTTTTGGTCCATTACACATACCAAAACTGGTTTTTGTTCATCTAATTGAATTTGATCTAATTGCATTAAAGCAAATAAAAGTCTGTCTACGCCAAAACTAATGCCTGTCCCAGGAATATCTACGCCTTTAAATCTAGATATGAGCTTTGCGTAAGCTCCTCCTGAGCAAATGCTACCGATATCTACTTCTTTGCCTTTGTTATTTGTAACTTTAAAATTTAGATTAGTTTCTACAATAAAATCGGAATAATAAGCTAATCCTCTCACAATTGTGAAATTAGTTTTTACTTGATCTAAACTTGATCCATACCCAAGAACCTCAAAAAATTCTTCCAACTCGTTTATTCCTTCTTGTGACAATGGATTTTTTAAGCTTTGTTTCAGCTCTTTTAAATCTTTTATTTTTAGATATTTTAATATTTGGTCAACCTGCTCATCATTTAAATCTGCACCTTTTGTGATAGCTCCACTAGTATCTTTTCTTTCTTTTCTTAAGAGATCTTCTACACCTTTTAACCCAAAACCAGGTTTATCAAGTTTATCAATTGCTCTAATAACTTTTAATTGCTTTTCATTAGATATTTTCAAATCATCTAACAATCCCTGAACTATTTTTCTATTACTTACATTTATTGTAAATTGATCTTTCTTTAATCCGCATTCAATTAATGCTGCTGAAATTAAGTTGCAAAGCTCTGCATTAGCCTGTGATGAATTAACATTTCCCACAATATCAAAATCTGCTTGTAGAAATTCTCTATATCTTCCATTACCTGCCTTTTCATTACGGAAAACATTTTGGATGGCATATCTTTTATAAATTGATGGTAAATCTTGATTATTTTGAGCAACAAATCTTGCTAAGGGGCTTGATAAATCGTATCTAAGAGTAATATTTTTATCTCCATCTTTAAAAGAAAATACATCAGACATAGGGTTAGTTTCATCCTCTGCCAAAAATGATCCAATATTTTCACTGATCTCAAACGATGGGGTTTCTAATGGCTCAGCACCAAACTTAATAAAAACATTCTCAATTGCTGATAAAAGCTTTTTTTTGAGAAAGAGTTTTTTATCCCAACGATCTTCAAACCCTGAAGGTAACCCAGGTATTAATTTATTTTCTTTCTTCATTTTTTGGTACCCTGGCTTGGGATCGAACCAAAAATTTCAGTTCCACAAACTGACGTGATAACCATTTCACCACCAGGGCTTATTGTTGTTTTATACTAATTAGAGTTAAATTTAAATTTATAAATAGTTAAATAGCTAGCTGCAAGCCAGCATGAAAATGATGTCTTTTGTGAGATACAAGGATGTAACTATTTAAAATCATGGGAGTTAAATAGCATTTTAAACTTAAAATGCAAGTATGTATTGTATAGGAATATTTATAGGCTTACCCACTATATTCCTATACAAAATTTTAAATGAAATAAATTTTAAGATGTTTTCTTTAAATTTACAGCGCTAGGACCTTTGTCTCCATCCTGAATTTCAAATTCTACAGCGTCGTTCTCATTCAAAAAACGAAGTCCTGCTTCACGAACTGCGCTTGCATGAACGAAACAATCTTTTTCTCCGTCTTCTCTTTCTATAAATCCGTAGCCCTTCTTACCGTTGAACCACTTTACTTTACCTTTTAATGTACTCATACTTTTTGTTTACTCTTTCTTTATTGTATTAAACTTAGCTAAACTTCAGCTAGCGGGATAATTATTAGATTTTAAATTTGAATGCAAGCTTTAATCAAGCGCACTTTTAACAGTTTGTGGTGGCTTCGGCGGGACTCGAACCAGCGACACAAGCCTTTTCAGGGCTCTGCTCTACCAACTGAGCTACGAAGCCAAAGTTTAAAATCTAAAAATAATTCGTCCCTTAGAGAGGTCGTAAGGACTGATCTCAACAGTAACATTATCACCTTGCAAAACTCGAATTCTATTTTTTCTTAACTTCCCAGCAGTATGTGCAGTAACAATTTGTTTATTTTCATCTAATTGTACTCTGAACATTGCATTAGGAAGGAGATCAATTACTTTTCCTTTGAACTCTAACAAGTCTTGTTTTGCCAATATTACTTTCTCCTTATTCTAGATTTTATACTTAAAGCATGACCTTTTAATTCTTCATACTCAGCGAGATGTTTAGCGTATTCTCCTATTTTCTCAACACCTTTTTTTGAGAGTGTTATTAGGCTGATTTTTTTATAAAATTCATTAAGACTTAATCCTGAAGAAAATTTAGCTGATGCATTTGTAGGTAATACGTGGTTTGTACCAACAGCATAATCACTTAATGCCATAGGAGAGTACTTGCCTATACAAATACTTCCCGCATTAAATATTTTATCTTTATATTTTTTGTAGTTGCTTACATTTAACTCTAAATGTTCAGGAGCTATTTCATTAATTACATTTATAATTTGCTTATCATTATTTACTTTTAGGATCAGTCCATTATTTTTGATGCTTTTTGTAGCAATTCTTTTTCTTGGTATTTTTTTTAATTTTGAAATCAAATCTTTTTTAAATCTTTTTATTAAATTTATATCTTTTGTAATTAAAATACACTGCGAGTTTACATCATGCTCTGCTTGCCCAATCATAGATGTCGTGACCTCATTCAAATTAGTTTTGCTATCTGCTAATATTGTTATTTCTGAGGGGCCTGCAATCATACCTTCAATACCTACGTCTCCAAAAACTTGTCTTTTGGCACCAGCAACAAAAATATTCCCTGGACCAACAATTTTATTTACTTTTTGGATATAAGCCAAACTTCCAATTGCTTGCGCTCCTCCCATAGAATAAATTTCATTTATACCTACTTTTTTTGCTGCATATAAAACTGCTGGATTAAGTTTTCCATTATTTTTTGGATTTGCTAATACAATTCTTTTTACACCCGCAATTTTTGCAGGAATTGCATTCATCAATAATGTAGATGGCAAGTTAGCTGGAACATATATTCCCACCGATTGGATTGGAACATATTTATATTCTATTTTATTATTTAAACTATCTTTATATAAAATATTCTTGTTTTTTTGTTTAATATGAAAATTGAATATTCTCTTCAATGCAAAATCAATTGCTCTTTTAATCTTAGGATCCAGAAATTTAATTGCATTATTTATTTCTTTAATACTCGGCTTAATTTGATTATTTTTACTAAATTTTTTTTCATATTTTATAAGTGATTTATTTTTATTTTTCTTAATATCGCTAAGGATCTTGGATATAATTTTATTTTCAGGTTTTTTTGAGGACCTTCTAACGTCTAGGAATTTTGTTAAATTATCTAAATAGTTTTTTTTATTACAATTTATCTGTTTTATCATTTTCTAATTTTTGATCCTCTAGTGTAACTTCAATTACCTCAGCGGAAAGAGTTATAATTCTATTTTTCGAAAATAACATAATTATTTCGAAGTTTTGTTCTTTCTTAAAAATATCAATAGTTAAGAGTTCTAATGAAAGATTCGGGTCTTTTTGGTCTATATTCTTTGATTTAGAAGAATTTATAAATTCAAATTTAATAATACTGTTTATTAGCTTATTTTTATTTTCCTCCTCTTTACTAAGTCTTAATATAGACATTAAGAAAATCTTATTTGAAGCTAAATACTTAACATCTTTTATATTTACCGTCCCTTCAGAACAGCAAGCTGAAATGACATTTAGATCCTCGGGGGATTGCGCAATTATCTTTTTTAAGTATTGATTTTCCATCAACTTATACGTCTTATATTTACACCTACTTTTCTGAGTTTATTCTCTATATTTTCATATCCTCTATCTAAGTGGTAAATTCTATTAATAGTAGATGTCCCTTTGGCAACCATTGCAGCTAGAACTAATGCAACTGAGGCTCTTAGGTCACTAGACATTAATTCTGCAGCCTTAAAATTTGTGCTGCCTAAAATTAAAGCCTTGTTTTTTTTTATTATGATTTCAGCACCTAATCTTCTTAATTCAGCAACATGCATAAATCTATTCTCAAAAATACTCTCCGTTATTAAGCTTTTTCCTTTTGCCTTGCATAAAAGAACCATGAATTGTGCTTGCAAATCTGTTGGAAAATTTGGGTACTCTTTTGTAACTAAATTAGTGATATTTTTGATTTTTTTTGGACCTAGTATATGAATTTGATTTTTACTTGTTTTAATTTTAGCTCCAACCTTCCTTAGTAAAGATAGTTCTACTTTAATAATTTTTGGATCAAAGTTATTTATCTTTAAATTACCACCAGTCAAACATGCTGCCACACAAAAGGTCCCGGTTTCAATTCTGTCTGACATAACTGAGTAAATAGTGCTTTTTAAATTTTTTATTCCTTCAATCCTCAAAGTCCGCTTGCCAATAAATTTTATTTTAGCACCACCTGATTTTAAAAAATTTATTAAATCGATTATTTCTGGTTCAATTGCGCAATTTCTAAGAATTGTAATTCCTTTTGCTAAGCATGCTGCTATAATTGTATTTTCAGTTGCTCCAACACTGATTTTTGAAAATCTAATTTTCGCACCTTCTAATTTTCCTTTGGTATTTGCATGTATATAACCTTTTTTGATTTCATATTTCATTCCAAGTTTTTTAAGTGCATTTAAATGATAATTTACAGGTCTTGCTCCAATTAAGCAGCCTCCAGGTAAAGAAATAATAGATTTTTGATACTTAGCAACTAGTGCACCTAGAACTAAAATTCCAGCCCTCATTGTTCTAACAAGAGAATATGAAGCAAAAAGTTTATGTTTTTTTTTCTTTGTTATTTTTACAGTTTTCCTATCTTTGCTAAATTTTACAACAGACCCAAGAGATATTAAAAGATTAATCATTGTATCTATATCTTTCACTCTTGGTAAATTTTTAATCACAACTTCATTTTCAAATAAAATTGTTGATGCTAATATTGGTAAGGCAGCATTTTTAGAGCCTGAAATTGCGATCTCTCCCTTTAATTTACTAGGGCCTTTAACAATAAATTTGTCCATTATTATATTTTTGGAAGTGTAACTCCCTTTTGGCCCTGATATTTGCCATTTCTGTCTGCATATGAAACTGATGGGTCTTCATTACCTTTGATGAATACAAATTGTGCAACACCTTCGTTAGCATAAATTTTTGCTGGAAGTGGGGTTGTATTTGAAAATTCTAAAGTTACATGACCCTCCCACCCTGGCTCTAGTGGTGTAACATTAACAATTATTCCACATCTTGCATATGTTGATTTTCCTAAACATATGACTAAAACATTTTTTGGAATTTTAAAATATTCTACTGTTCTTGCTAATACAAATGAGTTTGGTGGTATAATACACTCAGATGAATTTTTTGTAATAAAATTTGATGATTTAAAATTTTTTGGATCCACAATTTCAGAATTGACATTAGTAAAAATTTTAAATTCGTCAGAAACTCTTGCGTCATAACCATAAGATGATACACCAAATGATATTTTATCACCTCGAACTTGTTTATCTTCAAATGGGGAAATCATATTATAATCTCTAGCCATTTGAATAATCCACTTATCAGATTGAACTGACATTATTTATTTTTTTTCTTTGTTTTCTTTTGGAATTCTTTTCTTTTTCTTAAATTTTTTCTTAAAGCAAGTTCAAGTTTGCTCAAATTATTTTTTTTTGAACTCATAATTTATTTTTTATTAGGATTTGTAAGATGATCTAGAGTGATAACTTGATCAATAGGAATTGTTTTGTCATCTTCTATTTTTTCTGGTCCAGCTTTGATTTGCCTTTTAGCTCTTTTTTCTGCAAGTTTTTTTTCTCTTTTTGCTTTTTTTTCCATAAGCTTTGCATTTTTATTAGCCCCATATGTGTAGTGAATTCCCATAACATTTTCCTCAATTAGATATAACTTATTTTGAAAAAAAATTAAGGCAATAATTTGAAAAAGTTAAATTTATACACTAATTTAAGTTAAATATTGCCCTTATAGTTAAATGGTATAACACATCCATGGTAAGGATGAGTTTCCAGTTCAATTCTGGGTGAGGGCACCAGTTTTATTTTGTGTAAAATTTTTTTTTAAATACAAATCCAATTAAAACTAAAATAAGAATGCCAAGAATTGGCAAATAAATATCTGGAGTAAAAATTAGTTCAAGAATAGTTGGAACCTCAGAATTTTCTTCTAAAATCTTACTCAAACCAGCTCCGAGAGATGCTCCAACAAATAATTGTGGAGTCATTCCAATTATTGACCCCAAAAAAAAGTTTGAGACTTTAACATTAAAAATTGTTGGTAAAATGTTTGAAATAAAAAAAGGAATACCACCAATAAATCTATAAATTAAAAAAAAAACAAATTCATTCTTTTTAAAATTTTCAGTCAAATTACTAAAACGTGATGAGAATTTTTCTTCAACTAAATCTTTTAAAAAGTAATTAGCGAATAAATATAAAAGCGTTGCACCAATAGATAATCCAAATACTATTAGTAAAGTTCCTAACCACTTACCAAAGATAAAACCACCGACTAAAAATACAGGTGATCCGAAACCCAATAAAAGAACCCATACTATAGTTCCTAATAAAAAAATAACACTTGAAATAAAAATATTACTGTTTTTAATTTCTTCCAAAGCAATTCTATTTTCTCTGATTAATTCATAACTTGAAAAATCCTGAAATGAAAACATGTTAAAAAAAAACAATAAAAAAACAAATATTATCAAAATGTAAGCAGAGCCTAAAAATACTTTAATTTTTTTTTCTCTATTCATTGATTTTTTAACTTATTAAAAATCACTGTACTTATATACATTTATTTGTATAACTACCGAAATTTAACAATAAATTAACAACAATGAAACGTACATATCAACCAAGTAATAGAAAAAGAAAAAAAGCTGTTGGTTTTAGAGCTAAAAGAAAAACTAAGGGTGGAAGAAAAGTATTAAAAAGAAGAAGGGCTAAAGGAAGAAAAAAATTAACAAACGCTTAATGAAAAAAAAGATTGTTAGCCTTTCTAAAAATGAAGACTTTAAGTCAATTCTTAGTGGAAAAAAGATTTCAAACAAGTATTTAACAGTTTTCTTTAAAAAACTTTCACATAAAAATACTAGCAGATTAAATATTAGCTTTGTAGCCAAAAAAAAAATAGGAAATGCCGTTATTAGAAATAGAATTAAAAGAAGATTAAGAAATATAATGAATGACGCTTTAAAAACAATTAATATTAATCTAAATTATTGCTATTTATTAATAGCAAGAATATCTGTTAACAATGATCCCTATGAGAAAATAAAAATGGTAACACTTGAGGATTTAAAAAAAATTAAATGAACAAACTTATAAAATATTTAATGATCAAAACTATAAAATTATACCAAATAGTGATATCTCCATTTTTAGGAAACAACTGTAGATATCTTCCGACATGTTCAGATTATTTTATAGAAAATTTAAAAGAGTATGGAATTTTTAAAGGAAGTATTAATGGATTTAAAAGAATTTTAAGTTGTCACCCTGTAAAATTTTTAGGTGGCGGTGAGGGATTTGATCCAGTCAAAAAGAAAAAGTAGTTTATGGATACAAAAAATGTAATTGCTGCGATATCTTTAAGTGCAGCTGTCATAATACTCTACAGTTTATTTTTTGCTCCTCCTGTAGTGGATCAAAAAAATATCTCAAGTGATAAAAACACTTCTGGTCAAAATTCTTCATCAGATGCACCTTCATTAGTTCAAGATGAGAAAATAATCAAGATTTCAAGAGATGAAGCTTTGAAGGAGAATAAAAGAATTTTATTCGAAAATGATAAAATTAAAGGCTCAATTTCATTGCAAGGTTCATCTATTGACGACTTAACCTTTAAGAACTACACAAACACTCTAAATGGAGATGATAATGTTGTATTGTTAAATCCTAAACAATCTGAAAATGGATACTATGTAGAAACTGGTTGGGCAACAACTAATAAAAATATTGATCTACCAAATTCAAAAACATTGTGGAAGATTGAAGGAAATAGGAAACTTACACCAAATTCATCTATAAAATTAAGTTGGAAAAATAATCAGAATATCAAATTTATAAAAGAAATAAGTATTGATAATCAATATCTTTTCGACATTAAACAAACTATAGAAAATAATTCTGATAAAACTTATAATTTTTATCCTTACGGTCAAATCATAAGAAATATTGCTCCAGAAGTAACAAATTTTTATATTTTGCATGAAGGACTAATTGGCGTTTTTGACGATCAATTAGTTGAAGAGGATTATGATGATATAGAGGAAAAAAAATACTCTATAAATGCGAATACTGGATGGCTGGGTATTACTGATAAATATTGGATTGCTAGTCTTATCCCGGAAAATGGGAAGAGTTTCAGGTCTGATTTTGATTATAAAAATAAATTTAGAGCAAATTTCATAGAGACAGAAGCAACTGAAATTGGTGCTAATGAAATAAAAACTAATTCTATCAGAGCAATAGTGGCGGCAAAAGAAGTAAACGTTATTGATGGCTATGCCGAAACTGAAAATATTAGTAAGTTTGATTTAGCTATAGATTGGGGATGGTTCTACTTTATAGTGAAACCTTTATTTTTTGCAATTCAATATTTCTTTAATCTTGCTGGTAATTTTGGAATAGCAATTATTATGATTACTGCTTGTATTAGATTAGTATTTTTTCCACTTGCTAATTACTCATTTAAATCAATGGCTAAAATGAAAGTTCTCCAACCAGAAATGACAAGGCTAAAAGAGTTGCATAAAGAGGATAAAATGAAACTTCAACAAGAAATGATGGCATTGTACAAAAGAGAGAAAGTTAATCCAATCAGCGGGTGCCTTCCAATTTTCATACAAATTCCATTTTTCTTTGCCATCTATAAGGTTTTATTTGTAACTATTGAAATGAGACATCAGCCATTTTTTGGTTGGATAAAAGATTTAAGTGAAAGGGATCCTACTTCTATATTTAATTTGTTTGGTTTAATTCCATGGGATCCTCCTTCTTTTTTACTTATTGGTGTTTGGCCGTGTTTAATGGGTGTTTCAATGTGGATGCAACAAAAACTAAATCCAACACCTCCTGATCCTGTACAAGCAAAAATATTTATGTTTTTCCCTTTATTTTTAACAGTGATATTAGCTCCTTTTCCAGCTGGACTAGTCATTTACTGGACTATAAATAACATATTAACAATGGCTCAACAGTACATCATCATTAAGAGAACGACTGTCAAAACCGTTTAAAAATGGAAATAGAGAAAATTGTACCCAAAGACGGTCCTACAATCGATGAATTTAAAAAATATATAGATAAATATAAAGATCAGTTAATTGTAATTAAATATGGGGGGAATGTTTTTATCGATAGGGATATCTTTAATAATTTTATTTCAGATATTAGTATTTTAAATAAATTAGGACTTTCTATAATTATAGTTCATGGAGGCGGGCCTAGAATTAAAAGAGAGTTAGATAAATCGAATATTCAATCAAAATTTATAAGAGGATTAAGAGTTACAGATGAAAAAATTATTAACATAGTTGAAAATGTCCTTATCGACTTTAATGAGGATATTGTAAATTCTTTAGTCGAAAAAGGTGCATATGCAGTTTCCCTAAATACAAAGAAAAACAACGCTATAGAAGTAATTCCAGAGGCAGAAGAACTAGGATTTGTTGGTATTCCAAATAAAATAAATGTGGACATAATAAAAGACATAATCAAAATAAATGCAGTACCAATTATTTCTCCTTTAGGTCTGGGAAAAAATAATCAAACTTATAATATTAATGGAGATACAGCTGCGGGAGCTATAGCAAAATCATTAAAATGTAGAAGATTATTATTAATGACCAATGTGGAAGGAGTTTTAAATAAAGAAAAAAAGCTTATCGAAGAGATAAGCTCTTCTGAAATTTTAGAAATGATTAATAATGAAACAATCACAGAGGGCATGATACCCAAAATAAATACATGCCTTGATGCGGTAATGAACGGGGTCACAGGAGTAGGAATCATAGATGGAAGAAAAAAACATTCAATTTTGTTCGAATTATTTTCAGATAAAGGTGCAGGAACATTAATAAGAAGATGAAGCATATAAAAAATATCTTATTCGATTGTGACGGTGTTCTTTATCAAGATCTAGAGACAGTATTTGGTCAAGTAAGCAAAAGAATGACTCGGTATATTTCAAAAAAATTAAAGATTGATTTAAAAGAGGCAAAAGAGCTACAAACCAATTATTTTCACAAATACAACACAAGTCTGAACGGATTAATGATACACCATGATATTCCCCCAACAGAATTTTTACAATTTGTTCATGATATTGATCTATCTTTCATGGAGAAAGACATTGTTTTAAGAGAAGAAATAAAAAAATTAGATCTAAGAAAATTTGTTTTTACTAATGGAAGCAAGGAACATGTTAAAAATATTACTACACACTTAGGTATAGATGACTTATTTGATGATGTATTTGATATTGTAGATGCTGATTATCATCCAAAACCAGCCGCAAAAGCATTCGATTTAATGCTTAAGAAATTTGATATTAATCCAAAAGAGACGATTTATATTGAAGATATTGCAAAAAATTTGTCAATTGGAAAAGAAAGAGGAGCTACAACAGTTTGGCTAATCAATAACGAGTATTGGGGAAAAAAGGAATCTAACAAAGAATATATTGACTACAAAATAGAAAATCTCTCTTTATTTTTAAAAGAAATAAGGTTATTAAAAAACTCATAAAATTATGAGTATAGAAAATATTATAAATGATGCTTGGGAAAATAGAGATCAAGTAAACCCGTCATCTGAACAGTCTCTTAAAGATACAATAAATCAAGTTATCAATGATTTAGATAGTGGTAGATCGAGAGTGGCTGAGAAAATAAATGGTGAATGGGTAACTCATCAACATTTAAAAAAAGCAATCATGTTAAGTTTCAGATTGTATCCTATGGAAAATTTGAATGGTCCTTACAGTAGTTGGTATGATAAATCGCATTTACTTAAAGGTAAAACTGCAGGATGGACAAAAGAAGATCATGAAAATGCTGGTTTTAGAATGGTACCCAACTCTCCAGTAAGGAAAGGAAGTTTTGTAGGCAAAAATGCAGTTTTAATGCCATGCTACGTTAATATCGGCGCATATATTGATGAAGGTACAATGATTGATACATTTGCAAGAGCAGGAAGCTGCAGCCAAATAGGAAAAAATTGTCATATCTCTGCAGGATCAGGTGTGGGTGGTGTATTAGAACCTGCACAAGCACTTCCGACAATTATAGAAGATAATGTTTTTTTGGGTGCAATGTCTGAAGTTGTAGAGGGTGTAATAGTAGGAGAAGGATCAGTTCTAAGTATGGGAATGTACATTGGACAATCTACAAAAATTGTTAATAGAAAAACTGGTGAAATTACTTACGGAAAAATTCCTCCTTATTCAGTTGTTGTTCCAGGTTCACTTCCAGATAAAAATAATTCATCTGCACCCTCTCTGTATTGTGCAGTAATAATCAAACAAGTTGATGAGAAAACCAGATCAAAAACTTCTATTAACGATCTCTTGAGAGAATAATTTAAATGGCAATTATAAATGAATTACAATTAGCAAAGGAGCTAATTAGATTTCCAACCGTAACTCCTAAAGATGCAGGAGTTATGAAATTTCTGGAAAAAAAACTAAAAAAAATTGGGTTTAAAACTAAAATTCTTGAGTTTAAAGAAAAAGGAAGTGAACCAGTTAAAAACCTATATGCAAGATTGGGAAATAAAGGTCCTAATTTTTGTTATGCAGGACATCTAGATGTTGTCCCTGCTGGAAATTTAAATGATTGGACGGTAAACCCATTTAAACCATCAATTAAGAAAGGTCATTTAATTGGTAGAGGAGCAAATGATATGAAAAGCTCAATTGCTGCATTTGTGTCTGCTGTTAGTATTTTTACTCAAAAAAATAGAGGGTTTAAGGGATCTGTAAGTCTTTTGATTACCGGAGACGAGGAAGGTGTTGCGATTAATGGAACTAAAAAAGTTGTTGATTACTTAAAAAAGAGAAAAGAAAAAATAGATTTTTGCATAGTTGGAGAGCCAACAAATCCAAATAAATTAGGAGAAATGATAAAAATTGGGCGAAGAGGTAGCATGACTGGTCGATTAACAATTACCGGTATACAAGGGCATGTAGCTTATCCTCATAGAGCAAATAACCCTTCTACAACCATTATAAAAATACTAAATGAACTTAAAGATATAAAATTTGATAAAGGTACAAAAGATTTTCAACCTACAAACCTGGAAATTACAAAGATTAATATACATAATATGGCTGATAATGTTATTCCTGGCATTGCTTATGCTACATTTAATATAAGATTTAATAATAAGCATACTTCAAATTCAATCAAAAATAAGATCGAAAAGATTTTGAAAAAAGTTTGCAATAAAACTAAATCTAAATATAAAATTGATTATGCTGTTTCAGGAGAGGCTTTTCTCACAAAGCCAAATCATACGACTTTTATGATACAAAAAATTATAAAAGAAATTACCAAGATAAAACCAAAACTGTCAACAACTGGGGGTACCTCAGATGCTAGATTTATAAGAAAAATTGCCCCATGTTTAGAATTTGGCTTAGTTGGAAAAACAATGCATAAAGTTGATGAAGCAGTTTCATTGACTGATTTGAAAAAATTAAGCTCAATTTATTTAAATATTTTAAAACAATATTTTAAGTGAAGACTGGCCTTATAATATCAGATACCTATAAAAATCATGACACTGGAAATGGTCATCCAGAAAAAATTGATAGAGTTACTGCGGTAATTGAGAATTTTAAGAAAATAGATGACAAAAATCTTATATGGAAAAAACCAGCAAAATTTAATTTATCCCTTATTAGTAAAACTCATTCTGAGGATTATGTTAATCAAGTACAAAAGTCATTTCCTAAAAAAGGTTTAGTATTTTTAGACGGAGACACAATCATTTCTCCTGGAAGTAAAGATGCAACAAAAGATGCAGTAGGCTCAATAATTGCAGCAATAGATGGGGTAGAAAGTAAAGAATTTAATAATGCATTTTGTGCTGTCAGACCACCTGGTCATCATGCTGAAAAAGATAAAGCTATGGGATTTTGTATTTATAATAATGTAGCTGTTGGTGCTCATTATTTAATTGAAAAATATAAATACAATAAAATTGCTATAATTGATTTCGATGTTCACCATGGTAATGGAACACAAAATATTTTCTATGATAACAAAAAAGTTTTATATATTTCAACTCACCAATATCCATACTACCCAGGTTCAGGGTCGGAAAAAGAAAAGGGAAATTATGATAATGTTTTGAATATTCCATTAAAGGCTGGGACAACCTCAGAAGAATATTTAAATGCCTACGAAATAGTTTTAAATAAATTAAAGACATTCAAACCAGAATTTCTATTGTTTTCTGCGGGTTTTGATGCACATATTGATGATCCTTTAGCGCAACTTATGCTAAGTTCGGAAGATTTTTACAAAATTACTAAGAGAACCTTGGAGTGTTCAGAGTCTTTTTGTAAAGGTAGGGTAGTTTCAATTCTTGAAGGAGGCTACGATTTAAGAGCACTTCAAAAAAGTACTAAACGACATGTTGATGCATTGAGAGAATTTAATTGATAAATTTTTTCTAAATAATTAAGTAAAGAAATATGAAACCATACAAAATTAAAAAGTCAGATATAGATAAAAAAGGTAAGGGACTTTACGCTACACGGGATATAAAAGAGGGTGAGAAGATAATAGATTATATTGGAAAATTAATTACAAAGAAACAAACAGAAGAATCCGATAAATACGATAATAGTAAACCAATATATTTATTTACTGTAAATAAAAAATATGATCTTGATGGAGACTTTCCATGGAATACAGCTGGATTAATAAATCATTCTTGTGAAAATAATTGCGATTATGATGGTAAAGGACTTAAGATATGGGTTAAAGCAATTAAAAATATTAAAAAAGGTGAGGAACTAACTTGTGACTATGGTTTTGGCTATGATAAAGATTACAAACAATTTCCTTGTAAATGTAAATCAAAAAATTGTTGTGGCTATATTGTAAGAGCAGAGTCTAGGTGGAGAATTAACAAAAAATTCGCAATGAGTAATAAAAAAAAATTAGTATTTAACTTTAACTAAATACAATCCCTCGGCAGGCGCAGGAGGCGCACATAGTTTTCGATTCTTTGACTTTATAACATTCACTAATTTTTTTATTGACCATTTTTTTTCTCCGATAAATTTCAAACAACCTACCATTGACCTTACTTGCTGTTTTAAAAATGATTGTGATCTAAATTCAAATTCAATTTTACTTTTGAATTTTTTTATTTTTACTAATTTCATTAATTTAATAGGACTTTTTGCATTACATCCCGAAGCTCTAAATGATGAAAAATCATGAGTTCCAATTAATTTTTTTGCTCCCATTTTCATACTCTCAAAATCAAGTTTTTTTATAACAAACCATCCTCTATTATTTTGAATAATAGGCTTGGTTGATTGGTTATAAATAACATACTTATATACTCTTTCTTTTGCTGAAAAGCGTGCGTGAAAATTTAAACTTTGTTTTTTAATTTTCAAAATGGCTATTTCATTTTTATTAAGAAAATAATTTATAGAATATAAAAACTTTTCCAGATTTTTAATTTTATTCATACAGTCAAAATGTGCTGATTGTTCAATAGCATGAACGCCAGCATCTGTTCTTCCTGAACCAGTAACAATTATTTTTTCATTCAGAAGTTTTGAAATCTTTTTTTGAATTAATCCTTGAATGGTTTTGCCTTTTTTTTGAACTTGCCATCCTATAAAAGAGCTACCAACATACTCAATTAAAATTTGATAACGAAACATATCTAATTCAAACTGGTACCCTTCTTAATTTGACTACCTAGCAAAAACTCCCCAGTTTTTTGGACTTTTTTTCCTTGTCTTTGAATTTCAATAATTTTAATAGAATTTTCACCACAACCAATTTCTAAGTTATCTGACAAAACGTAGCCTGCTTTTCCTTTGTTAACTGATAATTCAGCTTTATGGATTTTATATCTTTCTCCTTGAAATTCAAACCATCCACCTGGATTGGGATATAAACCATTTATTTTTCCTATAATCTTTTTATTGCTTTCTTGCCAAATTATTTTTCCTTCTTCTTTTTTTATTTTTTTTGCATATGAAAATTGACTATGATCTTGATCTTTAAATAAAGCTCTATTTTCTAAAATATTATCAATATTTTCTAAAATCTTTTCAGAAGCTAAATTGCTCAATCTTTTAGACAAATCCTCACTATTTTCATTATCTAATATATTTATTGGATATTGATTACAAATTGGACCTGTGTCTAAACCCTCATCCATCTTCATAATTGAAATCCCCGTTATATTCTCATTATTCATAATGGCCCTTTGGATTGGAGCTGCGCCTCGCAATTTTGGTAGAAGTGAATAATGAATGTTTATCCATCCAAATTTTGGTAGTGCTAAGATATCTTTTTTTAAAATTTGGCCATATGCAACAACTATACCTAAATCAATATTTTTACTTTTTATAAATTTTTTTTCCTCAAGATTATCTAATTTTACTGGAGTTCTAACTGGAATATTCAATATTTCAGCCATGATATGAACAGGAGATTTATTTAATTTATGTCCTCTATT
Organism: uncultured Pelagibacteraceae bacterium; assembly: GCA_902594675.1. GTDB lineage: Bacteria > Pseudomonadota > Alphaproteobacteria > Pelagibacterales > Pelagibacteraceae > Pelagibacter. The sequence goes on from CACJNE010000002.1 coordinate 126,568, forward strand.
TGATGCAACAGGTGGCTGAGTATATACAATTTCAATGTTAAAACCGTTTTGGTACAATGATTTTAATATCTGACCCGAAATACTGGGTGTGCCTAAAAAAGCAATTTTTTTGCTCATTAAACAATTATACGATCAGGATTATTTTTTTTCTTTGATAGTTTTTTGACAATCATTGTTTTTTTTAATTTTGATAAATAATCTATGAAAAGTATTCCTTCAAGATGATCCATTTCGTGTTGTATACAAGTTGCAAGAAGTCCATCAGCTTTTAAAACTTTATTTTCTCCGCTATAATCTAAATATTCTACTTCACAATATTTAGGTCTATCAACTTCAGCAAAGTAATTAGGTACGGACAAACACCCTTCTTCATATGTTGTTTTTTCTTTGTCTTTATTTTTTATTATTGGATTAACAAAAAACAGTGGATTTTTTTTACCATCCTTTGAAATATCCATAACTATTATTCTCTTTGGAATTCCTATTTGGATTGCTGCTAAACCAATGCCATTTGCTGCATACATTGTTTGCAACATATCATCCATCAACTTTCTTTCTTCATTACCAACTTTAAGCACTGGTTTTGAAACTTGTCTTAAAATCTCGTTTGGTTCCGTTATAATAGTTCTTATTGCCATGATTTAAAAAGCACTTTAAACTTTTAGTGGAAGAATTTCCATTAATAGTTCGTTTCTTAAACTAATTAATTTTGTTCTATTCATAATTTCGATTACAAAATTCAATGATCGACTATTTAATTCATCTAATTCTTTTTCGCCAATAATTTCAACTAGTTTTAATAATATCATGCCCGACTCATTATTGTCGATCATTTTATCTAATTCAGGATTTAAGTCAGGTTTATATTGAGAGAGTTCATCGATTTCACCTATTTTAATTCCATCTGATCTAAGAGATTGCAATAAAACTATATCCTTAAAGTCAAAAGAATAGTCTTTATCGTTTTTCATTTTTGACAATAAATTGTCAGTCAGTTTTTGGGTTTTAGTTAAGCTATTCTTGTTCAAAAAATAATTTAACACTTTTGATTGATGAAAAACTTCATCATTAAACTTAATTTTATTTTTTTTGTTTGCATCAGTAATTAAATTATTTCGGTAAAAAGACGAAAATTTTGAGGGTATTTCCTCTTTATCCATTTTCTTTAACAATTTAGATAATTCATCATCAAATGATTTTTTGAGGTTTGATTTTTCAAAAGAACTATTCAATTTCGATAACAATAAAAGTTTTTTTTCAACATTATCCGTAAGTAAAAACCTCTGATAAAGTAGAGCTCTTTCCTCATAATCAGATAAATTTTTGGATGCTTTCTCATAATTAATTAAGTCGTCAATCTCAAATTGAAATTTTTTATACAAATTTAATAAATTTATTTCTTCAAAAATATCTTCGCTAGTTGCTTTTTCTAAAAATTTTACCTGGTCAATGTCACTAAGATTAAAATCATTTAAATTTTTAATTAAATTCGAATTTGATAAATATTTCCAAATAAATTCTTTGGACTCTACAGACGGATAATATATTAACCTTTCATCTGTTTTGTGAGATAGATGAAAAAAAAGAACATTTTCATCAGACAATATATAATTTCCATCCTCATATCCCATTAGTACTTCAAACTTTTGAACAAAAAAATTATTCAAATTGTCTACCTCAGAGTTAAGGTCAAACAACAATTGTGCCTCATTTTTTTTATCCTGAGTAATTAAACAGTAAATTTTGTAATACGTTAAATATTCATCTGTAATCATGCCTAAACTGTCAATGGCTGAGCAAGAATTTTCTATTTTGTTTAAAGACAAGTAGTAATCAGCAATATGTTTTATAAGTCTTTCTTTTTCTTTTATTGATGAATTTTTTTGTATGAACTGCTCGACTAAATTAAAATCTTTTTTTTTAATTAGATGATCAATGGTATAACTTTCGAATTCGTCCTGAGAGAAATTTTGATTTGGAATATACGAGTTTGTTAATAATGCTACATCCATCAATCTCTCAGAAAAACTAGACAAATTTATAGATTGTATTATTTCAAGCTGCTTTTTTATTACTGCTCCATCTGTTTTTGACCACATATCAAGTTTCAAATCGTTGTCATCAGGGTCAAATAATCCAGACAACAAACTATTAGAGTTATCTAAATTTTGATCTACTAGAATATTTTCATCAGAAAGTTTTACTTTAACGCCTTCAACTTGATTTACGACATTTGTGCTATCATCATTATTTTCTGAATCATTATTGGAGATATTTTTTTTTTCTATCTCAGACCAAATCTCTTTTATTTCCTGGGCCTTAGCGGATTGAACTAATAAAATAAAAAATGTAAAAATTAAAATCTTACTTAATTGTTTTGAAATTTTCATTTGGTAAGATTTTTTCAATTTGTTTAACTGGTGCAGGCAAATTAATCTGATTAATTAAAATAAAGCCAAATATAATTATAAAAATGGCAATTAAAATTTTCGAAACAAAGCCTAAGCTTAAGAATTTACCTTTACTTGTATTTTTTGTAAATTGCATATAATTTAATAATTTCAAAATAAGACATATTTGTGTTTTTTCAATATAGAAACTCATGAAATCAAAAAAAAATATTGTGTTAATTGGAATGATGGGATCTGGAAAATCCTCTATAGGTAAAATTTTATCAAAAAAATTAAATATCAATTTTATAGATATTGATCGAAAGATAGAGGAAGTTGAGTCATTAAGTATTTCAGATATTTTTAAAAAAAACGGAGAAAACTATTTTAGAAAAATTGAAGAAAAAATTTCTCAAAAATATATAAAATCTGAAAATAACGTAATTTCTTTAGGGGGTGGAGGATTTATTAATTCTTCGATAAGAAAATTCTGTCAAAAAACATCCTTATCTTTTTGGCTTAATTGGAAAAATGAAACAATTATAAAAAGAATATACAAAAGTAAAAAAAGACCAGTGGTGATGAACCTCACTAAGGATAAAATAAATAGTTTAATAAAAGAAAGATCAAAATTTTACGAATTGTCGGACTATAAAATAAATTGTGATAAATTAGACAAAGCTCAAATTATAAATAAGATATTAGATATTTATGAAAATAAGTAAAATAAACATAAGAACGAATACAAAAAATTACTCAATTCATATTGGAAGAAACTTAATAAACAAAATAGATAAAATTTTAAAAGATAGTAATATAACTTTTGAAAAGTGCTTAGTTGTTATTGATAAAAATATTCCAAGCAAGTTTAAAAAAACTTTATTTAGAAAACTCAAATCTAAAAAAATATACAAAATTGAATTAGTGCCATCGGAAAAAATTAAAAATGATATAACAATTCAAAAGATTCATAAAATTTTATTTGAAAAAAGATTTAACAGATCAGATTGTGTTATTTCTTTTGGTGGAGGAATAATTGGAGACATTGTTGGATTTGCATCAAGTACTTTTAAAAGAGGTTTAAAATTTTTAAATATTCCAACAACTTTACTTTCGCAAGTAGACTCATCAATAGGTGGTAAAACTGGCATTAATAATAAATATGGAAAAAATTTGGTTGGTAGTTTTTATCAACCAGACTTAGTTGTATCAGATATTAACATTTTAAATTCTTTACCTAAAAGAGAAATTATTTGTGGATATGCTGAAATACTAAAAAGTAGCATTATAGATAGTTATAAAAGTTTTGTATATATAGATAAAAACTTAGAAAAAATTTTAAAATTAAAATCACCTTTTATTGAAAACTCAATTTTAAAAGCTTGTAATTTAAAGAAAATTGTAGTGGAAAAAGACGTAAATGAGAAAAATTTTAGGAAAGTATTAAATTTGGGTCACACTTTTGCACATGCTTATGAGTCAACGTTAGGTTTTTCTAAAAAATTAAATCATGGAGAAGCCGTTATTTTAGGTATAAAAAATGCAGCAGAATTTAGTCTTCAAAGTGGTGCTCTATCAAAAAATAAATTAAATATTATTATGAACCATATAAATAGAATTGGTATGAAAGTAAAAATAAATAATTTTTTTAAAAAAAAAGATACTGATACGATTTTAAATTTTATGAAAAGTGATAAAAAAAATAATTCTGAGAAAATTAATTTAATACTAATAAAGAATTTTGGTAAAATAAAAATAGACTTTCAGATCAATCCTTTAATTTTAAAGAGATATATTTTAAACAGTTTAAATTAATTTTATTTGTAAAGAGTGAATATTATTTTTTAATTCATTATCTAAAATTTTGTAGATAAATCTTGTTGAATATAATTTATTCTTTTCTTTTAATTCAGCAGATTCAATTAAGAGCAAAATATGAAATTTTCCTTTTTCATTCGATTTATGATTTTTATGCAAAAATGACTTATCTTCTATCTTTACCTTTGTAATACAATCCTGCGACAAAATTTTTTTTTCAATAATTTTTATAAGTTCACTAATTTTCATAGTATAAAGTATTATATACTATGAAAAATATTTGTGATTGGAATAATTGTACTGCCGAAGGCTTGTATAAAGCACCTAAAGAAAGAGATAATAGTAAAGATTACAGATTATTATGTTTAAATCATATAAAAGAATTTAATAAAAACTGGAACTATTTCAGAGGTATGAGTGATCAACAAATAGTTGAATTTTTACGTTCAGACATGACGTGGCATAAACCAACACAAAGCTTTGGTTCCTCTGACAATTTTTTTAAAGTTTTGTGGAGTAATGCTTTAAAAGATGAAATGGACAAGTTTAAATTCAATAATGATTTTAATAACATGAACAAATTTAAATTTAACAACAATGATATAAAAGCCTTTAATATATTAGGAATAAGTGTCGGATTAAAATGGGAGAAAGTACAAGAAAAATTTAAAAAACTTGTCAAAAAATTTCACCCTGATATGAATGCTGGAAATAAAAAATTTGAAGATAAGTTAAAAGTAATAACTTTAGCTTATACTCAATTAAAAAACACATATAAGGAAAAAATTGACGCCAAATATTAACAGTACGCCAGATATTAAGTTATCAATTAAACAAACCTTTGGTATTGAAAGTGATATGGAAGTAGATGCGTTTTCTAAATCAAGTGAGTACGTACCAGAGATAGATAAAACATATAAGTTTGATAAAGATACAACATTAGCTATTTTGTCAGGTTTCTCTTTTAATAAAAGAGTTCTGATACAAGGATACCATGGTACGGGAAAATCAACTCATATTGAACAGATAGCTGCTAGATTAAACTGGCCCTGTATAAGAATTAATCTTGATAGTCATGTAAGCAGAATTGATTTAATAGGAAAAGACTCCATTGTGATAAAAGAAGGTAAACAGGTAACTGAATTTAAGGAGGGCATTCTTCCCTGGTCAATTCAAAACCCAGTAGCATTAGTTTTTGACGAATACGATGCTGGAAGACCAGATGTAATGTTTGTTATTCAAAGAGTACTTGAGTCAGAGGGAAGTTTTACGCTATTAGATAAAAATAAAGTCATTAAACAAAATAAGTTTTTTAGACTCTTTGCAACAACGAATACTGTAGGCCTAGGCGATACGACAGGTTTGTATCATGGAACTCAACAGATAAATCAAGGTCAGATGGATAGATGGAATATTGTATCTACATTAAACTATCTTAGTTTAGAAAAAGAGATGGAAATAATACTAAGTAAAAATAAAAATTTAAACAACCCTAAAGGGAAAGAACAAGTATCAAATATGATAAAAGTAGCTTCACTTACTAGAAAAGGATTTATGGCTGGTGATATATCAACAGTAATGAGTCCAAGAACAGTCTTGCATTGGGCTGAAAATTCAGAAATTTTCAAAGATATAGGATATGCATTTAGGGTTACATTTTTAAACAAATGCGACGATGCAGAAAAAAATACTATTGCTGAATATTATCAAAGATGTTTTGGTGAAGAACTGCCAGAGTCAATGATTAATATTCAAGTTTAATGAATAAAGAAGATAGTATAAAAGAAAAACTCAAACAAGCGCTGCAATCAACTTATAGAGTTATCTCAAATGATTATAAAGTTGACAGAAATAACAAAAAGGATGAAAAAATTTATAGTGTTGGTGAAATAGATAATATTACTGATAAAAATCAGTTTAACAAATTAAGAGCTGAGACAGACTCTGAAGCATTAAAAAAAAGGTTTTCAGACAAAAAACTACTAGCCAAAAATATTCCAAAAAATCCATCTTGTAGAACTCTTTATCAGCTTTCAGAAAAAGTTAGATATGAGTTGCTAGGTTCGGAAATGCTGAAGGGAATTTCAAAAAATTTTAAAGATAATTATAAGTATAGGCTTCAATCTCTTGAACAAAAAAAAGTAATGAAAAAAGAAGACACTAATATAATTGACGCTTTTGAAATTTACATGACAAACAAGTTTTTTAATCTGGAATTAAGTTCTGGAAATAAAGAAATTCTTCAATTTTGGGAGAAAGATTTTAATAAGTCCATAGGTAATCATTTGAAATTTTTAAAAGAAAATTTGGAAAATCAAGAGGTGTATAATAATAAATTTTCAGAAATTTTAGAAAGTATGGATATATTTGAAAATGATGATACCACTGAAAAAGAGAATGATGAAAAAGATGATACCCAAGATCAAAATAATCCAAATAACAATGAGGATGAAAACAATGATCAGTCTAGTAAGTCAAGTGAGGATGAAAATATCACACAGGGTATGGATAGTGAGGATGATGTTAATGAATTTAGACTTGATGATCAACTTGCCAATGAGAACAACGATGATATGGAATCAGAAAATGTTATCCAAAAAAAGAATTTAGGTATAAGTGATAAAGAATACAAAGTATTTACTAAAGAATTTGACGAAATCGCCAAAGCTGAAAGTTTAGAAACTGCTGAGGAAATTCAAAAACTCAGAAATAATTTAGACCAGCAACTTACTAGCTTTCAAGATTTAATTACAAAATTAGCAAACAAATTACAAAGACAATTAATGGCAAAACAAAATCGGTCTTGGGAATTTGATCTTGAAGAAGGACTATTAGATAGTTCAAAGTTACCAAGAATTATTATTGACCCATACAATTCCTTATCATTTAAAAAAGAAAAAGATTTAGACTTTAAAGATACAATTGTAACATTATTAATTGATAATTCTGGTTCAATGAGAGGAAGACCTATAACTATAGCAGCTATTTGTGCTGATATTTTATCTAGAACTTTAGAGAGATGTTCAGTGAAAGTAGAAATACTTGGATTTACAACAAAAAATTGGAAAGGTGGAAAAAGTAGACAAGAATGGAATAAATTAGGAAAAATAAAAAATCCTGGAAGACTAAATGATCTTAGACATATAATTTACAAAAGCGCTGACTCGCATTGGAGACAATCAAAAAAGAATCTGGGACTAATGTTAAAAGAGGGATTGTTAAAAGAAAATATAGACGGAGAAGCTATTACATGGGCCTTTAATAGACTTAAAAAAAGAAGAGAGGAAAGAAAAATACTAATGGTTATTTCTGATGGAGCGCCTGTTGATGATTCTACTTTATCAGTAAATTCAGGCGATTTTTTAGAAAAAAACTTAAAAAAAATTGTTAAATTTATTGAAACCAATAGTGAGATTGAAATATTAGCAATTGGTATTGGCCATGATGTATCTAGATATTATAAAAAAGCTATCAAAATTTCGGATGTACAAGAACTAGGTGATGTAATGATCGATCAATTGAGCGGTCTATTTGAAAATAAAAAACTTCACTAAATATTTTTTAAATCTTTATTTGACCATTCAATTTTAATTTCGGCACCCCCTCTTGTTTCTGAGTTTCTCATTAAAAGTTTAGCTTTATTTTTTTCTAACAAAGTTTTCCCTATAAATATTCCCAAACCAAGTCCTGCTCTAGATTTATTTTTAGATTGTAAAGATTTTATATAGGGTTCACCAATTTTAGCTAATATATCCTTAGGAAAACCTGATCCATCATCTTCTATTGATATTATTGAATTTTCACTGTCACTAGTTATTGATATGAAAATATTTTTTTGTGAAAATTTATTTGCATTTCCAATAAAATTTCTTATCCCATAAACTATCTCAATCGATTTTGAAATTTCAAATGAATTATAATCTTGCTCTATATTAATGATAAAATTTTTATCTGATATCTCTCTAAAAGAATTGACAATTTCTTTTACATAATCATATAAACTTATATTTTTATCTATAAAATCATCCTCAACTACAGGATTTAAAGATAACTTTTTTAATATTTCATTACATCTATCAACTTGGCTAACAAGCAATTCAATATCTTTTTTAACGTCTCTATTATTTTTAAAATTATTGTATAAGTCTTGAGATATAATCTTTATCGTAGATAATGGAGTGCCTAATGAATGGGCTGCAGCTGCAGCTTGACCGCCTAAAGATACCAATTCGTGCTCCTTAGAAATAACTTCCTGAATTTTGTCTAATGCATCTTTTCTTACTTTTGACTCATTTCCAAATGTTAAAGCAAAAAAACTCAGGAAAAGGAGTGCAATAATTAAGGCTAAAGGTACTGAATAATAATAGTAACTACTAAAAATATACTCATTTAATGGTGAGGGTAATTCTTGATGATAGAAAGTAAGAAGAATAATTGAGGAGATCGTCAAAATTATTAATAAAATGTTAGTTCTAATGCTTAAGCTATTTGAGGCAAATATACTTGGTATTATTAGGAATATTGAGAATGGATTTATGATACCACCAGTTAGATAAAGCAAAAAACTTAATTGTATAATATCAAGGGTAAGAAAGGTTAAAGATATTTTTTCTTGTAGCTGATTTTTTTTAAAAAAATAAAATAGGAAAATGTTACTTAAAGCACCTAGTAAAACTATAAAATTAGCTAGTAAAAAATTAAATTCAAATTTAAATAAGAATGCAACAGCATTTATAGTAATAAACTGACCTATTACACCTATCCATCTTAAATTTACGTATGTAATTTTATTTAGGTTTGATGATTTGGGATTGTTGCTTAACTCCATTAATTAAATATCTAAATTAACGACATTTATAGCGTTATCGACAATGAAGTCTTTTCTAGAAGCAACATCGTTACCCATTAATGTTTGTATAAGGTTTTGATCTTTTTGAAGGTTTTTTGAATATTGAACTTGAAGTAAATTTCTGGTCTCTGGATTTAAAGTAGTATTCCATAATTCCTCAGGATTCATTTCTCCAAGTCCTTTAAATCGTTGAATGTTTAATTTAGATTTCTCTAATTGAATAATTTTATCATATTCTTTAGAATTTTTTTTAACTTTTTTTATATCATTACAATTTTTTATAATATAATTTTCAAGATCTTTCTCATCTTTTATGTAAATGCCTTTGGAGCCCTTATTAATTTTAAAAAGAGGTGGTTGTGCTAAATAGACATGACCTTTTTGTATTAATTTATTAAAAGGAATATTGTTAAAAAAAGTTAAAAGTAACGCTCTAATATGTGAACCATCAACGTCTGCATCTGTCATGATTATAATTTTTCCATATCTCAAATCCTGTAAATCTATTTCTTCTGTTTTAGGATCTAGTCCAAGAGCATTTATTAATGTAACTATCTCATTTGATGAGATCATTTTTGACAATGATTTTGTTCTTAAATCACTTTGATTTCCATTTTTTTTAGACCCATTTATCTCTGTAAATGTATTTAAAATTTTCCCCCTCAGTGGTAGTACTGCTTGATACTCTCTATTTCTCCCTTGTTTAGCTGACCCTCCAGCTGAATCTCCCTCAACAATAAATAATTCTGTACCTTCTTGTTTTGAGTTTTGACAATCTGCTAATTTTCCAGGTAATCCAGTGAGCTCTAAAGCACCTTTTCTTCTTACGTTTTCTCTTGCTCTTTTAGCAACATCTCTTGCAACTGCAGCCTGAATTATTTTCGTTAAAATTATTTTAGAAACAGTTGGGTTTTGATCAAACCAAATTGACAATTTTTCATTAACTATACCTTCAACAATATTTCTTGCTTCTGAGGAAACTAATTTGTCTTTTGTTTGAGAAGAAAATTTAGGGTCTGGTATTTTTACAGAAAGAACGCATGTTAAACCCTCTTTAACATCATCTCCAGACAGAATAACTTTACTTTTTTTTAATAAATTTTGCTCTGATGCATATTTATTTACAACTCTTGTTAATGCGCTTCTAAATCCTAAGAGATGAGTTCCTCCATCTTTTTGATAAATATTATTAGTATAGGGGTAAACATCCTCATTATACCCTGCATTCCATTTTAATGAACATTGGACATCGATATCACTTTTTGTTCCCTCTATATAAATAGGCTTTCTAAACAAATCTTTATCATTCTTATTTTTTAATTTTTCTCTTTTTTCATCTAAAAATTCAACAAACTCATTTATGCCACCCTCGAACTTAAATTCTTGAGTTTTAATTTTTTTTTGGGTTAGGTCATTAAGTATGATTTTAATTCCTTTATTTAAAAAAGCTAGTTCGCGCATTCTTTTTTGGATAATTGAAAAACTAAATTTTGTAGATGAGAATATATCTTTGGAAGGTAAAAAATTAATTTTTGTACCTGTATTCTTTGACTTTCCTATTACTTTTAATGGTATTTTGGTTTCGCCATTTATAAACTCAACAAAATGTTTTTTTCCATCTCTTTCAACGTATAGTTCTAATTTTTGCGAAAGAGCATTGACTACTGAAACTCCAACACCATGTAAACCTCCAGAAACTTTATAGGAATCGTGATCGAATTTACCACCAGCATGCAGTTGTGTCATTATAACTTCTGCTGCTGATTTTTTTTCCTCTTTATGAAAGTCAACTGGTATTCCTCTACCATCATCTTCAACTGTAACTGACCCGTCAGAATTTATACTTACTTCAATTTTTTTACAATGACCTGCTAGTGCCTCATCAATAGAATTATCTACAACTTCATAAACCATATGATGCAAACCAGTTCCATCATCTGTATCTCCAATATACATGCCAGGTCTTTTTCTTACTGCTTCAAGACCTTTTAAAACTTTAATGGAGTCTGCTTGATAAGTATTAGTATTATTTTTTGTCATTAATTTTTATAAGGAATAGTCTTTTATACCATTTTTGAAATTTTTAATAAAATCTCTTAGTACCTTAAGCTTAAATTAGTAAGTATTTTCAACGATAATATTAGATTTTTTAAAAAAATTTTCTATTTTTTGTTTTTTTTAAATAAAAGCCATTTTTAAGTCAAAAATTTATGGCGGAGAGAATGGGATTCGAACCCATGATAGAGTTTCCCCTATACACGCTTTCCAAGCGTGCGCCTTCAACCGCTCGGCCACCTCTCCATTTATTTCTCTTTTGATATTTTGAGTACACCAATAAAAGCCTCTTGTGGAATCTCTACTTTTCCAAATTGTTTGGCTCTAGCTTTACCTTTTTTTTGTTTTTCAAGCAGTTTTCTTTTTCTATCAACAGCTCCTCCACCATGGATTTTTGTTAAGACATCCTTTTTGAAACCTTTAATTGTTTCTCTTGCGATAATCTTTCCTCCTATGGCTGCCTGAACTGGTATCATAAAGTTATGCCTTGGAATTAAGTCTTTTAGTTTTTCACAAACTTCTCTACCAGTTTTTTGAGCAAAGTCCTTATGAATCATCATGGCTAAAGCATCTACTGGCTCGCTGTTTACAAGAATATTCATTTTTACAAGATCACCTTCTCTATGTTCTATTATTTCATAGTCAAAACTAGCATAACCACTTGTCATAGACTTTAATCTATCATTAAAATCAAAAACTACTTCATTTAGTGGTAATTCATAATTTATAACAGCTCTGTTTCCTGAGTAACTAAGGTTTGTTTGAATTCCTCTTTTATCCTGACATATTTTTATTATTGGTCCAAGGAACTGATCTGGGGTAATAATTGTAGCTTTTATCCATGGTTCTTCAATAAATTTTATCAAAGTTGGATCAGATAAACTTGATGGATTTTGTAAATCTTTTACTTCACCACTGTTCAAATGGATTTTATAAACTACGCCTGGAGTTGTAGTAAGTAAGTTAATATCAAATTCTCTTTCAAGTCTCTCCGTAACAATTTCTAAATGTAACAAACCCAAAAAACCACATCTAAAACCCAAACCTAATGCAGAGGAAGACTCGGCCTCAAAAGAAAAACTAGAGTCATTCAATTTAAGTTTAGCCAAACCATCTTTTAGCTTTTGATATTCAGAACTATCTACAGGAAACAATCCACAAAACACAACTGGCTTACTTGGTTTGAATCCTGGAAGTGTCTCATTTAATGGTTTTGAAGCATCACAAATTGTATCTCCAACCTTTGTTTCAGATAAAACTTTTATTCCAGTTGTTATAAATCCAATTTCTCCTGAATTAAGTTCCTCAATATCCTTTGGTTTTGGCGTAAAAACACCAACTTTTTCAACAAAATACTCTTTGTTAGAAGACATCATTTTAATTTTCATATTATTTTTTATTTTCCCATCAATTACTCTTACTAAAATTACTACCCCAAGATAAGTGTCATACCAACTGTCGACTAATAAACACTTTAATTTTTCATCTTTTTCACCTTTGGGTCCAGGTAGTGTTTGAATAATTTGCTCCAAAATGTCATCAATACCCTCACCTGTTTTACCTGAACATGGCACAGCGTTTGAAGTATCTATTCCAATAACGTCTTCAATTTGTTTATTTGTTCTATCTATGTCAGATGCAGGTAAATCAATTTTATTCAAAACTGGAATAATTTCATGATTAGTATCTAATGCTTGATAGACATTTGCTAAAGTTTGAGCCTCTACACCTTGTGTGCTATCTACAATTAATATTGATCCTTCGCAGGCATACAAAGACCTGCTAACCTCGTAACTGAAATCAACATGTCCTGGGGTATCTATTATATTAAGAATATAATTTTTTCCATCTTTGGATTTATAATTTAATTTAACTGTTTGAGCTTTAATTGTTATACCTCTCTCTCTTTCAATATCCATTGAGTCAAGGACTTGAGCCTTCATTTCTCTATCTGTCAATCCACCACATCTGTGTATTATTCTATCTGCTATTGTAGATTTGCCATGATCAATATGAGCAATAATTGCAAAGTTTCTTATGTTATCAATTTCAGTAGACATTTAGGATCTAATTTTAGCGCCTGACTTAGACTCAACAGTTGAAATAATTAATTTATTAATTTTTTCAAGATCATTTTCTTCTAATGTTTTTTCAGATGATTGAATTGTAACATTGAGAGCTATCGATTTTTTCCCATCTGGAATATTTTCACCTTCATAAATATCAAAAATTTTAATTGATCTTATTAGATTTTTATCAATTGATGATATAATTTCTATTAAATCCTGTGCTTTGTAATTTTTATCTACAACAAAAGCATAATCTCTCTCTGATTTTTGATAGTCAGAGTATTCAAAGTTTAGTTTTTGATCCTTTAGCTTTATTTTCGTATCCTTTAAATAATCGAGATAAATTTCAAAACCAACTACTCCTTCAGTTTTTATATCTAGCTTCTTAACAATATTTGGATGAAGTTCTCCAAAATATGCAACAGGATCAATATCATCCTTATCTAGATAAACTGAACCAGATTTTCCTGGGTGATAGTAAGAAGGAGATTTATCTCTAATAAAAAAACTTTGTTTATCATATCCAGCTTCCATTAATGTTTGAATTAAATCTTTTTTCACATCAAAAATATCAACTGATCTATCTTTTTCATTCCAATTTAATCTTGAAATTTTTCCGGATTTTATTGCACCTATTACTGTCAACTGTTCTCCAGGCTGTTTACTTTTGAAAGTTGGTCCAATTTCAAAAAGCGAAATGTCTTTAAATCCTCTATCTAAATTTTTCTTTAAATAAAAAGTCAAATTTGAAAAAATTGAATTTCTTAAAACATCTAAGTCTGAGCTTATGGGATTTATTATTCTAATTTCTTTTAAATTTTCTTTAAAAAAATTATTTATTTTTGAATCTGTGAATGACCAAGTAACGGTCTCAAAATATCCTTTTGATGCTACAGAACGTTGAAGAAAATGAAAAAGTTTTTGTTGTTTATTTAATGTGTCTTTTATTCTATTTTTCTTTGGTTCTATAGTTTCAATATTTTCATATCCTTTAATTCTAACAACTTCTTCAACTATATCTATCGGTTGGCTTATGTCAGGTCTCCAAGAAGGAACCTTTAGGTTTAATTCTGATTTCTTTTTTGAAACCTCGATACCTAGATCTTTCAAAATTTTAATGATCTCATTTTCTTTTACTTTAAAACCTGTTATCTTTTCAAATAACGACGTACTAAATTTTATTTCTAAGTTTTTATATTGTTTAATTTTTTGAATATCAAAATTACTAATCTTTCCTCCACAAATTTCAGATATTAGTTGAGAGGCTTTTTGTAAGCCTAGTTCTACTGATTGAGGGTCAATTCCTCTTTCAAATCTAAATTTAGCATCAGTATCAATGTTAAGTAATTTTGAAGTTTTTCTAATTGATCTTGGTATAAAGTATGCGGACTCCAATAAAATATTTTTAGTTTCTAACTCGGTACCAGAACGTGTTCCTCCAATTACCCCTCCTAAGCCTAACACACCAGATTGATCAGATATAACACACATTCCATCATCTAATTTATATTCCTTGTTATCTAAAGCCTCAAAAGTTTCACCTTTTTTTGAGTTTCTTACTATAATTTCTTTATCAATTTTATCTGCATCATATGCATGTAGAGGTCTATTTAAATCTAACATGACATAATTGGTAATATCTACAATTGCTGAAATTGGTTTTTGACCAAGAGACTCAATTTTTTCTTTCAACCATTTTGGGCTTTCTTTATTGGTTACTCCTTTTATGAGACAACTCGCAAAAATTGTACAACCTTGATTTTTATCTTTTGTAATTGAAACTTTAATATTTTGTGATCCATCTTTCTTGATGTTTTTGTGCGAAATACTTTTTAATTTACCAGCTCCTGCTGCAGCTAAATCTCTAGCTATTCCTCTCACCCCTAAACAGTCAGGTCGATTTGGGGTTATTGATAAATCAACAACCTTTTCAGTATTATTTTTAAAAAAATTTTTACCTATTTTGTCTAAATATTTACTTGGTTTTAGCTCTGTTATTCCTTCACTTTCATCTGATAATTTTAATTCTGACTCTGAACATAACATCCCATATGAAGTTACTCCTCTAATCTTACTGACAGTCAGTTTCATATTATTTTTTGGAATTACTGATCCAGGGCCAGCATAAACAGTCAAAAGACCTTTTTTAGCGTTTGGTGCTCCACAGACAACTTTAACAATTTTTTGTTGCCCTATATCAACATCACATACACTAAGTCTGTCAGCATTTGGATGTTGTTCAGCATTTATAATTTTTGCCACTTTAAAATCGTCTAATTCTGAACTGATATTTTCAAAACTTTCAACCTCAAGTCCAACATCCGTCAATTTATCAATAATCTGATTATCTTTATGTTTAGTTTCAAGGTGATCCTTTAACCAACTCATTGTAAATTTCATCTGCTTAGACCTCTATAATTTGAAGGAACGTCTAATGGATCAAACCCAAAGTGATTAAGCCATCTGTAGTCAGTCTCAAAAAAAGCTCTTAAATCATTTATACCGTATTTTAACATTCCAAGTCTATCAATTCCAATACCAAAAGCATAACCTTGGTATTTATCTGGATTTACATTTACATTTTTCAGGACATTTGGATGTACCATTCCACAACCAAGAATTTCTAACCATTTATCTCCCTCACCAATAACTATTTTTCCATCCTTTAACTCGTAACCAATATCAACTTCTGCAGATGGTTCAGTAAAAGGAAAATGACTAGGTCTAAATCTCATTTTAATTTTGTCGACTTCAAAAAAAGATTTTATGAAGTAATTCAAACAGCCTTTTAAATGACCCATATTTATATCTTTATCAATATGAAGTCCCTCAACTTGGTGAAACATTGGTGAATGTGTTTGATCACTATCAGATCTGTATGTTCTTCCAGGAGCTATAATCTTAAATGGAGGTTTTCCATTCAACATTGTCCTGACTTGTACTGGAGACGTATGAGTTCTTAACAATATTTCTTTATTATTATCTAAATAAAAAGTGTCATGCATATCTCTTGCTGGATGATTATCAGGAGTATTTAATGCAGTAAAATTATAATGCTCATTCTCTACATCTGGCCCTTCTTCTACACTGAAGCCTATTTCAGAAAATATTGAAGATATCTCATCAATAACTTGCGATACAGGATGAATTTTTCCTTGTTTTATTTCTCTCTCAGGTAAAGTTACATCTAATTTTTCATTCTCAAGTTTAGAGTTAATTTCTTTAATTTCAATTTCTTGAAGTTTGGAATTTATTTTTTCTTGAAGTTCCTCTTTTATTGAATTTAAATCTGAAGCAAATTTTTTTCTTTCATCATTGGGTAATGAGCCTAATGTTTTAAAAGAATTAGAAATTTGTCCATTTTTACCAAACAATTCTGTTTTTATTTGATTTACACTTTCTGTGTCTAAATCATTATCTAATTTATTTAAATATTCATCTTTGATTTTTTTAATATCGGACATATTAGTAGAATATTTGTTAACTCTAGAAAAACAACAATGAAAATTAGTTTAATGCTGCTTGAGCTTTTTTAACTATAGTTTTAAATGCTTCTGGATTATCGTAAGCTATTTCAGCGAGTATTTTTCTATCTATTTTTATACCTGTCTTACTCAGACCGTTAATAAATTTAGAATAAGTTAAACCTTCTGATCTAACTCCAGCGTTAATTCTTTGAATCCAAAGTGACTTAAAATCTCTTTTTTTGTTTCTTCTATCTCTATAGGCATACTGCATAGCTTTTTCCATTGCCTGTCTGGCAACTCTTATTGTATTTTTTCGTCTACCCCACTGTCCCTTTACAGCTTTTAATACTTTTTTATGTTTAGCTCTACTTGTTACACCTCTTTTTACTCTAGCCATATTACCCTCTTAGGTTATACGGCATATAAGATTTAACAATCTTACCATCTTGTTTGGACATTACCGTAGTACCTCTTTGTTTTCTTATCTGTGAATTAGTTCTTTTGATCATACCATGTCTCTTGCCAGCTTGAGCTGTTATTACTTTACCTCTAGCTGAAATTTTAAATCTTTTTTTCGCTGAACTTTTCGTTTTTAATTTTGGCATAATTTTTGAGGGGTTATACAAATATTAATATTAATTTACAACCAGAAATAAGGCTTATAAAGGCTGGATAACCATGATCATTTGTTTGCCATCAAACTTAGGCTGGAGTTCAACTCGTCCAACAGTCTCCATATCTTGTTTGATCTTATCCATTAACTCATTACCCAAACTTGAATGCTGTAATTCTCTACCTTTAAATCTTATTGTAAATTTTACCTTATCTCCTTTAGCTATAAATTTTTGTGCATTTTTTATTTTAAAAGTATAATCATGCACTTCTGTAACAGGTCTTAATTTAATTTCTTTTAGTTCAATCTTTTTTTGCTTTTTCTTTGCTTTATTTGCTTTTTTTTGAGCATCATATTTATATTTTCCCATATCCATTATTTTACAAACTGGAGGTTTTGCATTTGGAGCAATTTCAATTAAATCTAAACCTTCATCCTTTGCTCTATTGATTGCATCTTGTAAATTGAGAATACCTAAATTGTCTCCATCACTTCCAATAACTTGCACATCTTGAGAGGTTATCCTTTGGTTAGTTCTAGGACCTTTAGGCTTAGTTCTTTTCTGAAAATAGTTTTGTTTAAAATCTGCCACTTAAATTGAAGGTGCTTTGTTTAAAGCAGAATATTTTTTTGAGAATTCTTTTAGTTCCATAGTTTCTTGTTTTTTAGAATCCAATCTTCTAATAGTTACTGTGTTACTGTCAACTTCTTTTTTTCCACATATTAGTAGCATTGGGACTTTAGTTAATGAATGTTCCCTAATTTTGTAATTCAAATTATGATTTTTTAAATCAACTTCAGAACTTAAACCGACTTTTTTTAATTCATTATTTACTTGTTTTGCATATTCATCAAAATCACTTGAGATTGGGATAACTATAGTTTGAACTGGGCAAAGCCAAAACGGTAACTTTCCAGAATAATTTTCAATTAAAATTCCTATAAATCTTTCTAAAGATCCAAATAAAGCTCTGTGTAACATAACTGGTACCTTTTTGTTTCCGTCACTATCTACAAACGATGCACCTAATCTACCTGGTAAATTAAGATCAACCTGTAAAGTTCCACATTGCCAATCTCTTCCTATTGCATCTCTTAAAACAAATTCTATTTTAGGACCATAAAAAGCACCTTCACCTTTATTTATAGAGTATTCTAATTTTGTTGCTTTAATAGCCTCCAATAATGCTGCCTCTGATTTATCCCAAACTTCATCATCCCCGACTCTTAAGTCTGGTCGGTCAGAATATTTCAAAATTACGTCTTCAAATCCTAGGTCTTTGTAAATTTCCAAAATTAAATTTGTTACGCTCAAACATTCTTCTGTGATTTGCTCTTCTGTACAAAAAATATGTGCATCATCTTGGGTGAATGCCCTAACTCGTAATAATCCGTGAAGAGCTCCAGAAGGTTCATATCTATGAACTTTTCCAAATTCTGACATTTTCAATGGTAAATCCCTATAACTTTTTAGACCTTGATTAAAGACCTGAACGCAACCAGGACAATTCATTGGTTTTATAGCAAAAACTTTTTCATCAGGAGTAGTAGAAGTGTACATATTTGCACCGAATTTTTCCCAATGACCAGATTTTTCCCAAAGTGATCGATCTAATATTTCTGGAGTATTTATTTCCTGATATCCTGCAGTTTCTTGCTTCATTCTCATATAAGAAATAAGTTTCTGAAATAAGTTCCATCCTTTTTGATGCCAAAATACTGATCCAGGACTCTCTTCTCTGAAATGAAACAGATCCATTTCCTTACCAATTTTTCTATGGTCTCTCTTTTCTGCTTCTTCAATTCTTGTTAAATAATCGTCTAACTCTTTTTGAGTGGACCAACTGGTACCATAAACTCTCTGTAACATTTCATTATTTGAATCGCCTCTCCAATAAGCACCGGAGACTTTTGTTAATTTAAAATATTTTCCAATTTTACCAGTTGAAGTTAAGTGGGGACCTCTGCACAAATCATGCCAATCACCATGGAAATATAAAGATACTTCCTCACCTTCTGGAATGCTCTCTATTATTTCTGCTTTATATATTTCTCCTTTTTTTTTAAAATGTTCAATTGCATCATTTCTTTTCCAAACTTCTCTGTAAGTTTTTTCATCTCTATCTACAATTTCTCTCATTTTATTCTCTATTTTTTCTAGATCTTCAGAGGTAAAAGGTTCCTTTCTAGCAAAATCATAATAAAATCCATCTTCAATAACAGGACCTATTGTAACCTGTGTTCCTGGAAACAATTCTTGAACTGCCATAGCTAATATATGTGCAGTATCATGCCTTATAGTTTCTAATCCCTCTTTATCTTTTGATGTAAATATCTTAATTGAAGAGTCTTTTGAAATATTGTGATTTAAATCTTTTAATTCTCCATCGACACTGATTAATAATGCCTGCTTTGACAAAGATTTACTAATTTTTTCAGCAACCTCAAAACCTGAAATACTTTTTTCAAAATTTATTTTTTTTCCGTCTGGTAATGTAATATTTGGCATTATTTAAATAGTTTTTTGTACTCTGAATAAGTAGAAAAACACATTTTTTCAACATTAAATTTCTTTACAGCATTTTCTCTTCCAAAATTACCCATTTTTGAAAGTTCATTAGGATCAAAGTTCATTACTTGTATAATTTTTTTTGATAAATCATCAGAGTTACCTGCTTCAAACAATATTCCAGACTTTCCATCAATAACTGTCTCATTTGATCCACCAATATTACTGGCGAGAATTAATTTTTGCATAGATTGTGCCTCTACTGCAACTCTACCAAAGGCTTCGGGCTCGATTGAGGTAGAGACAACAATATCAGATATTTTGTAAGCTAATGGCATATTTTTACAGTGGTCTATAAATCTTATTTGTTTAGTAAGTCTATATTGTTCAACAAGTCTAATTAATTTTTTCTTATATAGATCTCGACCTTGGTCATTACCCAAAATTATAGCAATGAAAGAGTCATTGCCTAACTGAATATTTACTTTACTTAATGCTTCTAAAAACATCTCTTGCCCCTTCCAAGCTGTAAGTCTTCCTGGCAACAAAATTATTTTTTTTCCAACTATCAAATCCCATGACTTAAATAATTCATCTTCATCGGCTTCTAATGTAGTGGAAGAATCAAAATAATCTGTATTTATGCCTCTAAATATAGAGAGCAATTTTTTTTTATCTGAGAGATATTCTGCATAATTTTCTTTGATATGTGAAAAAATAAAGTTAGATCCAGCAATAATTAAATCTGATCTCACCATAACAGAATTATAAAGTTTTTTTAATTTACTTTTAAAGTTATAGGTTCCATGAAAAGTCGTAACAAACTTTCTTCTTGTAATTTTTGTTGCAATTAAACATGACCATGCAGGTGCTCTACTTCTAGCATGAACAATATTTATCCCATTTATTAAAATAATAGCTGAAATAATTAGAGAATTTATAAAGATGAGTATAGGATTTTTTGAGTGAACAGGAAGTCTTATGAGTTTAACTTTTTTTCTGTCTATATATTGTAGGAGCTCACCGCCACTTGTAATTAGATATGATCCAACATTATTTTCTGGCAAGTAATGTGCAATGTCGTAACAACCAGTTTCTGCACCACCATAACCTAATTTAGGAATTACCTGTAGTACTTTTAATTTAGACTGCATGTGATAATAATATATACCTAGTCAATAGGAATACTTTATATGAAAAAAAATAAATTTCTAAGAATTTCTAAATATAAAAAACTAAGATATATCGCAAATAATTATAAAAAAAATCTATACATAGTTTTTTTGCCAGGCTTTGCATCAGATATAGATGGGGATAAACCTAAGAAATTTTTAAACTTTAGCATTAAAAATAAATTAGGGTTTTTAGCGTTAGAATATTTTGGTCATGGAAGGTCTTCAGGAGAGTTTACGAAAGGTAATATTACAAAATGGTCAAGTGACGCTAAGACTGTAATTAATAAAATAGTAAAAAAAAATGATTTTGTTCTAATTGGCTCTAGTATGGGTGGATGGATTTCGATGATAATGCACAGATATTTTAGTTCCCAAATTAAAGGCTTCCTAGGGATTGGATCTGCACCAGAGTTTCTTACAAGAATTATGTGGAAAAAATTTCCAAAAAAAACAAAGGATGAAATAATCAAAAAAGGAATATCTAAAATTAAAAATGGCGATTATGAATACTTAATTACTAAACAGCTTATTTTTGATGGAAAAAAAGCTAGAAATAAAGTTCTTAATAAAAAATTAAATAATACCATCCCTGTCACAATGGTTCATGGACAAAAAGATGAAGTAGTTCCTGTAAAATACTCAAGAATGGTTTTAAAAACTTTTCCTAATGCAGATAAAAAACTTCTAATAATAAAGAATGGAGATCATAGTCTCTCCTCAAGTAAAAATTTAATTATAATTTGTAAAGAACTCCAAAAAATAATTGAAAAAATTAACTAGCTTTACCAACAATACTTTTATTGGTAATTGGATTTTCAAGTTTATCTATCATTTCTTTAGGGCAAACTTGTAAAAAATTATTTACCTCCACATCAAAATTTTCGAGTATATTTTTAGAAACATTAGACTCTGTTTCTTGATAATGTTTTAAAACTAGTTCCTTTAAATTATTTTTCCAAAACTCTGTCTCAGGTGTTTGCCAAATAATTGTCTCTGGATTTGCTTTTTTTGAAAATTCATTGTTAGGATCATATACAAAAGCCATTCCACCTGTCATACCTGCTCCAAAATTATCTCCAACATCACCTAATATTACAATCGATCCTCCTGTCATATACTCACATCCATTTGAGTCACAACCCTCAACTACCGCAGTTGCTCCTGAGTTTCTTACTGCAAATCTTTCACCCGCTTGTCCTGCTGCTAATAAAGTTCCCGATGTTGCTCCATATAAGACTGTATTTCCTATAATAGTATTTTCGTTTGATACTAAATTACTTTCCTCAGGAAGTTTAACTATTACAGATGCACCTGACAAACCTTTGGCAACGTAATCATTAGCATCTCCTTTTAAAATTAACTTAAGTCCTTTAATCCCAAATGCCCCGAATGATTGTCCAGCCGAACCTTTAAAATTGAGTGAAAAAGTATTTTCCTTTAATTTATTATTTCCAAATTTTTTATATAAATGATAAGAAATTCTTGTACCTACTGCTCTATCAGTATTTTTTATTTCATATGTTTTATCCAATGGAGAATTATTATCTATTAAGTTTTCTATCTCTGGCCAAATTTTTTGATCTAATGTATTTGGAACCTCATTAATTATAGGTTTCTCACAATATCTTTTATTTTTACCCGGGTCAGCTTGTACAAATAAAGGATTTAAATCTAAATCATCCAAATTTGGTGAACCTTTGCTCACTTGTCTTAATAAGTCAGTTCTACCAATGACCTCATTAAGAGACTTAAAGCCTAAACTTGCTAGAATTTCTCTTACTTCTTGCGCTATAAAAGAAAATAAGTTCACTACCTTGTCTGGTGTACCAGTAAATTTTTTTCTAAGTTCATCATCTTGAGTGCATACACCGACTGGACAAGTGTTAGAGTGACATTGTCTTACCATAATACATCCCATTGCAACTAACGCTGTTGTAGCTACACCAAACTCTTCTGCGCCCATCATTGCTGCCATAACTACGTCTCTTCCAGTTTTAATTCCTCCATCCGTTCTCAGAGTAACAAGGTGTCGTAGTTTATTTAAAGTTAAGACTTGGTTTGCTTCTGTCAGTCCCATTTCCCATGGGATACCAACATATTTAACACTTGTTTGAGGGGTAGCTCCTGTTCCACCATTATGACCAGAAATTAAAATGATATCAGCTTTTGCTTTTGCAACTCCTGCAGCAATAGTTCCTATTCCAGATGAAGCTACTAATTTTACACCAACTCTAGCCTTTGGATTGATTTGCTTTAAATCATAAATTAGTTGTGCAAGATCTTCAATTGAGTAAATGTCATGATGTGGAGGAGGTGAAATTAGTGTCACTCCTGGAGTAGAGTGTCTTAATTTAGCTATTTCCTCTGTGACTTTAAACCCAGGTAATTGACCCCCTTCACCAGGTTTTGCACCTTGTGCAATTTTAATTTCAATTTCATTACAATTATTTAAATAATTTATAGTTACTCCAAATCTTGCAGATGCTATTTGTTTTACTCTTGAATTAGCGCTATCTCCATTTTCTAAAACTTTAAATCTCTTTTCATCTTCTCCACCTTCACCACTACAAGAAGCACCCTTTATCCTATTCATACCCGTAGCAAGAGTTTCATGAGCTTCTTTTGATAAAGCACCATGAGACATACTTCCACTTCCAAATCTTTTCATGATTTCACTTATTGGCTCAACTTCGTCAATTGCTATTGCCTCTTGATTTTTAAAGTCAATTAAATCTCTTAAATTTATTGGTTTTAAACCGTAGATTCCTTTGGTGTATTTTTTATAAGTATCATAAGAATTTGATCCAACTGCAGCTTGCAAAAGATGAATTAATTTTCCTTGATATTGGTGAGTTTCTCCATTTTTTCTATATCTATAAATTCCACCTATGGGTAAAATATTTGAATGAATGTCAAAAGCATCTTCATGTATACTTCTTATCTTTTTTTCTATACCACTTAATCCGATTCCTGAAATTTTAGATATTACCCCTGGAAAATAATCTTTAACAATTGTTCTACTTAATCCTACAGTTTCAAAATTACATCCTCCTCTATATGAACTTAAAACAGAAATACCCATCTTTGACATTATTTTTAACAGGCCAAAGTTTACAGATTTTATATACCTGCTGACACACTCATCAAAAGAAAATTTACCAAAAAGTTTTTTGGAGTGTCTTTGAAATAAACTATCGAATGCAAGATAAGGATTTACAGTCGTTGCTCCAACACCTATAAGTGTAGCAAACGAGTGTGTATCAAGGGCATCTCCCGTTTGAACATTGATAGAAACATATCCTCTTAAACCTAATTTTATTAAATGAGTATTTATTGATCCAATACATAAAAGCATTGGCATTGGCAGTTTTGTTTCGGATATATTTTTATCAGACAAAATAAGTTGTGTTACACCTTCTCTGACTGCTTTCTCTGCATCCCTTTTTAATTTATCAATTGAATTTTCTAGTGTTTCGTCTTTGTCGAATATACAATTTAAAATTCTATAATTATCACCAAAATACTTTACAAATTTTTCAAACTGATTGTTTGAGAGGATGGGACTGTCTAAAACATAGATATTTTCCTCAGTAAGATCTGAAAAATCAAGAATATTACCTAAATTTCCAAACCTAGTTTTTAAACTCATAACCTTATTTTCTCTCAAAGAGTCTATTGGAGGATTTGTTACTTGACTAAAGTTCTGTCTAAAAAAATGGTAAAGAGGCCTATATTTGTCAGATAATACAGCAAGAGGTGTATCATCGCCCATGGATCCAGTTGCTTCTTTGGCATCTTCAGCCATAGGATGAAGGATTAGTTCTAAATCCTCAAGACTATAGCCAAAACAGTGTTGTATTTTTTTTAAATCAGAGCCTGAATACTGGTTTTTTTCATTTTCTATTAGAAATTTTTTATCAAGATCAATGATCTGGTTGTTAAACTTTTTAAATTCTTTTGATAAATAATTCTTAATTGCATTGTTAGAATAGACTTTTCCCTTTTCAATTCTAACACCCAATATTTCACCTGGACCAAGTCTCCCTTTCGAAACAATTTTCTTTTCATTTAAATTAATCATACCTGTTTCAGACCCAGCAAATAAAAGTTTATCTCTAGTAACAGTATATCTAAGTGGTCTTAGACCATTTCTGTCACTTCCAACAATTACCCACTCATTATCTGTAGCAGCCACTGCAGCAGGTCCATCCCAAGGTTCCATAGTACTATTTAAAAAATTGAATAATTGTTGATGATCTTTTGGCAAAACTTTACTTTTTTTTGACCACGCATCTGGAATTAACATAAGTTTTGCCAAAGGTGCTGAATGACCAGAAATATTAAGTAATTCAAAAACATTGTCCAGTGATGCAGAGTCAGAATTTCCAGCAGGAATAACTGGTTTCAAATTTTCCATATCATCAAACAATGGACTAAACATTTCTTCTTGGTGTATATTCATCCAATTAACGTTACCCTTAAGTGTATTTATTTCACCATTATGAGCGATAGCTCTAAACGGTTGAGCTAAATCCCAGCTTGGTGCTGTATTAGTTGAAAACCTCTGATGAAAAATTGCATATCTTGAAATAAAACGTTCATCTTTTAAATCTGTATAAAAGTCTGACAAAGCTTCTGCGAGAAACAT
This sequence comes from uncultured Pelagibacteraceae bacterium, assembly GCA_902594675.1. GTDB lineage: Bacteria > Pseudomonadota > Alphaproteobacteria > Pelagibacterales > Pelagibacteraceae > Pelagibacter. Next base: position 152,161 of record CACJNE010000002.1, read on the forward strand.
TCCTTTGTAAATAACTGATTTTGAACTAAATGAACAAATATAAAAATTATTTAATTGATTTTTTAAAGCTTCTTTTTCAATTTTTCTTCTTGTCTCGTATAATATTCTCTCTAAATTTTTGCCAACAATTGATTTATCATTATGAGTAAACAAAACTTGAGTAATTTCAGGTCTTGTTAATTCAGCTTTTTCACCAAGTACAGATGGATCAACCGGAACTTGTCTCCACCCATATATATTAAAATTCTTTTTTGTAAGTTCACTCTCTACTATTGTTCTACATTGCTCTTGACCACCAAAATCGTTCCTCGGAAGGAAGATCATTCCTACACATAAATCTGAATTATCGTGTTTGTGACCAGTAATTTCTATTTTCTCTGCAAAAAAATCTTTAGGTATCTCAATATGTATTCCAGCTCCATCACCTGTTTTTCCATCAGCGTCAATAGCACCCCTGTGCCAAACAGCTTTCAAAGCCTCAATTCCATATTCAACTACTTTTCTTGATTTTAGACCTTCAGTTGACGCTACAAGACCTACTCCACATGCATCATGTTCCATTTTCTCATCATAAACATGATTTTTTTTTAATAATACACGATTTTTTTTTTGGATATCCATTATGCAACTTTCATTTTTTGCTTTGATTGAAGAAAATTTTCGATTGAAGTTGCTGCATCTCTTCCATCTTTAATAGCCCACACAACTAATGATGCTCCTCTAACAATATCTCCTGCAGCGAATACACCAGGAATACTTGTCTCTAAGGTATCAAAGTCAGCTTTAATAGTTCCCCATTGTGAAACTTTTAATTTTGGCTCTTGAAAAAGAATAGGTAAGTCCTCTGGATCAAATCCTAGAGACTTAATCACCAAATCTGCTTTTATTTCAAACTCTGAATTTTCTTCTACAACTGGTTTTCTTCTTCCACTCTCATCCGGGTCGGTTAATTTCATTTTATCCACTACAATACTCTTTACTTTATTAGAACCTTTAAATTCTTTTGGATTACTCAACCAAATAAATTCAACACCCTCTTCCTCTGCATTTCCTACTTCTCTTGCAGATCCGGGCATATTTTCTCTATCTCTTCTGTATAAACATTTTACAGATTTAGCTTTTTGTCGAACTGATGTCCTTACACAATCCATTGCTGTATCTCCTCCACCAATAACTACAACATCTTTTCCTTCAGCATTAAGTGTACCGTTATCAAACATTTCAACTTTATCGCCTAAACCTTTTTTATTTGATGCTGTTAGGAATTCCATTGCAGGAAAAATATTACCTAGGTCATTTCCTGGTAAATTTACTTCTCTAGGTTTGTAAACACCTGTGGAAATTAATATTGCATCATGTTTTGATTGTAATTCTTTTAAAGTAGAGTCTTTACCAACTTCAAAATTGTTTATAAAATTTATACCTCCATCTTTCAGAAGTTTAATTCTTCTTTCAACTACATGTTTCTCTAGTTTAAAGTTTGGAATTCCATAAATAAGTAATCCACCAGCTCTATCATATCTATCGTATATTGTTACTTGATATCCTTTTTTTCTTAGCTCTTCTCCACAAGCTAACCCTGCTGGTCCTGCACCTATAATTCCAACACTTTGTTCATTTTCAATTTTTACTTTTATTGGTTTAACCCATCCATTTTCCCATGCTTTTTCGGTTAGATATTTTTCAATTGATCCTATGGTAACAGTGCCATGCCCTGACTGTTCGATTACACAATTTCCCTCGCATAGTCTGTCCTGAGGACAAATTCTTCCACATACTTCTGGCATATTATTTGTGCTTTGGGATAAGTGATATGCCTCTTCATATCTTCCTTCTGCAGTGAGTTTTAACCAATCTGGAATATTGTTACTTAAAGGACAATGAACTTGACAAAAGGGGACGCCACACTGTGAGCATCTGCTAGACTGCTCTTTGGCCCTATCATGTATAAATTCTTGATATATCTCGCCAAAATCCTCTTTCCTTTGGGATTTATCTCTTTTAGGTGGATTTTGTTGACCTATATCCACAAATTGAAGCATTTTATTTGTCATCGGAGTCGGCTTATATACGAATTTGAAATATGTATAAAGTATAACTAGGTAATACATTCTGACATATATTTTTAAAAACCCCTTATTTGTTGATTTTTTTTAAATTTGCATAGTAGCTATGCATAATAGTAATTGCCTTATTTAAGCAATCTTTTAACTATCTATTTAATTCTCAAATGATTTCAAAATATATAGAAACATCAATATTAGCATTCATCCAAGGATTCACTGAATTTATCCCCGTAAGTTCCTCTGCTCATCTCATTATAATTTCAGAGATTTCAAATTTTAATGTTAGCTCACTTCAATTAGATATAAGCCTCCATTTCGGTTCACTTTTAGCAATTATTTTTTATTTTAGAAAAGATTTATTAAATATAACTAAAAATAAATCATTATTCCTTTTAATAGTATTAGGATCAATTCCATTAATTATTGTTGGCTATTTTTTTTATTCATCGGGACTAATTGAAAATTTAAGAAATTTAAAAGTGATAGCTTGGACAACATTAATATTTGGAATATTATTGTTTATTGCAGACAGATCTACAATTAAAAATAAAATTAATGATAATTTAAATCTTAAAAATATTTTACTAATAGGTATTTTACAAGTATTGGCTATTATACCAGGAGTTAGTAGATCTGGAATTATAATCACTGCATCAAGATTTTTAAATTTTGATAGAGTTGACTCCTCTAAAATATCCTTTTACTTGTCCATACCTGCATTAGCTGGAGCAAGTGTACTGAGTATGGAAGATGTAATTAATACAAATATAGATATGAATTTTTTGTTTATATTTGCAGTCTTATTATCATTTGTTATTTCTTATTTAACAATAAAATATTTTTTGATTTACGTAAGGAATTTTAATTTAAACATTTTTGTTTATTACAGAACATTTCTTGCATTAATTCTTTTTGTAATTGCATATTCTTAAGTTTTGGCACTCGGAGAAATTTGAGAAGAAATTACAGCAACTAATATTAAAAAACATCCAATCATATTATTCGTAGTTAAAAACTGGTTAAGAATTACCCATCCAGCAAAAGCTGCAAACACTCCCTCTAACGAATAAATAATTGCGGCAGGTGCCTCTTCTATATTTTTTTGAGCAAACATTTGCAATGTAAATGCAATCCCACCCGATAATGCACCAGCATAAAGTATTGAACTACTTTCCATTAAAATTTTAGAAATATTAATTTCCTCAAATGCATATGAAAAAATTATTGAGAGCGTTGCCACAAATAAAGCCTGTAATGCTGCGTAGAACATTGGAATATCAAATTCTTCCATAAATTTACCTGCAAAAATTATGTGCAATGCCCAAAATACGGAACATAAAATTACTAAACTATCACCTAACATTATTTCTGAATTAGAAAAATCACTTAGAAGATATACACCTAAAACACAAAGACCAATTGCAGGCCAAATACTCCAATGGACTTTTTTTGAATAAATAAAAAATAATAAAATTGGAACTATAGGAACATAAAACACCGTAAAAAATGCAGCATTTGCAATATTTGTATATTGAAGGGCGGCTTGTTGTAAAAAAGTTCCTAAGAAAAGTGAAACTCCCATAAAAACTAAATACTTTATAAAAAGTTTTGATTTTGAGAGTATCTCAAACTTTATTTTCTTCCTTTCAAAAAGTAACGCTAGCGGTAAAATAGTTAAAAATCCTACAACAAATCTTGCTGAATTAAATGTTAAAGGACCAATATTGTCCATGCCTGTATCTTGTGCAATAAAAGCTGTACCCCAGATAAAAGTTGTAACTATTGCGCAGACCATAGAAAGAGATTTTGTCATTTTACTAAATTAAATTATTAAATTAAATTATTAAATTAATTTATTCCGTTCATTTTACAAGAACTATCAAAATCTTCTTTGTTTATATAACATCCAGACATTTTTCTTACTCCACTAAATGATCCTCTTCCATGAAGTATTCGCCAATTATTAAATATTAAAAGCTCTCCAGGTTTTAGTATATGTCTCCATTGGTAATCTTTATTGTTTGCAAGCAAGTCAAACTTTTTAATTGCTTCATAAAACTTAAAAGTTAAATCCTTTTCAAATCTAAAAGGTGCTCGATCATAATTGTTAAAACTTACTTGAATAATTTCATTATTTTTATTTAATTTAAATATTGGTCTTTCAGCTTCAAGGAAAACTCCATCACCAATGTAATTACCTTTTACATTTATTTTTGTAAGCAAATCGTATATTTGATGATCTTCTTTTTTGATTGTTTCGGCAATCTTTAATCCATCAACCATTATTGACTCACCTCCCTTAGCATTATAATCACTACATAATAATAATTGTAACCCTGGAGCATCATTACTATATGTTGAGTCTGTATGTGGTCTTAACTCTTCTTGAGTATAAGCGCTATCAGCCTTATTTTCGTCAGACTCAAAACTCCACAGTCCTCCGAATATAGAATTTCTTACATATCCAATTTTATTAGCAATTTTTTCAACACATTTTAAATTTGTTTCGCAATTTCTAATTACTAAAAAACCATAAGTGTATAGACTTTTTAAAAAGTTTTTAAATCCATCATTTGATAATATAGAATTATAATCTACAAATATCTCTTGGTGAATTTCATTTGATCCCCAAACTTTTAAATTTGATTTTGTTTCTCTTTTTTTATCTATTTTATTATTAATTAGAAATTCAAATGAATATTGGACTGGCTTTTCTAGATCAGGCCAGGAAATGCTCAAGTATTTGCCATTTTCTAATATTTCAGCATTTTTTATTTTTAAATTTAGATCTAAAGATGCTGTAAAAGTCTTTCGTTGACTAGACCTTTTATCCCAATTTTGCTCATCTTTTGCATGATCTCGCAGCCAAATATTTGGAAAAATCTCTGAGTTTTCTCTGCTAAAATGGACAAGAAGATCATTGGGTAATATTTCAATTTTTGTAATCATTTACTTAGGTTGTAAGCAAAATTTGCTCCTAAATTATCTTTTAACTCATTATTAAATTTGGCAGCTTCTGCTCCGTCTATAATTCGATGGTCATATGATAGTGATAAAGGTAACATAGTTCTTGGAATAAATTTTCCGTCTTTAAATACCTGTTTTTTATAGCTTCTGCCTATTCCAAGGATAGCAACTTCAGGAAAATTAATTATTGGTGTAAAGAACGATCCTCCAATTCCACCTAAACTAGTAATAGTCATCGATCCCCCAAAGAATTCTTTTTTATCAATTTTTAGATTTCTGCAATCATCACTTACTTTTTTCAAGTCCTTACTTAAATCTTTTATATCTTTTTGATTAGCATCTCTAATCTTAGGTACCATAAGTCCATGTTGGGTATCAACTGCGATACCGATATGAAAATACTTTTTAAATGTAATTTTACCATTTTCAATATCATCAATTGATGAATTAAAGGATGGAAATTTTTTAAGTGATATTACTAATGCTTTTATAATAAATGCAAGTGGAGTAATTTTTATTTTTTCTCCGGAATAGTTATCTTTAAGTGAACTTCTAAACTCTTCCATTTCGGTTATATCAGCTTCATCATGATTTGTTACATGTGGAATGTTAATCCAAGAGTTGACTAAATGAGGAGCAGCAATTTTTTTTACTCTAGGGATGTCTTTAATTTCAATTTCTCCAAAATCTGAGTGTTGATATTCACTTTTGATTACTTTTTCATTTTTACTATCTTTTGGATCATATGTTTGATTAATGTTAGTTGAAACAAATTCTTTTAAATCTTTTTCTACAACCCTGCCTAATCTTTCTGAACCTTTGACACTATTTATATCAACACCTAATTCTCTAGCAAACTTCCTAACTTTTGGACTTGCAGATGTTTTGATGGATTGATCAGACATTTACATCTTTGTTGGCATGGGTTTATTTTTATCAATATTATACTTTTTTATTGCATCTTCAGCATACTTTGAAGTGATAAGTTGCTCTTTGGCTAAAACACTAAGGCTGTAAGCAACTATATGTTCTTTATCTACTTCAAAAAAACTTCTTAAATTTTTTCTTGTGTCACTTCTTCCATATCCGTCTGTACCAAGAGAATAAAAGCTTTTTTTCGTAAAAGATCTTATTTGATCTGCATTAATTCTCATATAATCAGTAGCTGCAAGGATAGGTCCTTGCTGTTTTCCCAAGCACTCCTCTATATACGATTTTTTATTTGTTTCTGAGGGGTTTAATAAGTTTTGTCTCTCAACCTCTATTCCATTTTTTCTTAATTCGTTGAAACTTGTAACACTCCAAACTTCACTATCTACCTGATATTCTTTTTTGAGTATATCTGATGCCGCCATCATTTCTCTAAGTATTGTTCCAGATCCCAACAATTGAATCTTAGCTTCTTTTGAACTTGATGACTCTTTTATTTTATACAATCCCTTTAGAATTCCATCTTCACAATCTTTTGGCATTTCAGGATGAGAATAATTTTCATTCATTGTAGTAATATAGTAAAAAATATTTTCATTTTTTTCATGCATTCTTCTTAAACCTTCTCTAAAAATCACAGCTAATTCATAATGGAATGTAGGATCATAAGATATACAGTTTGGAATTGTAGATGCGAGTAAATGACTATGCCCATCTTGATGCTGAAGCCCTTCTCCTGCAAGAGTTGTTCTTCCAGCTGTTGCGCCAATTAAAAAACCCCTTGCTTGACTGTCTCCAGCTGCCCATGCAAAATCTCCAATTCTTTGAAAGCCAAACATAGAATAGAAAAGATAAATTGGTATCATCTCAATGTCATGATTAGTATAAGCAGTACCTGCAGCAATCCAGGATGACATAGATCCTGCCTCCGTAATTCCTTCTTCTAAAACTTGACCACTTTTTTCTTCTCTATAAGAAGAAAGTTGTGCTGAGTCCTCAGGCTCATACTTTTGACCTTCGTGAGCATAAATTCCTATTTTTTGAAAGAAACCTTCCATTCCAAAAGTTCTAGCTTCATCTGGAATAATTGGGACTAATTTAGGAGCAACATTTTTATCTCTTAAAAGATTAGTTAGCATTCTGACTAGAGCCATTGTTGTAGACATTTCTTTTTCACCAGTTGAATTCTTCATAAAATCAAAAATATCTTTACTTGGAGCTTTAATTGGTTTTGAGTAGGATGTTCTTTCAGGGATAAAGCCACCCAATTCTATCCTTCTCTTTTTTAAATATTTTATTTCCTCTGAATTTTCGTCTGGCTTGAAATATTCAATATTTTTAACTTGAGCATCTGTTAAAGGAACATCAAACCTATCCCTGTAATACATCAAATCGTCTACATCTAATTTTTTTTGCTGGTGGGTAGTATTTACACTTTCTCCACTTTTTCCCATACCGTAACCTTTGATCGTTTTAGCTATTATAACTGTGGGACTTCCTTTGTGATTGACCGCTTTATCATAAGCAGCATAAACTTTATGAGGATCATGACCCCCTCTATTTAATCGCCAAATATCAGTGTCAGACATCGATGAGACTAATTCAGTTGTTTCAGGATATTTACCAAAAAACTTCTCTCTAACATAAAGTCCATTTCTTGCTTTAAAAGCCTGATATTCACCATCCACGGTCTCATTCATAATTTTTACTAAATGTCCTGTCTTATCATTTGCTAAAAGAGTATCCCAGTAAGAACCCCATATGACTTTTAAAACATTCCACCCTGCGCCTCTAAAAATTCCCTCTAATTCTTGAATTATTTTTCCATTTCCTCTAACTGGACCATCTAATCTTTGCAAATTGCAGTTAACAACGAATATTAAATTATCTAAATTTTCACGAGCTGCTAACCCTATTGCGCCAAGAGACTCCGGCTCATCCATTTCTCCATCACCAAGAAATGCCCAGACTTTTCTTCCCTCGTCTTTAATTAATCCTCTATTAATAAGATATTTCATAAATCTTGCTTGATATATTGCTAACATTGGACCAATACCCATTGAAACAGTTGGGAACTGCCAAAAATTAGGCATTAGCCATGGATGAGGGTATGAGGAAAGACCACCTGTTTTTACCTCTTGTCTAAATCTATCTAATTGTTTTTCATTTAATCTTCCCTCAAGAAAAGCTCTTGCATACATACCAGGTGCACTATGACCTTGAAAATAAACTAGATCACCTCCGAATTTATTATTTTTTGCTCTCCAAAAATGATTCATCCCTACATCATATAATGTTGCCGCAGATGCAAATGTTCCTATATGCCCACCAAGTTCAGGATATTTTTTATTTGCTCGAACTACCATAGCTGCAGCATTCCATCTTATTAATGATCTTAATTTACGTTCTATATTTTGATCTCCTGGAGATCTTTTTTCTTCCTCAGGAGGTATAGTATTTACATATGGAGTAGTTTGGGTATGAGGAATTTTTGAACCAGCTTTGTAGGATTGATCAATTAATTGTTTAATTAAAAAGTGAGCTCTTTCTGAACCGTCATTTTGTAGAACTGCACTTAATGAGTCTAACCATTCTTTTGTTTCAACAGGATCAATATCATCATTACTACTAACCATCTTAACTTCATTAATCAATCTGGTTTGTTTGATCTGTTTTGGCTCAACAACTTTTGTTTCAACTTTGTTATCAAATTTTGTAGCAGTTTCAGCTTCCTCAATTAAATTCTCAGTTGAAGGTGGGATTTTTTCATTTTCAGTTTTAGTAATTTCTTCCTCTTCATCTTTTTTGTCTGAGGAAAGTGTTAATATCAAATCACCTTTTGAAACTTTGTCACCAATTTTTACGTTAATATTTTCTACTGTACCCTCATAATTTGATGGTACTTCAACGCTCGACTTATCACTCTCTAATGTGACCACAGGGTCATTTTTATTAATTTTATCGCCTTTTTTTACAAGTACTTCAATTATTTCAACGTTTTCAAAATCTCCAATGTCTGGAACTAACAAATCTAAATTCATTTTTTTTATTATATATATATCAATATTTGCTAAAAAAATATTTTACATTATTAATTATGTATAAAAAACAGTACAAATTGCGCCTGTAGCTCAATTGGATAGAGCGCTTGGCTACGGACCAGGAGGTTCTGGGTTCAACTCCTAGCAGGCGCACCAAAATGAAAGGATAAATGAAAATATCACTTGAAAAATCTGTAATATATTTCTTTAGTTTAGTTTTATTATTTATATTAATTATGGCAATAATCCTTTAATGAAAAAATTTGAACAATTAAGTAATAAACCAAGTTACATGAAACATAATGGTGGTTTGTTATTTAGATCTATCAGCAAAAAAAAATTTGAGTTTAAAACAAAAATCAAAAAAACACATTTAAATAAAGCTGGGATAACCCATGGCGGTTATATATGTACAATTATTGATGCTGGTGCTGGAACTGCTTGTCACAAAGCAAGTGGCAGCAAACCTTGTGTAACTATCTCTTTAGATATTAAGTTTATAGCTCCCTCTAACTTAGGAGATGAATTATTAGGAATAGTTGAAATACAAAAAGTTACAAATTCAATGATATTTGTAAATTGTAAATTAAAGTGCAAAAATAAAATTGTTGCTAGCGCTGTAGGAATTTGGAAAATTTTAAGAAGACCACTTCGAAATGCTGGCCTAGGTGGATAAAATTTTATTTTCTTAATTGAAGCACAAAGACTGGTAATACTAGAACTAATCCAATAATTGATGAAATTAAACCTGGTGCAATAAATAATAGTGAAATCATTCCAAGATACCATCTTTGAAACTTAGATACTGATTTAAATAAATATCCTGTAAAACCAATTCCAATCAATCCAATTCCGATCATTGCAGATATTAAAGTTATAATGAAATCATAGAAATTAAATCCTTGAGCAACTAACAACAATGATGGCGAATAGACAAACACAAAGGGTACAAGTGCTTTTGCAATACCTAATCTAAAAGCTGTATTACCAGTGGTAAATGGATTTGATCCAGCAATACCGGCTGCAGCATATGCCGCAAGCGCAACTGGTGGAGTTATATCTGCTAAAACGCCATAATAAAAAACAAAAAAATGAGAAACTATTGGTTCAATTTGTAATTGAGCAAGGGCAGGCGCTGCAACAGCAACAAGAATTATGTAAGTTGCAGTAGTTGGAACTCCTGTACCCATGAATATGCATGATATTGCAATTAATATTAAAGAAAAAAATAATGTCAGATCTTGAAGTGTAAAATAGTTAAATGGTAAAAAATTTAAGAAGAATCCCCCAATATCTCCAGCCGTTTGAATTACTACATATCCTAATCTAAAACCTACTCCAGTTAATGTAACTACACCAACTATTATACCTATTGAAGTAGCGGCTGCTCCAACTGCTAAAGTATTTTTTGCACCTCTTGCTAGGCACTCAAATAAATCATTAAAAGTAAGTCTATTTTTTTTTCTTATAAATCCAATGACTACACAAGCAATGATTCCATTTACTGCAGCATAATCTGGAGTTCGACCAATCAATATTAAATATACTAGTAAAAATAAAGGGACTATAGCTAACCAATTATCCCTTATTATTTTTATAAATTTTGGAACTTCACTTTCATTTAGACCTCTAAGACCTAATTTTTTTGCCTCTAAATGAACCATTACAAAAATACCAAAATAATGAAGTAGAGCAGGAATTAATGCGGCTGCCAAAATATCTCTTAAAGGTAATTCTAAATATTCGACCATAATAAAAGCTGCAGCTCCTAAAATAGGTGGAGTAATTTGCCCTCCAGTAGAAGCTGTGGCTTCAACAGCACCAGAAAAATGTGGAGGGTACCCAACTTTTTTCATTGCTGGGATTGTAAGAGAACCAGTTGTTACAGTATTTGCAATTGAAGAGCCAGATATAGTTCCGAGAAAAGCTGAAGAAAAAATTGCAACTTTTGCTGGTCCTCCAGAATATCTTCCAGCTATAACCATAGCTAAATCAATGAATAATTGACCCAAACCTATTCTGGTTGCAAGTACACCGAATAGAATGAATAAAAATACGTATTGGGCCATTACACCCACAGCAATTCCGTAAATTCCTTGGTTGGTTATATAAATATGATTAACAAAACCAGCCCAGCTGCTACCACCATGCTTTAAAGCTCCAGGAAAAATAGGGCCATAAAGTGCAAAAATCACAAATATTATACATATTAATGGAAGTGTATATCCTATAGATCTTCTTGCAGCCTCTAGTGTTAAAATAATAAGAATTGAACCCATTATAACTTCAGTGCTAGAGGGATTTCCAACTCGGCTTGCTAATATTTCTGGAGGTAATAATGGTAAATAAAGTGCAGTTACAACTACTAAAATTGAAAAGAAAATATCTATTAATGGAACTTTGTTTTTAGACTGTTTGTCCCCAAAATTTTTCCATCCATAAAATAAAAATACAAGACCAACAACAAAAGAAATATGAATACCTCTATGAAGAATATCTCTTATGGTTCCAAATCCTGACGCATAAAAATGGTAAATTGACATTGCAACTAAGGCAACAAAAGTCAATTTTTTTAAGAAATTTTTTAACTTTCTTTCATTACTTTTAATCTCAAATTTTTCTTCAAGTTTTGCAACTTCATCAGGTGAAATATTAAATTGGGACATAATAATGCCCTAGATCGATTAGATCTAGGGCAAAGTGATTTTAAGATTTAATTTAAAAGTCCTGCTTCTTTATAGAACTTTTCTGCACCAGGATGTAGTGGTACACCTACTCCAGATAGAGCTGTATCAGGTGTTATAGTTTTTCCCTTAGCATGACCAACATCCATAAGCTTTCTTGACTCTTTATTCCACAAAGCTTTAGTAATTTGGTAAATTAATTCACTATCTTCTTTAGCTGATGTAAACCATTGAGCACCTACTGCTACAGTGTTAACTTGATCAACGCCTTCATATGTTCCTGAAGGAATTGGGCTTTCTGAGAAGAAACCATATTTTGAAGTCAACGCTTTTGCTCCTGCGCCGTCGATTGGAACTAGTTTTATATCAACTGCAGATGCTAGTTCAACGATTGCACCTGTTGGATAACCTGCAACAACAAAAATTGCATCAACTTTACCATTTCTTAAAGCATCTGTTGCAGCTTTACCTTTCAATGCTTCAGCTTTTACATCGCTTGTACTTAATCCATTAGACTCTAATATTAATTTAGCATCAACATATGTTCCAGATCCAGGTTCATCTAGTGAAACTCTTTTTCCTTTTAAGTCTTTTACTGAATTAATATTACTTTTTTTAAGCGCTACTAAATGTATATGTTCTTGAAAAAGAGCTGCAATAGTTCTTAAATCTTTTGCTGGTTCTTTTCCTTCCATTGTTCCAGTGCCAGTATATGCCCAATAAGCAACATCTGATTGTGCAAAACCTGAGTTTCTTAATCCTGAGATTATTGCATTTACATTATCAACTGATCCTCTTGATGAAACAGCTGATGCTATTAGATTTGGTACTCCACAGCTTCCACCTTTACCACACTCTCTAGATCCTGGTGGTTTTGAAATTGCATTAGCAATCATACCTCCAACAGGATAGTAAGTGTAAGCAGTGCCCCCTGTACCAATCGTAAAAAATTTAAGTTCTTGTGCAAATGATTTTCCTGACAAACCAATCATCAAGAATAAAATCATTAGAGAACTTTTAAATAAATTTTTAAACATATATTCTCCAATCTATTAATTATTATTACTATTTAATAACAATCAAATATTATTGTCTATATAAATTTAAATATAATTATGGTTTCTTAAGCTCTTCTATGTTTTTATACTCTTGTAGAATTGAAGGATTTATTAACGCTTGAATATTTTTTATTCTGTTTCCCTCAATAATATTTTTAACTGCAAGCTCAACTATCTTTCCATTTTTTGTTCTTGGAATATCTGAGACTTCAATAATTTTTTTTGGTACATGACGTGGAGATGCATTTTGACGAACAGCTTTTTTTAACTTTAAAATTAATTTTTCACTAAGTGTTTTTGGGGTTTTTAATACTACGAATAGAATAATTCTCACATCATTATCCCACTGTTGCCCAATAACTACGGATTCTTCTACTTCATTAAATTTATCAACAACAGAATATATCTCAGCAGTACCTAATCTGGCACCCCCAGGATTAAGTGTTGCATCTGATCTTCCATAAATAATATATCCACCATTAGACTTTCTCTCTGCATAATCTCCATGATGCCAAACATTTTTATATTTTTCAAAATATGCGGACTTATATTTTTTATTATTTTTATCATTCCAAAAATAAATTGGCATTGATGGAAATGCTGATTTACAAACTAATTCTCCTTTTTTATTAATTAATGAATTTCCTCTTTCAGAAAATACATCTGTGTTCATTCCTAATCCGTTATTCTGAATTTGTCCTCTATAAACAGGCGAATAAATATTTCCTAAAACGAAGCATGAGACCAGGTCCGTTCCACCTGCAATAGAGGCTAAATGAACATTTTTTTTTATTTTTTTATAAACATAATCAAAACCATCAGCAGATAATGGTGATCCAGTAGAACAAATAGTTTTGAGATATTTAAGTTTATACTTAGTCTTAATATTTAAATTTAACTTTTTTAACTGATCAATATATTTTGCGCTGATGCCAAGTAGAGAAATTTTCTCTTTCTCTGCTATTTTAAGGAGCAAATCGCTTCTTTTATACATTGGGAAACCATCAAAAAGAACAATAGACGCTTTTGATGCTAAAAAAGTCATTAACCAATTCCACATCATCCACCCGCAAGTGGTGAAATAAAAAACATTATCACCTGGTTTTACGTTACAATGAAGTTTATGTTCTTTTAAATGTTGCAGTAAAACACCACCAGCTCTATGACATATACACTTTGGTTTACCTGTAGTTCCACTTGAATACAAAATTGCTAGTTCTTTATCGAAATCAAATTTTTTAAATGAAAATTTTTTTTCTTTTTTATTTTTCAACCTATTATAGTAAAAAATTTTTGTACCTTTTGACTTTTTGTGTTTCAAATTTTTTTTACCTGGATAATTAGTAATGAGTACAATTTTAATAGATTTAATTTTTTTGAGAATTGCTGGTAATCTTTCAATGATATTTATTTCTTTACCATTATAATAATATCTATCAGTGATGATTAAAAGTTTTGGTTTAATTTGAGAAAATCTTTCTATTACTCCTTGTGTTCCAAAATCTGGGGAACATGACGACCAAATAGCTCCTATTGCGCTAGTTGCTAAAAAACTCTCAACTGTCTCGATTTGATTTACCGTATATGCCGCTACTCTGTCTTTTTCTTTAATTTTACTTTCTCTTAAAAAATTAATAAGTTTAAAAGTATTATTATTTAATTCCTTCCAAGACTTCTCATCTCTATATCCATTTTCACTAATAAAAGTAACAGCTTTTGAATTGTCATTTTTTGATAATAAATTCTCAGCATAATTTAAATTTGATTTTACTAAAAATTTGCTTTTGATAATTTCTTTTGGCAGAAAAAATTTATCATTTTTTAGACCCTTAACATTTGCGTATTCCCAAATTGAAGACCAGAATAGCTTTGGATTTTTGATAGTCCAATTAAATAGTTTTTTATAATTTTTATAAGACCTGTAATTAAATTTTTTTTCTAAATATTTCTCAAACTCAAACAAGTTCGATTTTGTTTTTGTTTTAGAGTCAGCTTCCCACAATTTCTGAGACATAAAAAAATATATTTAATTTTTTGAAATTATGATAACCTTTATTTGTTAAATAATAAAAATGAGAACTTTTTCCTACATGATTCGGACTAGTTTTAGCCTATTTTTGTTCTTTAGGTGTAACAATATATAGTATTGGTAAAAAAAATCATACCAAAGCTAGAAATGACAAAAAATAAAATCACAGCAGTTCTTGGACCTACAAATACTGGAAAAACCTTCCTAGCAATAGAAACAATGCTTTCTTTTGAAACAGGAATGATTGGTTTTCCATTAAGACTTTTGGCAAGAGAAGTGTATGACAAAATTATTACAAAAGTTGACTCATCAAAAGTGGCTTTAATTACAGGGGAGGAGAAAATTATTCCAATAAATGCAAAGTATTTTCTCTGCACTGTGGAGTCTATGCCATTAGACAAAAATTTAGAATTTGTTGGTATAGATGAAATACAAATGTGTAATGATCACGAGAGAGGTCATATTTTTACAGATAGATTGTTACACATGAGAGGTGATAAGCTTACTATGCTGATGGGTTCAAATTCCATAAAAAATATTATTCAAAAACTTGATGATGATATTGAGTTTAAAAATAGGGAAAGGCTATCAAAATTATCATTTGGTGGTCATAAAAAAATTTCTAGAATAGAGAGAAAAAGTGCTGTCATAGCTTTTTCTACTGAGGAAGTCTATGCGATAGCAGAGTTAATTAGACGTCAAAAAGGAGGAGCAGCAATTGTAATGGGCTCTCTTAGTCCCAAAACGAGAAATTCTCAGGTAAATTTATATCAATCTGGTGATGTTGATTATTTAGTTGCGACTGATGCAATTGGAATGGGAATAAATATGGATTTAGATTATGTTTATTTTTCAAATTTAAAAAAATTTGATGGTAAAAAATTAAGAAATTTAAATATCTCTGAAATTGGACAAATATCTGGAAGAGCAGGAAGATATTTAAACGATGGTATATTTGGTACGACAGGAGAATGTAAAGAAGTGAGACCTGACGAAATTGAGGCATTAGAAACTCATAGCTTTCCAGATATACAAAATATCTTTTGGAGAAACTCAAAATTAAATTTTAGTAATAAATTTTCATTATTAAGATCTTTAGACGAAAAACCACAAAAAGACTGGCTTAGGAGAATAAGCGAATGCCAAGATGAAAAAGTATTAAAATATTTTTTGAAAGATGCTTTAAATATAAAAATAGAGGATGATACTGAAATATTACAAATACTTTGGGAATGCTGTCAAATACCAGATTTTGTGAAGAAAACTTATGGCCATCACTTTGAAGTTGTAACTAAAATTTTTAATTTTTTAACAAATAATAATAAAAAAGTACCTAACCATTATATGAAAGAGCAACTATCATTGTTAGATAAATTAGATGGAAATGTAGACTCTTTATCAAACAGAATTGCTAATGTTAGAACATGGGCTTATGTATCAAATAAATCTAATTGGGTTGAAAACCAGGACTACTGGATAGAAAGAACTAAAAACCTTGAAGATAAACTATCTGATAGACTACATGAAGAATTAACAAAAACATTTATTGATAAAAGAGCAAGTGTTTTGGCCAGAGGTTTAAAACAAGATATACTTTTTGAAACCAAGGTAATTAATGAAGAAAAAGTAATGATCAATGAGCAGTATATTGGAAGTCTCAAAGGTCTGAGATTAGAATTAGATCTAAAAGTTGATACATTAGATGCTGATATAAAATCATTAAAAAAAGCTGCTAGACAAAACGTTGTTCCCGAAATTATTAAAAGAATATCTCAGATAATTGACACTGGTTTAATTGAACTTAAAGATGATTTTAAAATTTATTGGAAAAACAATCAAATAGCTCAATTAATTCCTGGTTCAGACTATCTAAATCCACAAATTCAATTAAATATTGATGAAATGATTGAGAACAGTGAAAAAGCGAGGCTAATTTCTTATTTGCAAAGCTGGATAAATGATAAAATTGAAACAGAATTAAAAAGTTTGATAGATTTAAAAAATGTTAGAGACAACAACTCAGAGTTAAGAGCTTTATCATATCATCTTTATGAAAATAATGGAGTTGTAAAAAGAGATGAAGTTTTAAACTATTTGAATAAACTTAGTCAAGATGAAAGAAAAAAATTAAGGAATTTAGGGGTAAAATTTGGAAGATACCATATCTATTTATTTAAATTGTTCAAACCAAGCTCTGTTTCGTTAAGAATTCTATTATGGAAAAACTTTAACGAAAAAAATTTAGACTTCTTACCTCCAACTTTTGGGCTTAACTTTTTTAAAGAGAAGAAAATATTAAACAAAAATCTAATGCTTTTGTGTGGTTTTGAAAAATTTGAAAATTTGTATGTTAGGATAGATATCTTAGAGAGGTTATTTCTTATGATTTTTAATACAAAATCAGATGATAAAATAAAAGAAATTAAATTAATTCCTGAAATGTTGAATTTGCTAGGTTGTAATAAAGAAAATTTTGTGAAATTAATCCAGAAAATGAATTATAAAACTTTCGAAAAAGACAATCATATATACTTTAAGTATATTCCATCAAAAAAAATATATAAAAAAGAAACCAAAAAGAAAGATTATGATAATCCATTCAATGTTCTTTCTCAACTAAACTTAAAGTAATGTTTAATATTTTTAGAAAAGATGAAACTAAAAAAGAAAACAATCATCCATCGATTATTTCTATTGCTTGTTTATTAATTCATTCAGCCAAAATAGACGAAAACTATACAGAAAAAGAAAAGAAAATTATAAAAGATGCAATTATTGAAATGGGTGCTGAAGCTAAAGAAATTGATAAAATAATTTTAGATGCGGAGGAAAAAGAAAAAGATTCAAACCAAATACTTGATTTTACTAGAGAAGTTAAAAATATCAGTGAACAAGATAAGGAGATTATAATAGAGGCTTTATGGGATATTATCTACTCAGATAAAGATGCTGATATGTACGAAACAAATCTAATGAGAAGATTATCTGGCTTACTTTATCTGGATCCAAAAATTGTAGGTAACATTAAAGAGAAAGTTAGACAAAAAAAAATATGACATATTTAGTAAATGATAAATGTATCAAATGTAAATTGATGGATTGTGTTGAAGTATGCCCTGTAGATTGCTTTTATGAGGGTAAAAATATGCTTGTAATTAAACCGGATGAGTGTATAGATTGTGGCGTTTGCGAGCCAGAATGTCCCGTAGACGCTATAATATCAGATAATGATGATAATGGTGGAAAATGGCTTGAGGTAAATACAAAATATGCAGATTTATGGCCAAATATTTCTGAAAAAAAAGATCCTCCAGTGGATCACGAACAATTTAAAGATGTAAAAGATAAATATGAAAAATATTTTAAAGAAAATCTTGAATAAAGAAAAAAATAAAAAAGTAATTAAAAAAAAAACAAGAACATCAAAGAAATTAATAAAAACAAAAAAAAAAACTAAAATAAAAAAAGTAAAAAAAATTGCAAAAAATTTAAAAAAAAAGAACGCTTTAAGAGAAACAAAAAAAAAGGATAAGGTTGAAGTCAAAACTGATCCATTGAGAATTCCTAAAAATAACGAACAAAAACCTGAAATCAAAAAAGTTAAGAAGCAAGATACAGAGAAAAGATTATTTAAAGTGAAGGATTATGTTGTTTATCCTAAACATGGTGTTGGACAAATTACTGAAACTAAAAAAATAAATATAGGCGGAATTGATGTAGAAACTTACATTATGAAGTTTGAAAAGGATAAGGCAAATGGCATGGTGCCGATAAATAAACAATCTCATTTAAGACCACTGGCTACCATAAATCAAATAAATAAATGTGTGAGTATATTGAAAAGCAAACCAAAAATAAAACGTTCAATGTGGAGTAGAAGAGCTCAAGAATACGAAGCTAAAATATCTTCTGGCAAAATTTATGATTTAGCTGAGGTTGTAAGAGATCTTAATAAAGGTGATGATATAATGATTGATCAGTCATATAGTGAAAGACAATTATTTGAAAAGGCTTATGAAAGATTGTTAACCGAATTCCAAATAGTTATGGGATCAAATTTAGAGGATGCACAAAAAAAACTTGATAAAGCCTTAAAAAGGAATTTGGAAAAACAAATGCAAAAAGTTGAACAAAAGCCTGTAACAGAGGAAGTAATTAATCAGGAAATATCGGATTAAAAAAAACGCTTCCCACGCATTCGCCATGGGAAGCGTTATCAGTTAAAAAGAATACTAAACTATCTTCTTTTTTTCTTCTTAGCCTTTTTCTTAGCTTTTTTCTTAGTTTTCTTTTTAGCAGCTTTTTTTCTTCTTTTAGCCATCTTTAGCTCCCTTTTTTTATAAACGAATCTTTATGATTCGTTAATAACTAATTTTTATTTTTTTTGCATAGTTATGTCAAACATATAATTTTTTGAAAAAATTTGTAAAAAATATTTTTTATTTATTTTTTTTAACAATTAAAAAAAGTTAAATAAATCGCTATTAATAAAGTGTTTTATGAAAACTTTTTAATAAAGTTTTTCAAATTGATTTTTATATTTTGTAATTATTTTATATCTTTTTAGTTTTAAAGTTGGCGTAAGCATTCCATTCTCAATTGAAAATTTTTCATTGATAGTAAAAAATTTTTTTATGTTTTCGATTTTTGAAAGTTTTTGATTCACTTTGTTAAGTTCTTTTTCAATTTTATCATGAGTAGCATCTAAATTTTCCTCAGACAAAACTAATAAAGCAACCAAATAAGGTTTGTTATCTCCATAAACAACTGATTGGTCAAATAATTTTGAATTAGTTAATTCATTCTCTATTTTAACAGGTGAAATATTATCTCCACCTGGAGTTATCAATATATCTTTTTTTCTGTCAGTAATTTTTAAGTATCCATTATCAAAAACTCCAATATCTCCAGTATATAACCAACCATCTTTTAGGACTTTTTTAGTTTCTTCCTGATTATTCCAATATCCTAACATAACATTTTCACCCTTTACTAAAATTTCTCCATCTTCAGCAATCTTTACCTCATTAACTTTAAAAGGTGGACCGACGGTCTCAACCCTAATATCATGTATTGGGTTACAACTTACCACTGGTGATGTTTCAGTTAATCCATAACCTTGTAAAGTAGGAAGACCTATAGCATTTAAAAAAACTCCCACATCTTTATCAAGAGCTCCACCTCCAGAAACAAACGTTTTTAGCTCACCTCCAAAATGAGATTTAATTTTTTTTCTAACTAAGTTTTCTAATAAATTATCAATAATATTTTCTACAAATGATAAATCTTGTTTTTTAATTTTTTTCTTACCAAGTTCTAACATTTTAAATATTAATTTTTTTCTAAGGCCAGTAGCTTTATTAAAACTGGCATTAATTTTTTGATATAAATTTTGGTAAAACCTAGGTACGGCGGTCATAATTTGGGGCTTACAATCGTTCATATTTTTTATTAATTTTTCTATGCTTTCAGCATAGAATATTTTTGCCCCAACACTGATTTGTACGAATTGCACAGTGTGTTCATAAGAATGAGAGAGAGGTAGCCAAGTTAAGAACCTAGTTTGGTTAGTCAATAAAGGTTTTAAAATATCCAAAGAACCCTCACAGTTATTTAGAATACCTCCATGACTCAAAATGACTCCTTTTGGATTACCCTGAGTACCTGAAGTATAAATTATACATGCTGGATCTTTTCTTTCCAATTCTAATTTTGGTATACTCTCATCTTCATAATCTAAGTTCGAGATTAAATTACTTAAATTAATATATTTACTATTTTCTATATCCAATTCTTCAAATGAAATTATTTTTTCTATAAATTGATTTTTACTTATTATATTTTTCACTTTATTAAATTGTTCTTGGTTAGAAACAAAAATTAGTTTTGGCATACAATCATTGATAATATATTCATAATCACGTTCTGCATAAGTAGTATAAGCTGGAACAGTAATTGCCTTTGACAACATTATAGAGAGGTCAGAAATAAACCATTCTGGTCTATTTTCAGATATTAATAAACACCTATCTCCTTTTTTTACATACTTTTGTATTTCTGAAGAGACTTTCTTTATAGAATAAAATGTTTCTTTCCAAGTAAACTGATTGGTTTGATCTTTTAGAGATGTTAAAAATTTATCATTTTTATTTTGTTTTTCGTAATTTACAAAAAAAAGTTCAACAAGATTATTAATATTTTCAATATTCATAAATTTCTGGTGGGCAAAGAGAGAATCGAACTCTCACAGTATTGCTACTATTGGATTTTGAGTCCAACGCGTCTACCAGTTCCGCCATTCGCCCAAATCTTTGCATAATTTAACTAATAGTATTAAATCATTAAATACATTAAAAGAAAATATGTTTAAAGATCTATATAACAAAACTATTAAACTTGCAGGTCACAAAAAATCTAAATCTATTTTAGGATTTATATCTTTTGTTGAAAGTTTTATATTCCCAATACCACCCGATGTTTTGATAATCCCCATGACTATAGCTCGAAAACATGAATGGATTAGAATAGGATTAATTGCAACTATAGGATCTGTTTTGGGAGCTTGTCTTGGGTATTTTATTGGATATGTTTTTTTTAACGAAATTGGCCTTAAGATTTTTGAGATTTATGGTGTAGATAATGCTTCATTTTTAAAAGATAAAGTATCTTCAGAGGGTGGTGTTATAGCATGGATAACTCTCTTAGCAATTGCTGGTTTTTCACCAGTACCTTTTAAGTTACTTACAATCACAAGCGGTTTTATAAACTTTAATATTTTTTATTTTATCATCATTTCTCTTTTAACAAGAGGTTCACGTTTTTTTCTAATAGCATTTTTAGTTGGAAACTTTGGACCAGCAATGAAAAAAATTATTGAAAAAAAACTTCTAAAATTCTCTATTTTTTTGTCAATTATTTTAATTATTTTTGCATATGTTATTTATAAATTTTTAAATAATTTTATTAATTAAATATGATGCTATTTCCAAATAGAAAAAATTTTTATCTTATTATTTTATTTATCTCATTAATTTCAATAATTTCAGCATTATACATTGAACATACATTACATTATCAACCATGTAAGTTATGTATTTATCAAAGGTTACCTTACTTAGCTGCAATATTTTTAAGCTTTATTGGATTTAATTATTCAAAAAATGATCAAATTTTAGTAGCCACAATTGTGATATTTACTTTGAGCGCTATACTATCTGGGTATCATTTTGGAATTGAGAATAGTATGTTTGATGAGCTTTCAGCCTGTACAAGCGGGTCATCAGATATTTTAGATAAATCGAAATTACTAGAGTCTCTAAACAAAAATATGCCCGTTAACTGTAAAGATGCTACTTTTAAAATTTTTGGAGTTTCACTAGCGGCAATTAATACAATTTTTTCAATTTTAATTATTTTTTTTTCAATTAGAACACTTTCATATGAAAAAAACTAATAAAAAAAAATTAGAAGAATTTATAAGAGTAGATCATGCTGGAGAAAGAGGTGCGATTAAAATTTATGAAGGTCAATTGCTTGCACTAAATACTATTGTAAAAAATGATGAATTAAAAAAAACTATTGGTGAAATGAAAAAGCATGAAGAGGAACACTCGAATTTTTTTGAAGATGAAATAGAGAAAAGAAATATAAAACCAACAAAATTTCTTCCATTATGGGATTTACTTGGATTGGGTCTTGGGTTTGGTTCAACAATCCTTGGAAAAAAAGCTGCAATGTTATGTACAGCCTCTGTTGAAGAGGTAATAGATGAGCATTACAAAAGTCAAATTGATCAAATAGAAGTGGATGAAAAAGATTTAAGAGAAAAAATAATTAAATTTAGACAAGATGAATTAGATCATAAAGATATAGCATATGAAGAAGGAGCTACAAAAAAAGGCCTTTATTCTATTATGGATAAGATAATCAAATCTAGTTCTAAAATTGCAATAAAAATTTCTGAAAAAATTTAGTTAAGGCTCAAGTTCTACATCCCAGTACAAATAATCCATCCAACTTTTATGCAAAAAGTTTGGAGGAAAGTTTTTACCATTTTTATGAAGATCCTCAGTAGTTGGCTGAAAAGGCAATTGGTTAAGCGTCATACCAGAATCTTTAATTAATCTACCACCTTTTTTAACATTGCATGATGAACAAGCTGTTACAACATTATCCCAATCTGTTTTTCCACCTTTTGATCTTGGTAATAAGTGATCAAATGTTAATTCGTTTTTACTACCACAATACTGGCAACTGAACTTATCTCTTAAAAATACATTAAACCTAGTAAAGTTTGGATTAGATTGCGGCCTTATGTAAGATTTAAGTGCAATAACACTTGGAAGTTTCATGCTAAATGAGGGACTACGTATTTGCCTATCATAATAACTTACAATTGACACTCTATCTAAAAAAACAGATTTAATTGAGTCCTGCCAACTCCATAAAGACAATGGATAGTAACTTAAAGGCCTGTAATCAGCATTTAAAACTAATGCAGGACATTTTTCTAAAGATACAGTTTGATCAGAAAGTTCAATCATAAATTAAACATACATTAAATAAAATTTTATTCAATACTACTAATCTTACATTTTACATTTGTTAATTATTCAATTTTTTTCTTATGAAGTTTAATGCAGCACTTGATGCTTCTGTTGGAATATGATGATCACAATTTTTGATCATTAAAGTTTCAATTTTTATTTTATTTCTAATAAAAAAATCTTTAGCTTCTAGTAAATTATTTGCTGGCACTATCGAATCATTTTCTCCGTGAATCATTAAAATTTCAGTTTTATTTTTAATTCTATAAGTTAGATCTTGCATATCTATAATTTTTCCTGAAAATCCAACAATACAATTAAATTCTTTATCAGATGTAAGACCAACATTTAATGACATCATACATCCTTGGCTAAATCCAGATATACATATTTGTGAATTATTTAAATTATAAAAATTTTTTACTTCTAATATATAATCATTAAGAATATTCTCAGCCTTTTTAGACTCTTGAAGAATATATTCTGGATTATCTTTGTTTAAGTCAAACCACTGGTATCCACTAGGATTTAAAGCGCACACTTCATGAGCATCTGGACACAAAAATACAGTATTTTTTAAAAATCTTTTCCAATTTAAAGTGAGCATACTTATATCTTTGCCATCACCTCCATAGCCATGAAGTAAAATTATTGCATTTTTGATTTCTTCATTATTTTCTGGATTTATAATTGTAGATTTTAATAAAAATTTCATAGGTTTTTTGATAACCAATTGAGTAGGGTTTGATCATGAAAATCAATATAACCAACTATTCTTCCAATCTCAAAACCATTCCTGTCAATTAATATTGTTGTTGGTAGTCCTCGAATTTTGAATAATTGTGAAAATTCAGAGCCAGATCCTGTATAAATTTCTAAATTTTTAATTTTTAATTTATCAAAAAATTCTTTGGATTTTTCATAGCTATCTCCACCGATATTTATTGGAAGTATAATAACATCTTTAAAATCACTTAAAGTTTTTAGTTTGTCTAAAGATGGCATTTCTTTTTTACAAGGAGCACACCAAGTTGCCCAGAAATTTATTATTATTGGGTAAGATTGATAATTGCTTAAACTTACTTTTTGACCTTTTGATTTGATAAATTCTATATTTTCAATTTTTTTCTTATCTTTATTTACTATAAGATTCTTTATTTCTGGACGCTCTATTGAATATGAAACCCCAGGTGATATTAAGTAAAATATTATTACAAGAAAATTAAAAAAAATGATTTTCATAAAAATTAAATAATTAAATATCATGGGTAAAAATAAAAACAATCTGCCAATTTGGAATACTAGAATAAAAAAGAATTCAACAAATCTATTCAAAAAGGTTGGTGGATCTTTATCAATTGATAAAAGATTATTTAGAGAAGATATAGAGGCATCAATTGTTCACGTTGAGATGCTTTTTAAACAAAAAATAATAAACTTTAAAATTAAAAATAAAATAGTTTGGGGTCTTAATAGAATTAAAAATGAAATTTTAAAAAAAAAATTTATTTTTAATGAAAATCTTGAAGATATTCATATGAATATAGAAAACAGACTTTTTGAACTTATAGGAGAGGATGCTGGGTTTATTCACACTGCAAGATCTAGAAATGACCAGGTAGTCACAGATTTTAAAATTTGGTTAAGAAAAGCTAATAAAGAAATAATTAAAAATATAGATGTAACTATTAAAAATATTTTAAAAAAAGCTGAAAAAAATATTGAGACAATTATGCCAGGCTTTACACATCTAAAAAATGCCCAACCAGTTTCTTTTGCTCATTACTTGATGGCTTATTTAGAAATGTTTAGTAGAGATAAAAAAAGATTTGAAAACAATTTAGAAGGTCTAAATGAAAGTCCACTAGGTGCGGCTGCTTTGACTGGAACCTCGTTTAAAATTGATAGATTTTATACTTCAAAAAAATTAGGTTTTAAAAATCCCACTAAGAACTCAATTGATACTGTTTCTGACAGAGATTTTGTAATTGATTTTCTTTATTCTTGTTCAGCATGTGCAGTTCATATTTCTAGAATAGCTGAAGAATTTATAATTTGGAATTCGGATGGTTATAAACTTATAAATTTAAATGATAAAATAGTTACTGGCTCATCTATTATGCCCCAGAAAAAAAATCCCGATCCTTTGGAGTACCTAAGAGGCAAAACAGGTTTTATATTTGGGAATCTTTTTTCAATGTTAACAACATTAAAAGGACTGCCTCTTTCATATTTTAAGGATTTACAAGATGATAAAGAAATTGTTTTTAAGTCGTTCGATCAATTAAAAAGTTCTCTAATAATATTAAATGATGTTTTTAAAAATTTTTCACCAGATAAAAAAAGAATGCTTGAACTTGCAGAAAGTGGTTTCATTACTGCAACCGATTTGGCGGATTACATGGTGAGAGAATTAGATTATCCATTTAGAAGAGCCTATTTACAAACAGCAAAAATCATAAATTTTGCTGAAAAAAATAAAAAAAAATTGTCAGAACTCACTGTAAAGGAGATAAATACAATTGAAAAAGGTTTAACCGCTGATGTTCTAAAAGTATTTGAACTAAAAAAATCTGTTAATTCTAAAGTTTCTTACGGTGGAACTTCTTTCGACAACATTAAGAAAATGATATTAAGTTATAAAAAGAAACAACTATGATTAAAAAAATAACTTTAATTACCATGTGTCTAATTTTGTTAACTTCTTGTGGAAGAAAAAATGACCCAAAATATGAGGCATCATTAAATAATAATATTTTGAAATTAAATAATTTTAATAATGTATTTAAAGTGTCAAAAAAAGATGAAATATATCAATAATATTTTTACAGTTGAAAAATTTAGACTCACAAACGTAATTAAAAAATTTGAAACACCAATCTTTTGCTATTCAGAAAAAAAAATTAACGAAAATATAATTAAATTTAAAAGAAATTTTAAATCATTTTCTCCAATTATATGTTTTTCAACGAAATCAAACTGTAATCTAGAAATACTCAAACTAATTAAACGAAGCGGATTAGGGGCTGATGTTGTCTCAAAAGGTGAATTAATGATTGCGCTTAAAGCAGGAATAACTTCGAAAAAGATTGTTTTTTCTGGGGTAGGTAAAACTAGATCAGAATTGATTTATGCGATAGATAAAAATATTTTATTGATTAATTGTGAGTCTAAAAGCGAAATATTAGAAATAGAAAGTATAGCGAAATCTAAGAAAAAAAAGGTAAATATTGGAATTAGATTAAATCCAAACACAGACGCAAAAACAATTAAACAAATTTCAACTGGTAAAAAAGAAAATAAATTTGGTGTTAATGAAAAGACATTTCTTGAAGCTTCAAAATATATAAAAAATTCAAAGTTTTTAAATTTAAAATGTTTAAGTGTACATATTGGTAGTCAAATTCTAGATCATAGACCATACCAAAAAATGCTAAATGTACTAGATAAATTGATAAAAAAAATAAACTTTAATTTTGAGTATATAGATCTTGGTGGTGGTATGGGTATTGATTACAACAAAGATAATAAAAAATTTAATTATAAAAAATATAATCAAATTATTAAAAAATTTTTAAAAAGACATAAATCAAAAATTATTTTTGAACCTGGTAGATCAATTATAGGTGATACAGCTATATTAATTTCAAAAATTATTTATATAAAAGAAAATTCTAAAAAAGATTTTATTATTTTAGATGCGGCTATGAATGATTTTATGAGACCTGCTTTATATGGAGCTAAGCATAAAATAATTCCTTTAAAAAAAACTAATAAAATGACTAAAAAAAGCTATGATTTTGTTGGTCCTATTTGTGAGACTACAGATAAATTCTTAACGACAAATAAATTTCAAAAATTAAATGAAAAAGATTATATTATTATTTGTGACGTAGGAGCATATGGCTCATCATTATCTTCTAATTATAACATTAGACCTAAACCTGCTGAAATATTAATTAAGGGTTCAAAAATAAATATAATTAAAAAAAGACAAAAACTAAAAGAAATAATTTAGTTTTTGACAAAAATGATAAGAAAACTTCTATTTTTATTTTTTTTCTTTCTAGGTATATCTATAATTTCAATAATATTCCTTCCGTCATTAATATTGCCAGTTAAAATAGTTTTATTTGGTG
>CACJNE010000003.1 GCA_902594675.1 uncultured Pelagibacteraceae bacterium
TTGGTAATTTTCAAAAAAAATTACATTCTCTGCTCCTCTAGATAAACATTCAATTCCAAAAGATCCAGTTCCAGAAAATAAATCTAATACTTTTGAATTAGTTATTTTTTTAGATACTTTATTTGAATGTTCTAAAATATTAAAAATAGATTCTCTAACGATATCTTTTAATGGTCTTGTTAATTTATCTAATGGATTTAATAATTTTTTTCCTTTGAGATCTCCTGATATAATTCTCATTTATCTATAATTCTAAAACCAATATCTTTTCTATAAAAACCATTTTTCCAATTTAAATTTTCTATATCTTTAATCACATTCTCTCTCGAAACCTTTAAATCATCAGAAATACTAACAAAATTAAGTACTCTTCCTCCTGTTGAGCAAACTTTGTTGTTAATTAATTGAGTTCCAGCATGATAAACAAGGCTATTCTTATCATTTTTAATTTTATCTAAATTTGAAATTTCAATATTTTCTTTATAATTATCTGGATATCCTTTTGCACACAGAACAACACAAATACTTTTTTTGTTTTTCCACTCTACTATACTATTTTCTAAATTTTCTTCACAGCAGGATAAAATTATTTCCAAAAGATCAGATTTTAATAAAGGTAAAATTGTTTGACACTCTGGATCTCCCATTCTTACATTAAACTCAACAAGATATGGATTATTATTTTTAATCATCAGGCCCACGTATAAAAATCCCTTGTATATTTCACCCATATCATTAATTGCTTTAAAAGTTGGTTTAATTATTTTTTCAATAATTTTAGTGTCTAACTCTTCATTTATAAGTCCAGATGGACAATACGCTCCCATTCCTCCTGTATTTTTACCATTATCACCCTCACCAACTCTTTTATGGTCTTGAGCAGTGTTAAATTTTTTAAATGTTTTTCCATCTGATATTACAAAGTAACTCATCTCCTCGCCTTGTAAAAATTCTTCAACAAGAACTTGATCAGCTTTACCAAATTTTCCATTAAAAATTTCTGCTACAGCATTTTTTGCACTTTCAGTGTTCTCGCAAATATAAACACCTTTACCTGCAGCTAAACCATCTGCTTTAATAACAATTGGTTTATTTGCCTTTTCTAAATATTCATTAGCATCTTCAATTGAGCCAAAAACACCAAATTGAGCAGTTGGTATTTCGTATTTTTCACATATTTTTTTTGTAAATATTTTTGAACCCTCAAGCTGGGCAGAAACTTTGTTAGGTCCAAACACTTTAATACCTTTATTTGCAAGAAAGTCTACAATACCCTCAACGAGTGGTTTCTCTGGTCCAACAATTACCAAACTTATATCATTTTCTTTGACAAATTTTTCTAATTTTTCAAAATCATAAATATCAAGGTTTACGTTTTCAGCAATTAAATTGGTTCCAGCATTACCTGGCAAACAATACAATTTTTTAACTCTGGAAGATTTTGATATGTGATCTGCTAAAGCATGTTCTCTTCCACCATTTCCAAGAATTGCAATTTTCATATTTTCAAATATATATCCTATAAATCATGAACAAGTTAGCAAAATTAAAATATCTTCCAAATAATTTTGAACTTATTGAGGAAGGCGATTATGTGATTTGTGCAATTTCTGGAAAGAAAATTCCTTTAGAAAGTTTAAACTATTGGAATGTTGACGAACAAGAGGCTTATTATTCTTATGTTGAGGCCTCAATTAAAAAAGAAAAACAATAAAGTATTAACTATTTTTTCCATCTATTGTGTGTCCATATCCACTGGTCAGGATTTTTTAATATCATTTTTTCCAAAATTCTATTCAAATGTATTGAAATTTCTTCCTGAGATTTTTCTGAATTAATTATAATAGGCTGGGAAACATACATTTTAAAAAAATATTTTCTAACTCTTTCAATATAAATTGGAACCAAGTCGCATTTATATTTTTTTATAATTTGTGCTGGTATAGTTGTAGTAGATGCTAAATCTCCAAAAAAGTTTATTTTAATACCTTCAGTAACCCTTTGATCAATCATTAATGCGATTGAGTTTCCTTTTTTAAGGTTTTCCAAAATTTGCCTGGTTCCGGATCTTCCTTTTTTAATCTGATTTTTACAAATAAAATTAGATCTGATGTATTCCATACTTTTATTTAAAAAAATATTATTTAACGGTCTATATATTGCAGCTAAATTAATACCCGATTTCTCAATTTGCATAGCCATTAATTCGAAATTATTAAAATGCCCGGAAATAAAAACGACTGGTTTCTCTTTCTTTTTTATTTTTTCTAAATTATCAATTCCATCAATTGAAATATATTTAGAGAGATTATTATTTCTAAAATCTTTTAAAAATGGATATTCTGCTAGAATTCTCCCGTAATTACCTAACACATTTTTTGCAAATTTATTTTTGGAAGTATCAATTGAAATTTTAGATTTTTCAATATTCTGAATAATTGATTTTTTTGTTCTAAATATATTTCCAAACGTTCTGCCAATATAAAATCCAAAGTTGGAGGAAATTCTATATCCTAATAATTTGCAAAGTATAAAAAAAAGTCTTATCGCAATAAATTCAATAAAATATACTATTTTTTTCATAATCTTTCTTCAAGAAACTTTCTAAATTTACTTAAATTATTTATATTTAATTTTATTTTAAGATGCTCAATATTTTTCTTATTTCGTATACTCAATCTCTTATAATCTTTTTCTGTGGTAATAATTTTTAATTTTTCAGAAAATGCAACTCGTTTGATTTCATCAATTTCTTTATTTTCAAAATTATGATGATCTGGATATACGAATTTCTTTGCAATTTTGAAATTGTACTTTTTAAGTGTGTATTCAAATTCTTCAGGATTTCCTATTCCACAAAAATATAAATATTTTTTTTTTCTATCTAGTTTTTTAATATTTGTTGCAAGATAGTTTGAGCTAAAGATATGATTGTTATATTTTTTAAGCTTTGAAAAAAGTTTTTTATTATTTTTTTCACCATTTAAAAAAATTGCACTATAATTTTCCAGTGTCGATAATTTTTCTCTTAATGGTCCAGCTGGCAATAATAGCCCATTTCCAATACCATAACTTGAATTAAAACAGGCAATAGAAATATCATATTTTATAGTTTTTTGCTGTAATCCGTCATCTAGAATAGCAAGATTAAATTTTTTTGAATTTTCAGCTTTGATTAAACTTATTTTCCTATCAGTATGACTTAAAAAGTCTCCTTGAGATGTAAGTAATTGTTTTTCATCATACTGATCAGAGTACTTTTTTTTAATAAATACAGTTCTGAATTTTTTATTTAAAATATTATTTATTTCAATACACAGAGAAGTTTTTCCTGTTCCTCCAACATATATATTTCCTACACATATCGTTTTTATTTTATAATTTTTTTTTAAAAAGAAATTTTTAAAAAAATTTACTATCAACGTTATTATTGAAATAGGAATTAAGGATAACGAAATCAAATTAATATTTCTCCAAAACAATGGTTTTCTGAACATGATTTAAATAAATTTTTTAATTTCTAAAATATTTTTATTTATTATTTTATCGCCTAAACAATTTAATCTGTGTTTTACTTTACCATTTCCTGAATAATTTATTTTCTTGAGAATAAGTCTTTTTATATCTTTAATTGCATTAATTTTGCTTGCTATTTTTAAATTTTCTAACGTCTGATAAACTTCTTTAAAATTATCAATATAAGGACCGTATAAAATATAATTTCCTTCTCTTGCAGGTTCTAATGGGTTTTGTCCACCATGCATTACCAATGAGCCTCCCACAAAGGTTAATTTGGATAGTGAGTAAAATTTTGAGGCATCTCCATATGTATCCACGATATATATGTCACTATCCTTTTTTAAACTTTTAGATAACGTATGAAATTCAGAATTTAATCCAATCTTTGATAATTCATCAATTATTTCAGTTTTTCTATCTATATGTCTAGGAATTATAATAGTAAGCAAATTATTGATCTTTGTTTTTAATTCTTTGTGAACTTTGCCAATAAATAATTCCTCATTTTTATGTGTACTCGCAGCACACCAAATAGTTTTTTTTATAAATTTATTTTTTAATTTTGTATTATTGTAATTTGATAAACTGGTACCATAAAATTTTATATTTCCTGCAATCTTAATATTTTTTGTACCAAGAATTTTTAAATATTTTTTAGTTTCGGTATTTTGGGGCAATGCTAAGTTTATTTTTTCAAATATATTTTTTGAAAAATTCGGGAAATATTTCCACCTATTAAATGATCTCTCAGTTATTCTTGCATTAAGAAGAATTAAAGGGATTTTTCTTTTGTCTAAGTTATTATACATATTTGGCCAAATTTCAGAATCAACAAATATAGCTATTTTTGGTTTCCAATGATTAATAAACAACTTTGTAAAAATATTTAAATCAAATGGATAATATTGATGAATTGTTTTTTTAAATTTATATTTTGATAAAATATAAGATGAACTTGTTGTTGAGGAAGTAATTAAAATTTTTTTGATTTTATTATTTTTTTCAAATTTTTTAATTATTGGAATTATACTCAAAATTTCTCCAACGCTTGCACCATGAAACCAAACAGTTCCATTTATATGGTTATTTTTTGAAAAAAGACAAAATTTTTCCCTAAATCTTTTTTTATCCTCTTTTCCTAGAAGAATTCTGATTATTAAGATAATTGGCGAAATTAATAATATTATTAATAAAAAAATATTATAAATTAAAAACATTAGTTTTTGGATATTTGTTTATTATAAAAGTTTTTATAAATCTCAGATTTTTTTAAAAGTTCTGGATGACTTCCTGATTCCAAAACACATCCCTTATCCATCACATAAATTTTATCTGAATTTAGAATTGTTGACAGTCTGTGGGCTATAACTACGGTTGTCTTGTTTGAGGTTAGTTTATCAAGTGCTTTTTGAATTTTTTCTTCAGTTTCTGAGTCTAGTGAGGATGTAGCTTCATCTAAAAGAATAATTTTACTATTTTTTAAAAATGCTCTTGCGATTGACAGTCTTTGTTTTTCACCACCTGACAATCGAAGACCATTCTCTCCAATCATTGTTTGATATTTATTCTCTAACTTATCTATAAAGTCTAAGCACATGGATTTTTCAGCAGCTTTATAAATTTCCTCTTCTGATGCATTTGGTTTTGCGTATTTAATATTATTAAATATTGTATCATCAAATAGGGTTACATTTTGATCTACTATTGATATTTCTTTTCTCAGTGAAAATAAATTTACTTTTTTTATATTTTGACCATCAATTTCTAAAATTCCAGATTTTGGATCATAAATTCTTGGGATTAGATTTAATAAAGAAGACTTACCAGACCCACTTTGGCCAACTAAAGCTGTCATTTTCTTTCCATTAATTTTTATATTAATATTTTTTAGCACTTTATTTTCTAAATTAGA
Organism: uncultured Pelagibacteraceae bacterium; assembly: GCA_902594675.1. Taxonomy (GTDB): domain Bacteria; phylum Pseudomonadota; class Alphaproteobacteria; order Pelagibacterales; family Pelagibacteraceae; genus Pelagibacter. Next base: position 5,432 of record CACJNE010000003.1, read on the forward strand.
TGAATAGTTAAAATTAATATTTTTAAATTCTATATCTCCATTTTCAAAATTAAGCTTAGATTTCTCATTATTAACATCAATAGAATTTTTAATATCAATAATGGGTAGGATTCTTTTCGCAGCTGATAAACCTTGCCCTATTCCAACATTTATAGTTGCAAGTGATTTTACTGGTTGATAAGCCAACATCATTGCTGCCAAGAATGAAAAAAAATTATTTAAACTTAGTTGATCGTTCATTATTAATTTACCTGAGTAAAAAATTAATATAGCAATCATAATTCCAGTAAGAATTTCCATTATAGGATTTGCCCTAAAGAAAACCGAGGCAATTTTAATTGATTTATTTTTTAAATCATTTACAAATTTTTCTGATCTTTCAAATTCGTAATTTTCTCTTTGAAATATTTTTATAATTTTATGATTTTTAAAAATGTCTAAAAGATATTTATTTAAATCACCTGATTTCTCTTGAGCTTGAGTAACTACTTTGCTAATTCTGTCTCCCAATTTTTTTGCAGTTATAGAAGCAAAAGGTATCATTATAATAGCAATTAAAGAAAGCCTCCAGTTTTGATAAAACATCACTGATAGTAGACCAATTAAAGTCAATCCATCCTTAAAAAGTGCTAAAAAAGAAGTGCTTAACATGCCCGTAATTTGTTGGACATCAAAATTTAAATTAGAAATATATTTACCTGTATGTTTATTTTCTATATATTCAGTGTCAGCTTTAATAAATGAGCTTAGCATGTCCATTTGAATTTGTTTTTTAACTTCCTCTGCTACCTTTATCATTAATACTTTGGCTATATAAAGTGAAATACCTTTTGTTGCGAAAGCCAAAACAATAAAGATAGGAATGATTAATAGTAGACTCTGATCTCTGTTTAAAAAAATTTTATCAATAGCTGGATCTAATAACCAAGCCGTAGCAGATGTACTTGCTGCAACTAATATTGAAAAAAAAACAGCTAAAAAAATTTTATTTAAGAAATTTTTCGTATAATCTTTGTACAATCTTTTTAGTATTTCAATGTTTCTCATTTAAATTATTTTCCCAATTAAAATATTTATAAATATAATTAATCCTAGAAGATTGTTACTTTTAAATTTTTTTAGACACTGAAATGGATCAGCAACATTAAGATTTTTTGTTTGATATACTGTCAAATGCGAAAAAGTAATTATTAAAGTAATAAAATATAAAATTTTAAAATTCATCAAAATTCCAATTGTAATTAATGAAATAAAAAAAAATAAGTAACATAAAGAAATAAATATTTTTGGGTTATTTTTAAATTTAATAGAGGTAGATTTGACTCCTATAATCTCATCATCTTTAATATCTTGATATCCATAAATTGTGTCGTAACCCAGTGTCCAAAATATGGCTCCGAGATAAAAAATTACTGGCACTAAATTTATGCTGTTATTTATAGATATCCAAGCGAGTACAAGGCCATAATTAAATGTTATACCCAGAAATAATTGTGGCCAGTAAGTAAATCTTTTCATCAATGGATAAGTAAATGCCAATGGCATTGATAATAGTGCCATCAAAATGGTGAACCTATTAAAATTTATTAAGACTAAAAATGCTAGTCCACACAAAATAATAGAGTAAATCAATGCGAGTTTCACAGAAACTTTTCCTGATGCAATCGGTCTATTTTTTGTTCTTTCAACTTTTTTGTCAAAATTTTTATCTACTATGTCATTAACTATGCACCCAGCAGATCTCATTAGTATTGAACCCATAAAAAATAAAATAGAATAAAAATAAAATATTTCTAAACTAGAATTGAAATCATATCCAATAGCAAGACCCCAAAGACAAGGCCAAAATAAAAGCATATAACCTATCGGTCTATTTAATCTTGTAAGTTCAATGAATAATTTAATGTTATGCATAATTATTTACTTGTAAATAGCAAAGCAGAGTTTCATAATCAAATTGATTCGAATGAATATAGATTATACTGTAACTGCTTTAATGTTTCCCGCAATACCTCTCATAATGAGCGTTTATAGTAATAGGTTTCATACACTTAGTGGGCTTATTAGAAAAATTCATGATGAATATGTTTTTGAAAAACACACTCCACCTGAATGGAAAGATCAACTTATAAACTTAAATAGTAGAATTGGAGTATTAAAGTTTGCAATTATGTCAGCGGCATTTGGTTTTCTGTTTAATATGCTTACAGTGTTTGCTCTTTATCTAGATAGTTTAATTATTGCAAGGGTAATTTTTGGATCATGCTGTTTATCTATGATGATTTCAATTATTTTTTTTATCAGAGAAATACAAATATCAGGTAAAGCTTTAAAACTTCATTTGTCAGATATGGATGTTCAGTTTAAGGAATAATTACAGCCGGACCTGTGATCTTTCTTCCCTCTAAGTCCTTGTGAGCTTGTACAGTATCTTCTAGTTTATATTTTTTATAAATTTCAATTTTTACATTTCCTGATGAAATTTTTTTAAATAACATACTAGCTGCCTCATGTATTTCATCGCTATTAGTAAAATATTGATTCATTGCTGGCCTAACAAAATATATACCTTTTGGTTGCAGAGATTTTGAGACAATTATAGGATCAAGTGCTCCAGATGCATTACCAAATGAAACCATGGTACCCCTTAATTTTAAACATTCAATTGATTTGTCGTAAGTTGATTTACCTACACCATCATAAACAACAGAAACACCTTTACCATTTGTAAGTTCCATAACTTTTTTTGCAAAATCTTCCTTTGAATAATTAATTACTTCGTCACATCCATACTTTTTTGCTATTTCTATTTTTTCCTTACTTCCAACTGTTCCAATAATTTTTAATCCTAAACTTTTTGCCCACTGACAAAAGAATTGTCCAACACCTCCGGCTGCTGCGTGAAATAAAACTGTTTCTCCCTCTTTTGGAACATATGTTTTGTGTAATAAATAAAATGTTGTCATACCTTTTGTCATAGCACTCGATATAATTTCTAAATCAATGTTATCAGGAACTTTAACGATATTTTTTGCTGGGTAATTTCTGTGTGTTGAATAAGAGCCTAATGGAGCTGCAGCATAAGCAACTTTATCTCCAACTGAAAAATTAGAAACATTTGAACCAATTTCTTTAATTATACCTGCCGCTTCCAATCCAATTCCTGTTGGTAATTGAAGAGGGTACAAACCTGATCTATGATAAGTATCTATGTAGTTCAATCCAATAGATACGTGTTCTATCTGAACCTCATCATCACTTGGTTTATCTAAAGTAATCTCTTCTAGCTTAAGAACTTCAGGACCACCTGTATTTGTTACTTTAATTGATTTCATTTTTACAAAAATAATTTTATTTTACAAATGTACCTTTATGATAATCCTCAACTGCTTGCAAGATTTCTTGTTTAGTATTCATGACGAAAGGACCACCTCTCACAATTTGCTCGCCTATTGGTTTTCCAGCGATTAGAAGGAATTTAGCTTTTGTTGAGCCATAAACCTTAAGTTTCTGACCCATTTCTAAAAGAATTAGTTTTGAATTTTCAATTTTTTGGTGTTGTTGTTCCCCAATTTTTATTTCTCCTTGAATTAAATAAATAAATGAATTGTGAGTTGAAGGTAAATCAAAATTGAACTCTTTATCTTTATTTAATTCAATATCAAAATAAACAGGTTCAACATTATGTTTTTTTATAGGTCCTTCAGCTTCTCTATATTTACCAGCTATGACTTTGACTATTTTTTCTTCATCTAGGTGAGTTTGCATCTGATCAGCATCTATGTAGATGTAGCTAGGTTTACTCATTTTTAGTTTTGCTGGCATGTTTATCCATAATTGAAACCCATGTAACCTACCTTCTTTCATTGCAGGCATCTCAGAGTGAATTATTCCACTTCCTGTCTTCATCCATTGAACATCTCCTGCAGTCATTCTACCTTCACCACCTGTACTATCTTTGTGCTCAAAGTCTCCAGCCAACATATAAGTTACTGTTTCAATACCTCGATGAGGATGAGGCGGAAAACCAGCTATATAATCTTCACTATTTTCTGATCCGAATTCATCTAACATTAAAAATGGATCAAAGTAATTAGGCTCTACACCAATGCTTCTTTTTAATTTTACCCCAGCACCGTCAGATGCTGGTATAGGTTCGATAATTTGTTTAACTTCAATATTTGACATTTTATGTTTAGAATTTTTTATCTAAGCTAAAATCTTTAGTTCCATTTATGAAAATAAATAAAAATCCACCTGCTAAAGCTATATTTTTCAAAAATGATCCAAGTTGCATTTGGTCAGAAAAATCGTTGTGAAATATTACAGCTGTTGCAATACAAAATAAACTTAATAAACCAGCTGATATCTTTGCCTTATATCCTAGTATAATTAAGATTGGCCCAACTATCTCAAGTATTATTGCCGGTATAATCAAAATTCCAGGTACTCCAAAACTCTCCATCCATTCAATAGTTCCATCATAATTACCAATTTTAAAAAAACCATTGAGAAGGAATAATGCTGAAATTAAAATTCTTGCGATGAGATCTAGAATATTTATCATGTTAATAAAGTAGTATCTTGCCTAAACAATATCAAGCAACTGTTTAAGATTATTTATTTCATATTTTGGTGTGTAATCTAAATTATCAAAAATTGCATTGTTTCTATTGACCCAAATTGCGTTAAAACCGTAATTGCCACCTCCAGAAACATCCCAAGTATTTGCGCTTAAAAAAGCAACTTCCTCCTCTTTAATGTTATATTTTTTAATTGGCATATCGTAAACTTTTGAACTTGGTTTAAAAATACTTACTTCTTCTACAGACATAATATCATCAAAAATATCATTGAGATTATTTCTATTCACTAATTTATCAAGAAGAGTAGGGGTGCCGTTTGAAAGTATTGACAGTTTATAATTTTTTTCTCTCAATAATTTCAGGGTTTCTTTTACCTCAGGGTATGGAGATAAAATTTCGTAAAGATCCAATAATTCAGTTCTCATATCTGGATTAATATTGAAAACTTTCATTGATTTATCTAGGCTATCTTCTGTTACTTTCCAAAAATCTTTATGCCTGCTCATTAAACTTCTAAGCCAAGTGTATTCTAACTGAGTAGTCCTCCAATAATTTGAGAAATTTTCCCATTTAATACCAATTTTATCTTTACACTTTTCAGCTGCAGAATTTACGTCAAATAGAGTTCCATATGCATCGAAAATTATTGCTTTAATATTTTTCATAAATTACTTTCTTGATATGAGTAATATTAGAATATTTTTCTCTGAAAGTTTATCTCTTAATTTAACTTCTTCACTTGCTAAACCACAATCACATTATTTGACAAAAGTCATGCGAGTGAAAATTGGAGAAAATTTTTCTTTATTTAATAAAACTGGTGAATGGTTAGCCAAAATAGACAACATTTATGATGGAAAGGTAGAATTTAGCATTAAGGAACAATTAAGAAGAAAAGAAAATTCCCTGGAAATTTGGTTAGCATTTTCTCCAATTAAATCAAATTATTCAAATTTTATGATTCAGAAAGCTACAGAATTAGGAGTTACAAAATTTTTCCCTATAATTTTTGATAGGACAATTGTTAGAAAAATTAATTCTGAAAGATTGGAAAAAATAATAATAGAGGCAACAGAACAGTCAAATAGATTGAACCCCCCGTATTTAGAAAAAACTCAAAATTTGAAAACTTTTTTAGAGAAAAATCAAAGTACAATGGATCTAATATTTACAGATCTTAATTCTAAAAACAAAAAAATTGAAGTAGATAAAAAAAGCAAAAAACCTTCGTGTATTATAATTGGACCAGAAGGAGATTTTTCAGAGAAGGAAAGAGAAGCTATTTTAAATTTTAAAGATGTAAAATCAGTTAAGATCAACGACAATATATTGAGGTCAGAAACAGCAGTTATATCTTCAATATCAATTCTTAATTATATCTTAAATCTATAAATATTTATTTATCAATTTGATAGATTTTTTAATGTCGTCTCTGTGAGAAATCTTGGCAATATATTTTCCATCTTTTAAAAGTATCACAGGTGAACTATGATCAATATTATAATCACCATTTTCAAAAAATATTTTTTGGCTAATTATTCCCCAAGATTGTGAAAGTAAAAATATTTCGCCTGGATCTCCAGTAATTCCAACAAATTTATTATCAAAATTGCTAAGATAATCTTTTACTACTTCAGGAGTATCTCTTTTCGGGTCAACGCTAATAAAAAATACTTTTATATTTTTTTTTTTATTTTTCTTAATTCTATTCATAACTATATCCATTTTATTTAATGTCATTGGACATATGTCAGGACAATTTGTAAAACCAAAAAAAATTGCAGTCAAAGGTCCACTAAAGGACTCTTGAGTTATTATATTGTTGTTCATATCTTTAAGCTCAAAATCTGAGCCCTTGAATGCTGCGACTGATTGATCTTTTTGTTCTTTCATTGATAAAAAGACAGGAAGCATTAAAAATAAGAATATAGTTAAGCATCCTGTTAATACTGCAATGGAGGTTTTTATTTTCATTATTGTAAAATTATATATTCGGACTATATAAATAATATGTCTCTGATAAAGAAATTATTTGGCGCATTAACTGAGAAACCTTGGGAGCAAAACCAAGCAGTTATAGACAGTGGCCACTCAGGCAAAACATTTGAAATATCAAATCAAATGTCAGCAGTAATAATTATATTTGGAGTGAGCACAACTTTATTTAGTTTAATTTTCACTGGCTACCTTTACTCACTTCCACCTGAACAGGACACGACTTTTATTCTTAAAACAAATTTACTTTGGATAAATACATTAGTTTTAATTTTAGTAACAATATTTTTTAATAAGATTAGTAAAGATTTAAAAAATGGAATTACAAGTTCAATTAAAAAGAATTTAATTTATGTTGGTGGACTAAGTTATATATTTTTATTCCTTCAATTAGCTCTGTGGTATCAATTAATGCAAACTGGAAATTTTGTTTCAACTAATACTTATTTCTCATCTTATTATTTCTTCACTGCGTTGCATGGTATACATTTGTTAGGAGGACTTTTTTTCTGGGGTAAAGTAAGTTCAAGAATTTTTAAATCAGAGGAGAGTGAATACAAAAAAGAAGAGAAAAGTATAAATGCGCTTTCTTTATACTGGTTATTTTTATTTATTGTTTGGTTAGTATTTTTTACAATAATGTTTGCGTACAATGATACTGTAATTGAATTTTGTAAATCTTTGATTGCTTAAATTAATTCTAAAGAAATAAAACTAACACAGATCCAAACACTGCGATAATTATTAACAAAATGTTTACTGATCTAAGATATTTCTTCGTTTCAGGTTTAGCCTCTCCTTTTGAAAATCTTCCAGCTCCTAAAGAAATTACAAAATAGAAAGCTAAAACTAGGACAAGTATAGTTATTAAAATACCTAATTTACCGAACATAAATATATTGATTATATTAGTATAATTAATATGTTTTATGACATTTTGTCATAGGTATTTATAAAATTATTATTCTATACAGGCACTATGCATGCAGGAATTATATTTTTACTAGTCATCATCGGATCAATACTATTTCATATCTTTACACCTTGGTATTGGACAGACATAGCATCTAATTGGAAAGGAATGGATGATACAATCACACTTACTTTCTGGGTAGGTGGAGGAGTTTTCGTAGCTGTTTGTCTATTCATGATTTATTGCGTTTTTAGATACCAACATAAAGAGGGTAGAAGAGCAGAATATAAACCCGAAGACAAAAAATTAGAAAAAATTTTAACATGGGCAACAACATTAGGAGTTGCCGCTCTGTTAGCGCCTGGACTTATAATATGGAATCAATATGTAAATGTACCAAAGAATGCAATCGAAGTTGATGTAATGGCATGGCAGTGGGGATGGCAATATAGGTTACCAGGTAAAGATGGAAAATTAGGAACAACTCAAGTCAGGAACATCGCTGATAATAATCCGTTTGGCATCAATCCAGATGATCCATTTGGTAAAGATGACATAATGGTAGAAAGTGATGTAATAAATTTAGAAAATAATAGACCTGTAAAAATTTTATTAAGATCTGTAGATGTACTCCATAACTGGTATGTGCCTCAGTTCAGGGCAAAAATGGATGCTGTGCCTGGGACAGTAACTTTTTATTGGTTTGAACCTAACAAAGTTGGAGAATATGAAGTTTTATGTGCTGAGTATTGCGGAGTCGGACACTATGCTATGAGAGGTGGTGTTGAAGTTCAGGATAAAGCTGATTACGAAGTTTGGTTAGGAGAGCAAGAAACTTTTGAACAATTATCTGCTAGATATGAAAAATTAAACGTAGATGGGAACAAATTAGCTAAAAAATAACAATTTAATAATTTAAAAAAATATATATATAAAGGATAAAAATATGTCAGACGAATACGGTAATAATAAATCTTATCAAGCACAATCATCAGAGGTAATGGATGGTTCAACAGGTTCAGTGAATCCTGACATAGATTATGTAAGACCCTCAGAAGTTGGTGAACAAGAATTATACCATCCACACAGTTTTATTGAGAAATGGGTATTTTGCCAAGATGCAAAAGTAATTGGTGTTCAATATTTTTTAACTGCGGTTTTTACTGGAGTAGTTGGATTAATTTTATCTTGGTTAATGAGACTTCAACTAGGTTTTCCAGAGTTAGCTGGTTTCATGACTGCAGAACATTATTATCAATTCGTAACCATGCATGGAATGATAATGGTAGTTTATTTTTTAACTGCACTGTTTCTTGGAGGATTTGGTAATTATTTAATACCATTAATGGTTGGGGCAAGAGATATGGTTTTTCCATATGTAAACATGTTAAGTTTTTGGATGTTCTTTGTTGCCGTTGCAGTTTTGATGGCGAGTTTCTTTGTACCAGGTGGTCCGACAGGAGCTGGATGGACTTTATATCCTCCTCAAACAATTTTAGAAGGTACTCCTGGAGCAGGAATGGGAATTTTATTAATGCTTATTTCTTTATCTCTTTTTGTAATTGGATTTACAATGGGTGGACTAAATTACATGATTACAATTCTTCAAGCTAGAACTAGAGGAATGACATTAATGAGAATGCCTCTTACAGTCTGGGGTATATTTACAGCTACAGTGCTTGCAATGTTAGCATTTCCAGCATTATTAGTAAGTGCCATAATGATGACTTTAGATAAGGTTTTACAAACTAGTTTCTTTATGCCAACAATATTAAAGGCTGGTGAGGTTCTAGAATATGGTGGTGGAAGCCCAATTCTTTTCCAACACTTATTTTGGTTCTTTGGACACCCTGAAGTTTATATTGTTGCTCTTCCTGCTTTTGGGATAGTTTCAGACCTAATTTCTGTTCATGCTAGAAAAAACATTTTTGGATATAGAATGATGGTATGGGCAATTGTTGGAATTGGAGCATTAAGTTTCTTTGTTTGGGCTCACCACATGTATGTAAGTGGAATGAACCCTTGGTTTGGGTTCTTCTTTGCAACAACTACATTAATTATTGCGGTCCCAACAGCCATGAAGGTTTATAACTGGATACTAACTTTATGGAGAGGAAATATAAGAATTAACGTAGTTATGTTGTGGTGTTTAGGTTTTATTGTAACGTTTGTAAATGGTGGAATTACTGGAATATTTTTAGGAAACGTATCAGTTGATGTTCCATTATCAGATACTTATTTCGTGATAGCGCACTTCCACATGGTAATGGGTATTGCACCGTTAATGGTAATTATGGGTGCAGTTTATCACTGGTTCCCATTAGTTGCGGGGAAAATGTTAGATGAAGGTCTTGGAAAATGGCATTTCTGGATTACTTTCTTAGGTGCTTACTCTATTTACTTCCCGATGCACTATTTAGGATTTATTGGAGTTCCAAGAAGATATTTTGAAATGTATGATAGTCCATATATGACATCAGCAGTGGGAATGAATGAATTTATTAGTATTGCAGCATTCATAGTTGGCGCTGCACAATTTATTTTAATCTTCAATATAATTAAAACATTAAAAACAGGTAAAAAGGCTGAGCAAAATCCTTGGAAAGCTAATTCACTAGAATGGTACACTTCTACTGTTCCACCAGAACATGGTAATTTCGGTGACAGACTTCCGGTTGTGCATAGATGGCCATATGACTTTAGTGTTCCTGGAGCTAAGGAGGATTACATTCCACAAACTACTGCTCCGAGTGAAGTAATACATACAGAAGTAGAAAAAACATAAGAGAAATAAATGTCTGAACCAAAAATAGACGGCTTCGAACTTAAACCAGGGTTTAAGGGAATGGCGTCTGATACAGCGTCAGACCAAACAATGTTCAAAGGTGTGCATTGGGGTAAAGCCATGATGTGGATCTTTCTATTAAGTGATACTTTTGTTTTTAGTTGTTTTTTAATTTCATACATGAAAGGAAGGGGTTCAACTCCTGTCGAGTGGCCAAACCCTAGTGAAGTATTTGCACTAGAGGCATTTGGTGTACCTGTTCCGTTATTACTGATTGCTCTTATGACCTTTGTCTTGATCACCAGTAGTGGAACAATGGCTATCGCTGTTAAATATGGATACGAAAAAAATAGAAAAATGTGCGGATGGCTACTATTGGCGACTGCGCTCGGTGGTTTAACTTTTGTTGGAATGCAGGCTTATGAGTGGTCAAAATTAATTCATGAAGGTGTAAGACCTTGGGAAAATCCATTTGGAGCTGCTCAATTTGGATCATTTTTCTTTATGATAACTGGTTTTCACGGTTTCCACGTATCTATCGGAGTAATCTTTTTATTTATATATACTTATAAAGTCTTTGCTGGCCACTACGAAAAAGGTAAAAAGGGATGGTTCACAAAATTAAAGGGCGATTATGTAGAAATTGAGATTTTAGGTCTTTATTGGCACTTTGTAGATCTTGTATGGGTTTTTATTTTTGCATTCTTTTACTTGTGGTAAAATAAATTATGGAAAATACAAATAATATTGAAAAAACAGACAAAAAAGATGAAACTTCCACACATAAAATTGGAATTTATCTTTGGATTTGGACTTTGTTATTCGTACTCAGTTTTTTTTCTTACATGGTCGACTGGTATCAATTCCAAGGAATGCTAAGATGGTCATTAATATTATTCTTCATGTTCCTAAAAGCTGGGCTGATAATGGCATTTTTCATGCACCTATTTTGGGAAAGATATGCATTGGTAAACGTTCTTTTATGGCCAATGACAGCTATAGCTTGCTTCATATTTTTAATGGCAGCTGAATTTCAGTATACATTATTTTCAAGACTGTTTTATTTTGTAGTTGGAGGTGGAGCTTAAAATGGATGCATACGGATATTTAGCTTTCTTCTTAATTTTATTTGTTTTCTTTATTTATATTGTTTGGTTTGGCTATTCAGTTAAATTAGAAAATCAGAAAGAACAGGGAGATAAAGTCTCAATAAATCCTTATGATCAAATACCTTTGCGTAGAAGATTAATTGATAAGAAGAACAGCAAAGTAGGAATTTTTGATCTTGGAAATCATATCTTAATAGCGGGTGTTATATTACTTGTAATATTTGTTTCACTGAATGTTGAGTAGTAGTGTCCACAAATACAATTAAAAAAAAATCAGTTTCAATAAGTTTTTTATCGTACTTTAAATATCTTTTATTATTAATGAAGCCAAGAGTAATGTCTTTGGTTATTTTTACTTGTGCTGTTGGTTTGTTAACAGCTCCTGTTTCAGTTTCATTTCTAAATTCAATAATTGCAATTTTTTTTGTTACCATGGGTGCAGGTGCTGCTGGTGCTCTAAATATGTGGTATGAGGCTGATCTTGATAAGTTAATGACAAGAACTTGCCTTAGACCAATTCCTACTGGAAAAGTAAACAGAGAGCATGCTCTTTTGTTTGGTACATTACTATCAATTATTTCTGTAGCCGGACTTTATTATTTTTCAAATTTAACATCAGCTATACTATTATCTGTAACCATAGCATTTTATGTTTTTGTTTATACAATTTGGTTGAAAAGAAAAACCCCACAAAACATTGTTATTGGAGGAGCATCTGGCGCATTACCACCAGTTATTGGTTGGACAATAGCTACTAACTCATTAACATTTGAACCGATAACATTTTTCTTAATAATATTTTTTTGGACTCCATCTCATTTTTGGGCTCTTAGCCTTTATAAAGCAGATGACTATCAAAAAGCTAAAATCCCAATGTTACCGATTACTAATGGAATTGAGGAGACAAAGAAGAATATATTTGTTTATTCATTAATAATGTTACCAATAGTAATTTTGCCTTATTATATTGGGTTTGTTGGTGAAACATTTTTAATCGTATCTTTATTACTGACATTTTATTACAACTATGTCTGTTACGATCTTCTTAAATTCAAAAAAAATAAATTTGAAATAAAAAAGGCTAAAAAGGTATTTTCTTACTCAATTTTTTACTTATTTTTGCTATTTGTCTTATTTTTGGTAGACCAGATCATAAAATAAATAATCCTATTTATTTTATAGGAAAATGGTAAAAAAAATTCATGAAGTATGTAAGTACAAGAGATAATTCGAAAGAATATAGTTTTGAGGAGGTTTTCATTAAAGGCCTTGCTGATGATGGAGGACTTTATGTGCCTAAATCTTTAAAAAAATTCAGCTCAGATGAATTGTTAGAACTTAAAAATCTTAATTACAACGATTTATCCACTGAAATAATAAATTTATTCTCATCTGATTTTATATCTAAAGAGGATCTTTCTGAATTAATTAAAAAATCTTATTCAACTTTTAGAGAAAAAGATGTTGTTAAAATCTCAAATCTTGGTGATCTAAAATTTTTAGAATTATTTCATGGACCAACACTAGCTTTTAAAGACGTTGCTATGCAGTTTATTGGTAATTTATATGAATATTATTTAAGGAAAAATGATAAAAAAATTAATATTATTGTGGCCACATCTGGTGATACAGGGGCAGCTGCCATTGATGCAATTAGAGGTAAATCAAATTTAAATATTTTTGTTTTACATCCTAATAATAGAATTTCACCAGTTCAAAGAAAGTTAATGACAACAGTTGAAGATGAAAATGTTTTCAATATCGCAATTGATGGAAATTTTGATGACTGCCAAAATATTGTTAAGCAAATGTTTTCAGATTTAGATTTTTCTAAATCAATAAATATGTCAGGGGTAAATTCAATTAATTGGGCAAGAATAATTGCACAAGCAGTTTATTATTTTTATACTTATTTTAAAATTGGTGGTGATAAACCAATTTCGTTCTCAGTGCCAACAGGAAACTTTGGAGATGTTTTTGCAGGATATCTTGCAAAACAAATGGGATTACCAATAGATAAACTAATCGTTGCAACTAATGAAAACGATATTTTGCATAGAGCAATTTCTAAAGGTGATTATGTATCAAAAAAAGTAAAAGAAACACTGTCTCCAAGTATGGATATTCAATTAGCAAGCAATTTTGAAAGATTAATTTATTATGTAAATAATTCTAATTCTAAAATTACATCAAATATAATGAAAAAAGTTAAGAACAATGAATATAGAATAGAAAAAGCAAACTTGGATATCATTCAAATAGATTTTGTTTCAGAAAGTTGTGATGAAGACGAAACTTTAGAAATTATTAAAGAAAATTTTGAGAAAAATAGTTTCATATTAGATCCCCACACTGCAGTTGGAGTAGGTGCTGCAAATAAGCTTAATTTAAATGATTGTGTAGTTTTATCTACTGCTCATCCATGTAAATTTCCAGCTGCTACAGATAAGGCTATAAATAAACATGAAGAACTACCTAAAGAGCTACAATATGTTCATAGTAAAGAGGAAAATTTTCAATTATTAAAAAATGATACAGAGGCAGTAAAAAATTTCGTTAAAAGTAAATTATGAAGCTAAAAGTTAATGACCAAATTCCAGATACTAAAATCTTCCATTTAGTTGATGGTGAACCCAAGGAAAAAAATATATCTGAGTTATTAGGATCAAAAAAAATAATATTATTTGGTTTACCTGGCGCATTTACAGCTACATGCTCTAAGTTTCACTTACCAGGTTATGTTAAAAATGCTCAACAAATCTTAGATAAAGGTATTGATAAAATATTTTGTCTAGCCGTTAATGACCCTTATGTAATGAATGCTTGGGGTGAGGCGAATAATATAGGGGAAAATATAACTATGTTAGCTGATCCTTATTTGTCATTTACTAAGCTAATAGGTGCCGAAGTTGATAGAAACTCAAAAGGTATGGGCAAGAGATCAAGCCGCTATGCAATGGTTATAGAAAATCTCCAAGTTCAAAATATTCAAGAAGAAGAAGAAACTAAAAATTGCAGAATATCTTCAGCAGAGGCAATTTTAAGTATTATTTAAGTAGTATTTGAATGTTATGAAAAAAATTTCTATAGCATTGTTACCAGTACTAATTATTATCATTTATATTTTCAGTGCTATGCATTCATTTCATCAAGTACACAAATCTGTTTATTTTAATAACAAACAATTAAGTAAAAAATATATTGAATGGGACGAAGTAAAGAATAATTTTAAAGATTTTTTAAATGCAAATCTTCTTGAAAAAATGTCTAATGAAAGCCAGTCTGATGAGTTGGGTCAATTAAGCATATTAGTTACAGGTTTAGCAAGTAAATTTGTTGATTACGCAATAGATACATATATTAATGCTGACGGACTTAGTTTATTAATTGAGAAATCTGAGCACAAATCGGAAATACCTGAGCCAAATTTTCAGACATTAATTGGGAGTATTTCAATTATGAAATTTGATAGTTTAAATTCCTTTCATGTAAATTTAGAGAATGAGGGAGAAACATATCCAATCCATTTTAGGCGCATAGGAACAAAATGGAAAGTTGTAGAGATATCTTTTCCTGAATATTTATTTGACGAGATAAATGTTAACTAAATAGAAATGAGTATTTAAAATGATTAAGTATTTGCTATTTCTCTTGCCATAGCATCAACCTCATTATTTAACTGATCTATTGAGTGCCCTTTAACCCAATTCCACTCAATTTGAAAATTTTTAGAAAGTTCATCTAAATCAATCCATAGCTCTTTATTTTTAACCGGTTGTTTATTTGCAGTTTTCCACCCATTTATTTTCCAATTATGTATCCATTCAGTTATTCCTGATTTTACATATTTAGAGTCTGTGAAAATCTGAACACTGCTCCCTTTAGGAATTTTTTTAAGAGCTTTTATTGGAGCAAGCAACTCCATTTGATTATTTGTGGTATCTTTTTTGCTACCCTTTATCTGAATTTTTTTTTTGTCATCAATAATAATTGCAGCCCATCCGCCATTTCCCGGATTACCCAAACACGATCCATCAGTATAGATTTTTATCATTAGCTGTAATCCTTAAAAGAATTTAATTTTCTGTGAAAATTTAATTTATCTAAATATTCTTTTGGGTCTTTTATTTTTATCAATGCTTTTTTAGGAGTATTTAAATAATCATATGATCTAGTAAGAAGATATCTCAAAGCTGAACCTCTACATAAAGTATTGAAATTACTCTTTTCTTTGTAATTCAATTTTCGGATAGATTGGTAACCTTTTAATAATTGAGAAGATTTACTTTTATCTAAAATAAAAATTTTATTTCTTTTTTTAAAACATAATGCATTCACGCATGTAGCTAATTCATACGCTAAAAAATCATTTGCAGAAAAATAAAAATCAATGAACCCATAATATTTTTTTTTATAGAAAAAAATATTATCAATAAACAGATCGCTGTGTATTATTCCATTGGGCATACCTTTTGGCCATTTTTTCTTGATATCGACTAAGTCGGTTCGCATAGTATTTATTAAATTACTTGAAAGTTTATTAATTCTTTCATCTATTCTGTTCAATAAAGGTCCCCACGAATTCACTGATAATGAATTTTTTCTATATAATCTTAATTTTTTTGCAGCCAAATGTAACAGAGCTGCATTTTTTCCAACTTGAAAACAGTCTTTATTTGTTAGTTGATTTTTATCTTTTCCCTCTAAAAAGCTTACCAAACATGCGATTTTATTTTTAATTTTGAATAAATATTTCCCTTTTTTATTCTTTATTGGCTCTGGACATTTAATTTTATTTTTTGATAAACCAAACATAAGGTTCATAAAAAATGGTAAATCTTTTTTTTGAACTCTTTTTTCAAATATAGTCAGTATTATTTTTTTTTTATTTGTTTTTATTAAGTAATTAGTATTTTCAATTCCTTTTTTTATGCCTGAAAAAGATACAATTTTACCAATACTAAAGTTTCTCTCTATCAAGCTAAGATCGCTCTCATTTATTCTTGTATATACAGCCATTAATTTAATTTTCCTGGAATTTTAAATGTTACGTCTTCTTTTACTATTTCAACTTCCTCTATTTCTACAGTAAATTTTTTTTTAATATTTTCTATGAATTCATTAACTAATACTTCAGGAGCTGAGGCACCAGATGAAATACCAATTGTTTTGCATTTAGATATTTTTTCTAGTGGAAAAGTGCTTTCTGAATGAATTAATTCAGCATTTTTACATCCATTATTTTTAGCTACTTCTACTAGCCTAACTGAGTTGGATGAATTCCTACTACCAATCACAAATAGATTATCACACTCTTTTGCAATTTTTTTTATTGCTGCTTGTCTATTTGTGGTTGCATAACAAATATCATCTTTTTTTGGCTCGTGAATATCAGGAAAGCGTTTTTTTAAAACATTAATAATATCTTTAGTATCATCAACCGATAATGTTGTTTGTGTAATATAAGCAAGTTCATCGTTTTTACCTCTCTGATAATTTTTTGCATCATCTATAGTTTCAATAAGATCAATCTTTCCATTAGCTACTTGACCCATTGTGCCAATTACTTCAGGATGGTTTTTATGACCTATAAGTAAAACTTGAACATCTTTTTTATTTAAATTTTCTGCCTCTCTGTGAACTTTGGATACTAATGGGCATGTCGCATCAACAAATATCATATTTAAACTCTCTGCTTCTTGAGGCACAGATTTGGGGACACCATGAGCTGAAAAGATAACAGGCCGAGTTTTATCCTCAATTTCATCAATCTCTTCAACAAATATTGCACCAATTTTTTTTAAACCGTCTACTACATGTTTGTTATGTACTATTTCATGTCTTACGTATACAGGAGCACCATATTTTTCTATACTTTTCTTTACAATTTCAATTGCTCTGTCAACACCCGCACAAAAACCTCTGGGAGATGCTAAAAGAATTTTAAGATGATTATTTTTCACTTTCATCCTTTCGAAAAAATGGGATTAAAAAAACAATGCATGCAATTAGAAAAAAAAGACTGCCAAACATAGCCCAAAAACTTCCTACACTTGAAATAATAAAACCCAACGCAGAAATAATGAATAAAATCCATCCAATTAAATTAATATTTTTATTGCTCATTTTTTTCAATTAAATATTCGAGCAATATATGTGGAAAAGTTAATGAGGCCAATCCAATAAAAATTACTTGATATATAGTTTCGTTAAATTCGTTAAAATTATTCAGAATTGATATTGAAACAACATATCCTAAAATTGTCAAAATTGTTAGCGGAAAGGCTTTTTTGATGAATATTTGTAAACCCTTTGTTAAATTTTTATTTAATTCTCTAATCAAAGAAATTGAGTGCCTAATGGAATGCAAAAAGCAAAAGTAAATCGTAAAAGCAATTATTGGACTAAGAAAATAATTTAGGATTAGTATTGATAAATAATCCATTAACAGTAGTGACCTTGCTTCAAAACTTTTATTTAATGACAAAATAATACCAGAGACCAAAGATAAAAGTATAAGTATGAATAATATCTCGTTAGATATTATTAAATTGTTTGAAATATAAAAATTTAATGTCTCGAAAATTGCAAGTGTTTCTTCTTTATGGAAAAATAAGGGTGATGTAATTATTAATGATCCTTTTAAAAAATAAATTAATTCAAACTTTTCCTTTTGATTAATAAATTCGGAGTCCTCTTTTCCAAAATGATAAGCTGCAACAATTAAAAATAAAAGAAATAATAATTTTGGAAATACTAACCAAATCAATATTGTAATTACAACAATTAATAAATATCCTAAATAAAAAATAATCATTGATTTATATCCAAAATATTTGATAAGCTTCTTGCCTTTAATATGATCCAGAGAACCATGAGATATTCCAATTGTTAAAATTAAAAATAATGAAATAATTAAGAAACTACCTTCTCTTAGGTATTCTAGCCCAGATAAAAAAATACATAAATTAAAAAAAATTAAAGAGTGGTAAAAATTAATTTTGATCATTTAATTTAAAAAAGTGCTTTTATAAAAATCCATTTAGGCATTTTTAATATTATTGATAAATCTTCAAAAAAATTACTTCTATTTGACAAAAACTTTATTACAGTATTAGATTTATTATTAAACATCCTAAAAAAAATATTTGGCATTTTGCTTGGATTATTTTTCAGAACTTTTAAAAAAATATTATCGAGAAATTGATATTTCTTTTTAATTTGAAAGGTTTTCAATTTACTAATGTTTTCAATGTTTTCACTTATATATTTGCTTTGTTCTTGAATATTGAGAAAAGTATAACCAGTACTTAACCTTGTCATACCTCCTGCTGTTCCAATATTAATTTTATTTTTGACTTTGCTAATTACTGGGTAAAAAAGAGGTATTGCACCCACTTCTTTATATGTAATCTTATAATCTTTTAATTTTAAGTTATTCTCAATGTATTCTTTAATTTGCTGATCATAATCTTTTTGGGAGTCGTCGTTCATTTCTGATAACCAAGTTGTTTCAACCAATGCTGTCCTTTTTGAATATGGAAGTGTATAAAAAAAATGAACACTTCCTCTCTGTTCGCAATCAAAATCCATTAGATTCATCATTTCTTCATCGAAAAATTCCTTTTTTGTTTCTATTTCTACTCCACAAAAATGTTGCCATAGACCATTGTTTTGATTATTTAAATTTGGAACACTATTAAATACTAAAGAGTTATCAAAATTTATATTTTGATCATTTTTGTGAAATGAAATATTTTTATTCTTTTTTAATCTATTATTTATCTTCTCATAAAATAGCTCACTATCAATACTTTGATATGGATAATTATTGCAATCTAGGTGTTTAGTTTTTTTAGGCACATTTATTGAAAAATGTTTCCAATTTTTTTTTACACAATCTTCAAAATTATGTGGGAATGTCTTCCAAAAAGACCAAGTTTTATCTTTTTTATATTCATTTCTCGGTTCTATAATAGCTAATGTTTTATTTTTTAACTTATTGTTTATCTCTAATTCATATGCCAAAGATAACCCTGCGCAACCTCCACCAATTATTACAATATCAAAATCTTTCATTTAAATTTATTTCTTCACTAATTAATTCGTGCTCTTTATCTCTAAGGTGATTATGTTTTTTAATCAATGATAGTTTTACTAGGTCAAATATAGATAATATTGTTTGTAATATCTTACCACTTTTAGTAACATAAATTTTATCTGATTTATTATAATTTTGAATAGTTTGTTTTTTAATAATATTTCTTCCAATTTGTCTATAAACTCTTCTTGCAACTAAAATTGAAAATCTAAGATTTAATGGAATATCTTTTATTGATGAAAAGCTACTATCATAAAATAAATCTGCGGTAGCCAACGTTTCTTTTATGGTTTCAAAATTATGTTTTATATAAAACCTTTTATTTTTAGAGTCCTCTATCACATCTCTAGAAATATTTGTTAGTTGCATAGCTATTCCCAAATCTATAGCTGATTTAAGAGAATTAGAGCTAGTGACATTTAAAATTTTTGCCATCATTAATCCAACAGTTCCTGCTACTCTATATGAATAAATTAATAACTCCTTTTTTGAATTTAATTTTACTTCGCTTTGAATGTCAGACTCCACACCATCGAATAGGTCTTCTACAATTTTTGTGGAAATATTATATTCATCCATTAATATCCACATATTTTTTATTATCGGATTCTGAAATTCTTGATTGCTAAAATTATTTTTGAAGTTTAAAAATCTTCTTAATTTAACATCAATTGTGCCTTCATCGTCTGCTATATTGTCTAAAGTTCTACAAAAATCGTATAAATTAGAACATTTCAAATAAGTTTCTTTTGGAAGAAAAAAACCAGCCCAGTAAAATGATTTTGCGTATATTGATAGAAAACTCTTATTCTCCATTATAAAATTTTGTCTAAGACTTTTGCTGAAGATAGTACTCCTGGTACACCTGCCCCAGGATGAGTGCCTGCCCCAACAAAATACAAACCATCAAAAATCTCTGATTTATTGTGAAATCTAAAATAAGCTGATTGGGTAAATTTTGGTTGAATAGAAAAACCTGAGCCATATTTTGTATTTAACTCTTTCTCAAAATAATCTGGTGTTAAATAAAAATCCTCAACAATATTTTCGCTTAGATTTGGCAGTAAACTTTCTTCCATTTTTTTAATAACTAATTTTTTCATTTTATCTCCCTCAATAGACCAATCTATACCAGACTGGTTATTAGGAACTGGCACCAACACATAAAAACAATCATGATTATCAGGCGCCATAGATTTGTCAGTAGCTGTTGGTCTATGTAAATAGTAACTAATATCGTCATTTAATTTTTTATTGTTAAAAATGTCATCCAAGTGTTCCTTGTACTTATCTCCAAATTTGATGGTATGATGCTCAACATCGTCGTAAACTTTTTTAGTTCCAAAGTAATATACAAACAAACCCATTGAATATTCCATTCTTTTCATTTTCCAATTAAAAATAGAATTACTACTATTTGTGTTTGCTAATTTTGAGTAAACTGCAGGTGGATCAGCATTACAAATGACATTATCTGTCTCTATTTTATCCCCGTTGTTTAATTCAACTCCAGTTATTTTATTTTTATTTGATAAGATCTTATTTACTTCGCATCCTTTTAATATCTTTATATGTTCTTCATTCATTAGTTTTTCCATACCATTTATTATTTGACCAGTACCCCCCATTGAATAATGAATCCCCCATTTTTTTTCTAAATATAAAATTAATCCATATATTGATGTTGTTGTAAAAGGATTACCACCTACCAACAGTGGATGCATACTAAGTAATCTTCTTAATTTTTCATTTACTATGTAAGAGGAAACTAAACCATAAACAGATTTATAACTCTTTAGATTGAACAAAGAGGGTATTTGCTTTAACATAAATGAGGGTTTATCAAATGGTACATCTGATAATTCAGTAAATCCTTTGTCGAAAATTTTTTTTGTAAAATTTACTAAATTTTTATAACCCTCTACATCTTTTTCATTGATCTTTTTTATTTGATCAATCATCTCTTGTTCATTACCTGAGTAGTTGAATTTGTAACCATCCTCAAAAACAAATTGATACCAGGTTTTGAGAGATCTAATTTCTAAATAATCTTTTGAGTTTTTATTAAAAAGCTGAAATAATTCATCAATTAAATAAGGCGCTGTTATTACAGTTGGACCACCGTCAAATATAAATCCATTTTTTCTAAAAACTCTTGCTCTTCCACCTAAATCTTTATGTTTTTCAATCAGAGTCACATCATGACCCTTAGCCTTTAATCTCAATGCTGCAGCCATACCTCCAAAACCTGATCCAATTACTATCGAATTCATAATACAGATTTTATATTATTTTGAGTAAATGTAACGTAATTAAGTTATGAATTAATTTTTTTTAATTCAGACTTTGCTTCTTCAAGATTTTTTTCAAAAAGATTATCTAATTTAGACCTATCAACTGTTGTAGTCATAATCTTTTTCACAGACTCTAGTGCAATTTTAATTGATCTATCTTTGATTTCTTTGATCGCCGACTCTTTCATCTGATTTATTTTAGTTTGAGTTAAATTTTTCTTTATTTCAGAACTTCTATGAAACTTTTCATTCATGCTAATAACAAGCTGTTCTGACTCAGTTTTGGCTTGATCGAGTATTTTTTTGGTTTCGCCCTCTACAGAATTAAGTTTAGCCTGAGCCTCATCTAAAAGTTTTTTTGACTCAACTCTTAACTTTTCACTTTCATCAATTTCCTTTTTTATATCTCCTATCATCTTTGTAAGGAGATTGTTTATATTCTGAGGAATTTTAAAATATACCAACAGACCAATAAATATAAAAAATGAAATTGCTACCCAAAATGTTGCATCAAACGACATCTTTTCTCTCTTTATTTAATTTTGCTTGATCCTCTACTATCGCAGCAATGCTGCTACTATTTACTTCTTCACCTATCAGTTCTTTTATTAATTCTGCTGATGTTTCAGCTGCAATTTTGTTTATTTTTTCACCTGATTTATTTCTTAATTCAGACAACTCGTTTTCTACTGAACTAATTTCTTCATCAAGATCTTTCTCTAATGCACTTCTTTTTTTATTAATATCCTCTAATATTTTTTCTCTAGCTTCATTAAAGTAGTTTTTAGCTTTAATTTTACTATCTAAAATAATTTTTTCATACTCATCAATTTTTTTCTGACTTTCTTCTTTTTGCTTATCCGCTGTTTCAATATTTTCTAGTATTTGGGACTTTCTAGTTTCTAGGTTATCGCTGATTTTCGGCAATATTACTTTGGTTAGAACAATAAAAAGTATTCCAAATGTGATGATAAGCCAGAATATTTGAGATATCCAAAACTCTGGATTGAGTTGAGGCATACCACCACTTTCAGCAGCAAATACCGTATTAAAACATGCAAAGCATGTGAAGAATACTAAAATAATTATTTTTTTAAACATTAACTAAAATGCAAATAAAATAATCAACGCAACTACTAGTCCAAATAATCCTGTAGCTTCAGCTAAAGCAAATCCTAATAATAAATTAGGGAATTGTTTTTGAGCTGCAGACGGATTTCTCATAGCACCAGATAAGTAATTACCAAAGATAATTCCAATACCAACTCCTGCACCTGCTAGCGCAATAGCTGCTAAACCTGCTCCTATCATTTTTGCTGCTTCTAATTCCATTATTCCTCCTTTTTTATTAATGGTGTAAATTTAATGCATCATTTAAATAAATGCATGTTAAAATTGCAAATACATATGCTTGAAGAAAAGCAACTAATATCTCCAAGCCTGTAAGCGCAACCGAAAAACTTAGTGGAAGCCATCCACCAACTATTCCTAAGCTAATAACAAAACCGCCAAATACCTTCATCATCGTATGACCAGCCATCATATTGGCGAAAAGTCTTACAGACAAGCTAATCGGCCGACTTAAATACGAGATAATCTCAATAACAACTATTAACGGAAGCAATACCATTGGAACTCCACTAGGAACAAATAATTTTAAATATCCTAATCCATGTTTCATAAATCCAATAATTGTAACTCCAATAAAGATAAAAGCTGCTAACACAAATGTAACTATAATATGACTTGTGACTGTAAACGCATAAGGTATCATTCCGAACATGTTACAAAATAGAACAAACATAAATAGTGAGAAAATAAAAGAAAAGTATGGTTTTGCTTTTGATCCAGCTGTATCACTAATCATTTTGGCCACAAAAGTATAACTAAGTTCTGACAATAGTTGTAATTTGTCAGGTATTAAAGTTTTTTTCTTAGCACCTAAATTAAAAATTATCAAAATAGCTAATGAGCTTATAACCATAAATAAACTTGCATTGGTGAAAGAAATATCAACAGAGCCTAATTTTATTTCAGGTCCAATCCTATAAACATTGAATTGGTACATTGGATTTGATGCCATTATATTCTCTTACTTATTCTGCATTTTTTTTGCTGATTTAATTACATTCATGATACCTGCAATTACTCCTACAAAAAAAAATATTAAAATTAACCAGGGCTTAGTACCAAACCAATTGTCTAAAATAAACCCAATAATTGTCCCAACAGCTACCGCAGCAACTAATTCTGTACTCATCTTAAAAGCGTGGCCCATTCCTGACGTCTTAGGCTCTTTATTTTCTAAATATTTAGACTTTGCTCTATTTTTTGCACTTTTAAGGCGAGTTTTGAAATCTTCTTCTACCATTAGCCTAAGCTACCATGCCCTCAGCTTTTTGAAGGTCAACAGCAACTAGTTGACTTATCCCTTTCTCTGGCATTGTAACCCCATATAATCTATCCATTTTTGACATGGTTAGTGCATGGTGGGTTACTATTATGAATCTTGTTGAAGTAATTTTTGTTAATTCGTTTAGAAGATTGCAAAATCTAGTAACGTTTGCATCATCAAGTGGAGCATCAACTTCATCTAATACACAGATTGGTGAAGGATTAGTTAAAAATACAGCAAAAATTAGAGATAATGCTGTTAAAGCCTGCTCACCTCCTGAAAGTAGAGTAATAGATTGAAGTCTTTTTCCAGGAGGACTTACTAGCATTTCTAAACCAGCATCTAAGGGATCATCTGAGTCAACTAATTCTAATTTAGCACTACCTCCATTAAATAACTTTGTATAAACTTCATTAAACTTTCTATTCACTCTTTCAAAAGCATCTAAAAGCCTTTCCCGACCTTTTTGGTTCAGTTCTGTGATACTCTCTTTAAGTTTTAATATTGCTGTAACAAGATCCTGTCTGTCTTGTTCCATTTTTTTTATTTCAGTTTTATATTTTTCAGTCTCATCGTCAGCTCTTAAATTAACAGAGCCAAGTTTTTCTCTTTCTCTTTTTTTTTCATCTAGTAGCTCCTCTTGAGTAACTAAATCTGGAAATTCATCACTTTTTTCAAGATTTGAATAATCAAGTATCTCACTTTCTTCTAAATTTAGCTCTGTCATTACCCTTTCTAAAAGATCATTTCTTCTTTTATTTAAACCCTCAATGGTAGCTCCAGAGCTTGCTTTTTTTTCTCTTATTTCAATTGAGCTTTCTTTTGTATTATTTAGTTCAATTCTTATTTCTGCAATACTATTATCTATTTTTTCAACTAAAACTTCATTTTCATTTTTTTCATTTTCTGAAATTCTTAAATTTTCAGAAATCTTACCTTTTTTTTCTGCTTGAGATTGAGGTTGTTTTTCTAGCAAATTCAATTTTTCTTCTAACTTATTTTTTCTAGTGTTTAATTCGTTAACCATTTTTTCAGAATTGGTCAAAAGATTTTGCCAACTTTCAAATTCCTGATCAATAATATTTATCCTCTCTTTTCTTTTTACAGATTCTCTTTTTATATTTTGGTTTTTACTATAAGTTTCTGCATATTCATCTTGCAATTTCTTTATTTGATCACTTTTAGAAGTTAAATTGAAAATAGTATTATCACTTTCAAAATCTTTAACTTTCATAGTTAAGTAAGATAAATTTATTATGCACTCATCTAAAATTTTTAATGTTTGGTGATTTCTATTTTCAGAAATTAATTTTTTAACTTCTTCAATTTGATTTTTTATATTATTGATAATTTCATTATTTTTTTGTAAAGACTCCACACTAAAGCTTTCAAGCAATACATCCATTCTTTCTTGTTCATTTTTTAATTTTGATTTAGAACTTTCTAAGTCTTGATTTGATAACTTTTCAGTTTCATAGTACTTTGAGTCAGTTTCAATTAAAGTATTTCTCTCCTCTTTAAGTCTTTTTTCATTTGAATTAGCATCAATTACAATACTTTTTTCTCTATCTATATCTTCGTCTAAAACTTTAATGGAATTTTTTATTGTATCTATTTCTTCGTTTATCCTAGTACTTTCTTCATCTAAAGCTTTAAGCTCAAGATTTAATCTTTGTATCTTAGACAAATTCTCAATATTCTTTTGTCTTATTGGTTCTACTCTTTCAAGTTTGTTTTTAATTTTAGTTTCTAACTCATTAATTTGTTTATTAAATTCCTCTACTTTAGTATCTGCTTCAGTATTTACTTCATTTTCCAAACTAATTTCTTTATCAATTTCTATAAGTCTTAAATAATATAGACCCGCCTCTACTTTTTTTATTTCTTCAGAAATTAATTTATATTTTGCTGCTTCTTCAGCTTGTTTTTCTAAACTTGCCAATTGTTTTTCTTGCTGTCGTCTAAGTTCATCTGCTCTTTTTAGATTATTTTCTGCTGCTCCTAATCTGATTTCAGCTTCATGTCTTCTTACATGAAGTCCTGCTATTCCAGCAGCTTCTTCAAGTATTGCCCTTCTGTCAGATGGTTTTGCAGTAACTAACGCTCCTATTCTTCCTTGACTTATTAATGATGGTGAATGAGCTCCAGTGGATAGATCTGCAAAAAACATTTGCGCATCCTTTGCCCTAACTTCTTTATTGTTTATGTAAAATTTAGACCCCTTATCTTTTTCAATTTTTCTGCGAATTTCTATTTCATCTAATTCGTTATATTGATGCGGGCCATCTTTATTTTCATTATTTAAACTTAAAACTACTTCAGCAATATTCTTTGATGGTTTATTTGATGTACCTGAAAATATAACATCTTCCATACCTGAACCTCGCATACTTTTTGCCGAGGTTTCTCCCATACACCATCTAAGAGACTCAACAATATTTGATTTGCCACAACCGTTAGGTCCGACAATGCCAGTGAGTCCTTTTTCAATAAGAAAATTTGTTTTCTCTGCAAATGACTTAAAGCCATTTAATTGGATTTTTTTAAACTCCATTCAATGAGTTATATCAGTTTTTCAATATATTTTTTTAATTTTTTATAGTTTTTCGTATTTTCGAACTTTTCACCGTTGATTATAAGTGTTGGAGTTGCCTCTATTTTGTAGTTTTTTGTCCCTTCGATTCGGTCTTCTAAAATAAAATCTTCAATTTTTGAATTGGCAATACAATTATCAAAATCTAATTTAAAACCAGATTCTTCAACTACTCTTTTTAAATTTTTATTGAGATCCTCAATTGTACTTCCTCTTACCCAGCTACTTTGATTATTATATAAGTGATGAAGTATTTCTGATTTTCCGTCATTCTTACAATGAGCTATTTTTGCAGCATTAAACGCTGCAATATCTAGAGGAAAATTTCTATATTCGATCAAAATTAAATTTTTATCTATAAAATCAGTTTTTAACTTTGGATAAATATTTTTATGAAAATCTCCACAATGGCTACAAGTTAAAGATTCAAATATAACAAGTTTTACTTTTGCATCAATATTGCCTTCTTTAATATGTTTAATTTCTGCTGTTGCGTTAAAACTAATAAAAAAAAATGATATTATTAACGTTTTTATAAATATTTTGTTCATTTTGTCTTAAATATTTTATTTAACTCTAGTAAAGATTGTTTAATTTTATCATTCTTAATATCAGTAATCTTCTTAATATTTTTGCTTTTTGTCGCATTATTAATTTTATTATCTTTAGTTTTTTTTAATTCTCCCTCAAAGGTTTTTAACCTTATGTTGTCGACCACAATATAACCAAAAAAAATATTTATTTTTTTTAAAATTTCTTTCTTGGAATATTCAAGATCTACCTCATTTCCTCTTTTAACCATTATATTCAAACAGTTACCATTTAATCTCGAATTTTTAAAAGATATCGGGTAGCAAACATTAAATAATTCTTTTCCAACAAGAAATTTCCAATTATCTAAAGTATTTGTATAAATTTGGCCTTTTTTATTCAAAATTCTTTTTGCTTCTTGGGGCAAAGTATCTTTAAAAGATCTTAGCCCTTGAACAGACTTATTTCTCTGCTTAGAATTATATTTAAAATTCATATGACAAGTCACAACATACCAAATAAAATTTTAAAATGGTACGACAATAATAAAAGAAATCTTCCTTGGCGAAAAAAAGTTTCTAAAAGTCAAAAAGAATATTTTATTTTAGTAAGTGAATTTATGTTGCAACAAACTCAAGTTAAAACAGTAATCCCATATTTTGAAAATTTTACCTCAAAAATCCCCGATTTAATAAGTCTATCAAAAGTTAGAGATGCTAAATTGATGAAATGTTGGGAGGGATTGGGATATTATTCAAGAGCAAGAAATCTAAAAAAAACAGCAAAAATAATTGTAAATGAATTTAAGGGAAAGCTTCCAAATAATGAAGAAGGTTTAAAATCATTACCTGGGGTAGGAGATTATACTTCAAAAGCAATTATGGCAATTGCATTCAACAATAAAATAATTCCATTAGATGGAAATGTTGAAAGAGTTTTGAAAAGAGTATTTTATTTAAAAAAAGAAAAAGAAATTTCTAAAGAAAATTTACATAAAAAAAAAACTTTTTTTGGGGAAACAAATAGAGCTAGTGACTATGCTCAAGCTGTTATGGAAATAGGGGCATTAATTTGTAAACCAACTAAACCATATTGTGACCAATGTCCAATTTCAGGAAATTGTAAATCTTTTAAAAAAAATGACTTTGAAATTGTTAAAATAAATAAATTTAACAAACAAAAATTTTTTGAGGCAAATATTTTTCAAAATAAAAAGAATAATTATTACCTTTTAAAAAACAAAAAATATAATTTTTTGAAGGATATGCCTATATTTCCAATGAATGAGATACCTAAAATAAAATTTAAAAAACACTTAGGAAAAAGGATTAATATTAAAATGTCTAATATGGATATGAGGATTGCAATTACGATGAAAAATAAATTGCCAGAAAAAAGTAATGGTTTTTTTGTAGATATTAAAGATTTAAGTAATTTGACTTTGCCTTCATTTACAAAGAAAATACTTAATACAATTAGATAAATTTATGAAAAAAATTGCAATTGTTGGTGGAGGAATATCGGGATTATATTTTGCAAATATTTTAAATAGTCAAAAAAATTTTGATTATAAAATATTTGAAAAAAAAGATAATTATAATTTCCAAGAAGGTTATGGAATTCAATTATCAGTAAATAGTATTAAGTTATTAAATAGTATAGGTTTTAAAAATTTACCTGCATCTGAGGTAAGCTTTCCGTCAAAAGTTAATTTCATACAAGCAAATAACTCAAAAAAAATTTGTGATATAGATCTTACACAATTCAATGATCCATTTAATCGATACACAACTCTAAAAAGATCAATTCTATTAAAATTTTTATTAAAGAATGTTCCTGAAAATCAGATTAAATTTAATTCAAATATAACAAAAATAGAAAATGCGAATAACTTCAGAATTACCTTGAATGAAAACACACATGAGGAATTTGATTATTTGATAATTGCTGATGGTATTTTTTCAAAAACGAAGTCATTGATATTAAATGATATTACAAATCCAAAATATAATTTTAATGTTGCTCTTCGAGGCAAGTTAAAGGGTGATTATGGTGGTGATATTTCTATTTATATGGGATCAAATAGTCATTATGTGATCTATCCGATAAACCAGAATAATGAATATAATTTTGTAGCTATCATAAAAAAAAAATTATCATCAGATGAACTAAGAAATTATGATTTATTTATATCTAATGAGTTTTTAAGCTCTCTAAGATCAAGTTTACAAAAAACATCACAAATAACCTTTGAAAATTTAAGTGAATTAAAGTCTTTTCCTGTTTACGTAAGCAGCAAATTTCCGAGTTTAAATGAACAAAATATATTTTTATCCGGTGATGCTCTGTTTACTTTCCCACCATCATTTGCTCAAGGGGCATCCCAAAGTATTGAAACTGCAAACGATATATTAAAAAGTATTTTAAATGGTTCAAATGAATACTATAAAAAAAGAATTGAAAATATTTCTTCTATAAATAACAAATCAAAATTTAACCATTTTTCATTTCATTTATCAAATCCTATAAGTGTCTTTATTAGAAATAATATTTTGAAGTTTCTCTCAAAAAATAAAATATTTCTTGAAAATTATTTGGGTAAAATTTATAGAAATTAATTTGTAGGTCTTAGCCTTTGTCGCAAATCATCAATTGGTTTTAAAGAATTTCCTGACTTATAATGCCAAAATGTCCATCCATTACAACTTTCAGCACCAATTATCTTTGCTGCCACTTTATGAATTGATCCCTCTGATTGTTGATATTTTATACTACCATCTACCATAATTTTCGCATTTACTTTTTTCTTTTGGTCATAAATTTCTGTTCCAGGTTTAATCAGACCCATTTCAACTAATAATCCAAAAGGAATTCTGGGTTTAGTTCTGTTATTTTGCAGTGTATCTAAATATTCATCTTTTAAAATATTCGTATTTTCTAATCTTTTTATTGTAGCATAGAAATAGTATTTTTCTTTTTCAATTCCAAAATAATTTCTACCTAATTTTTTTGAAACAACAGCTGTAGTACCTGATCCTAAAAATGGATCCAAAATGAAATCATTTTTGTTAGATGAAGCTAATATTATTCTATGAATTAAAGACTCTGGCTTTTGTGTAGAATGAACTTTTTTTCCATTTTTTTTTAATCTTTCTTTTCCATTACAGATTGGGAGACTCCATGTCGATCTCATCTGCAGGTCATCATTTAAACATTTTAATGATTGATAATTAAAAGTATATTTGGATCCTTCACTCTTTGAGGCCCAAATAAGCGTTTCATGTGCATTGGTAAACCTGGTTCCTCTAAAATTTGGCATTGGATTATTTTTATTCCAAATTACATCATTTAGTATCCAAAAACCCATATTTTGGATTGCAGTACCTACTCTAAATATATTGTGATAGCTGCCTATAACCCAAATTGTTCCATTTTTTTTTAAAATTCTTTTACATTCTTTTAGCCACCTAAAAGTAAATTCATCATAGCTTTTAAAACTTTCAAATTTATCCCATTTATCATCAACAGCATCTACTTTAGATCTATCTGGTCTACTTAATTCTTTTTTTAATTGAAGATTATACGGAGGGTCAGCAAATATAAGATCAAAAGTTTCGTCAGGAATTTTTTTTAATTCCTTTAAACTATCTCCATTAATAATTTTATTTTTTAAATTTTTAACACTCATTTTTTAATTATTAATTAGACTCCAGAGAAGAGTCTGCGTCAACCTGTGATTGAATTATTTTGAGTCTACTTGTTGTTATTTTCTTTTAAGACTCAATATATTGTGTATTGGATTGAATGTTTTGCGATGAAACCTAGTTATTCCATATTTTCTTATAGCGTTAATATGATCTTTGGTTCCATAACCTGCATTTACATCCCATTTGTATTTTTTGAAACTTTCTGACATTTTGAGTATCATTTTATCTCTTGATACTTTTGCAACAATTGATGCTGCAGATATCTCTTTTATTTTTTGATCTCCCTTGATTATAGTTTTTGTAATATAATTATTCAAATCTGGCGATTTATTTCCATCAACAAGTACTAAATTTGGTTTAACTTTTAGTTTTTTTATTGCTCTCTTCATAGCTAATAGACTTGCATTAAATATATTAAGTGTTTCTATTTCTCTAATTGACGCTGATCCAATAGCCCAAATAGAATTTTTTTTTATGTACTTAGATAACTTTTCTCTCTCAACTTTTTTTAATTTTTTGGAGTCTTTAATTTCTTTTTTATTTATTTTAGGATTAAATATAACTGCTGCCGCATAAACTGGACCAATCAAACTACCTCTACCAACTTCGTCAACACCAGCAACAATTTTTTTCATTAAGCAATAAAAAAATGATACAAAAATATTCCGATTATTAATCCTTTAATGAATGTGATCCACAATAATCCATAATTCGAAATATTAAGTTTCTCCTTCCACCAACTTATATATTTTTTATGTATTTCTATCATTTTAGATTTAAACAGATATTTTTAATTCATCTATTTTTTTCCTAATTAATTTTAAATCAGCCCAAGAATATTTTTTTTGATCAGCTTGTCTTAATAAGTAGGCAGGATGAAATGTAATCATTGTCAAATATGTTTTGTTATGAATAATTAGTTCTTTCCAAACACCTCTTTCTTTTGAAATTTTTATTTTGGAACCAAAAAGCGACTCCATTGCAGTACTACCCATTAGAATTAAAATTTTAGGATCAATTATTACGATATGTTGCCTAAGGTAATTTGAGTATCTATTTATTTCAGATGGCTCAGGCTTCCTATTATTTGGTGGTCTATAATTTACAACATTAGTTATATAAATATTGTTTCTTTTTATCTGAATTGCCTCTAGCATTTTGTTTAATAATATTCCTGCATCTCCGACAAAAGGTTTTCCTTGTTCATCTTCTTTTTGACCTGGTCCTTCGCCTATAATCATAATTTTACTTTGATTATTTCCATCAGCAAATACTAATTGCTTGGCATTTTTTTTCAGCTCACAATTATCTATATTTTCAATTTCACTTCTTAATTCAGAAAGTAGTTTAATTTTATCTTCTAGTTGTGGTTTAGTTTTTAGTCTGTTGATTGGTTTATCACTAAATATATACTCAATTTCGTTTGAGTTAAGCTTTTCAAGGTTTAATATGTCATTTTGATTTTTGAAGTTTAAAGTCATAAGCTCAGATATGAAAATTTTGATCATAATTTTATCATTTTTAGCACTGCAAACCAGCACATATTCAAGCACGTCTGCGAATAATAAATTCAACCAGAAGTACTTATCTAATTATTTTTCTGCTTTAGTCTCATCTGGAAATCAAAAAAACGAAGAAGCACTCGAATACTTCAATTCATCAAAATTTTTAATTCAAAAACATGATAATTTTTTAAAAAAGTATGTTTTTTCCCTAGTTTTGAATGGACAAGTTAAAAAAGGAATAGATCAAATAAAAATTTCAAAAAATGATATTAACTCAAATACTTTCGAGCTTAATCTTCTATTGTTAGTTGATAGTTTAAAGAAAAAAGATTTTAAGCAAGCAAATAAAAGATTTAAAGAATTTAAATTTAATAAAGATGATGGAACGTATGAATATGTAATTTATAAAATTTTAAAAGATTTTAATTATCTATTTCTAAAAAAAGAAACCGTTGAGGATAACAGGTATGGAACATTAAGTTTAATTTCTTCAGCTTTTCAAAATTGTTATTTAAATTCTCCAAACACCAGCTCATATTTTGGAGAATTATTAAATAGTTCTGATGGTGATTATTCTCGATACATGTTCTTTTATTTTGCAAACTTAATTGAAAATAATGATATTATGAAAGTTATTCAAGTTTCTAAAACGATCGAGTCTATTGGTGACAGTATATTATTACATCAAATCAAAGATTGGATTGATAATGCAGAATACAAAAAATTTGAGTCTCATTTTTCATGCTACAATGAAAATGATATTTTAGCTGAGATTTTCTATTTGATATCTAATTTATTTTCAACACAAAATATTTACGATCAGTCAAATTTTTATTTAAGAATTTCTGAATACTTAAATCCTAAGTTTTATTTTAATCAGTCTCTCCTTGCTGAAAATTATTACTTAAATAATAATAACAACCAAGCTATCAAAATTTTAGAAAAATTTAAAAAAAAAGATAAATTATATTTTTGGTATAAAACAAAAAAGATAGGAAGAATATTATCTGAAGATAATAGTGAGCAAGAGGCTATCAACTATATAAATAAGAATTTTAATTCTATAAAAAAACCTACAGAAAAAATACTTTATGATTATGCGAATATAAATAAAGGTTTCGAAAAGTATGAAATTGCAATCGAATATTATACAGAGTTACTTAAAAATGTTGATCAAAGTTCATATGCAATCTCAAGGATTTTGTATAGGAGGGGGAGCAGTTATGAACGAACAGGAAATTATGAGAAGGCTGATAGAGATTTAATTGAAAGTTTAAAAATGTATCCAAATGAACCATACACATTAAATTATCTAGCTTATAGCTGGTTAGAAAGAAATTATAAAATAGATGAAGCAATAGATATGATACAAAAAGCACATAAACAAAAAGAAAATGATCCATATATCACAGACTCAGTTGGATGGGGATTTTATTTGATTGGTGATTATATTAATGCTGAAAAATATCTTAAAAAAGCATTGCAACTAATGCCAGATGATCCAATTGTTAATGATCATTATGGCGATGTCCTTTGGAAATTAGACAAAAAATTACAAGCAAAATATTATTGGCAAGCAGTTTTAGGACTTGAAGAGACAGAAGATGAAATGAAATCGAAAGTAAAATCGAAATTATTAGAAGGTTTAGAAAAATCATAATTAATGAAATTTGAAAAGATTAAATCACATGCAAAAATTAATTTATCTCTAAATGTTCTAGGAAAAAAAAAATCTAAACTTCATAACTTAGAAACTCTAGTTAGTTTTTTAGACTTACATGATGATATCTATATAAAGAAAACAAATAAAAAAAATCATATAATAAAATTTACTGGAAAATTTTCTTATAAAATTCCAAAAAAAAATACTGTCAGTAATTTATTGAAAATTTTAGACGAAGCGAAAAAACTAAAAAATCAAAAATATATTATTTTAATAAAAAAAAATATACCCCAAGAAGCTGGGTTGGGAGGTGGGTCAATGAATGCAGCTTCCTTAATAAATTATTTAATTAAAAAAAATATAATCACATTGACAATGAAGGAAAAACAAAATTTATGTTCAAAAATTGGTTCAGATGTAATTTTAGGTATAGATCAAAAAAATCTTTTATTAGTTTATAAAAATAAAATAAAAAAAATCAAAAATAACCTTAAAATTTTTACATTGTTGATTAAACCAAATTTTGGCTGTTCTACAAAAAATATATATGCTCAAATTAGGAATTATTCGAAACCGCAATTTTTAAAAATCAAATTGAAAAATATTAATTTCAATACACTTTCTAAGATGAAAAATGATTTAGAGGTTATATCTTTCAAATTGTATCCAAGACTAAGGAAAATTAGCCAATTTTTTTTGAACATAGATAAAAATTCCTATGTCAGAATGACTGGATCAGGCTCAACAATTGTGGGATACTTTATGTCCAAAAAAGCCGCACTGAATGCAAAGAAATTATTAAAAAAAAAATATAAAAACTATTGGTGTAATTTATCAAAAACTATATAAAGCTTTTTTTTTGTGATATATGAAACTAATTTTGGGGTGTAGCCAAGTGGTAAGGCAGCGGTTTTTGGTACCGCCATTCCTAGGTTCGAATCCTAGCACCCCAGCCAAATATGTATAATTTTTTAAAAAAAATTTTAAAGAGCAAAAAAAAACCTACTCAAAGAGAAAGATCTTTTCTAAACATTTATAATAATACAGAAGTTTCTAAAATTTTTGACTCTATATCAAATTTTAACGAAAATAGTGAGATAAGATATGTAGGTGGATGCGTTAGAAAAATATTAAATCAAGAAGAAGTAGATGATATAGATTTAGCAGTAAATTTAAATCCAGATGAAGTTAAAGAATGTTTGCAATCAAATAATATTAAATTCTTTGAAACTGGTATAGAACACGGAACTATTACTGCTAATTTAGGTAAAAAAAATTTTGAGATTACATCTTTGAGAGAGGATGTAGATACTGATGGAAGACATGCAAAAGTTAAATATACAAAAGATTGGCTAAAAGATTCATCAAGAAGAGATTTTAGTATTAATTCTATTTATGCAGACAAAGAGGGTAATTTGTTTGATCCAAACGGTGGAGCCAGACATTTAAACGAGGGCAGGGTTATATTTATCGGAGATCCAAACAAAAGAATTCAAGAAGATTATTTAAGAATTTTAAGATATGTTAGATTTTTTCTATGTTATAGCAAACAATCTCACGATTTATCATTACAAAAATCAATCAAGCAGAATATTGCAGGTATTGCCAATCTCTCAAAGGAAAGATTAATTAACGAATTAAAAAAAATTATTTTATCAAAAAATATTCTAAAAATATCTGAAGACTCTTTTTCTTTAGAAATTTTAAAAACTATTTTTCCTCAACTTGTAAATTTAAATTGTTTAGGAAAATTAAATGATTATTCAAAAAATTTATTTAAAAAAAAATCGTTTGTTTTTTTGATTTCTTATTTAATAATTGATGATACCGATAATGCAAATTATTTTTTATTTAAATATAACCTTTCTAACGAAAATAAAAAAAGAATAAAATTTTTGATTGATAACTATTACCTTTTCTCAGAAAAAGATTATTTTACTAAGAAAAATCTTCAACGAATTTATTATTTTAATGATAAATCTTATATTATCGATTTATTAGATTTAAAAATTTTCAATTCTAAATTGGTTTCAAAAAAACTCATTGATTTAAAAAGATATTTTGAAAAATTTAAAAAACCTATTTTTCCTTTAAAATCTAGAGATTTACTTGACAAATATAAAGTTAAAGAGGGTAAAGATTTTGGACAAAAGATTAAGTTGCTTGAGAATATTTGGTTAGATAACAGCTTTAAATTAAGTAAAAAAGAAATCGATAATGTTTTTGGTAATTAGATATACTTTACATCTTTTATTTCAAAATTTTTAACGCCAGCAGGAGTTTTAATTTCAACTAAATCCCCTTTATTTTTTCCAATCAAACCCATGCCAATTGGTGACTTAAAATATATTAATTTTTCTTTGAGGTCAGCCTCATCTTTTCCAACAATTTTGTATTTAACATTTTCGTCTGTATCCAAGTTTTGAAGTAGTATTGTTGAACCAAATATAACTTTTCCATCATTATCCAATTTAGAAACATCAATCACATTTGCTCTGGCAATAATATCTTCAACTTCTTGAATTCTACCTTCATTATGTGATTGTTGTTCTTTTGCTGCATGATATTCAGCATTTTCTTTTAGATCACCGTGGGACCTTGCCTCAGCTATGGCAGCTACTATCTCAGGCCTTTTTTTTTCTTTTAAAAAAATTAATTCTTCTTTTAATTTTTCTAATCCTCTAACTGTAATGGGTTCTTTTTCCATACTTTATTTCCATTTAGCAATAGGTGGGAGTGACATTAAAATAGCCTCAACATTACCTTTAGTTTGTAAACCAAATTTAGTACCTCTATCATAAAGTAAGTTAAATTCAACGTATCGACCTCTTTTTTCCAATTGAATTTCTTTTTGTTTAATTGACCATTTTTTTTTATATTTTTTTAATATTATATTTCTATAGATATTTTTAAAGCATATTCCAACTTCTCTGACAAAACTAAAATCCTTTTCCCAATTGTCTTTTTTATAATCAAAAAAAATACCTCCTATTCCTCTTGGTTCTTTTCTATGAGGTAAGTAAAAATATTCATCACACCATTTTTTATATTTTTTGTAATAGTTTTTATTATGTTTATCACATGAAACTTTTAACTCTTTGTGAAACCATTTTTCTAAATTCTTATCTTTAAGACAAGGTGTAACATCCATACCTCCACCAAACCATCCATGTGAGGTATAAATATATCTAGTATTAAAATGCATAGCAGGAACATGAGGGTTTTGCATATGCATTACTATTGATATACCTGCTGCCCAAAATTTGGGGCTTATCTCACCACCTGGTATTCTACTTCTAAACTCTTTTGAAAATTTTCCGTAAACCTCTGAAAAATTTACTCCAACTTTTTCAAAAATTTTTCCGTTTTCTAATATTCTAAATTGACCTCCTCCTTCATTAGATTTTTTCCCTCTTTCCCAATTTTTAATTTTGAAAATATTTTTTTTCCCCTCTAATTCCTCTATTTCTTGGCAAATCACTTCTTGTAAAGTTTTAAACCAATTTCTAGCTAATTTTTTCTTAATTAATTCGTCCATAAATAATTAGTTTGTCTTATATTTTCAGAAAGAATAATTGCAACTGATGAAGCTAAATTAAGAGATCTTTTTTTCTCAATCATAGGTATTTTTATTCTATGTCTCATTATTTTATGAACCTTTTGTGGAACGCCCGAACTTTCTCTACCAAACAACAGTGTATCGCCATTTTTAAATTTGAAATCTGTATATGATCTGCTTGCTTTCGTGGTCATTAATATTACTCTCTCGTTTTTTTTTGCGTTAAAAAATTCCTCAGAGCTTTTATAGGTTTTAATTATGCTTTCATCTAAGTAATCCATTACAACCCTTTTAAATCGTCTGTCGCTCAACAAGAAGCCACAAGGCTCAATTATCTCCAATATTGCTCCTAAGCAAGAGCATGTTCGTGCTATCGCCGCAGTGTTCTGGGGTATATCTGGCTCGTAAAGTGCTATTTTTGGCCTAGAATTATTTGTTTTGTGTGTCATTCTTGCTATGGAAAAAATATCTTTTTCTTCATATGAAATCATATATTAAGAAAAAATTAAAATAATAAATGTCTGAATCAGATAAAAAAAAACCAAATAGGAGAGATTTCATATTAACTGCAACTACTGCTGCAGGCGCTGTAGGTGTTGGTGCAGCTGTTTGGCCTTTAGTTGATCAAATGAATCCTGACGCCTCAGTAAAAGCATTAGCAAGTACAGAAGTAGATGTTAGCTCAGTTCAACCTGGTCAATCTATAACTGTTATATGGAGAGGTAAACCTGTTTTTATTAAAAGAAGAACTCAAGATGAGATTGATAGCGCTAGAGCAGTCGATCTAAGTGAATTAAAACATCCAGAAAAAGATGAGGACAGAGCAAAAGACCCCGAGTGGCTTGTAATGTTAGGAGTATGTACACATCTTGGATGTGTTCCATTAACTGATAAAGGTGATTACAATGCATGGTTTTGTCCATGTCATGGTTCTCACTATGATACATCAGGTAGAATTAGAAAAGGCCCAGCTCCAACAAATATGGAAATACCTAAATACGAATTTGTAAACAGTAACACTATAAAAATAGGATAATAAAAATAAATGAGTGATCACGAATACACGCCAAAGTCAAAAGTTGGAAAATGGTTTAATGATAGACTTCCACTGCTAACATTAGCAAATCATTTAACCGACTACCCAACACCGAAAAATCTAAATTACTGGTGGACTTTTGGAGGAATTTTAACTTTTTGTTTAATAACTCAAATCATCACAGGTATTATTTTAGGAATGCATTATGTAGCTCACGCTGATTTAGCATTTCAAAGTGTTGAACACATAATGAGAGATGTGAACTATGGTTGGTTGATAAGATACGTGCATGCAAATGGTGCTTCAATGTTTTTCTTAGCTGTTTATATTCATATTTTTAGATCTCTATATTATGGATCATATAAATCACCAAGAGAAGTTATTTGGATTATTGGTATGTTGATTTATTTTTTAATGATGGCTACTGCATTTATGGGTTACGTTCTACCATGGGGGCAAATGAGTTTTTGGGGTGCAACAGTAATTACAAATTTGTTTAGCGCTATTCCTTTAGTAGGAGATAGTATAACTACTTGGTTATGGGGAGGTTACTCAGTAGATAATCCAACTTTGACAAGATTTTTTAGCTTGCATTATCTTTTTCCATTTTTAATTTTAGGATTAGTCATTCTTCATATTTGGGCACTTCATGTCCCAGGAAATAATAATCCGATTGGTATAGATATAAAAAAACCATCAAAAGACACAGTTCCATTTCACCCGTATATCGTAATTAAAGATTTATTTGCACTTCTGATATTTTTAATAATTTTTGCATTTTTTGTATTTTTTTCACCCAACATATTAGGACATGCAGACAATTATATTGAGGCAAACCCATTAGTTACCCCAGCTCACATTGTGCCAGAGTGGTACCTTTTACCTTTTTATGCAATACTGAGATCAGTACCTGATAAGTTGTTAGGAGTTATAGCAATGTTTGCTGCAATATTTGTACTAGTAATTCTTCCTTGGCTAGATACTTCTAAAGTTAGATCAACAGTCTTTAGACCAATATACAAACAGTTTTACTGGTTTTTAGTAGCTGATGTTTTGATTCTTGGCTACGTTGGTGCAATGCCAGCTGAGGGGCTATATTTATTGATCGCGAGAGTCGCAACTGCCTATTATTTTGCTCATTTCTTAATAATACTTCCATTTTTAGGTATGAAGGAGAAAACGACACCATTACCACTTAGCATCACAGAGCCTGTGCTAGGAGGTTCTGCTGATATGGCGATGGCTAAAAATAATAACGATTATAAAGAGAAATTGTGAAAAACTTTTTCAAATTAATCACCTTTTTTACTTTAATTTCAAGCCTAATTTTCTCAAATGTAAATGCAGCTGGTGAGAAACATGAACTACTAAAAGTTGATTGGAGCTTCAAAAGTTTTTTTGGAAAGTTTGATAGAGCATCTTTGCAGAGAGGTTATCAGGTCTATTCAGAAGTTTGTGCATCATGTCATTCTTTGAAACATTTAAGTTATAGAAACTTAGCAGAAAAAGGGGGGCCCGAATTCACTGAGCTTGAGGTTAAAGCAATTGCTTCAAATTTTGAAGTTACAGATGGACCAAACAGTGATGGAGAAATGTTTGAAAGACCAGCAAAACTATCTGACAAATTTGTAATGCCGTATGCAAATGTTCAGGAAGCCATAGCAGCTAATGGTGGAGCATATCCACCAGATATGTCAGTTTTAGTAAAAGCTAGGGGAGGTGGAGCAAACTACATCTACTCTGTTTTAATGGGTTATGAAGATCCTCCAGCAGGAATGGAACTTGATGATGGAGTTTATTACAATAAATATATGTATGGCAATAAGATTAAAATGGCATCTCCTTTAGATGATGATATTGTGGAGTATGCTGATGGTACTAAGGCTACAATAGATCAAATGGCCAAAGATGTTACAACTTTTTTACAATGGACCGCTGAGCCTCATCTAGAAACTAGACATAAAATGGGCTTTAGAGTAATTATTTATTTAACAGTTTTAACTATTTTAGTTTACTTTAGCATGAAAAAAATATGGTCACGTATTGAAACGAAAGTTTAAAACATCTCCATCTTTAACAATATAATCTTTGCCTTCAAGCCTCATTTTACCAGCCTCTTTAGATTTTAACCATCCTTGATTTTTTAAAAAATCATCAAAAGAAATTGTTTCAGCTCTAATAAAACCTTTTTCAAAATCTGAATGAATTTCACCAGCAGCTTTTGGTGCTGTGGACTCCCTTGTTATTGTCCAGGCTCTAGACTCCTCTGGTCCTGATGTAAAAAAAGTCTGAAGAGATAAAAGCTCATAACCTTTTTTAATTAATGAATTCAGGCCAGTCTCAGAAATATTAATCATTTTCATATAGTTTTGTTTTTCATTTTCATCTTCTAATTGATTTATTTGATTTTCTATATCAGCGGATATTATTAATGTATTTTTCTTACCAAATTTATTTATAAAATCCTTGGTATAGTTGTTACCCGACTCTATACTTTTTTCATCTACGTTACATACATATAATTTTGGTTTAGTGATAAGGAGTCCGCTATTTTTTAAAAGTTTTTTGTCAAATCCATTAATAATTAACTCTAAATTGTCACCTTCATCAATAATCTTTTGAGCCATCTCTAACATTTTAAGCTCTTCAATACTTACATTTTTTTTATTTTTCTTTTCAAGTCTTTTTTGAATAGATTCCAAATCAGCAAGTTTCATTTCTGTTTCAATAATCTCTAAATCTCTTACTGGATCTACAGTAGGATTTACATTTTGAATGTCATCTGAGTCAAAACATCTAATCATGTGAATTATTGCATCTACTTCTCTAATATGTGATAAAAATTTGTTCCCCAAACCTTCTCCTTTAGATGCTCCCTTGACTAGTCCTGCGATATCTACGAAAGATATTGTCGTATTTATTTTTTTCTTAGATTCTGAAATAACGGCTAATTGATCAAGTCTTTCATCTGGTACTGACACTATTCCAATATTTGGATCAATTGTACAAAAAGGAAAGTTTGCTGCTTGTGCCTTAGTAGAGTTGGTCAAGGCATTAAATAAAGTTGATTTACCAACGTTTGGCAATCCAACGATTCCACATTTAAAAC
Organism: uncultured Pelagibacteraceae bacterium; assembly: GCA_902594675.1. GTDB lineage: Bacteria > Pseudomonadota > Alphaproteobacteria > Pelagibacterales > Pelagibacteraceae > Pelagibacter. Next base: position 47,313 of record CACJNE010000003.1, read on the forward strand.
CCATTTAATTATTATTAACTGTGCTTGAAAATAAATCTAATTTTTTATCAATTAAAATAGTTAAGGAGTCAATTATATTATTTGTTATTGAGTCCAAATGAACCTGTTCATCTTCATTAAAGTCATTTAAAACGTAATCAGATACTGATATTTTATTTTCTGGCTTTCCTATTCCGATACGAACTCTTGAATATTCTTTTCCAATAAACTTGTCGATTGATGCAATACCATTATGACCAGCGCTAGATCCACCAAATTTTGTTTTTATTTTTCCAAATTCGACATCCAAGTCATCATGGAATACAATTACATCTTCAGCATCTATTTTAAAGTACTCTAATAGTTCTCTAATACAGATACCTGAATTATTCATGAAGGTTAAAGGTTTAATTGCATAAACCTTCTTATCACCAATATTTCCTGTAGTTAGCAATCCCTTAAATTTTGGTTTCTGTTTTGATAATCCAAACTTATGATTTATTGCGTCTACAATTTTAAAACCGATATTATGTCTATTATTTTGACTATTTGGAGTCGGATTTCCTAAACCAACAAGTAACAACATATCAAGTTATATTTTGAAAAGAGCTTTCACTATTTATTATTTTTTTTCTGATGAAGATTTGTCTTCTTCTTTAGACTTGTCACTTTCAGATTTATCACCTTCAGTTGATGCTTTTTCAACACCATCAGCAGCAGCTTCTGTCCCTTCCTTAGCTTCACCTTCTTCTGTCTCAGCTGGTTTTTCTGGCTCTTTTACTACTGTAGGAGCTGCAACTGTCGCAATTACAAAATCTCTTCCTTGAATAGTGGGGGTAACGTTGTCAGGTAAATTAATAGATGAGATTTTAATACTTGTTCCGATATCCAAGCCTTCTAAATCAACAATTAATTCAGTGGGAATATTTTCTGCAGGACATTTAAGTTCGACTTTACGTCTTACAATATTTAAAACACCACCTCTTTTAAGACCTGGAGATAATTCATTATTAATAAATTTTACAGGTATTTCTAGAATAATTTTTCCACCCTTTACAATTCTCATCAAGTCAATATGAATTGGTTCATCAGTCACCGTATCGAAAGCGATATTTCTAGTTAAAACTTTTTGCTCTTTGCCATCTAAATTCATAGATATTACGTTTGATAAAAAATTTTCTTTGTTTATTAGATTTTTAATTTCTTTTTTTGTAATTGAAATTTTCTCATTGGGTAATTCTCCACCATAAACTATGCCTGGAACGTTGCCATTATTCCTTAGGACATTTACCTGACCTTTAGTATGTGTGTTTCTTATTGTTGCTTGTATTGTGCTCATAAAAAGCTGGTTTTTAACTGAAGTATGATAATTTTACAAGAGTTATTTAAATAGATCTGATACGGATGTTGAGTTAGAGATCCTTTTAATAGCCTCAGCTAACAATATAGATATCGATAATACCTCAATATTTCTTACTTTTTTTAATTTATCTGAACTGTCTATACTGTCTGTGATAACTAAATTTTTAATTTTTGAATTTTTAATTTTTTTGACTGCATCTCCACTAAAAACTCCATGTGTTGCATAAACATGCACCTCTTTTGCACCTCTTTTTACTAAAGCTTCAGCTGCATTAACTATCGTTCCCCCAGAATCAATTATATCATCAGTAAGAATACAAATTTTATTTTTAACATTACCAATTACATTCATAACTTGAGATTTTCCAGGACTTGGTCTTCTTTTATCAACTATTGCTAAACCTACATCTAATTTTTTTCCTAGTGCCCTTGCTCTTTCAACTCCACCCACATCAGGAGCTACACAAATTATATTTTTGGTTTTCATTTTCTTTTTAATATGTTTTGCAAAAATGGGAGTAGCAAATAAATTGTCTACTGGAATATCAAAAAAACCTTGAATTTGTCCAGCATGTAAATCTACAGTCACTACTCTATCAGCTCCTGCATTAGTTATTAAGTTTGAAACCAATTTTGCTGATATAGAAGTTCTAGGGACTACCTTTCTATCTTGTCTTGCATAACCAAAATAAGGTATTACAGCTGTAATATTTTTTGCAGATGATCTTTTGAGCGCATCAACACATAAAAGTAATTCCATTAAATTATCATTTGCAGGTGAGGACACTGATTGAATTATAAAAATACTATTTCCTCTTATATTTTCGTTAATTTCTATGTAGATCTCACCATCTGCAAATTTTCTTATACTAGTATTAACTAATTTGTTTTTAAGATTCTTTGAAATTTTATTACTAAGCTGTTTATTGCTATTTCCTGTGAGAATTTTCATTATTTGAGAGTAATCTATTTAATCATAATTACAGAAATATTTCTACCATAATCATTCAATTTTTTTTTTATAGACCTTCTTGCGCTGAAAAAGTTGTTACTTAATAAATATGTATCTTTTTTGATAATTTCAATGTTTTTTATACCCAAATTCAAAAAGTTCTGTTTAATGTAATCACTCAAACTGAAAAATATTTTATTATTTTTATAATTAAAAAACTTATTGTTATTTTTTTTTTTAGAAACGAATTTATCTAAGAAATCCTTCTTCACTTCATAGTTTCTTTGACTTATACATGGTCCGATTACTGCAATTAAATCATTTAAATTACTTCCCTCTGATTTAAATTTTTTTAATGTTTTAGGTATTATTTGCTTATACGCCCCTTTCCATCCTACATGGATTGCACTGATTAAGTTATTGCCAGGGTCGTAAATAAAAACAGGTGCGCAATCAGCTGTCAAAATTCCTAGTGCAAATCCCTTTTTGTTTGTGATCAATGAGTCACCTCTTAATTTTTTTTTTGGAAATTTAATTATTTTATGAACAATGCCGCTATGAATTTGATTTAATAAAATAATATTTTTTTTATTACATCCTATTTTTTTACAAACTTTGTCGATATTTTTTCTAACTACTTCTATTTTATCTTCTGATCCTAGACCACAATTTAAACTTTTGTATATACCTTTAGAGAAACCTCCTTCTCGATTAAAAAAACCATGGCGTATATTTTTAAATTTTTTAAGTTTTTTTGAGTAAAACATTATTCAAAACCCAAAAAATTATTTTTTTTACTTTTGAATGCAAATATCACTTTAAATAAACTTCCCATCAAATCTCTATGGAGAAGTCTCATTAAAGTTAAAAACATATAATCTTTTTGCTTTTGTGTCATATTCTTTTCTAATATTTTTGCTCTTTGAATAATTCCCATCTTTTCTAGAAAAAATTTCTGAGAAACAATTTTTTTTACTTTTAATTTTTTTTTTAAAAAATATTCTTTTAAAAGATTAAAGTTAATTAAATAAGTTATATCTGTCTTTCCTAAATTTTTATGAAGTTTCTTAATATTGATTTTTTTATTCTTCATCACTGCTTGCAAAGTACTTTTATTAATTATATCTAGGTATCCATAATCTATAAGCATTATTCCACCATTAAGCTTTGAAATCTTTTCAATAATCTTATCTAGTTCATAAAATCCCTTTTTTGGGTACTCTATAAATTTTAAATTCTTTAAGGTTTTAAATGATTTGATTTCTGTAGAGTCTTTTATTGAAGCTCTTCGATAGGTTTCGTATAATCTAGTTTTATTATTAATAATATAATATTTTTCAAACAAATCCTTTTTAAAAAAAGTAAATTGTTTAATAGGTACAGCATCGAAGAATTCATTTCCAAAAAAAATGACCGGCCCTTTTTTAATTAATTTAAAGTTGCTTATCCACTTAACCTTTGAGTTTCTGATCTTACTAATTTGTGTTTTTTTTAAAAAATCACTTTTTTCGTATAAAAATATATTTATAGACTCATTAAGTTCAGGAAAATTCTTTATTGTATTAATCAAAACTTTTGTGAAACTTCCATCTCCAGGACCAAGTTCAACAAAATTGAAACTTTCGGGTTTTCCAAATTTTTCCCAACAAGATATAATCCAAATAGTTATAATTTCTGAAAATAAATTAGATATAGTTGGGGCCGTTATAAAGTCTCCTTTTTTACCAAAAGGATTTTTTTTTGTGTAATACCCAAATTCTCTATGATAAAGAATTTTCTCAATAAACTCATCAACTGGTATAATTTTATTAGAATTTAAATCAAAATTTTCAGGTTTATATTTCATTTTTTTTTTTAAAATAAATTATACTTCCAGCTAAAATCATAAATAAGCTTAAAAAAGTTCCCATGCTGATATATCCAAACAAATAGCCGACTTGTATGTCTGGTTCTCTAAAAAACTCTGAGGTCACTCTAAAACAACCGTAAAGTATTAAAAACATAAAAGAGCAATTTCCAACTTTATTATTTTTTTTAAAATAAATTAAATTCATTAAAACAAATAAAATTAAACCTTCTAAAAATGCCTCATATAATTGAGACGGATGTCTTAATTTGTTATCATAACCTGGAAATAAAACTCCCCAGTTAGAATTTGTGGCTTTTCCAACAAGTTCCCCATTAATAAAATTAGAAATTCTTCCTAGAAAAATTCCCAAGGGAGCTGTTATAGCTACCAAATCTAAAAATTCATAAATATCCTGATTATTTTTTTTTGAAAATAAATAGCTTGAAATAATAATTCCTATAAGAGCTCCATGGAAAGACATTCCTCCATTCCATATCATTAAAATTTCAATTGGGTTATTTAGAAAATAAGAAAAATTATAAAAGACTACGTATCCTAATCTTCCACCAATAATAATTCCAACAATCAAATATGTAATATAGTCTTCAAACAATATTTTAATTGTATTATTCTTAATGAGTATTTTTTTACAATATAACCAACCAAAAATAAGGCCAAAAATATACGCTAATGAGTACCATCTAATACTTAACGAAAATAACTCAAAAGCAACTGGGTCAAAATTATTAGTAAACATTAAGATTTTTTATTATAAGCTATTAATTATATTTTTGTTAAGTAATTATTATGTCTAAATCAAGGTTTGTATTTGATAAATTTGCAAAATTAATAGAGCAGGGTCTCATAAATTATAAAGATCTATCTGAAGAATTAATATCAATACTTAAATCTAAAAGAGATGAAATAGTATTTAAAATGAAGTTAGCAAGTAAAGAAGAAGTAGATATTTTAAATAAGAGGATTGCTAATATTGAAAAAAAACTTGAAGACAACAAAAAAAGAAAAAAAACTAGTAAGGCAAAGAAATAATTACTTTAAGACCACCCATTTTTGATTTATCAAATTTAATATCTCCTCCATGAGATTTTATAATATCCGAAGATATTGATAATCCTAAACCAACACTAGATTTAGAATCAGACCTACTTTTATCTATTTTATAAAATGGTTTAGTAATATTTTGAAATTCTGATTTATCTACACCAGGACCATCGTCATCGATAGAAATTAGAATGGTTGAGTTTTTTTTTTCTAAACTTACAAATATTTTTTTTGCATATTTAATGGAATTATCTAATAAATTATTTATACATCTGGTGATTAAATTTTTTCTTCCATTAAAATAAATTTTATTTCTAAGTCTTGAATCTATCTTATTATTTTCATATTTAATGATAATACCTTCTAAAAGTTCTGTAATATTAAATGTTTCAGTTCTGTCTTTTGCTCCAGTGCTTATAAATTGAAGGTATTCGTTAAGCATTTTTTCCATCTCATCTACATCTTTTGAAATTTTTTTTGATAAATCTTTATCTTTAATCACGGCAAGCTGAAGTTTTATTCTTGTTAGTGGGGTTCTTAAATCATGACTTATGCCAGATAACATTTCAGATCTTTGATTTAAATGTCTGAGTATTCTCTTTCTCATTTTTTCAAATTCAAGACCAGCTTTTCTTATTTCTAGTGCTCCAGATGGTCTAAATTCTTCGATATCTTCGCCTCGGCCAAAACGTTCAGAGGCTTGGGCTAATTTAGTTATTGGTCTAGTCTGGTTTTTTAAAAAAATCATTGATACAGCTATCAGTAATATTGCTGGAATAGTTATCCAAAAAGCAAAAATTCTTATAGAACTTGCTTGAATTCTTTCTTTGGGAAAAAATATTTGTAAAACCCCATCTCTAAATTTAATTCTTAAGTCTACAACTTCTTTATATGAAATTGTATTAAACCAATGTTCTCCAATCTTAGGTTTTAATTCTCTCCTTAAAGTTCTATCCATCGGACTAAACCATCTCTCAACTTTTATGTCTGGTAGTTTTTCATTTTCTAAGAATCTTACTGAAAAGCTAAAGTTTTTGTTGTAGAGATCAGTTACTATTTTTTTATTATATTCATTCTCGTTATCGTAGATATCAATTATTGTCACTATTTCACCTACTAGAGCTCTGGTTAATCCTTTATTTGTTTTAATCCATAAACTATCAAAAAAAACTAGGGAAATTGTTATTTGTGAAATGACAATTGGAACTGCTACAATTAATAGTCCTCTGTAAAATAATCTTTTGGGTAGTATATTCTTTAGAAATTTACTCAATCCAAAGGACATATCCTTCTCCCCTTATAGTTTGCAAATATTTAGGACTTTTTGGACTCTCTTCGATTTTCTTTCTTAGTCGGGTAACAATTACATCAATAGATCTTTCCTTGTCTAAATCTATTAAACTTGCAATTTCATCTCTTTTGAAAATCTTACCAGGTGAATTTAACATTTTTTCTAAAATTAATTTTTCTGTATTATTGATTTTTAACCTTTCATCATTTTTGTAAATAAATAGTTTTTTTAAATCTATTTTAATATTTCCAAATTCTACTTCTCTTTTTTTGTCTAAAGATTTAGTTTTACTTATTATATTTGTTATTCTTAATATTAATTCTTTAGGTTCAAAAGGTTTTGTTAAATAATCATCTGCACCTAACTCTAATCCCTCAATTCTTTCAGACGGCTCACCTTTGGCTGTTAATAGTAAAATTGGTGTATTAATTTTCTTTTTATAATCTTGGGTAAATTCTAAGCCAGTTTTTCCTGGCATCATTATATCCAACACTATTAAGTCAAATTTGATAATTTTAGTTTTCTCAAATGCGTCATATGCATCTTTGGAAGTTGAAACTAAATAATTATTCTGATTTAAGTATTCTTTTACTAGATCTCTTATTCTATCATCATCATCTACGATTAATATGTGTGCTTTAAAATTTTTCATTAATTATTTTTTTAAGAACTTTATCGAAGCTGATAACATCGTTAGAGTCTGAGCTTAAAAATGCATCATAAATTCTTTTCTTTTGAGCAGAAAAAATTTCGTCAAATATTTTTTTACCTTCATATGTTAAATATACATGTTTCACTCTAGTATCTATTTCATCTCTTTTGAACTCTATAGCTTTAATCTCCATTAAATCATTTAGAACTCTGTTTAAACTCTGTTTAGTTACTTTAAGTTTTCTTAACAAAGTTGAAATAGTTATACCTTCATATAAAGATATTAGATGTATTACTTTGTTATGAGCAGTTCCTAAAGCATGTTTATCTAAAACTTTTTTAGCATCAGCGACAGTTTCTCTGTATCCATTGAATATTTTTTCGATATACTTCTTTAATTGATGATCTTTAAGATATAAAAGTTTTTTCATAATGGTAAGTTATATTGACATATTATATATACAAAGATATTTTTTCTAAAAAATAAATCTAATGATACCGTTTGATAAAAGAAATGGAAAAATCTGGTACAATGGTGATCTTGTTGAATGGCAAGATGCCAAAGTACATGTAATTAGTCATGGACTTCACTACGCTAGCCTAGTTTTTGAAGGGCTTAGGGTTTACGATGGTGAAATTTTTAAATTACAAGAGCATACTGATAGATTATATCATTCGGCAAAAAGAATGGATATCACAATCCCTTATACAAGAGATGAAATTAATGCAGCATGTAATCAAATAATAAAAATACAAAATGTTCAGAATGGTTATGTAAGACCCTTCGCTTGGAGAGGTAGTGAAATGATGGGGGTATCAGCTCAAAAAACGAAAATTAATGTTGCAGTTGCAACTTGGGAGTGGGGAGATTATTTCGATCCTAAGTTGAAAACTGAGGGGATTAAATTAAATATTTCAAATTGGCGAAGACCAGCACCAAATACCATTCCTTGGGACAGTAAAGCAGCTGGCTTATATATGATTTGTACACTTTCAAAACATGAAGCCGAAAGACAAGGGTATAGCGAGTCTTTAATGCTAGACCATGAAAATAATGTTGCAGAGTCAACAAGTGCTAATATTTTTTTTAAAGATAAAAATGGAGAACTTCATACACCAATTCCAGATTCTTTCTTAAATGGAATTACAAGACAAACCGTAATTGAGCTTGCGAAATCAAAAAATATTAAGGTACATGAAAGAAAAATAAAGCCTGATGAACTTTCTAACTTTGAAGGATGTTTTTTAACTGGAACAGCTGCAGAAATTACCCCAATATCACAAATTGCTGAAAATAATTATAAAGTTTGTGATGTAATTTTAGATTTGTTGGACAGTTATGGAAAACTAGTTAGAAAAAAGAAAGCTGCTTAATCTTTATTATCTTCAGAAATAGCGTGATCAATCCCTTTTCTTAAATATTCATAACCTGTATACAAAGTAAGGAAAGCAGAAAGCCATAATAAAATTATCCCAATAGTCTGAGCATTATAATCTTGGAAATTTATAATTTTATTTCCAGTGTTACCTGTAAGCAAAATAGAAATTGAAAACATTTGGAGAAAAGTTTTTACTTTTGCTAAACTTGAGACAGGTAGTTTAACACTTCCTTTTGCCAAAAATTCTCTTAAACCAGATATTAGTATCTCTCTTGTTAATATAATTATAGCAGCTATTACTTCATAATTTTTAATAGTTCCATCCATAACTAACAATATTAGTGCTGTTGCTACTATAATTTTATCTGCAATTGGATCTAATAATTCACCAAGTTTAGACTCTTCTTTAAACATTCTGGCTAATAATCCATCTAAAAAATCTGTAAATGATGCGATTACAAATAAAGCAAATGGAATTACATCTCCATAAAACCCTGGTAAATAAAATGTGAAAACAAATATAGGAACAATTATAATTCTACCTATTGTTAGATAATTTGGAATTTTGATTTTCATTCGTGAAAGAAATTATATATCTTTTTAGCAACTTTTTCCTCAACTCCCTCAACAGTTTTTATTTCATCTAAGCTAGCTGACTCAACAGCTCTTGCTGAGCCGAAATGGTTTAAAAGAGCTCTTTTTCTTATAGATCCAATACCATCAATTTGATCAAGTAAAGACTTGCTAATACCTTTTTTCCTTTTAGCTCTATGAGCGCTAATCGCAAATCTATGAGACTCATCTCTTAATCTTTGTAAGAAAAATAGAGTAGGATCATTCTTTTCAAACTTAAATTCTTTGCCATTATGAAAAAAGGTTTCATTTCCACTATTTCTAAATTTACCCTTGGCAATTGCTATCATAGGAATATCATGCAGTCCTAATTCGTTAAGTGTTTCTCTTGCTACAGAATATTGACCTTTTCCTCCATCAATTATTACTAAGTCTGGCATCGTTAAATAATTATCCTTCTCTTGAACAGCCCTTTTAAATCTTCTGTTTAAAACTTCACGCATCATTCCATAATCATCTTGCTCATTTTTCTTAATCTTAATATTAAATTTTCTATATCTTTTTTTAATAAAACCTTCCTCACCAAATGTTATTAGTGCGCCCACACTATTAGTCCCTTGAATATGACTATTGTCATAAACTTCGACTAAATTAATATTATTTTCTAAATCAAATTTTTTAGATACGTTTTCAAATAGCTCTTTATTATTTTGGCTCTCATAAATTTTCCTATTTAAACTATCTTTTGCATTTTTAAGCGCTTGATTTACAACTTTAAGTTTAGATCCTTTTTTCGCTACTGAAATATTTATTTCTTTATTCTCTTTTTGTGAAAGTGTTTTTTCAATTAAAACTTTTTCTTTAATATCTTCACTTAAAATAATAGAGCTCGGCACACTTTTGTTTTCATAGAATTGAGAAACAAAGGAGTTAAGAATTTCTTTTATGTTATCATCTGGATCATGTTTAGGAAAAAAAGCTTGATTGCCCCAGTTTTGTTTTGATCTATAGAAAAAAACTTGAATACAAGTTTTTCCAGACTCTTTGTAGCCAGCTATGACATCAGCCTCTACTAAATTTGCCTCATTAATTCTTTGAGATGATTGAATAATATTTAAAGATTTTATTCTATCTCTTAATATTGCAGCTTTTTCAAAATCTAAATCTTCACTAGCCTTTTCCATTTGGTTTGATAAATTTTTTTGAATTTTTCTTGATTTACCTGATACAAATTCAATAGCATTATCTACTGATAGTTTATATTCATCCTTTTCTATATATCCAACACATGGCCCAGAACATCTCTTAATTTGATAAAGGATACATGGCCTTTCTCTTTTTTTGAAGACTGTATCATCGCAAACTCGAAGCTGAAAAATTTTTTGGATCATTTTAATCGTCCAATTTGCAGACCCGGCTGAAGCGAATGGTCCAAAATAAAAACCCTCTTTAGTTTTTTTTCCTCTGTGTCGTCTAATTTGAGGCCATTTATCTTGATTACCAATAAAAATAAATGGAAATGATTTATCGTCTCTTAAGAGAATATTAAATCTAGGTTTATACTTTTTAATTAAATTTGCTTCTAAAAGAAGCGCCTCACTCTCATTTGATGTACTGGTAATCTCAATTTTAGTTGTTTGAGATAACATTCTCTCAGTTCTGATAATATGATTTTTCTCTGATACATAACTTTTTAGTCTATTTGGCAAGTTTTTTGCCTTGCCAACATAAAGTATTTCGTTTTTAGAATTTAACATCCTATACACCCCAGGAAGTTTGGGTATAAGCGGTAACTCTTTTTTTATTGCTTCTTTACCAATATCAGAGCTTATCATGGCTCCTTTTTTTTGAAATTTGAATACCAACGGATGAGCAATCTTTCATGATTTCTAACTTCTCAATTTGAAGACTTATTTTATCAATTCTTTTATCTTTGAATAGTTCATCGAACACATCTTCCGCTAATGTTTCAAGAAAATTATAATGTTTATTTTTAATTAGTTTTTTTATCAATTTTACAATTTTTGCATAATTTACGATTGATTTAATATCTTTGTCGTTAGAAGGTTTTTTGTCTTCATAATTTACCTCTAAATTAAATTTTACTTTCTGGGGAGCTTTCTTTTCAAAATCAAAATACCCAAGTTTTAAGTCAAGAATAAGCTCCTTAATAAGTACCTTTTTTTCGTAATTAAATAGAGTTTTATTCTTATCTATTTTAATAATTTTAAGATTATTTTTTCTCATATTATTTAATTCTTGAGGCAATATAATCTAAAATGACTGGATTATAATATTGAAAACAATCAGCCATATTCATTACGTGTCCTGGATTTTTTTGTTTTGAAACATTTTCTTTCCAGTCATATCCTCCTACCACACATTTTTTTCCATTAACTTTATAATTCTCTGAAATAACAATTCTTTTAACGCCAGGGACTTCTTCTAACCAATCTGATAACAGTCCTTCATACTTATCTCTAGGATGAGTAAAAGCTAGAACGGGTACATTATTTGATTTTTTAATATTATCAATCTGTCTTTGTCTTAGCTCTGCAGGACCTGGGCGCTTTTTAGCAAATTTTTTTAGTGCCTCTTCAGGACCAACTTTTTTGACTTTATATTTTTTGGAAAGTTTACCAAAACAAGCTTGCATGTACGATATACCTCCACCTACTTTATCAGGATGAGCAGCTAATAACATTAAGGTTAATAGACCACCACAAGAGTGACCTGATATAATAATCTGTTTTCTGGGAACTCCTATATTTATAAATTTTTCAACTAATTCTAGGTTTTTTTCAACTCTTTTATCTAATTTATGTTTACCCACATAAGGGGTTTTAGATTTCCACCAGCTTTTTTTCAATGACATATCCCCTGCAAAGTCATTAGAGCAAAAGTTATAAACCATAATTTTCTTACCATTAATTTCCTCATCAACTAGTGATGCTTGATTTTTTAGATCCATTGCCCAAACACATTCACTCTTTTTTGCCGTATCATTTGTGTTTTGACCATGATTAAAAATAATGATAATTTTATTTTTAGGGTCCTCAACAACAAAACCTTCTTTTATTTTAGCTGATTTAGTAATAAATCCACTTTTTAAAATTTTATTAGCATGAACATTATTAGAGATTAATAAAAATATTAAAATTAAAAAAATTTTTTTCATTCTTTACTACCCATAATATCTGGTGTTTGCCAGTTTAGATTTTGACCGCTATCAATAGCTAAGACTTGCCCTGTAATAGATATATTTTTTATAAAAAAGTCAACAGCATTACATATCTGTTCAACATCTACTTGTCTTTTTAATGGAGTTGCCATGTATTGTTTTTTAAAATGTTTCTCACTTTGTCTTTTATTTTTGATTGTAGGTCCTGGTGCAATTCCATTAACTCTTATTTTTGGAGCTAAACTCATTGCACTAGTCTTAGTCAAAGTATAAAGACCTGTTTTACTGATAGTATAAGAAAAAAAATATGGTGTAAGTTTAAATACTCTTTGATCAATTATATTTATAATATTGTTATTTTTTCCTCTAATATTTTTAGCAAATTCTTTTGATAGAAGAGCAGGTGTTCTCAAATTAGTTCTTAAATGATGACCCCAACTATCAGTAGTAAAATTCTCTAATTTATCCTTTTCAAAAAGTGATGCGTTGTTTATCAAACAATCAAAATATTTAAGTTTAGATTTTGCAAACTTAACAATTTTATTTACATCTTTTTCTTCACTAAGATCTCCTTTAACCAAATAAACCTTTGTACCATTTTGTGATAATTCTTTTTTAAGGATTTCTGCTTTTGTTTTTGATTTATTGAAATGAATAACTATTTCAACCCCCTTGCTAGATAGTTTTTTAGCAATAGCAGCCCCAATTCTAGTTGCTCCACCTGTAATAATTATTTTATTTGCTTCCATTTCTTCTTACCTTTTTGAGCTCTAGTACCTGGCATACCCATTGTAGATCTTCCTTTAGGGTATATTTTGTTTTTTAAGTTATATTGTTTCACTTTAGGATTAAGTGTAACTTCTAACTCGGTACTTTCAAGTTTTCTAATTTCATCCCTTATTTTAGCCGCTTCCTCAAATTCTAAGTTTGTAGCAGACTCTTTCATTTTTCTATTTAGTGCCTTAATATGTTTTTTTAAATTTCCACCTACATTTGCGCCTGTTCCAATAGTCACATAGTCTTTTTCATAAACACTTTCTAATACGTCACTAATTTCTTTTTTGACAGTAGAAGCACTAATTTTATTCTTTTTATTATATTCAAGTTGAATATTTCTTCTTCTTTCAGTTTCTTTTATTGCCTTTTTTATACTTTTTGTTTCTTTGTCAGCGTACAAAATAACTTTTCCATCTAAATTTCTTGCAGCTCTCCCTATTGTTTGAATTAAGGATGTCTCAGATCGTAAAAATCCTTCTTTGTCAGCATCTAGTATTCCAACTAATGCACATTCAGGAATATCAAGCCCTTCCCTTAATAGGTTTATGCCAACTAAAACATCAAACACACCTAGCCTCAAGTCTCTCATAATTTCTATTCTCTCAAGGGTATCTATGTCTGAGTGCAAATATCGAACTTTTATACCATTTTCATGAAGGTATTCTGTAAGATCCTCAGCCATTTTTTTTGTTAATGTCGTAACTAATACTCTATAATTTTTATCGATAGTCTTTTTGCATTCATGCATTAAATCATCGACTTGATTTTTAGCAGGTCTGATTTCAACTGGTGGATCTATTAGTCCAGTAGGTCTTATAACCTGATCTATAAATTTTCCTTTTGTTTGTTCTAACTCCCATGGACCAGGTGTAGCAGAAACAAAGACTGTTTGAGTTCTCATCATATCCCATTCCTCAAATTTAAGAGGTCTATTATCCATACATGATGGAAGTCTAAATCCATACTCTGCCAAAGTACTTTTTCTTGATCTGTCTCCTTTAAACATTCCATTTAATTGAGGTACCGTGACGTGACATTCGTCAACAAATATTAATGTATTGTCAGGAAAATATTCAAACAAAGTAGGAGGGGGTTCTCCAGGTTTCCTTCCCGATAAAAATCTCGAATAGTTTTCAATACCAGCACATGAACCAGTTGCCTCTATCATTTCAAGATCAAATTTTGTTCTCTCTTCTAATCTTTGAGCCTCAAGCAGTTTATTTTGCTCTTTATGTTTTTTTAGTGTTATTTCTAACTCTTTTCTTATATTAATTACTGCCTGTTCAATTGTAGGTTTAGGAGTTATATAGTGACTGTTTGCATAAACTTTAACTAAATTTAATTCTCTAACAAGATCACCGGTCAAAGGATCAAACTCCTCAATTTTCTCTAGCTTATCTCCAAACAAATTTAGTCTCCAAGCTCTATCCTCTAAGTGAGAAGGGAAAATTTCTAAATATTCACCTCTAGCCCTAAATGTTCCTCTATAAAAATTCTGGTCATTCCTTTTATATTGAAGTGCGATTAAGGATTTGATTATTTGTTCTCTATTGTAATCATAATTTTTTTGAAGAGTTAAAGTCATTTTACTGTATGCTTCAACTGATCCTAATCCATAAATGCAAGATACGCTTGCAACAATTAAAACATCATCCCTTTCCAGTAGAGATCTTGTAGCTGAATGTCTCATCCTATCTATTTGTTCGTTTATAGATGCTTCCTTTTCTATGTATGTGTCTGATCTTGGTACATATGCCTCTGGAGTATAGTAATCATAATAAGAAACAAAATATTCAACTGCGTTGTCAGGGAAAAATCCTTTCATCTCCCCATATAGTTGCGCAGCTAAAGTTTTATTTGGAGCAAGTATTAAAGCGGGCCTATTGGTTTCCTCAATAACTTTGGCCATTGTGAATGTTTTACCTGATCCAGTAACACCTAATAAAACTTGATTAAACTCGTTCTGTTTAGCGCCTTTTACTAAACTTTTAATAGCTTCAGGTTGGTCACCAGCTGGTTTAAAATCAGATTTAATTTTAAATTTCTTTCCACCTTCAAGTTTTCCACCAATTTTTGGATTTTTACTTTGAATATCTGTAATTAAATCTTGATAAGTATTTTCCATATATTAAATAAAGTAATAGAATATAAACAATTTTCAATGAGCATAATATCTAACAGTCTTAAAAGAATTAAACCATCTCCTACCATCGCAGTTACGCAGAAAGCAAGAGAATTGAAAGCTGCTGGTAAAGATGTAATTGCTCTAGGCGCAGGTGAACCTGATTTTGACACACCTAATAATATAAAAAAGGCTGCTGTTAAAGCGATTAGAATAGGGGATACTAAATACACACCAGTTGATGGAACACCCGCAATTAAAAATGCAGTAATTAAAAAGTTTAAAAGGGAAAATAACTTAACTTATACCTCTGACCAGATAACAGTAGGTACTGGCGGAAAACAAGTTTTGTATAATGCTTTTGTAGCAACATTAAATAAAGGTGATGAAGTTATTATTCCTGCTCCATTTTGGGTATCGTATCCAGATATGGTTTTGCTTGCTGGCGGTAAACCAAAATTTATTAAATGTGGAGAAGAAGATGGTTTTAAATTAACACCTACAAAACTTAAAAAAGCAATAACGAAAAAAACAAAATGGATAATTTTAAATTCTCCTTCAAATCCAACTGGTGCAGCATATACAAAAAAAGAAATTATTAATTTAGGAAAGATATTATTAAAAAATAAGAATATTTTTATCTTAAGTGACGATATTTATGAGCATGTAAAATTTGATGATTTTAAATTTTTTACAATAGCACAAATTAAGAAACTTAAAGATAGAACACTTACAATGAATGGGGTAAGTAAAGCATATGCCATGACTGGTTGGAGAATTGGTTATGCGGCTGGTCCTAAAAATATAATAGCTGCAATAAGAAAAATCCAGTCGCAATCGACCTCAAATCCATCATCTATAAGTCAAGCAGCTGCCGTTGAAGCTTTGAATGGAACTCAGAGTTTTATTAAAAAAAGAGCTAAATCTTTTAGCGACAGGAGAAATTTTGTTGTGAATTATTTAAATAGTATTCCAGGGATTACTTGTTTAATGCCAAAAGGTGCGTTTTATGTTTTTCCAAGTTGCAAAGGGTTAATTGGAAAAAAAACAAAAATAAAAAATGATACAGATTTTGTGCAAAAACTTCTTGAAAAACAGAATGTAGCTGTAGTTCAAGGTTCTGCATTTGGACTTGATGGTTATTTTAGAATTTCATACGCAACATCAATAAAAAAATTAAAGATTGCTATGGAACGAATTAAGCTCTTTTGTGAAAGTTTAGGCTAAATTTAGTCTAATTACCGATTTTGCTGCATCAATTACTGAAACTTCTGGTTCTATAAATTTCATTTGAAGAATCTCCTTAGCATATTTTGTATCTGTTTCCATTTTAAGACCTAAATCAGGAACTAAATTTTTTGCACTTGAATCTAAATAACTTATAAGTTTAACCATAAAATTAGGTAATTCTTTCTTAGGAAGTTTCTTAGAATGACTTGGAATGTTTTCAATCATTATTTTTGACAATTCGAGAATTGATCTAGTTCCAGATCCTACAATTAATCTTCTGCCTTCAGCTTTTTTATTGTTTAATGATAAAACATGTGCTTTGGCTACATCTTTAACATGGGATATCATTACTGAAAATTTTGGAGCAGCTGGATATTTACCTTGCAGTAATTGTTTAATATATTCCATTGATGTACAACTTTTCTCGTTCAAAAAATCTCCCAAAACAAAACCAGGATTGATACAAGTAAGTTTATTTTTTATACCTTTGCTTTCCATAAGTTCCCAAGCGGCTCTTTCAGCTCTAGTTTTAGATACAAAATAATCTGTAGTTTTGTCCCATTCTAAGTCAGTCCAATCATTTTCACCAAATGTATAAGGGTTTGTTCGGTTTGGTTTCCTATACATACAAACTATAGACGATGTTTTTACAATATGTTTTACGTTTGCATTAATTCCTGCATTTAAAACTCTCAAAGTTCCATCCTTTGCAGCTGGAGTAAGTGACTCTCTATCATTCGAAACTTTTAATGGGAAAGGAGAAGCTACATGAATAATGTATTTGCAACCTTCGGCGGCTTTATCCCAACCGTCATCTTTTAATAGATCTAATTCAACAAAGGATAGTTTTTCTATTGAAGCATTGTTGTGCTCAAGTGTTTTTTTTGTTATTTCAATTGAGTTAGAATCTCTAACTGTGCCTAGTACTTCATAACCAGAATTTAGTAGTTCTATAGCAACATGTTTTGCAATAAATCCGCTGATTCCAGTTAGTAAAACTTTTTCACTCATGTAATTGTAAAACTATTTTGATTTTCTTTTTTTCTCTAAGCCAAAAACTGGAGAATTTCTAAATCTCAGAACCAATATGGCTATTGCAATTAGCACAATTGCTCCAGCTTCATACAGCAACACTTCTGGATTTATTGATTTTCCTTGTAATATTATAAATCTAGCAAGTGCTGTTATAGCAATAAACAATGGTAAAGTTATTTGAATAGATTGACTCTCCCAAAATACTCTAACCATGGCTAAAACTTCTAAGTATAGAAATAGTAATAATAAATCAGCTAAAGTAACTTTTTGAATTTCTATCATTTGATATACTTCAATACCAAAGGCTATCACTGTAGCTGCAAGTATTATTACTAAAGCTAATAATTGAATTTGTTTTACAATATTCTCCATAAATTTATTTTATAAATGATATTCTATTAATTTGCAGCTAAATATTTCTCTGCCTCTAATGCAGCCATACAGCCCATTCCAGCTGCAGTTACTGCCTGCCTATAAATTTTATCCTTTACATCTCCAGCTGCATAAACTCCTGGAATGTTAGTTTCGGTAGAATCGCTTTTTGTAATTAAATATCCTGTGCTATCCATTTCTAGCTGATCTTTAAATAATGATGTAGCAGGATCATGTCCAATAGCTATAAATAATCCATCTATTTTTAATTCTGATGATTCATTAGTTTTAACATTTTTAATTTTTAATCCTTTTACATTTTTTGGCTCATCATCACCTATTACTTCTTCAACAACAGAGTCCCAAATAATCTCAATTTTTTTATTTTCCATTAATTTTTTTTGTAAAAGTTTTTCAGCTCTTAGTTCATCTCGTCTATGAATTAATTGTACTTTTGATGCAAATTTTGTAAGAAACATAGCTTCTTCTACTGCAGCATTTCCTCCACCAACAACTGCAACTGTTTTATCTTTGAAAAAAAAGCCATCACACGTTGCACATGCTGAAACTCCAAATCCCTTAAATTTTTTTTCAGACTCAATGTTTAACCATCTTGCTTGTGCTCCAGTTGAAATTATAATCGAGTCTGCGGTATATTTTTGTCCCCCATCACCAATTGCTTCAAAGGGTTTAGATTTTAAATTCACTGACTGGATATGATCTTCAACTAGATCGGTTCCAACTGCTTTTGCCTGCTCTCTCATTTGTTCCATTAGCCATGGTCCTTGAATAACATCTGCAAATCCAGGGTAGTTCTCAACATCAGTTGTTATAGTTAATTGACCACCCGGTTGCATACCTGCAACCAACATTGGCTTAAGCATAGCTCTCGCAGCATAAACAGCAGCAGTATAACCAGCTGGCCCTGATCCAATTATTAACACTTTTGTATGTTTAGTTGGTTTTTCACTCATACAGGTCTATATAGTAAATAATGAGTAAATTAAAAGGTATATTATTGACTGAGGGCATGCACGGCATGCTTAGCCAAGTAGAGGGCTTAGCTAAAGCTCTTGATCTTGATTTTACTCACCACAAGGTTGAACTAAAAAGTTTATGGAGTTTATTTCCCCCAAAATTTACTCCAATTTCTCAAAATGTTTACAAAAAAATAGACCATTTAGATTTTGACATAATAATTTCTTGTGGAAGAAAAAGTGTTATTCCATCAATCCATTTAAAAAGTACCTCAAATAAAAAAGTTCTTAATATTCATATACAAGATCCTAAAATAAACTTTAAATATTTTGATTTTATTGTAGCGCCTGAACATGACGGAATTAATGGTTCAAATGTAATAAATACGAAAGGAGCAATTCATTACCTTACAAAAGGTGAAATAGAGGAGAATAAGGATTATCTAAACTCATTTATAAATAAAGATGAAAGAAAAATTTGGTGTTTAATTATGGGTGGACCCACAAAATACTATGATTATTCAACAAAAAATATTAAACACATTTTCTCAATTTTCTATAAGCTTTTAAAGAAACACGATTTTCAACTAGTTGTAATCCCTTCGATGAGAACCCCTTTAAATACTATTCATTATGCAAAAGAATTTTTTGGTGAAAATCATACAGTCATCATGAATGTTGACAAAAAGGCTTATTTATCTGCTTTAGCTATTTCAGAAAATATTATAGTTACTTGCGACTCTAGTTCAATGATTTCTGAGGCTGCTTTAACAGGAAAGCCTATTTATATTGCAAATATTTTACCTAAAAAAAACGATATTAGGTTTCAGAGATTTAGAAATTTATTTAGAGAATTAAATATCACTAGAAATCTTGGAGAAGGTATTGAAAATAGGAGCTACCAATGTCTTGATGAAACTAATAGAGTTGCAAAAATTATAAATGAAAAATTAAATAAATAAATAATGTCATTTTTAAATTCAATACTTAATGAGTCAAAAAAATTTGATAATCCATTTGAACACTGGGAATTGAATAAACCTCTTACCGATGACCAGATAAATGAGATAATAAGTGCAGATATATCTGATCCAGCAAAACATAATCTTAATTATGATGGTACAAGAGCTATCGACGGTGGAGAAGGAAAATTTAGAGAAGGAATTTCAGATGGTGGAAAAGCCTTAAAATTTAGATGTTTTATAACACATGAAAATACTAAAGAATTCCCAGGATTAACCGGTCTTATTAAAGAACTTCAGAGCAAAGAAACTTATCACAAAATTTCAGAATTAATAAATAAAGATTTGTCAAACTCTTATGTGAGAGTTGAGGTAATATGTGATCGAGAGGGTTTTTGGCTAAAACCACATTGTGATATTAAAGAAAAACTAATGTCATGCTTATTATTTGTGAATAAACATGATGAAAGTGAGGAACTTGGAACAGATTTTTATGATAGTAACTTAAAATTAATTAAAACATTACCTTATAAAGATAATTATGGATATTTTTTTTCCAGTGGGCCCAATACTTGGCACGGTATGGAAAAGAAAGAAATAATTAAAGAGAGAAGATGTTTGCAAGTAAACTACGTAACATTTAGTACAGATTGGAAAGTTGATTAATTTTCTTGGAGCGCTTTTACCCTTAGTTTTTTTGTCATTAATGCATTTATAGCTTCTAAAAATGAATACGCAGTTGACATGTTAGTACAATAAGGAATTTTATTAGCCAAAGTCCCTCTTCTAAGAGCTCTTGCATCACTAATTCTATTTTCACTATTTCCTCCACCAGTATTAATTACCAATGATATTTTTTTTGAATTTAATATATCTACAATATGAGGTTTGCCGCTACTTACTTTATTAATTTTTCTGCATCTCATACCATTCTTAATTATAATATCTGCAGTCCCCTTGGTTGCCGATAAGGTAAATCCAAATTTTAATAATCTTTGAGCAATACCAACAATTTCTTGTTTATGTGAGTCTTTGACTGATAAAAATGCCATACCTTTGGTCGGGAGTGAATTTGCTGCAGCTATTTGACTTTTGGCTATTGCCATGCCAAAATCATCATCAAATCCCATGACTTCTCCAGTTGATTTCATTTCTGGTCCAAGCAATAGATCACTATCTGGAAACTTGTTGAATGGAAATACTGCTTCTTTAACTGCAAATTTTTTATTCGTTTTATATTTTAATTTATACTTTGAAAGTTTTTCTCCTGCCATTATTCTTGAAGCAATTTTAGCAAGCGGAATACCATTAGCTTTTGATACAAATGGAACTGTTCTACTTGCCCTTGGATTCACTTCAATAACAAAAATCTCATCTTTCTTAATTGCAAATTGAATATTTAAAAGTCCTTTAACTTTTAAAGCTAAAGCTAATTTTCTAGTTTGAATTTTAATCTCTTTTAAAAGATTGTCTTTGATCGAAACTGGCGGTAAACAACAAGCCGAGTCCCCAGAATGAACTCCTGCTTCCTCTATATGTTGCATTATACCAGCGACATATACATCTTTACCATCAGATATGGCATCTACATCTACTTCCATGGCATGATCTATAAATTTATCAATCAAAATTGGATTTTGTTCTGAAGCTTTAAATGCTTCATTAACAAATTTTTTAAGTTGGCTTTTATCATGAACTATCTCCATTGCTCGTCCACCCAAAACATATGAAGGTCTAACAACAACGGGAAGTCCAATTTTTTCACTTATTTTTATTGCTTGATCAAATTTATTAGCTATTCCACTTTCAGCCTGTTTTAAATTTAGTTTGTTTAAAAGATCTCTAAATCTATCTCTATCCTCTGCTAAATCAATTGAACCGTATTGAGTACCAAGTATTGGTAATTTATTTTCATGTAAAAATTTTGCTAACTTAATTGGAGTCTGACCTCCAAATTGAGCGATAACTCCAATAAGATTTCCTTTAGATTTCTCTTTTAAAATAATATTTTGAACGTATTCTTTTATAAGAGGTTCAAAGTATAGTCTATCACTAGTATCATAATCTGTTGAAACAGTTTCAGGGTTACAGTTAACCATAATTGTTTCAAATCCAGCTTCTTTTAATGAAAAACTTGCCTGACAACAGCAATAATCAAATTCTATTCCTTGCCCAATTCTATTTGGACCTCCTCCGAGAATAATTATTTTTTTCTTATTACTAGGATCAGCCTCACACTCGGTATTAAATGAAAAATTTCTTTGATAAGTTGAATACATATATGGAGTAAAGGATTTAAATTCTGCTGCACAAGTATCTACCTTTTTAAAGACAGGTAAAACTTTAAGAGCAACTCTTTTCGATCTGACTATTTTCTCTTTAATTCCTGTAAGTTTTGACAATTTTTTATCTGAAAAACCAATGGATTTAATTCTATTAAACTCATTGTATGTTTTTGGAATTCCTTTCGTACTTATATTTTTTTCTTCATCAACAAGATCTTTGATTTGATTTAAGAACCAAGGATCAACCTTAGATAGTTTATATATTGTGTTTAATGAAATATTTTTCCTAAAAGCTTCACCAATTAATAGTAGTCTATTTGGAATGTTAATTTTTAAATTTTTTAAAATCTCTTTTTTTGAATAATTAAAAACATTGTCCAATCCATACAATCCAGTTTCTAATGAAACCAAAGCTTTTTGGAAGGATTCTTTAAAGTTTCTACCAATTGCCATTGCCTCACCAACCGATCTCATTGAAGTTCCAAGCACAGATTTGGTGTCAGAAAATTTCTCAAATGTAAATCTAGGTATCTTAGTAACTACATAATCAATTGTTGGTTCAAATGAGGCGGGTGTTACCTTTGTTATTTCATTTCTTAATTCATCAAGAGTATATCCAACTGCAAGTTTAGCAGCTACTTTTGCAATTGGAAAACCTGTGGCTTTAGAGGCTAAAGCTGAGGATCTAGACACTCTTGGATTCATTTCAATTATAACCATTCTCCCATTTTTAGGGTTAATGGCAAATTGAACATTTGATCCTCCAGTCTCAACACCTATTTTTCGAAGACAAGCTATAGATGCATTTCTCATTACTTGATACTCTTTATCTGTAAGTGTTAGTGCTGGAGCTACCGTTATTGAATCTCCTGTATGTATTCCCATCGGATCTACATTTTCTATAGAACAAATTATTATACAGTTGTCATTTTTGTCTCTAACAACTTCCATTTCAAACTCTTTCCACCCCTCCAGAGACTCCTCAATTAAAACTTGATTTTGAGGAGATTCGTTCATTCCATTCCTAACAAGTTTAAAGAATTCTTTTTTACTTTTTGCAATTCCTCCACCCAATCCACCTAATGTGAATGAAGGTCTTATAATTGCAGGCAAACCAATTTCTCTTAAACATTTTGAGGCATCTTTAAAATTATTTATTATCCTTGACTTCGGTAAATCTAAGCCAATGTCTGACATATTTTTTCTGAATTTTTTTCGGTCCTCAGCATTTTCAATTGCTTTCGACTTAGCTCCAATAAGTTCAATTTTATATTTTTTAAGTAGCCCAGCTTTTTCCGCACTTATTGCTAAATTTAAAGCTGTCTGGCCACCCATAGTAGGAAGAATTGCATTAGGCCTTTCTTTTTTAATCACTTCTTCAAGAACTGGAATTGTAATAGGCTCTATGTAAGTTTTATCAGCAACTTCAGGATCTGTCATGATAGTTGCAGGATTTGAATTTATTAATACTACTTCAAAACCCTCATCTTTAAGTGCCTTACAAGCTTGTGTACCTGAATAATCAAATTCACATGCTTGTCCAATTATTATTGGGCCTGCACCAATAACCAATATTTTTTTAATGTCTTTTCTTTTTGGCATATTTTTTAATCTCTTGAATAAAACTTTTGAATAAATATTGGCTATCCTGAGGCCCAGGATTTGCCTCAGGATGATATTGAACTGAAAAAACTGGTCTACTTTTTAATCTTATTCCCTCAATACTGTTATCAAAAAGTGATTTGTGAGTTATTTGTAAATTTTTTGATAGGCTTTGCTCTATTACTTCAAAACCATGGTTTTGACTTGTGATTTCTACTTTATTGTTTAGTAAATTTTTTACTGGATGATTTGCCCCTCTATGACCTAACTTCATTTTTTTTGTTTTAGCATTTAATGCCAAAGCTAAAATTTGATGGCCCAAGCAAATACCAAATATTGGATAATCCTCTTTTATTAATTTTTGTATAGTTTTAATTGCATATTTACCAGTTGCTGCTGGGTCACCCGGCCCATTCGATAAAAAAATTCCATCGGGTTTTAATTTTGAAATTTCCTCTGCGGTTGATTTGCAAGAAACTACTTTTACATCACAATTATAATCAGAAAAATATCTTAAAATATTTTTTTTAATTCCATAATCAATTGCAACAATCCTAAATATTTTTTTGGTACTTTTTTTATACCCAGTCTCTTTTCTCCAAGTTTTAAAACCTTTCCATGAATAAGTTTTTTTTGTTGAAACTTCTTTTGCAAGATCTAGGCCGTCTAGCCCAGGCCATTTAATTGAATTATTAATTAATTTTTTAATATTAAATTTACCTTTTTTATTATTTGATATCGTTCCTTTAGGAGCACCTTTATCACGTATAAAATTTGTTAAACTTCTTGTATCTAATCCAGTCATTCCAATTATTTTATTTTTTTTTAGCCATTCATCTAAATTTTTTAAAGCTCTGTAATTTGAGGGAGAAGTAATCTCCGAATTAAATATTGCACCTCTTGTCCAAATTTTATCAGACTCTAAATCTTCATTGTTAATTCCAACATTTCCGATATGAGGAAATGTAAAGTTAATAATCTGACCAGCATACGAAGGGTCCGATATTATCTCTTGGTATCCAGTTAAAGAAGTGTTGAAACAAACTTCTCCAGTAGCCGTACCCTCGTATCCAAGACCAATACCTTTGAAAACTATTTTGTTGTCTAAAACTAAAATACCTGTTGGAAATTGATGTTTTATTGCAATTTTTTTTTTTTGTTTTTTGTTCAATTACAACTCATGAGTTAAAGGTCTATACAATAAAACCTTTTTTTGCGCAACACATCTAATGTATATTGTGTAAAAAATTTTTTTTTCTTTTTGAAGAATTTTTTTGATGCGATAAATTATATTATGAGCTTAAGAGAAAAAATCGAAACAGACTATAAAAGTGCTTTAAAAGCGAAGGATAAAAATAAAATATCAACTTATAGGTTAATTTTATCAGGTATTAAGGACTTGGATATTAGCAACAGATCTCAAATTGATAAAAAAAAGACTGATGAAGAGGATGTTAAAAAGCTTTTAAAAAAAATGATAAAGCAAAGAACCGAATCAATAGAAATGTACAAAAAAAACAATAGAAATGATCTTCAAGAAGTAGAGGAGAAAGAGGTGGAAGTAATTAGTAAATATTTACCTCAACAACTTAGCGATGAAGATACTAGGAAGTTATGTTCTGAGATTATTAATTCTACTGGAGCAAGTTCAATTAAAGATATGGGCAAAGTGATGGGTGAATTAAAAAAAAATAACGCTGATAGTATTGATTTTTCTAAAGCTGGATCAATGATAAAAGAATTGCTAAACCAAAAATGAAGTATCCAAAAGAATATTTAGAGGAAATAAAAACAAGACTAAAAGTTTCAACAGTTGTATCCAAAACTGTAAATTTAAAAAAAAGAGGCAAAGAATATGTAGGTTTGTCTCCGTTCAAAACGGAAAAAACCCCTTCTTTTACTGTAAACGATGAAAAGGAGTTTTATCATTGTTTTAGTACTGCAGAACACGGAAATATTTTTGATTTTGTAATGAAAACACAAAATTTAAAATTTGGGGAAGCAGTTAAGACACTTGCAAATCTTGCAGGTATGCGACCTTATACTTTTTCTAAAGAAGATGAGATTAGAGAAAAAAAATGGAATAATTATAAGTCTATATTAAATAAATATGTAGATCATTATCATGACGAGTTGTTAAAAAATTCAAATTCTATTGTGGCTAAAGATTACCTCAAAAAAAGAGGTTTAACTAAAGAGGAAGTTCAAAAATTTAAGATTGGATTTGAAACAAATGACTTAATCTTTCAACAAAATATCTTTAAAGAATTTAATGAAAATGAAATCAAAGACACCGGCCTTTTTTATTTTGATGAAAATAAAAAAAAATATGTTTCAAGATTTAGAGAAAGAGTAATATTCCCTATAAAAAATATTTCTGGTGATCCTATTGCTGTCGGTGGAAGAATTTTAAATGACAATAAATATTTGGCAAAATACATAAATTCTCCAGAGACTCCCTTTTTTAAAAAAGGATCAAATCTTTTTAATTTAGATTTTGCTCGTAGATTATCAAATAACTTAAACAATATTTTTTTGGTTGAAGGTTATATGGATGTGATCGGATTAAGTAAAAATAAAATAGATAATGTTGTTGCTAATCTTGGTACTTCATTGACAAGTAGACAAATTTTAACGTTAAATCAGTTTTTTGATGAAATAGTAATTTGTTTCGATGGTGATGATAGTGGTTATAAAGCTGCATTAAGAGCTGCGGAAAATTCTATAATTGAATTAAAACCTGAGAAAAAAATATCTTTTCTATTTTTGCCTGATAACCATGACCCAGACAGTTTTGTGAACAAAAACGGTAAAGATTTTTTTCTTGAATTCTCTTTAAAAAATTCAGTTTCTATACATAAATTTATATTTCACCATTATTTCAAAGAAATGGATGATAACCCTTCCTCTAGAGCTATATTTGAAAAAAGATTAAGGTCTATATCTTTAACTATTAAAGATGAATTTATAAGAAAATACGTACTTGAATACTTTTTAGACAAGATTTCTGAACTCTCTCCAAATACTAATCAAAAATATAAAAAAAATCATTCAAAAATTACTAAATCACTCAAATCAACACAAAATTATTACAATGAAACTAAGTCCTTGAATGCAATTGATATTAAAGAATTCTCATTCTTATATATTTTGTTAAAAAAACCAGAGTTAATAAAAGATAATTTTAATTTAATTGAAAATGTGAAATTATTTAGTAGCGAAAACAAATTATTATTGAATGAAATTTTGTCTCAATCCAAGAACTTTGAATATACAGATATTGAAAAAATTAAAGTCGATCAGAATCTAATTGCAAGAGTTTTGAAATATGCATCTATAAAACACATAATGATTAAAAATTTTAATGATGATGAAAAAATACTTGAAATTTTATCTGAGATTATAAGAGATTTGAAAAATTATGAGCTAGAAATAAGAATAGAAGAATTAGAATCAAGATTTTCCAAGGATTTGAGCGAAGTAACGTTTAATGAGCTAAAAGAGCTTAAAAAACTGCAGAAAATCAATTAAATTATAATCAGAATCCAATAGATTTTTCCTATTTAAGCATTATATACATCCTGAACTTTTTTATTGTGGAACGTATAATTACTAAATCATTTGCAAGACTTATGGGCAGAGGTGTCCACAGAGGTTTTATTACATATGAAGAATTAAATAAATCTCTGGGAAAAAGAAATTTATCAACCGAAAATTTAGAACAAGCCTTTATACACATATTAGATGAAAAAATAATTTTAGTTGAAAAAAAAGCTGACTTTAAGATACTTAGAAAAAAGGATAATGGGTCAAAGGAAGAAGGCAAATCCATTGAAAAAAGTGACGACCCCATCAGAATGTACTTGAGGGAAATGGGTGGTGTGGAGCTTCTATCTAGAGAAGGTGAGATTGCAATAGCGAAGAGAATAGAAGCTGGAAAAGATGTCATGTTAAATGCTCTCTCCCAAAGTCCAATTACAGCCCAGCAATTTTTTGAATGGAATAACAAACTTCAAAACGATGAAATTCTTGTCAGAGAAATTATTGATATTGACACAAATTATATGGAAGATGAGGATACTGGTCAGAGCGCAAAACAAAAAAAATCTGATGAAGGAGATAATAATCAAACCAGTGAAGAAACTAATAATAATTCAGATGATGATGAATTTAATCCAACACTTGCAGCAATGGAAACTGAGATCAAACCTAAGGTTTTGCAAACTGTTTATAATTTAACTAAAGAATATAATAAGCTTATTAAATACCAGAAAGAAAAATTGGACTGTGTATTAAGTTCAAAACCTTTTTCTCCCTCTAAAGAAAAAAACTACAAAAAAATAGTTGATGATATTTTAGAAAATATCAAAACTCTTCAATTATCACCTTCTGTTTTAGAAGATTTAGTACAAAAACATTATGTAGAGAATAGAAAAATTCTTTCATTAGATGGAAACCTTTTGAGACTAGCTATTAATGAAAAGATCAATAGAGATGAATTTATAAAATTTTATGTTGGCAACGAAATAAACCCTAATTTAAAAAATTTTTTGGATACAAATGAACTTTGGAAAAAATTTTTTCAAAAGTATAAAACTGAATTTAAGGATATAAGAGATAGGTTAATTGAGATAAGTAATAAACTTGGAATTTCTGTTACCGAGTATAAATTAATGGTAAGTAGAATCCAAAAAGGTGAAAAAGAGTCTCGAATTGCAAAAAAAGAAATGGTAGAGGCTAATCTAAGACTGGTGATTTCTATAGCAAAAAAATATACTAATAGAGGGTTACAGTTCCTTGATTTAATCCAAGAGGGAAACATTGGACTCATGAAAGCTGTAGATAAATTCGAATATAGACGAGGATATAAATTTTCTACCTATGCAACTTGGTGGATAAGACAAGCAATAACAAGATCAATAGCTGATCAGGCTAGAACAATAAGAATTCCAGTTCATATGATTGAGACAATAAATAAAATTGTTAGAACACAGAGACTAATTCTAAGTGAATTTGGTAGAGAGGCCACACCAGAGGAGTTAGCAAAGAAGTTAAGAATGCCACTTGAAAAAGTAAGAAAAGTATTAAAAATCTCAAAGGAACCCGTATCCCTTGAAAAACCAGTTGGTGATGAAGAGGATAGTAGTTTGGGTGATTTTATTGAGGACACAAAAGCATTAGCTCCTTTAGAACAAGCAATAAAATCAAATTTAAGTGAAGCTACAACTAAAATACTTTCAACTCTTACTCCAAGGGAAGAAAGAGTTCTTAGAATGAGATTTGGTGTTGGTATGAATACAGACCATACTTTAGAAGAAGTTGGATTACAATTTTCAGTTACTAGAGAACGAATTCGTCAAATAGAAGCAAAAGCACTAAGAAAGTTAAAGCACCCTAGTAGATCTAAACAATTAAAAAGCTTTTTAGAAAGCTAATAGGGCCGTTAGCTCAATAGTAGAGTACTGCATTGACATTGCAGGGGTAGTTGGAGCGTAACCAACACGGCCCACCATTATAAAATCAATATTTTCATAAAAATAAACATATCTTATTTGTGTCAATTTATTTTTTTTCTTCTTTTTCCTTAATTTTAATAAAATATTCTTTACTTTGTTCTTTCTGATAATCAAATTTAATTAATCTTATAAAATATCTTATAATTTTTACTAAAATACCTTTGCTCATGTGTTTAGTATTTATCGGATTTAATTTGTCCACATTGTTAAAAATTGTATCTTTTAATAAAATTAATTCGTAATAATTCCTTAGCAAGGTTCCATAAAAATAAATAAATATCCATAGTATTTTAGGTATTTGAATAAATTTATAATTATATATTTTTGCATATCTAATTAATTCCTTATCTTTTAAAAACTTATAAACATAAGGGGAACTATACCATTTGTTTACAGAAATCTTGTTGATATAAAAATTGTTATCAATGTTTATTTCGAGGAAGTTCGACATAACTTTTG
Source organism: uncultured Pelagibacteraceae bacterium (assembly GCA_902594675.1). Taxonomy (GTDB): domain Bacteria; phylum Pseudomonadota; class Alphaproteobacteria; order Pelagibacterales; family Pelagibacteraceae; genus Pelagibacter. The sequence goes on from CACJNE010000003.1 coordinate 76,929, forward strand.
TAATATTATTTCTATTTAATATTAAATCTTCAAATTTGATTGACATTATTTTTGAGGACAATTTCTTTTTTTCACATTCGTTGTTGATATTTTTGATATTTTCAAAGTTATCAAGTAATTGATTTTTAATTTCATTTATTGAAATTTTCTTCCCAAATCTTTCATAAAGTGATGCAATATGATCAAGAGGGTTTCTTAATTGTGCTAAGAACTTTATATTAATTCTTGGATTTTTTCTCAACATATACTCAATTAATAAATTTTGAGTAAAATGGATTTCTTTTTGTGACCAATAACTGTTTTTGTCACTTACAGTAAATCTTTTAGAAAAGTCGAATGTGATGTTCTTATTAATATAAATTTCCTCAAAAATTGAAAATATGAGTTCTTTACTTACATCATTTAAAGAAAATTTTTTTTTTAGTTTTTCAAATGAGCAGAATTCCACAAATTTGTTAAAATTTTTTTCGTTTGGGTTATTTAACAATTTTGTTGATATATACCAAAAACATTCATGTATAATCTTAACTTTAAAATCAGCATTGTTATTTTTACTAATTTGGCTTCTTAATAAATGTGTGCCTGCTCCATCAGTCGATAAGTAAATAATATAGTTAGATTTTGATCTACTCATTAATAATTTTAAATATTAAATATATCTAAAATATATTTTCAATAACTTTTTTAAATATAAAGTTTAATATATTCACAATTAAAAAATAGTTAATAAACATAAGATAAATTTCTTTACTTATGATATTATTCCTTGCCACTATAGTTTAGTTAATGTAAAACGTATCATTTTCTTGGGCCTGTAGCTCAGTTGGTTAGAGCAGTACACTCATAATGTATTGGTCCCAGGTTCGAGTCCTGGCGGGCCCACCAGAATAATAAACATAATATTTAAAAATGATTAATAAAAATATTATAAAAATTTTAGTCATCTTCCCATTAATTTTACTATCAGTAAACACATTTAATTTTTTTTTCCCAAAAGATTATCGAAGTGATCCTCATTTAATAAAAGGATATATTTCTAAAGAAAATCAAAAGATTATAAACTATATTTCTAATCAAAAAAGAAATGAAATATTAAAATTCGAAGAAGCAATAAAAAAATTTGATAAATTATACTCTTTACACGGTGAAACTTTTAAGTTTTTAAAAGAGGCATCGATAATTTATTTTCTTTCTACAGCACCCCAAGAATATAGCTGGAAAAAAAAATATACTAAAATTAAATTCCAAGAGAATTGGATACTTTATTTGGTAAGAAAATTTGATGAAGTAAGAATAAATTTTGGATTCGATAGTATTTATAATAATGCTTATGATTATTACCAATCATCAGATTATAAGTTTGCTCTTAAAAGAGGAATTAGTATTTGTTCCCAAGACGCAATAAGCTTCGCAAATTTAATCAAGAGAAAATATAATATAGATTATGATATTATTGGAATGGACGGTCACGTTGTACTTCAAGCAAATATTAAGGACAAAAATTACATATTAGATCCAAACAAGGGCCTTGCTTTTAAATTTAGTATAGATGAGTATTATCATAATGCAGAAAATCAATTTAAAATTAAAGAAGCCTACACATCAATTGGCCACCCAAATTTAATAAATTCTTTTGATCAAGAGGGTAACAGAAAATTTAGTTATACAGGCCCTAAAGTAAAAGAAAATACTTATAACCCTGATGCACTTACATATTATTCTAGTTTTATGAAATGGTTAATTCCAATCTTCTTTTTATTAGTCGGAATTTATTTAATACAAAAACGAAAAAAACTTTAATTTTCATTAGATAATTTTGAAATAAAATTCAACATTATAATAAAACTTTTATATACACATATAAATTACAAAATAAGGGTAATTAAATATTTTAAATTAAATATTTAGATATAATTATTTAAGAAAAATTAATTTAATCAAAATACTTTAAAGATTTGCTGTTTGGTTTAAATTTTTTTTCCCATTCCACTCCATTTTGGTCAAAAGGCGAAACATAAGGTAATTTGGTTGTATTTACTAAAAATAATATAATTAAAATTGTTGATACTAAAGTTTTTGTTAATCTTATTTTTTTTAAGAAAAATAGAATATAAAGCGAGCATATTAAAAAATAATCACCACCCATATAAGTATGTGATGAATTTTTATGAGCCATATAAAACTGAGTAAAGGATAGAAAAATAACCAATATAGAGAGTAATAGAAAATCTTTTTTAATTTGATTATTTTTAATTTTAATAAATTCATAAATACCTAACAAAATTAAAATGATCAAAAAATTATAATATTTAAAAAAAATAATCGTAAAATTTCTTAAACTTAAAATAAACTCCTCAAAAATATGATTAAAATTTAAATTTAGTAAATCATTAATAAACCAAGTTACCATAAATACTTCTTGACCAGGAACATTTCCTTTCATTGTCGCAGAATAAAATTCTAAGTTATTAAATTTTAGTATTAGAAGCCAAATTAAAATTGGAATTGATTGAATGATAATTGATTGAGCTATTTTAAAATATTTTTTTTTAAAAAATAAAAAAAGTAAGATAGCAAAATAAAATGAGTAAAGACTTTTAATTAAAACTAATAGACCAAACACAAACGATAACACAAATAAATTTAAAAAATTTTCTTTGTTTAAAAATTTAAGTGTTAAAAAGCTAATAATTATAGGTGTTAACAAATGCATATTCAAAGTAGTAATTTCAGCAAAATGTCTAATTGTCATATAATTTAAAAAAAATATGATAATACCAATTTTTGAGATATCTTCTGAAAAGTAAACCTTAAAGATTTTATAAAGCAGGATGGAAGCAGTATAATGTAAAATAAAATTGACCAAAATATATGCGCCTGCAGTAAAATAAATCACAGGTAAGTCAATTATTCCAAAATTTAGAAAATATACTACATGTCCAATTATGAAGGCTAGAAAAGGTAATCCTGGCCTTTCAAGTCTTGTAGGGTCTCTCTCAAAATATTCTAAGAATCCGGTGGATGATAAAATTTCCACAGGTACATCTCTGTTAAATTGCCATAAGAAAGGAAAATCAAAAACTTTATATACTGGATCACCTGGATACGGATTAAACCATGCTAAATTTGCAGAAATAAAAAAACTAAATAGGGAAACAAAAATTAAAAAATAATGATCTTGCCAATATACTTTCTGATTAAAATGTATATTTTGGTATAATTTCATGTGACTTAATTAATATTATTTAAAGTGTATAAATAATTTTTTGAGTCTTAACAGACGCATTACCTATTTTATTATAAATTCCTCAAGAGATTTAAATAGATAATTTATATCTCCTTCATTGTTTTGAATAATAGATTTAAACTCTTCTTTTTGAGTTCTTGCTAAACTTAACCCTTCTACTATTAAATCTCTAATCAAAGGTCTTTCAGGATTTTTTGTATAAATTCTCCAATCAATTTTTATTTCTGGATTTTTTGAGGTTGCTTCTAATATAGTATTTACAATAGTATATTTCTCATTTATTTTTTTCTCGGAAATCACACTTATTTTTGGATCAGAATAGTCAACCAATCTGCTAGAAAAACTTTTTAAAAAATAACTTTTAAAAAGTTTTTTATATTTTATTTTTTGGTCATCGTTAAGACTTTTTCTATATTTGCCTAGCGTATACATTCCTATACCATCTATATCTACATTTATTTCAGCAATATTATTCAGTTTTATTATCTTAGACTCTACAGGATCAGAGCTTGATAATATTATTGAAGCTTCATCAACTATTTCTTTTATTAATGTGCTTGGTTCTTTTGCACTTAACGGTTTAATTAAAAAAGTAAAAAGAAATAAAATATAAAAGATTTTATATTTGATCATTAATAATTATTGAGTATCTATCTCTTCCCAATCATCATCATTCATTGTCTCAGTTGTTTCGTTTAGATTTAGAATTTTTCTTTTTCTATCCTGTAAATATAAACTTCTTACTGATGCATATAAATCTAATGAGTTATTTTCCAAACTATCAAATGCTTCTAAATTCTTCGCTCTGAAATCTACTCCAGCTGTTAACCTAGAATAATAATAATCAGAATTTTCAAAGTGTTCAGTGTTATTTGCAATCGTAACATTGTACCAAGCATCTCCACCTGAAAAATTAACAATTGAACCTAAACTATCTCTCACAGTTGTTGGACCTAAAACTGGCAATACGAAATAACAACCTTCTTTAACACCCCAAGTTCCGAGTGTCTGTCCATAGTCTTCCTTATCTAATTTATTTAGTCCATAATAAGAAGCTACATCAAAAATTCCAGCAATTCCTAAAGTGGTATTAATTGAAAATCTTAAAGTATTAATTCCAGCTTCTTTGATCTGTCCCTGTAAAATATTATTTGGTATAGTAACAATATTTGACAGGTTACTTAATGCATTACTAGTTCCAGATCTAATCGGTTTAGGAAGGTATCTATAACCTTTTGCTACTGGTTTAAAAAAAATTTTGTCCAATCCTTGGTTAAAAGCAAATATTCCCCTGTTAACAGTTTCAAAACAATCTTTTACTTCGTTACTTTGTTCTTTTAGTTCATTGTTTGCTTTTAAAACCCCATCAGATCCTGCAAAAACTTTTAATATCAAAACCTGAGAAATTAAAGAAATTAAAAATATTGTAAAAATTTTTTTCATAAATGCAATTTATATTATATCTTTTATATATTTAAAGATTTAATTGTTAAAAATAATGCAAAAAATTGTTAAAAAAATGACTTTTAATTATTCTCCAAATTTTGGTCTAAAAAAAAGAGAAAAAAGCAAAATAAAGTATTTAATTTATCATTACACAGGAATGAAAAATGACAAACTAGCAATAAGAAAATTGACAAATTCTTATTCTAATGTGAGTTGTCATTATTATATTTCTGCCAAAGGTGAACTTATCAAAATGGTACCTGATTTATACGTTGCTTGGCATGCTGGAAAATCGAATTGGGGAAATCACAATTCTTTAAATCAAAATTCGATAGGAATAGAAATTTCAAATCCAGGTCATAAGCTTGGTTATAGAAAATACAGTAATAAACAAATTAAATGTTTAATTGAAATTTCAAAATATTTAATTAAAAAATATAAAATAAACAAAAAAAATATTTTAGGTCATTCCGATATAGCACCTTTAAGAAAAGTAGATCCTGGAGAAAAATTTCCTTGGAAACATTTGTACAATAAAAAAATTGGAATTTGGTATAAATCAAATTCTAAAAAATTCAAATCCTTAAGAGGTAAAATATCAGAAACAAATTTGAATAAATTTATAGATTGTTTAAAAAAAATTGGTTATTGTACAAAACATACTAATTTGTATGAGTTAAAAAAAATAATAAAAATATTTCAAATGAGATTTAGGCCTGAATTAATTGACGGAAAATTAGATTTAGAAAGTTATGAGATAGCAAAATCTCTTACAAATATTAAATAATTGCTATTGAATTTTATCAAAAAATTAATAATGTTAACTTGCCAGATAAAAGACTTATCGCTTTAATTTTTTAAAGAGGAAAGTCCGGGCTCTACAAAGACACAGTGCCAGTTAATTGCTGGCGGGGGCGACCCTAGGGATAGTGCCACAGAAAATAAACCGCCTTATCAAGGCAAGGGTGAAAAGGTGTGGTAAGAGCGCACCGGCTAAGTTGGTAACAACTAGCGCATGGAAAACCCCACTGGGAGCAAGACTGAATAGAGGTGACATAGTTAGAAATAACAAAAAGCAGTCTTTGGCTAGTCATCTGGGTTAGTTGCTTGAGCCTTAAAGTGATTTAAGGCCTAGAGAAATGATAAGTTTAAAAGACAGAACCCGGCTTATATTTTATCTGGCAAAAATTTAACCGTTAAATCCATAACTCTTACTCAATTAAATCATTATTTTATTTTTTTATCGTTGGAATAAAGAACAAATCAAGAATACATGTATTTAATATTAAGTATTGACGATTATATTTAAAACCCATAATATCCCATAAAATCCCAAAAAAGGAATTTATGGATTATGTTTTTATCTACTTACGAAAACAAATTAGACAAAAAAGGAAGAGTGTCAGTGCCTGCTAGTTTTAGAAGCTATCTATCAAACATGGGATATAATGGAATCGTATGCTTTCCCTCATTTAATAATCAATCTATTGAGGCTTGGCCTCAAGATAGAATCGAAAAAATTTCAAATGCAATAGACTCTTTAAATCCATTTGATGACAAGAAAGATTATTTTGCCACTTCAATATTATCAGAGAGCATTAATCTTCAATTTGATAGTGAGGGAAGAGTTCTTATTACAGAAAAATTATTAAAACATGCAAAAATCAAAAATAACATGTTGTTTGTTGGTCTGGGAAAAACTTTCCAAATATGGGAGCCATCATTTTTTGAAAAATTTAGGGTCACTGCTAGAAAAAAATCTAATATTAATAGGGCTAACCTTAAATGGGAGCAAAAACTTAATAACTAAACGGGGGATAAATGACAATTAATTTTAAAGCACCAGATATAAAAGAGTTGAAACCTAGAATACTAGTTTTAGGAATTGGAGGAGCTGGAGGAAACGCTATAAATGGAATGATAGAAGCAGGTTTACAAGGAGTTGAGTTCATTGCAGTAAACACAGATGCACAAGATTTGAGATTAAGCCATGCACAAACGAAAATTCAAATGGGTTTGAATTTGACAAAAGGTTTAGGAGCTGGTGCAAAATTAGATATTGGTGAAGCTGCTGCAGATGAATCACTTAATGAGATAATAAATGTCCTCCAAGGTGCAAATATGGTTTTCATAACTGCAGGAATGGGTGGTGGAACTGGAACTGGTGCTGCACATGTTATCGCCAGAGCTGCTAAGGAATTAAATATACTTACAATCGGAGTAATAACTTTACCTTTCTTATATGAAGGTCCTTCTAGAATGAGAAAAGCAAATCAGGGTCTTGAAGAATTAAGAAAACATGTAGATACTATCATAGTAGTTCCAAATCAAAATCTATTCAAAATAGCCAGCGAACAAACAACATTTGAGGAGTCTTTTCAGCTTTCAAATGATGTTTTACTTCATGGAGTTCAGAGTATTACAGATTTAATGGTAAGACCTGGTTTGATTAATTTAGATTTTGCAGATGTTGAAACTGTTATGAGTTCAATGGGCAAGGCTATGATGGGAACGGGTCAAGCTGAAGGTGAAGGTAGAGCTGTTAAAGCAGCTGAAATGGCAATTAGCAATCCATTAATAGATGACTATACATTAAAGGGAGCTAAAGGCCTCCTAGTAAATATAACTGGGGGTAAAGATCTGAAACTTTTTGAAGTCGATGAGGCAGTAAATAAAGTAAGAGCTGAGGTAGATCCAGAGGCAGAACTTATAATTGGTGCAATTACTGACGAAAAACTTGATGGCTTAATGAGAGTTTCCATCGTTGCTACCTCTTTAGATGGTCAACAGCCAGAACCAAAATCAGTAATTAATATGGTTCATAGAATACAGAATAGAAATCCTGGATATTCTGATTTTTCTAATAATGTTGCAAATCAATCTTTCTCTTTCTCTAATCAAAACAACTCAATTATGACTAATGGTGCTAATGCACTCAAATTTGAGGAACAGGTAAAAACTGATACTGAAAGTCAAGAGGCATCCTCAATAAGTTCCTCTGAGGAAGATGTAAGTTCAGCAATTGTTGAAGAGGAAATTAACTCAGTTGAAGATCAAATATCTAAAGTTTCTGAACAATCGATTGAAACACAAGAGACTGAGTCTTCTCCATCAAATGGACTAGAGAACTTTAATTTTGATGAGGAAACACCTGAACTATTTAATTCTGATGGAGAAAATGAAGATCAAACTTCTTTAACACAAGAAATTAGTGAAACAAAAGAAGAAGAAGATGATTTAGAAATCCCAGCATTTTTGAGAAGACAAAAAAATTAATGTTCTTCAAAAAAATAAATGAATGCCATCATAAATCTGGAAAACAAACATTTTCCAGTTCTGCTAAATGAATTAATTAGCATTATTTCCCCTCTTTATGGTGGCACATTTATCGACTGTACTTTTGGACAGGGCGGATACTCAAAAAAAATTCTAGAAAATAAAGAAAATAAAATTATCGCAATAGATCGAGATAAAGATGTTTTGAACAGTGCCTCAACATTAAAAAAAAAATATAGCAATAGATTCAAATTTTATAATATTAAATTTTCTAAATTAAATAAAATAAAACTAAAAAAAAAAGATCTAAGAGGTATAATTTTCGATTTAGGATACTCTATTAACCAAATAAAAAATTCTAAAAAAGGATTATCATTTAATGATAAAGGTAAACTAAATATGAGAGTGGGAATAAACGATTTTTCAGCAAATGATATTATATCTACCATGGATGAAAATAATCTTTCAAGAGTTTTTAAAATATTTGGTGACGAAAGATATTCAAAAAAAATTGCTAGAGAAATTATCAAAATAAGAAAACTTAAGACAATCAAAACCGAGGACCTGGTCCAAATTATAGATAGTGTAAAAAAATATCAAAAAACAAAAATTCATAATTCAACCAAAACCTTTCAAGCATTAAGAATTTTAGTGAATAAAGAAATAAGCGAATTAATAAATGCTTTAATAAATTCCTTTTACTTAATTCCTGTTGGCGGTATAATTGCTGTAGTTACTTTTCATTCAATAGAGGATAAAATTGTCAAATTTTTCTTTAAGCACTATTCGGAGGAAAGAAATTCTTCTAGATATATGCCAAATGAAGAAGTGTCAAAAAAATGTTTTAAATTAATTGATAAAAAACCAATTTTACCTAGCTTAAAAGAGGTAATTCAAAATCCACCGTCAAGATCTGCTAAACTTAGATATGCAATAAAAATAAACCAAAAATGTAACTTTAATGACTTGAGAGAAAAATTCAAATACCTGACTGATGTTGAGGAGTTGAGATAATTTTATGAAAAAAATATTTTTTTTTACCCCAATAATAATTCTAATTTTTGCTACAACGCTAACAAAAAATTCAACAAAAAAACTTGATAAACAAATTTTTGAAATTAACGAAAATATAAGAATTTTAGAAGATCGTTATGAACTCACTTTACTTGATTATAATATCCTCACCTCACCAAAAAAATTAATCGAGTATCAAAAATTTTATTTTGAGGAAAAATTAATACAAAAAAAAATAGAAAACTTGAACATAATAACAATTGCAAATGATGAATTAAAAATAGAGAAAATGGTTAATATTGATGAGTGAGACAGATCAAAACTATCAAAATTCAGATAAGTATAATGAAAGCTTTTCATTTAACGAAAATAAGTCATATTTGAAAATTTCCTTTGAGAGAATAACTTTTATTTTTTTTGTATTTTTTATTTTGGCAATTATTTTTTCTTCAAAAGTAATATTACTTAGTGTTAAAAAAACTCCAGAAATAAAGAAAGTAACAAAAAAAGAGAATTTTAGATCTAGTATTTTGGATAAAGATGGAAATATTTTGGCAAAAAGTGTTCCAATTATTAATTTGGGTATAAATCCAAACTTAGTAATAAATAAAGAAAAATTATTAATTTCTCTAAAATTAATATTTCCAAACAAAAATTTTCAATCAGAGATGTATGGAAAAAAATTCTTTTATGTAAAAAAAAAGATTAGTCCAAAAAAACTTGAAGAAGTACTACTTTTGGGAGATAAATCATTTATTCAAGAGGATAGCATAGCAAGAGTTTATCCCAATGGAAATTTGTTCAGTCATGTAATTGGACAAATTGATAATGATAATAATGGTATATCAGGAATTGAAAAAACTTTTGATTATGAACTAACAACTTCAAAAGAACCTCTTAAATTAACACTTGATAAAGAATTACAATATTTAATAAAGGAAGAATTATTAAAATCTAGAGACATATTTCAAAATATTGGTAGTGCTGCGATTTTAATGAATATTAATAATGGTAATATTTTATCAATGATTTCACTTCCAGATTTTGATCTCAATAAAAGAGAAAAAATTATTGATAAAAAGTATATCAATAGAGCAACAAAAGGTGTTTATGAATTTGGATCTGTTTTTAAAACTTTCACGTTAGCTGCAGGATTACAATATAATGTTATAGAGCCAGACACAGAGTTTAAAGATCTAAAAAAAAGGATTACATGTGCAGGAAATTCTATATCTGAATATGATGATAAAATACCATCAGATTTAACTGCCGAAGAGATTTTAATAAGATCAGGAAATATTGGTTCTGTGAGAATAGCTGAAAAAGTTGGTATTGAAAATTACAATGAGTTTTTAAAAAATATTGGAATTATATCTAATTTAGAATTTGATATCCAGGAGGTCGGATCAACTCAAATAGGAAGGTGGGGTAAATGTAAACTTGCTACAGTTTCGTTTGGACATGGGATTGCTACAACTTTATTACAACTTTCAAAAGCTTACTCTATCATTAGTAATGGAGGATATGATATAACTCCAACATTGCTGAGGAAAGACAAATTAAAAAGACAAAGAATACTCAACGAAAATTTATCAGCAACAATTAATCCTATTCTTAGAAAAATTGTATCAACAAAAGAAGGAACGGCAGGTTTTGCAAATGTAAAAGGTTATGAAGTTGGAGGAAAAACTGGAACAGCAGATCAACCTTCTGAGGGTGGTTATTCTAAAAAAAAAGTTAATACTTTTACTTCAGTTTTTCCAACATCAGATCCAAAATTTGTATTAGCCGTAATGTTAGATGAACCAAAAGTTAATAGAGAATTTGTTTATCATTATAGAGATGAAAGATACCCCTACAAAGGCAACTGGAGAAATACGGCAGGCTGGACTACTGTTTGGGTAACAGGCCAGATAATTGATAAAATTGGGCCAATTTTAGCCACAAAATATTAAGAGCGTACAACATGTTATTGAAAGACTACTTTCCAAACTTAAATAAAAAATATCATAAAGTAAGTTTTAAAGGAATAGCTTTTGATTCTAGGGAAATTAAAAATGGATATATTTTTTTTGCATTTAAAGGAAATAATACAGATGGAAATTTATTTATTAAAGATGCAATTAAAAATGGATCAAAAATAATTATTTCTGACAAATTGAAAAAAATTGGTTGGAAAAATAATATCTTATTTTTAAATTTTAAAGATCCTAGAAAACTACTGGCTTTATTTAGTTCCAAAATTTTTAATAAAAAACCAAACAACTTAATAGCAGTTACTGGAACAAATGGAAAGTCTTCAATAGCAAATTTTTACTTCCAAATTGTAACTTTGAATAAAATAAAGGCAGCTGCAATAGGTACATTAGGAATTGTCGGTTTAAAAACAAAAAAAAATTTTTCAAATACTACTTTTGATGCAATTCAAATAAATAATATTTTACAAGAATTAAAACAAAAAAAGATTGAGAATGTTATATTAGAGGCATCCAGTCATGGATTACATCAGAATAGATTGTATGGATTAAAATTTAATATTGGTATATTTACAAATTTATCAAGAGATCATTTGGATTACCATAAAACATTTCAAAATTATTTGAACTCAAAGCTAATATTATTTAAAAAATTGATGAAAAAAAAATCATGTGCTATTTATGATGATGAGTTAAATATTACTTCAAATTTAAATAGAATAACAAAATTAAATAATATCAAACAACTAACAATTGGAAGCCCTACATCAAATTTTGAAATCTTAAATCATCAATTTTTAAAAGATGAGCAGATAATAATATTTAAATATAATAAGAAAAAATATTCTTTTTCAACAAAATTAATTGGAAGAGTTCAAATTAAAAACTTGCTAATGGCTATTATGGCAGCAATAAAAAGTAAGATACCATTAGAAAAAATTTTAAAAATAACTAAAAAAATTAAACCAGTAAATGGCAGATTAGAAAAAATTGGAAAACTTAATAATAATGGAATTGTCATTCTTGATTATGCACATACACCTGATGCTTTAGAAACTTGTATTAAAAATATTAGGGAACAATTTAAATTAAGAAAAATCAATTTAGTATTCGGATGTGGAGGTGATAGAGACAAGCCCAAAAGAAAAATAATGGGTGGAATTGCTAATAAATACTGTAACAAAATATATTTGACAGATGACAATCCAAGAAATGAAGACCCAAATAAAATTAGAAGAGATATAAAACCTAATATTTTAAGAAATAAATTACTAGAGATCCCTTCAAGAGAAAAAGCAATAAAATCAGCGATTTTGGATATTAAATCAAATGAGGTAGTTATTGTTGCCGGAAAAGGGCATGAGATTTACCAAGAATATGCTTCTAAAAAATACTTTTCAGATAAGAATTGTATCAAAAAATATATAAAAGAGAAAAACAAAACTTTAAACAAGAATTGGAAATCCAATATCATTTCTGAGATAACAAAAAAAAAAATAGGAAAAAATATTAAGATTAATGAAGCTTCAATTGATTCAAGAAAAATAAAAAAAAATGACATTTTCTTTGGCATAAAAGGAAAAAATTTTGATGGTAATAAATTTGTTGATCGAGCTTTGCAAAATGGAGCATCTATTTCAATTATTGAAGGTAAATTAAAGAGTAAAATCAAAAATAAAATATATGTTAAAAATTCTTTAAAAATATTTTCAGAAATTGCAAAATTAATCAGAATATCATCAAGTATTTCTTCTGTAGCAATCACAGGATCTGCCGGCAAAACTTCTTTAAAAGAAATGCTGGGTCAAATGATAAGTAAATTATGCCAAACATCTTATTCAAAAAAATCTTTCAATAATAAATATGGAGTACCAATTTCTTTATTTAATATAAATGAGGATGATAAAATAGGTATCTTTGAGGTGGGGATGAATAAAAAAGGCGAAATCGATTTTCTAACTAAAAAAATATTACCTAACATTGGAGTAATTACAAATATATCATATGCTCACATTGAAAATTTCAAAGATTTAAAGGGTATAGCTCGTGCCAAATCAGAAATAATAAATAATATAGTAGAAAAAGGAACAATCATATTAAATGCTGATGATCAATTTTTTAATTTTTTTAAATTAAAAGCTGAAAAAAAAAAGTTAAGAATAATTTCTTTTGGAATAAAAAATTATTCGAATTTACGTTTAATTAAAATAAAAAAAGAAAAAACTTATTTTATTCTTTTCATAAAATATGATAATTCAAATTTAATATTTTCAATTAAAAAAAATTTAGAAAATTATATTTATAATATTTTATCAACTTTAGCTGTAATTTCAGTTTTTTTTGATTTGCATCAATTAAATAAATTTTTTTTTAATGACTATAAATTTCCAATTGGAAGAGGAGATAAAAATTTAATTGATTTAAAAGGAAAAAAAATTAATTTTATTGATGAAAGTTATAATTCTAATCCTTTATCTCTAAAATTCGCTTTAAATAAACTAAATAATTTAGATGCTAATTCGAAAAGAAAATTTATTTTATTAGGAGATATGTTGGAACTTGGTAAATACTCTAAAAAATTTCACAAAAAAGCTGCTGATTTCATTAATAACACTAACATCGATAAAGTTTATGTTTATGGCAAAGATGTAATTGAAACATTTAACAAAATTAAACCACAAAAAAGAGGAAAAATATTAAATTCAAAAGAAGATATACTCAACTTTATGATAAAAGACATTAATAATGGTGAATATCTAATGATAAAAGGTTCAAATTCAACTGGATTAAATAGAATAAGTCAAAACATAAAAAAAGGTAAATTTAATGCTTTATAGTATTTTATCAAGCTTAGTTGAAATTTTTAGTTTTCTAAATGTTTTTAAATATTTGACTGTTCGAACAGGTCTCTCGATGTTTACTTCGATGACTGTAGTTTTTTTAGTTGGGGGACCACTAATCAATTATTTTTCCGCACATCAAATTCATGATCCAATAAGAGAAGACGGTCCAAAGGAGCATATAGTCAAAAAAATAGGAACCCCTACAATGGGAGGTTTAATGATATTACTTGGTATTTTCTCAGGAGTGCTATTATGGGGTGATTTGTCAAATCCCTACAATTGGTTCTTACTATATGTAGCAGGATCTTTTGGATTACTTGGGACATATGATGACTTTCAAAAAATAAAAAAAAATAATTCAAATGGTATTTCATCAAAATTTAAAATTATAATTCAAATCATTTTAGCATTAGCTGGAATCTTACTTCTTTATTTTTTTAGTGGATCAAATGAACTTGAAAGCCTATATTTTCCATTTTTTAAAAATTTAGTAATTAATTTAGGTTGGTTTTTTATTCCATTTTATTTATTTGTTATTGTAGGTTCATCTAATGCTGTTAACTTGACTGATGGTCTAGATGGTTTAGCAACAGTTCCTGTTATATTGGTTGCAGCATGTTTTGCCTTTATTAGTTATGTTACGGGAAATATAGTTTTTTCGGAATATTTACAAATTGTTTATATCGAAGGAGTAGGAGAGGCATCTATTTTTTGTGGAGCTATAATAGGATCTTGTCTTGGTTTCTTATGGTTTAATGCACCACCAGCAAAGATTTTTATGGGTGACACAGGGTCTTTAGCTTTAGGAGGATCACTAGGTGCAGTTGGAATTATTACTAAACACGAAATTGTTCTTGCAATTACGGGGGGTCTTTTTGTCTTAGAAGCAATTTCTGTAATTGCGCAGGTAATATCATTTAAACTTACAGGTAGAAGGATATTTAAAATGGCACCAATTCACCATCATTTTGAAAAAAAAGGTTGGCCTGAGTCAACTGTAGTAATAAGATTTTGGATCATTTCAATTATCTTGGCTATGATAGGTCTTGCAACTTTAAAATTAAGATAATGAATGAAAGAAAGATTAATTTTAAAAATAAAAAAATTTTAATTTATGGTTTTGGAAAATCTGGCATTTCTTGCTTCAATTTTTTAAAAAAAAATAATATATGCACAATATTTGATGATAATACAAAAAGTATTCCAACTAAGTTAAGAAAAAAATCAATAAATATTAAGAAATTACTAGATATAAGCTTCGATTTTATTGTTTTAAGTCCGGGAATCGATATCAATAAATGTAGAATTTCTAATTATCTTAATAGATATAAGTCTAAAATTATCACTGAACTTGATATATTTGAAATTACTTATCCAAAAATAAATAAAATCACTATCACTGGAACAAATGGTAAATCGACCACTTCAAAACTTTTACATGATCTTCTAAAAAATAACAAAATGGATGTAAGGTTAACAGGCAATATTGGATATCCAATATTAATGGAAAAAAAAATAAAAAAAAATACAATATTTGTTGTTGAAGCATCCTCATATCAACTTGATTACAGTAAATATTTTAAATCAAAATACTCTGTTATACTTAACTTAAATCCAGATCATTTAGAAAGGCATGGAACCTTCAAAAATTATGTAAATGCAAAATTTAAAATCGTAAAATCACAAACCAGAAATGACTATACTTTTATAGATAGTGAAAATAAGATTCTTAATGAATTAATAAAAAAAAAAAGAATAAAATCTAATGTTATTAAAATAGATTACTTAAAGTATAAAAAATATTTTAGACAAATAAATAATATTTATTTTAAAAATTCTAGTAATAAAAAAAATCTTAGTTTTGTTTTCAATATTGCTAAAATTTTAAATATAAAATTTAAAACAGTAATAAACACTGCTAATAAATTTAAAGGATTAAATTTTAGACAACAAATAATTTACCAATCAAGAAAATTATTAATCATTAATGATTCAAAATCTACAAGTTTTTCTTCCACAATACCATTACTGGAAAGTTATAAAAATATTTATTGGATCTTGGGAGGTCTTGCAAAAAAAGGTGATAAATTCAAATTAAATAAAAAATATTTCTCAAATATTAAAGCTTTTGTTTATGGTAAAGATAGAAATCTTTTAATTGATTCCTTGCCAAGTAAAATTTTTTATCAAAGCTCTCTAACGCTTAAAAAAGTTTTAAAAAATTTAAATAATAATATTAAAAATGACGATAGCAAAAAAGTAATCCTTTTTAGCCCCTGCGCCGCTTCTTTTGACCAATTTAAAAACTTTGAGGAAAGAGGAAAATTTTTTAATAATAATATTAAAAGTTTAATTAAAAAAGTTTGAGCATGAGCAATTATTTAGATAGCTTTTATTATTGGTGGAAAAACATAGATAAATTTCTGTTATCTTTAATTTTAGGATTATTTTTATTAGGTCTTTTTTTTTCATTAGTCTCTACTTCTCTAATAGCTTCAGATAAATTAGATACAAATTCTTATTATTTTTTTTTTAAACATTCTGTTTATATAACTCTGGCTATTTTAATTTTGATACTTTTCTCATTTTTAAATCAAAAAATCTTAACAAAATTTTCATTTATTTTGTTCTTGGTAACATTTTTAAGTTTATTGTTAGTTCCTTTTATTGGTATTGAGGTTAAAGGATCAAAAAGATGGATAGATTTGTTTTTTTTGCCTAGGTTTCAGCCTATTGAAATTATAAAGCCATTTTTTATAGTGACATTATCTTTAATGTTAACTATTCAAAGTAGAAGATTATATTTTAAATATTTTTTAAGCACTCTATTTGTTCTTCCTGTTTTACTGTTACTAGTTTATCAACCTGATATTGGGCAAACACTTTTAATTATAATGGTCTGGCTAGCTTTAATTTTTGTATCTGGAGTAAATATTTTTATATTTTTTATATTTTTTCTTTTGGCAGGTTCTATTGTGAGTTATTTGGTAATTTTTGTTCCTAAATTTGAATATATAAAAATTAGATTTTTAAACTTTTTAGACTCAAATTCAGGCAATAATTATCAAGCAGAAAAAGCGAGTGACGCAATTATAAACGGAGGTTTTTTTGGCAAAGGTATTGGGGAAGGAACTCTGAATTCAAGAGTTCCTGAAGCTCATACAGATTATATAGTATCAGTTATATCAGAAGAGTTTGGAGCAATTATTGTCATTGGAATCTTGTTCCTATATCTGATTTTCTCTTATAAAGTTATAAAAAAAATAAATTTAATAAATGAAGATACTTACAAGTTAATTTTGATTGGCTGTATCTCTTTAATATTGTCACAAACTTTTATACATATAGGTGTTAACATAAGAATACTTCCAACAACAGGTATGACACTTCCGTTCTTAAGCTATGGCGGATCATCAATAATTAGTACAGCTATTATCTCAGGTATAATTTTAAATTTAACAAAAAGAAAATTAGATTAATTTTATGAAAAAAATACTTATTGCAACTGGAGGCTCTGGCGGACATGTGATTCCATCACTAAGTATATATGATGCTTTAAAAGAAGAGTTTGAGATACATATAGCAACAGACTTAAGAGGATCTAGATATATTAACAATAAAAAATATAATTACTCATTAATCGATGTACCAAATATTTTTTCTAATTTATTTCTATTTCCATATAATTTAATTAAATTTTCCTCTTCAATATTTAGGTCCTATAAATATCTTAGATCAAATAATTTTAATACACTAATTAGCACTGGTGGATATATGTCGTTACCTTTGTGTATAGCCTCTAAATTATTGAATATTAAAATTTATATTTTCGAACCTAATTCTGTTTTGGGTAGAACAAATAAATTTACTTTAAATTTTAGTAAAAAAATTATTTGTTATGACAAAAATTTGAAAGGTATTTCTGGAAAATTTTTAAATAAAATTTATTTAATTAAACCACTAATCAGAAAAGAAATTTATCAATACAAAAAAAATGAAAAAAAAGTGTTGGATGATCCAAAGAAAATTTTAATTATTGGAGGCAGCCAAGGGGCAAAGTTTTTTGACGAATATATCACTAAATTAATTGTCAAATTATCAAAAATTCAAAATATCAAAGTTTTGCAGCAAGTAATTAATACAAAATCAAAAAATAATATTAAAGATTTATATCAAAAAAATCTCATAGACCATGAAATATTTGACTTCGACGAGAAATTATTAATTAAGGCAGTTACTTGTGATTTGGCTATTACTCGTTCTGGTGCATCTAGTATCGCAGAATTAAGTTATTTGAATATTCCATTTGTAGCAATTCCTTTTCCATATGCTAAAGATAATCATCAGTATTACAATGCAAAATTTTATGAAAATAATCAATGTTGTTGGTTAGTTATGCAGAAAGATATAAACGAAAATAATTTTTTAAATTTGTTGGCTAAAATTTTGAAAGATCAAGATGAATATTTTTTGAAAAAAAAAAAACTTTTAGAACTTACTAAAGAAAATACCTGGGAAAATAATAAATCTAAATTAACTGGATTAATAAATGAGAATTGACTTAGGAAAAAATGAGCTAATTCATTTTGTTGGAATAGGTGGAATAGGTATGAGTGGGTTAGCATTAATTATGAAAGGATTAGGATATAAAGTTCAAGGTAGTGATATTTCTTATAATAAAAATATAGAGAGATTAAGTGAAAAAAAAATTAAAGTATTTTTGAACCATAAAAAAGAAAATATAAAAAAAACAACTATTTTAGTAACATCCTCTGCAATTAAAAAAAATAACCCAGAAGTCTTAGAAGCTAACAAAAAAAATTTACCAATTTATACTAGAGGAGATATGTTGGGTCACATAGTATCCTTTATGAGAAACATTGTTATTACTGGATCTCATGGAAAAACCACAACAACTTCATTAATATCTAATATATTTACTTTAGGTAATTTAGATCCAACAATTGTAAATGGCGGTGTATTAAATTCAATTGGTAACTCCGCAAAATTAGGAAGAAGTAACTGGTGTGTAACCGAGTCTGATGAATCTGATGGTAGTTTTTTAAAAATACCTTTTACTTATTCAATTATTACTAACTTGGACTCTGAACATTTAGATTTTTATAAAAATATTAATAATCTTAAAAAAAGTTTTATAAAATTTATTGAAAAAATACCCTCTGTTGGCAAAAGCTTTATATGTAATGACGACGTAAATCTCAAAAATGTGTTAAGAAAAGTAAAAAATAAAAATTTTTATACATACGGAAAAGAAAAAAATTCAAATTTTCAAATAATAAATATTAAGCAGAATTCAAATCTTTCTATATTCGATATTAAAATAAATATACCAAGTAAAAAAAAAATAATTAAGAATATTAAACTACCTATGATAGGATTTCACAACATAACAAATGCTACCGCTGCGGTTGCTTTAGCATTTACTATTGGCTTACCTGAAAAATTTATAAAATTAGGTCTTTTCAATTTTAAAGGAGTGCAGCGAAGATTTACACATTTATTTGATTATAAAGAAGTAAGTTTTTATGATGATTATGCTCATCACCCAACAGAAATCAGCTCTGTATTAAATGGTGTTAGGAGCGTTTATAGAAATAAGGAAATTATATGTATTTTTCAACCTCATAGAATTTCGAGAGTAATTAATCTTAGAAAAGAATTTTCAAGATGTTTTGAAAAAGCAGATACAGTTATATTATGCCCAATTTATACTGCAAATGAAAAAGCAAAACTTCCTTTCACTTATAATTCATTTGCAAAGTTAATAATTAAAAATTCTAAAATTAAATTAATTCAAGTTGAAAATGAAATACAATTAAAAAAATTTATAAAACAGAGCGCTTTTGGTAATAAAATTTATATAGGAATGGGTGCAGGATCTATATCGAATTGGATGAGAGGCTTAAAAAGTATTTTTTAATGGAAATAGAGGATATAAAAAAAATAGAGTTATCACTTGATGGAAAAATTCTATTTGATAAGAGTATTAAAAATTTAAATTGGTTTAATATTGGTGGAAAAACTAAAATTTTATTTAAACCAAACTCTCTTAAAGGTTTAATAGAATATCTTAAGTTATATGCATTACGTGGCAAAATATTTGTTTTAGGAAATGGTTCAAATGTATTATTTGATGATAATATCTATCAAGGAACCGTCATAAAACTTGGTAAAAATTTTTCTAATATTTCTTTATTAGATAAAGAGACAATAATTGCTGGAGCTGCAGTTTCTCAAAAAAAAGTTTCTGAGTTTGCAAAAAATAATAATATTTCAGGTTTAGAATTTATGTCATGTATTCCTGGTTCTGTCGGAGGTGGTATTAGAATGAATTCTGGCTGTTTTAATAGAGAATTTAAAGACATCCTAGTCTCTGTCCAATTAATAGATTTTAACGGTATAGTAAAGAGCATACCTGCAAAAAAAATAGAATTTAAATATAGATCAATAGAATTACCAAAAAATCTAATATTTTTGAGTGCTACTTTTAAAGGTAAAGAAAATAACAGCCAAAAAATTAGTAAATACATGGAGGAGCTCAAGCAAAAAAAGGAACTAGCCCAACCCACAAAAATAAAAACTAGCGGAAGTACCTTTAAAAATCCAATAAAATATACTGATAAAAAAGTATGGGAATTAATAAGATCAAGTGTTCCCGAAGAAATTAGTTACGGAGATGCATTTATCTCAAAAAAGCACGCGAATTTTTTTGTGAATAGAAAGAATGCAAAATCTTCAGATATGAAGTCATTAATTAGATTTGTGAAAAATAAAGTTCTGGATAATACAGGTATAAAATTAGAATTAGAAATTGTTTTAGTTGAGTAATGAATAAAATTTTAACTTTAGCAGGAGGTTATTCTAATGAAAGAGAAATTAGCCTAATAACGGCGAAAAGTGTTATAAAAGAGCTCACAAAGAGCAGAAAATATAAAATTTTACTGTCAGAACCAGATGGAAATTTCATAAAAAAACTTAGAAAATTTAAGCCAGACTTAGTTTTAAATCTTTTACACGGTAGGTACGGTGAAGATGGTTATATTCAATCAATTTTAGAGTCAGAAAAAGTAAGATATACTCACTCTGGAGTTATGTCTTCATCACTTGCTATCGATAAAGAGCTTTCAAAAAAAATATTTATAAAAAATAATATTCTCACGCCTCCTTACATCAAATTTAGTTTTAATCAAAAAATAAATTTGGAAAAAACAATTAAAAAAGTGGACAAAAAATTAAAATTTCCTGTTGTTCTCAAGCCAATTAACGAAGGTTCAAGTGTTGGAGTATATATTACTCACAAAAAAAACTTTATCAAAAATTTGATAAGACTAGAAAAATTTAAAGAAATTTTAATCGAAAAATATATACCGGGAAGAGAAATTCAAGCAGCTATACTGGGAAAAAAAAAATTAGGTATAATAGAATTGAAGCCAAAAAGAAAATTTTATGATTATAAAGCTAAGTATAGTAAGAGTGCTAAAACAAAACATATTATACCAGTAAACATAAGTTTTAAAAATTTTAATATCGTTAATTCGATTGCCATGAAGGCACATAAATTGCTTAATTGCAGAGGTGTTTCTAGGTCAGATTTTAGGTTTTATAATAATAAATTTTATTTATTAGAACTAAATACGCAACCAGGCATGACCGCACTTTCTCTAGTTCCTGAAATTGCCCGATACAATAAGATTAGTTTTTTACAACTTATAGAGGAAATAATAAAAGATGCTTCAATCAATAAGTAAATATAAAATTTACCTCTATTTTATTTTTTTTATTTTTTTTAGCTCTATATTTAATTTTAAATTCATAGAAAGTTACCAAAACCAATTTAGCTTAAAAAAAATTAATATTAAAGGTTTATCAAATAGTGAAAAAAAAATAATAAAAAATGAATTAGATCATTTTAAAAATGTTAATATCTTTAAATTAAAAAAAGAAAAAGTTTTAGAAAAATTAAACAAATTTAATTTTTTAGACAACATATATATAGATAAAATTATACCCTCTTCAATTAATATAAAGTTATCAAAAACACCTATACTTGGAGAAACTTTAATTAATGGTGAAAAATTTTATATAGGCAAAAATGGAAAATTAATTAATTCTCAGCAGCTCATTGATATAGATAAAATGCCAACAGTATTTGGAAATTTTCAAATTAAAGATTATTTAAACTTGTTGGATATTTTAAAAAATAGTAATTTAGATTTAGGAAAAATTGATAAGTACTATTTTTACAAGAATAAAAGGTGGGATATATTCTTCTCTAGCGGTTTAACATTGATGCTTCCATCTAAAAATTTCGAAGATTCAGTAAAAATTTTCAAAAAACTATTAGAAAATAAGATTTTAACAAACACTGAAATTATTGACTTAAGAGTAAAAGATCAAATTATATTGACAACCAAAAATGAGTAATTTTGAAGCAATAATAGATATCGGATCCAAAAACTTAAGATTAGGTATATTTGATAATACATCGAAAAATATTTATTCTTCAGAACAACAGATAGAAGATAGATTGGCAGATTCTGGTTTAGAAAGATCATTAAATATTTTAATAAGGAACGCTGAAAAATATTTGTCTTCTCATATTGATAACGTTGTCGTTTTATATGACTCTCCAAAAATTTATTCTTTAGATGTATCTATTAAAAAAACTTTTGATTATTCTACATCATTAAAAAAAGTTTATGACAGCTTAATCGAAGAAGCTCATTATCTAGTTTCACAAAATAATTTTAAAGACGAAATAATACATCTTATAATAAATAATATTATTATTAATAATGAAAAAATTTTAAAAAATATAATTGAAGATATAAAGATTAAGTCTTTAATACTTGAAATAAAGTTTATTTGTTTGAATAAAAGTAAGATAAGCAAAATATCAAATATTTTAAAAAGAAGTAATCTTAAAATACTTAATCTATATTGCTCAAGTTATGTTAAAACTTTTTGTTATAAAAATAAATTAGAGAGCAAAGATTATGTTATTTTTTTAGATATTGGTTATGAAAAAACATGTAGTCTAATTTTCAATAATGATAAATTTGAGTTTTTTAATTCTATACCCTTAGGTGGGAATGATATTACTAAAGATATTTCTAAAGTTTTAAACTTAAATTACAACTATTCAGAAGATTTAAAATTAAAATTTAATAACAATAAAAATAACTTATCTTTTAATAAGAGTAGTCTAGCCAAAAATAATATATATAGTGAAATTATAGAAAAAAATATTTCTATAGATTTGTTAAAGCAGATAATCGGAGCAAGAATGGATGAAATTATAGATTTAGTTTTATTAAAGAGCAGTTTTATAAAAAATACAAATCCAAATGTAAAACCAAAATTAGTTATTATGGGTGGTGGAGCAAAGGTGTTATCTTATAATTATAAGTTGTGTATTAATAAATTATTATCAAATTTAAATATTTTTTACGAATATGATTCGAATATTTGTGAGGCAGGTTTTAAATACCATAAAAGTGATGAGAGTTTTCTTACCAAAACAAAAAAAAAGACCAAAAAGCAAGGATTTTTTGAGACCTTTTTTAACCTGTTTTCAAAATAGTCGTATTTTCTTGTAATATTACTTGAATATTAAAATTTTATTTCATTTTATATATTTGCTCAATGGCATTGTTATCTCAATCAACTATAACCAATAAAGTATCATTCTCAGGCGTTGGTATTCACACTGGAGTAAGGGTAAATATGAATATTTTACCATCCTCTCCTAATTCTGGAATAATTTTTAAAAGAATAGACTTAAAAAAAAATAATGTTGTTATTCCAAATTTTGAAAACGTTTGTGAAGCTACGCTTTGTACAACAATATCAAATCAATTTGGAGTAAAGGTATCCACAATTGAACATTTAATGGCAGCATTTCTTGGTTTGGGAATAGATAATGCAATTGTAGAACTCGATGCTCAAGAAGTCCCAATTCTTGATGGATCCGCTAAAGATTTTGTTGAAGCTTTAAAAAAAACAGGACTTACAGCAAGTGATGTCCCAATTAAATTGATAAAAATTAACAATCATGTCGAATTAGAAGAAGGAGATAAATATATCTCAATTAAAAAATCTAATACCACTTTAGAAATAGAATTTCAAATAAACTATAAAAATCAGTTTATTAAAACTCAAAGTAATAAAATAAATGTTTTTGAAGATAATCTACAAGATATTTTTAATTCTAGAACTTTTTGTCTTTATGAAGATATAGAGAAACTAAAAAAAATTGGATTAGGAAAAGGCGGGTCTCTTAACAATGCGATTGTAGTTAAAGATAATAAAATACTTAATGATAGCGGACTTAGAAATAAAAACGAATTTGTAAATCATAAAATTTTAGACTGTATGGGCGATTTATATTTAACTGGTTATAGAATAATTGGTTCACTAAACTGTAAGCATGGCGGTCATAGTCTAACAAATAAATTATTAAGGAAAGTATTTAGTGATAATAAAAATTATTCTTTAATCGAGATTAAAGGAAAAAATTTACCTCACTCATTATTAAATAATCGCCATTTTTTAAAATCTATTGCATAAAAATTAGAATTTTAAAATAAATTCTGGTAAAATTTTCAAATGAAATTTAGAGTATTTTTACTATATTCAATAATTGTAATTAGTTTAATCTCCTGTTCTGAAAAAAAAGAAAAAATTTCATTAATTAAAGAAGATAACCTAGAAATGCAGATGATTGAGGCATATAATGAAGGAGTTAAAGAATTTAATAAAGGTGATATTTTCTTTGCTGCAAAAAAATTCAATGAAGTAGAGTTATTATATCCTCAATCTATTTGGGCTCCCAGATCTGTCTTAATGTCTGCCTATGGTTATTATTCTCAACTTTACTTTACTGATGCAATATTTGAGTTAGAAAGATTTTTAGATAAATACCAAAATCATCCAGATGTTGATTATGCATATTACTTGATTGCAATCTGCCATTACAATTTAATAGTAAATGAAAAAAAAGATTTAGGTGAAATCATAAAATCTAGAGAGTATTTTACTTTATTGGTTGAAAATTTCCCAAATACAGAGTTTGCTGAGGATGCAAAGTTTAAACTTGAATTAATTAATGAGGTGCTCGCTGCGAAAGAAATGTACTTAGCAAATTATTATATGGAAAGAAAAAAATGGATACCAGCGATGAATAGATATAAGACTATTGTAAGCGATTATGACACCACTATTTTTATCGAGGAAGCATTGCATAGACTTGTAGAACTAAATTATAAATTAGGGC
The DNA here is from genome assembly GCA_902594675.1 of uncultured Pelagibacteraceae bacterium. Taxonomy (GTDB): domain Bacteria; phylum Pseudomonadota; class Alphaproteobacteria; order Pelagibacterales; family Pelagibacteraceae; genus Pelagibacter. The sequence continues at coordinate 102,027 of CACJNE010000003.1, forward strand.
TTATAGATGAGGCAAAAAAATATACTATGGTTCTTGGGTACAATTATCAATCTAGCGATTGGTATAAAAAATCTTATAAAATTTTGAAGTATGACTATGAAAAACCTAAAATTATAAAAGATTTAAAAAAACAGAAATCTTTACTTAAAAGATTAAAAGATTTATTTCAATAATAAATATTGATGAAAGAATCCAAAATAAAAGATTTTTATAGAGAAAAAATTGATGAACTTAAAAAGCACAATAAATTATATTTTGAAAAAAGTTCTCCTAAAATATCTGACAAGGAGTACGATGAAATTAAAAAAGAAATTTTACAATTAGAAAAAAAATTCCCTTATTTGAACAGCATTTTTTCACCTTCAAATTCAATAGGATTTGCACCCTCTAAAAAATTCGTTAAATCAAGTCATAGAGTAAAAATGTTATCTTTATCAAATGCCTTTGATATCAAAGATATAACAAACTTTGAAAAAAAAATATTTAATTTCTTAAATGAAAAAATTAAAATTGAATTTAGTGTTGAACCAAAAATCGATGGAATTTCAGCATCACTAACTTATAAAGATGGAATTTTAGTTTTAGGAACATCTAGAGGAGATGGATCGATAGGAGAAGTAATTACTGAAAATTTAAAAACTATTAAAGATATACCTCAAAAAATAATTAACAGAGATTTTCCAAAAGATATCGATATAAGAGGAGAGGTCTTTATTAAAAAAAGTGATTTTAATAAGTTAAAAAATAACTTTGCTAATCCTAGAAATGCAGCATCTGGCACATTAAGACAAAAAGATCCAGAGGAAACAAAAAAAATCCCACTTAAATTTGTTGCATATACTTTTGGTTTTTTTGAAAGTGATAGAATAAAAAAACAATCAGATTTTTTGAAATCATTAGAGAAATGGGGATTTAAAGTAAATGAACATAATAAAGTTTTTAAAAATATAAATGATATAGTTGATTTTCATAAAAAGTTTGAGGAAGAGCGATCTGATTTAGAATATGATGTTGATGGCCTTGTCTATAAAGTAAATAATCTTGATCTTCAAAAAAGATTAGGATTTACTGCAAATTCTCCAAGGTGGGCTATAGCCCATAAGTTTGCAGCTAATAGCGCATATTCTAAAATAAAGGACATCGATATTCAGATTGGTAGAACTGGTGCCTTAACCCCTGTAGCAAGAATTGAACCAGTTAATATTGGAGGAGTTGTGGTGTCTAATGCAACATTACATAATGAAGACGAAATTATTAGAAAAGACATAAGAATAAATGATACTGTAAAAATAGAGAGAGCAGGTGATGTTATACCGCATGTTATATTAGTTGATTTAAAGAAAAGAGATAAAAAATCAAAAAAATTTGTATTTCCCAATAAATGTCCTTCATGTGGCTCTAAAACAATTAAAGAATTCAACAAAATTATGAAAAAATATGATGCTGTTAGAAGATGCACAAACGAGGGGTTTGATTGTGAAAAAATTGCAATAGAAAAAATTAAACATTTTATATCAAAGGAAGCAATGAATATCGATGGTCTTGGTAAAAAAGTCGTTGAAAATTTTTGGGATATGAATTTTATAAGGTACCCTCAGGACATTTATAATTTAGACTATAATAAAATCTTAAATTTAGAAGGCTGGGGAGATCTCTCTGTCTCAAACTTAAAATATTCAATAGATAAATCAAAAAAAATCTCTTTAGATAGATTTTTATATGCTATTGGGATTAGACATATAGGTATTGAAAATGCAAAACTTTTAGCAGAATATACAAAGTCTATTAAAAATTTTATTGGTTTTGTAACTAATAATAAATTAGATGAATTTTCGAATATAGATGGAATTGGAGAGATACAAATTAAATCTTTAAAAAATTTTTTTTATAACACTATAAATTTCAGTGTGATTAAAAAATTATCATCAATATTAAATATCTCAGAATTTGAATTAAATAAAAAAGGAAAACTTTTGAATAATACTTTTATGTTTACAGGAAAATTATCAAATATGAGTAGAGCAGAAGCAAAATCATTGATCGAAAAAAATTCAGGCTCTGTAGTAAGTTCAATAAATAAAAAATTAAAATATTTAATTATTGGTGAAAAACCTACAAACAGAAAAGTTGAACAAGCCAAAGAAATGGGAATTAAAATTTTATCTCAAAAAGAATGGCTTAATCTACTAGATTAAGTTAGCTAACCATTTTTTTTCATTTATTTTTAAATGCGGAGAAATATTTTTATAAACATCAAAATGATATTTAAATAAATATTTTTTTTCTTTTTTATTGAGCATTTTATAATTAATTAAGTCTGTATCAATTGGTGCCATTGTCAAATTTTCAAACATTAGTTTGGATTTTATTCTTTTAATAAATACTAAATTTTCAATTCTAATTCCAAACTCTCCTTTCCTATAAAAACCTGGTTCATTGCTCAAAATCATTCCTTCTTTTAATTTTATAAAATTATTTTTAGATATGCCTTGTGGCCCTTCATGGACATTTAAAAATGCTCCAACTCCATGACCCGTGCCGTGACGATAATCAAGACCGACAGAATTTAGACTTTTCCTAGCAATTTTATCAATATTATGTCCATTAATTTCCTTTTTTATATCTGTTAAAGCAACCGCAATATGGCCTTTTAGAACTCTTGTAAAAATATTTTTAATCCTTTTAGAAATCATAGAAAAACAAATTGTCCTAGTAACATCTGTAGTACCCCATTTATATTGTCCACCAGAGTCAAGAAGCAGTAAATCATTTTTTTTTAATTTTCTGTTTGAAAATCTATTAGATCTATAATGAATAATTGCTCCATTTGGTCCAGATCCGGCAATTGTATCAAAACTTGGATACAAATAATTTTTATTCTTTTTTCTAAAATTTTCTAATTTTTTTTCAACTTTTTTCTCAGTAAGATTATTTGTTTTGTAATTTTTAATCCAATATAAAAATTTAGTTAAAGCGACACCATCCTCAATATGGGAGTTAATCATATTCCTAATTTCAGTTTTATTTTTTAAAGATTTTAAAATATAAATAGGGTCTTCAAAATCAATTATTTTAAACTTATAATTAATTAAACTTTCTTCATAAACTGAGCAAGTTTTTTTATCAATGCTAAAGTTACCAATTTTAAGACTATCCAAACATTTCAAAATATTATTTTCTTCCAAGAATCTTATTTTAAATTCTTTGAGACTAAATTTAATTTTACCAATTTTTTTTTTATTTGAAAAAAAATAAATTTTTTTATCTTTTGTTATAATTAATTTACAATTAGCGACTGGCGAATTTGGAAGATCTTTTCCTCTTATATTTAGAAGCCAGCAAATATTTTCACCAGAGCTAATAAATGCATAATCTATTTTCTTTTGTTTCATTATTTTTATAAATCGATTTATCTTTTTATTTACATTCTCTCCTGCTACTTTAGAGCTTAGACTAAAGAAAGGATAATTGTAGTAATTTTCAATTTTATTATTCAATTTTAAATTTAAAGGAACTAAACTGTAATTGTCACCAAAATATTTTTTGAGTGTTTCCCATGTAAAAAGATTTGGGTCAAATCCGATTTTAATTTTTTTATTCAAAATATCTTTAGGCCAAACATAAGGAATCTCAAAAATTTTAAATTCTTTTCCAGACTCTTTAAATGCTTGAATCGTATACCTTCCATCCACAAATAAATATTTTTTATTTTTAAGAAAAATTGCAAATCCTGCTGAACCAGAAAAATTAGTTATTGTTTTTAAGTTATTTATTTTTGAATACTCAGTAAAATAACTATCATTTTTTGGTAATATATAACCATCTATATTATTTGATAATATAATTTTATTAATTTTAATACTCATTTTAATTTTTTTTGATAACGTATCCAACCTGGGCTTCTGATTTCGTTATCGCTTTCAAAATCTATATCTTGATTAAACTCAAAATCTTCTTCTTTTTCATGTATAAAATTATTATTTTTTTTAATGTACTCATCTGGCAGTTCATCAACAAATCTTGATGCCATACTGTCAATCCAATCCCCTTGATAAAATCTATTCATAGAAAATGATATTTTTGCAAGTTTTTTTGCTCTTGTAATAGCAACATATGCTAATCTTCTTTCTTCTTCTAGTCCACTTTCTCCTTTTTCTTCAATACTTTTTTGATGTGGGAACAAACCTTCTTCCCAGCCTGGAAGAAATACTACATCAAACTCTAAACCTTTTGATGCATGAATTGTCATTAAATTAACTTTCTCACTTTGCCAGTCCTGGTCCAAGGATGTTGCAAGAGCAACATGCTCTAAAAAGCTTTCTAAATTGTCAAATTCTTTCATGGCACTCAATAATTCCTTAATGTTTTCTAATCTATTTTCATTTTCTAAATCTTTCTTGTTTTTAAGCATTTCACTATAACCAGACTCATCCAAGATAGTTTGCAGTAGCTTATTATGATTCATTTTTTCTTTTAAATCATTTCTCCATTTAGTTAAAAGATTCAATAGTATATTAAGACCTATTTTTGTTTTTGGTTTAATTTTGTTTTGTTCAATTAAGTTTTTTGAGGCTACTTCTAATGAACATTTATTTAATTTAGCAAAATTATTAATAGCTTTAACCGTTGTATCTCCAATAGATCTTTTGGGAACATTCAGTATTCTCTCAAATGATAAATCATCTTGTGGCTGATAAACAGTTTTTAAATAAGCAACACAATCTTTCACTTCAGCTCTTTCATAAAATTTTATTCCTCCAATAATTCTATAAGGTATTCCTATTTTCAAAAATCTTTCTTCAAATTCTCTTGTTTGAAAAATTGCTCTTACAAGAATTGCAACTTCGTTAAATGAAAATTTTTTTTTTAAATTTTCAATATTAGAACCAATTTCTGTTGCCTCATCTTTAACATTTCTAAAGCAGTTTAAAGTTACAAGCTCACCAACTTCTTGATCAGTAAAAAGTTTTTTTCCAACTCTATTTTGATTATTTTCAATAATATTTGAGGCAACATTTAAAATATTTTGGGTTGATCTGTAATTTTTTTCCAATCTAATTATTTTTGTGTTTTCATACACTTTTTCAAATTGAAGAAAATTCTTTATCTCAGCTCCTCTCCAACTATAAATAGACTGATCATCATCTCCTACGCAACAAATGTTTTTATTATGTTCTGCTAAATATTTGAGCCATTCGCTTTGAATAAAGTTTGTATCTTGATATTCATCAACCAAAATATACTTAAATTTTTTTGAGTACATTTTTGAAATATCTTTGTGGTTCTTAAAAATTTTAACTGAATGAAGAATCAAATCTGAAAAATCAGCAGCATTTAAATCAAGTAATTTTTGTTGATATATTTTATAAATTCCAAGAAAGCTTTTTTCTAATACGTCTTTTCGTTTTAGCACCACCTCATCTGGGTAAAAACCTTTATTCTTCCATTTGTCTATTACTGCCAAAATATATCTTGGAGAAATTTTTTTTGTATCTATATTCTCTGACTTACAAATATTTTTAATCAATCTTATTTGATCATCTTGATCAATGATTGAAAAATTTGATTTTAAACCCGCAGCCTCTGCATGTTTTCTTAATATTTTTGCACTAATTGAGTGAAAAGTACCTAACCACGGCAATCCTGTAGCTTCCTTTCTTAGAAATTTTGATACTCTTTGTTGCATCTCTTTTGCTGCTTTGTTCGTAAATGTTACAGCTAAAATTTGATTAGGAAATGCCTTGTGTTTTTTAACTATATGAGCAATTCTAGAAGTTAAAACTCTTGTTTTGCCTG
>CACJNE010000004.1 GCA_902594675.1 uncultured Pelagibacteraceae bacterium
TGGAATGGAGATCTTGAAAAAGAGAAATTAAACACTGAATATTTTGGTTTAGGAGATCTTGAAGTGAGCTTTAATGATAAATATCTCGGATATTCCCTCGACTTGAAAGGTTCTGAATATTATACAATTTATATAAGAGATATAAACTCAAATAAATTAATTACCGAACAAATAAAAGAAACGAGTGGTAGCATAGAATTTAGTTTGGATGATAAATATATTTTTTATTCTAAATTGGATGAAAATCACAGACCTCGAACTATTTATAGGCACAAGATTGGTACATCAGTAAAAGAGGATTTATTAATTTTTGAGGAAAAAAGTGAGGCATTTACTGTAGGAATTGGGCTAACTTCAGACGAAAAATATTTTATAATTACAAGTTCTGACCATAACACTTCAGAACAATATTTTTTTAAAGTTAATGAAAATAACCCAAATCCAAAATTAATTCAAAAAAGACAAAGAGGTATAATTTACTCTATAAATTCCTGGGATAACTATTTTTACAAACACACAAATGAAAACGCCGAGGATTTTAAAATTGATAAATGTAAAGATTTATTTGAACAAAAATGGGAGTCATTTATTGCTGCAAAAGAAGAGGTTTTAATTGGAGGCTTAGTTTTTTTAAATAATTGGATCATAAGATCTGAAACTTCAAATGCACTTGGTAAAATAATTTTAAGAGATCCTAAAACAAACAAAGAAGAAGAAATTCATTTTAGCGATGAAATGGTAATAGTTCCAGGTGTATCTTTAATTCAAAAAGATAAGAACACAGACAATGTATATTTATCATATTCCTCACCTAAAACACCAGGAAAAACATTTTTATATAATTTAAAATCAAAAGAAAAAAAAATTGTAAAAGAACAAGAAATACCATCTGGACACAATCCAGATGATTATATAGTTGAACGTCTTGAGTGCTCATCGCATGATGGAAGAATGGTTCCAATAACCATAACTAGGCATAAAAATACTCCTTTGGATGGATCGGCTAATCTTTTACTTTACGGTTATGGCTCTTATGGAAATTCAATGTCTCCAGGTTTTTCGTCAACGCGTTTAAGTTTAATTGATAGAAATATAATTTGGGTTACTGCACATATCAGAGGTGGCATGGAAAGAGGAATGAAATGGTGGAAAGAGGGAAAACTCCTAAACAAAAAAAATACATTTGAGGATTATATAGCTGTTGGAAAATATTTAGTTGAAAAAAAATATACTTCTAAAGGTAAGATTATAGGAATGGGTGGCTCTGCCGGAGGATTGTTGATGGGTGCAGTTGTAAATCAGGTACCAGAGCTATTTTTAGGTTTAATTATGGCTGTACCATTTGTAGATTCTTTAACAACCAACCTTGACCATTCATTGCCTTTAACTGTTGGCGAATTTGATGAATTTGGAAATGCGAAAGATAACAAAGAACATTTTGATTATATTTATTCATACGCTCCATATAACAACATCAAAAAAATGGATTATCCACATATTTTAATAACAACAAGTCTTAGTGATAATAGAGTTCTTTTTGATGAACCAGCAAAATTTACTGCGAAACTCAGAGATTATAAAACGGACAATAATTTATTACTTTTAAAAACTGAAATGAATGCAGGTCATGGAGGAAAATCAGGAAGAGATGGCGCAATTGAAGAAATAGCCCTTGATTATGCTTTTGCATTAAAAATTGCCAAAAAAATTTAGTAAATTACCCATTGAATTTTTAGGATTTATAACCATATAAAATTTGTAAGTCGCCTAATGGGGCTTACATAAATTAACTTGCTTAACAAAAGGAGTAAATATTATGACAAGTAAGGACCTATCAATCTTTAACTCACTAAGACCTTTTTCTATTGGTTTTGACGACATGTTTGACCAATTTGAAAATATGCTTGGTAACGGTGGGATAACGATGCAATCAAATTATCCACCATATAACATTAGAAAGACTGGTAAAGACAACTACTCTATAGAAGTTGCATTGGCTGGTTTTAACAAAAATGATGTTGAAGTGGAGTTTGAGGATAATTTATTAACTGTAAGAACAAAACAGTTTAATAAGTCAGAAGACAAAAATGAAGACGGTGAAATAATTCATAAAGGAATTTCACAAAGACAATTCGCGAGATCATTTACTATTGCAGATGATGTTAAAGTAAATGGTGCTGAACTAAAGGATGGTCTTTTGACAATTGCTTGTGAAAGAATTTTACCGGATCATAAGAAAAAAAGACTCATTGATATTAAGTAAATAACTTCAACCTTGCTTGTGGGGTTCTCCCCACAAGTTTAAAAGCAACCACTAGAACTAAAAGCTATAATAGTCCCACTAGCATTTACCTCAAATCTTCTCTCGCAAGGCATACCGTACTTTTTAGTTTTATAAATTAAAACTTCATTACCTGTACTGTTAATAATATCTTCAGTAGGAGCTCCTAATTCTAGTTTCATTTTATTAACATCTTCACCAACAAATAATCCATATTTTTTATTTTCTTTTTCAGCAACTTCATCTGTTTTGTTTTTGATCGTTTGACATGCAGTTGTTAAAAAAAGGATTGATATTAATGTAACTAAGAATCTAAATTTCATTATTTATACATATTACTTAAATGTGTCGAAAGATTAACTTAAAAGTTGAATAAATTATAAGTTTTCTATCAAAAATTGATTTATTTGTTGTATTTATTTAGCTTAATTCATTATTTTTATAATTAACAACTAGATTCTTATGAACACAAAACTTAGAGTATCAGAAATATCAAAAATATATCCTGGCTGTGTTGCCAATGATGAAATTTCATTGGAGTTTGGAAGTGGAAAAATATATGCCTTATTAGGAGAAAATGGTGCAGGTAAGTCAACTCTAGTTAAAATTTTATCTGGAGTCGTAAGACCTGATAAAGGTGAAGTTTTTTTAAATGATAAGAGTATTAAGCTGAACTCTCCATTAGATGCTAAAAAAAATAATATCGGAATGGTATTCCAACATTTCAATTTATTTGAAACTTTATCCGTATTTGAAAATTTAAGTATAGATAGCGATAAAAAAAATGAGGACCTAAGACTATCAGTTAATAATATTTTAAAAAAATATAATTTTAAAATTGATTTAGATATTCCAGTTTTAAATTTATCAGCTGGTCAAAAACAAAAAGTTGAAATTATTAGATGTTTAATCAGAAATCCAAAAGTATTGATAATGGACGAACCCACATCTGTCTTAACTGAACAAGAAACAGAAGATTTATTTGTTTCATTAAAACAGTTTTCAGACGAGGGGATATTAATAATTTATATTACTCATAAATTAAAAGAAGTACTTTCACTTTGTGATGAAGTAGCGGTTATGAGAAAAGGTAAAGTAGTATCTGTAAGTAAAACAAAAGAGGAAAAAATTGAAACTTTAGCTAATAAGATGGTTGGAGAAAATTTAAGTACGATAAAAAAAAAAATTAAAAATTTCAAATATAGTGAAGAAATTTTAAAAATCTCAAATTTAAATTTTAGAAGTGACGACCCTTACGAAACAAACTTAATTAATTTAAATTTTTCTTTAAAAAAAGGAGAATGTTTAGGAATTGCAGGGATTTCAGGGAATGGACAAAGTGAATTGTTTCAAATTTTAAGTGGAGAAATAATTACTGATTACACATCTATAAAATTTAGAGACAAAGAAATAAGTAAGTTAAATCCAAGAGAAAGAAGAGAATATCTAATGGCTTTTTCACCCGAAGATCGTATTTCCCAAGCTGCTGTTCCAGAATTAAAAATTTATGAAAATGTTGCATTAAATAATTTTAAATCTTCAAACTTTTTTGAAAAAGGATTAGTAAACGAAAAAAAAATTAAAGAACACTCAAAGAAAATACTCTCTAATTTTTCTGTAAATACTGATAATGTTGAAATGAAAAGTCAATTTTTATCTGGAGGAAATCTTCAAAAGTTAATTATAGGAAGAGAATTGATTACTTCTCCAGAACTCTTAGTTTGCTTCAATCCAACTTGGGGGCTTGATGTTGGTGCTATCAATTATATTCATGAAACTCTTATAAATATTAATGAACAAGGTAAATCCTCTATATTAATTTCTACAGATAACGACGAACTTTTAAAATTAAGTGATAGGATATGCGTAATTTATAAAGGTAAATTATCCAAAATCATGTATGTAAATGAAGTTACTCCTGAAAAATTAGGAATTTTAATGGGAGGAGGTTCAATTGATTAAAATTGAAAAACGTAATGATGTTTCGCCCTCAATTTACTTTTTAACTCCAATTTTAGCTATTTTTCTCACTTTATTTGGTGGGGGAATTATTTTTTATGCCTTGGGTTTTAATCCTTTAGAAGCTTTAAAATTTTTTTTTATAACTCCAATTTCTGACTTATATGGGTTTAGCGAACTTTTGGTAAAAGCAACACCGCTTTGCTTAATAGCAATTGGTTTATCTTTTTGTTTTAAAAGTAATAATTGGAACATTGGTGCCGAAGGACAACTCATTTTTGGAGGAATTGTAGGTGGTGGGGTTGCTTTATTGTTTTATGGCCATGATGGTTTTTATGTTTTGCCAATTATTGTTTTATCTGGCGCAATTGGAGGAATGATATTTGCGATGATACCAGCAGTTTTGAAAACTTATTTAAATACAAATGAAATTTTAGTCAGCTTAATGCTCGTTTATGTAGCTAAATTATTATTAGATTACTTAGTGGTTGGTCCGTGGAGCAATCCTGAAGGTTTTAACTTTCCTGAAACAAGACAATTTAGTGAGTCTGCAAGGATGCCTATTTTATTTGATGGTTTAAGAATTCATGCAGGAATTTTTATCACTTTAATAACTGTATTCTTAAGTTGGCTAATTTTATACAAAACATATTTGGGATTTCAGATAAAAGTTTCAGGTTTAAGTTTAAAGACTGCGAAATATGCAGGCTATAAAGGAAAGACTATGATCATTATTGTTTTTATGATCAGTGGAGCATGTGCGGGTCTTGCAGGAGTAGGGGAAATAACTGGACCCATAGGTCAGTTACATAGAAATATTTCGCCAGACTATGGTTTCACAGCAATAATTGTTGCTTTTTTAGGAAGGTTAAATCCAGTTGGAATTATATTTGCTTCACTGATTGTTGCTCTAACTTATTTAGGAGCAGAAACAGCTCAGATTTTTTTACAAGTACCCAAATATACAGGTCAAGTTTTTCAAGGGATGATTTTATTCTTTCTTCTAGGATCTGATTACTTACTATTTTTTAAAATAAAATTTTTAGGTTTAAAAAAAAATGAGCTTTGATTTAAATTTCATCGGTATATTGATTGGTGCAATTATGGCATCATCAGTCCCATTAATACTTGCTGCATCTGGAGAATTAATAACTGAAAGATCTGGTGTTTTAAATCTTGGAGTTGAAGGAATGATGATAATTGGGGCGATTTCAGGATTTGCATTAATGGTTATAACAGATAACTTATTTTTAGCTGTGATTGGCTCAATGATTTCTGGTCTAATTATCTCTATAATTTTTGGGGTGCTTACACAATCGCTTCTCACAAACCATGTTGCAACCGGACTTGCATTGACAATTTTTGGTATCGGAATGTCAGCAATGATAGGAAAGAATTTTGTTGGAATACCAGGCAAAGAATTTCCTTTGTTATTTGTTAATCTTAAGGAAAATATTCCTTTTTTAGGACCAATTTTGTTTGGACACTCAGTTATATTATATTTTGCATTTTTATTACCCTTTTTGACAAATTATTTTCTGAAAAAAACAAAAATTGGATTGATAATAAGAGCTGTGGGAGACTCACCAACATCAGCATCTAATCAGGGAATTAATGTAAGTTTAGTAAGATATAGTTGTATTCTTTATGGTGGAGCTATGTGTGGATTAGCAGGTGCTTATCTTTCATTAATTTACACTCCTCAATGGATTGAAAATATGACTGGAGGAAGAGGTTGGATTGCGCTCGCATTAGTGGTTTTTGCAACATGGAGTCCAATAAAAGTTTTAATAGGAGCATTAATATTTGGTGGAATAACAATTTTACAATTACATATGCAAGCTGTAGGTTTTAGAATTCCAGTTCAATTATTAAGTGCATTACCATACATCATGACAATAATAGTTTTAGTTGTAATTTCTCGTGACAGTAGAAAAATAAAACTAAACACACCAACATCCTTGGGACAAATCTTCTATAAGGAAAAGTGATGTTAGCTATTCCAAAATAAATATTTTTTTTTATTAGAATCTTGCTTAGTTTGTAGTATCACAAAATTAAATTTAAAGGGGAATCAAATGTATAAAAACTTTTTAAGATATATAATTTCTGTATTGTTTTTTCTTGGCGTAAGCGGACAAGCTAATGCAGATTTTAAGGTTGGTTTTGTTTATGTTGGACCTACTGGGGATCATGGATGGACATACCAACATGATGAGGGAAGAAAAGCAGTAGAGGCAGCTGGAATAAAAACTACATATGTGGAAAGTGTACCAGAGGGTGCGGACGCAGAAAGAGTCATAAGACAGTTAGCACAATCTGGACATGATCTAATTTTTACTACAAGCTTTGGGTATATGGATCCAACAAACAAAGTTGCTAAAGATTTTCCAAACGTAAAATTTGAGCATGCAACTGGATACAAAAGAGAACACTCAAATGTATCCACGTATTCTGCAAGATTTTATGAAGGAAGAACTTTGTTAGGCCATATGGCAGGAAAGATGACAAAAACAAATGTTATTGGATATATTGCCTCTTTCCCAATTCCTGAAGTTATAAGAGGAATTAATGCTATGACACTGGCTGCCCAAAAAGTAAATCCTGATATTAAAACAAAAATAGTTTGGGTATTTACTTGGTATGATCCAGGTAAAGAGTCAGAAGCTGCTCAAGCTTTAATTGATCAAGGAGCAGATGTTATAATGCAACACACAGACAGTACTGCACCTGTTCAAGTAGCAGAAAAGGCTGGAGTTTGGTCATTTGGTCAAGCTAGTGATATGCAAAGATTTGCGCCAAAATCAATTCTAACTTCTATTATTGATGATTGGGCGCCTTACTATGTAGAAAGATCTATCGCTGCAAGAGATGGCACATGGAAACAACAGGATACTTGGCATGGATTAAAAGAGGGAATGGTTGCTATGGCTCCATATAATTCAGCAATGGGAAGTGATTTAGTTAAAGAGGTAGAACAACTTCAAAAAGACTTAGCATCTGGAAAAACCCATTCATTTACTGGTCCAATTTATGATCAAAAAGGAAATATTCTTGTAGCTGAGGGTTCAGTAGCAGATGACGGGATGTTAGCTGGTATGAATGTTTACGTTAAAGGAGTTGAAGGAGATATTCCGCAGTAATTTCTGTTTTTTAAAATTTAAATTTAAGGCCAGCTTAGTCTGGCCTTTTTTTTCTTTGCTAAGAATGTTTTTTTTTTAACGCTTCAATATCTACTTCATCATAATACTCCGATGGTTGAACTATCCAAGGATCATTTTTTAATAAGATTGGACAAAAGTCAGGAGTAAAAGAAGACGATTTTTTTTTCCATAGACATGCTGTCTTTATCTCTTTAATATAATTTTTTATTGGATCATACTCTTTCAACCAATCTATACTTTTATTCAATGTTAAACCTGTATCGGACAAATCATCTACCAACAATACTTTTTTAAAATTTTCATTAGTTGCAATAGCGCTAATATCTCTGGCGAAGATAAGTTCTCCTTGTTTATTTTGAACAGTATCACCAGAGTAACTTTGGATAACAACATAAGCTGTTGGTAATTTAAAAATTCTGGACAAAATATCAATGATTGGCGCCGCACCTCTCATTATTCCAACTAGAACTGTTGGCTTATAACTTTTTTCTATTTCTAGAGCAAGTTTTTCAACAGCAGTTTTGTATTCTTCATAAGTAATAATTAATTTATCAGCCATTGAAATTTGGTATCATAAATAAAAAAATTAAAAAAGGATAAATATGAAAACTTATTGGATAAGTCTATACTTAGATATCTCAAACAAGGATAATCTAAAAAAATATGGAGAAAAAGCTATTCCTGTAATAAAAAGTTATGGGGGAAAACCAATTGTAAGAGGTGGTAGATTAAAATCATTTAGTGATACGAATATTGTCCGAACTGTTATTTGGGAGTTTCCAAATTATGATGATGCAATCTCCTGCCTTGAATCAACTGATTATAAATCTGCCTGGTCTTATGCTGAAGACACCACCAAAAGAATTATGTTTATTGTTGAAGGAGTAGATCAAGAACAGATTTGATAAAGTAAATTTTGAAGATATAATTATATAAAAGGAGAATTATGAAAGGTTACGTTGTATGCATGTGGGAAAAAATCAATAGTGAGGAGAAACTAAAGGAGTATGCGCTAAAAGCTACATCTGCTGCGGAAAAATACTCAGGCAAATTTTTAATTAGAGGTGGAAGAAATAGAACAAATGAAGGAATAGACTCTCCAAGAACTACCGTTCTTGAGTTTCCAAATTATCATACAGCGATAGAATTTTATGATTCCCCCGAATATCAGGAAGCGCTCGACGTTATTAGGGACCATGCTGTAAGACATCATCAGATAGTTGAAGGTAGTTAATATTGTACAGGTTCATCATCAATAGAACGCCATAAGAACCAAGTGGCAACTGAACAATAAGGAGAAAATCTCTTTTTTAAACGATTTACATAACTCATAGGTGGTAAGTAGTCTTTTTTATAGTTATTAGAAATTGCTCTAAGCAAACCAATATCTTGAACTGGCCAGATGTTAGACCTGTTATAAGTAAATAGTAATATCATTTCTGCAGACCATCTACCTATTTGTCTTAACTCTGATAAATAAAGAATTGCTTCTTCATCACTCATTGTCTTAATAACTCTTGGATTAAAAGTTTTTTCAATAAATTTTTTTGCTAACTCTTTTATACCTCTTACTTTTTGTCTACTTAAACCACATTTTTTTAATTTATTTGAAGTAATACTATTTACTACTTTTGGATTTATCTTACCTTTACACTCTGTTTTAAACTTTAAAAAAACTGAGTTAGCAGCAGCTACACTAATTTGTTGACCAATTATACTTTTGCATAACGATAAAAAAATATCTCTCCTTGAAGTTAAAGTTTTATCCTTATACTTTAATATAAGTTTCCTCATAATTTTATCTTTTGAAAGATACTTAATTGCTTTTGACCAATATTTAGGTTGTTTACTCATTTTTAAAAATTAAGTTTGGTTTTTTTAAATATATTTCTCTTCTAAATATTATGATTGAAGATAAAATTACTAATGCAGCACCAATTAAGGTCTTATATGATGGTATTTCATTCCAAACAAAATATCCGAAGAAAATGGCAAAAACTAGACTTAGGTATTTTAACGGTGAGACCAAAGAAACTTCTGAAAGTTTATATGATTGACCTAAAAGTAAATTTGCTACACCACCAAGCAAACCAATCATACACAATAATATAAAATCAAAAAAAGTTGGCATAACCCAACCAAATGGAACGGTAAGTAGTCCTAAAATTGATATTGCAATCGAGAAGTAAAAAGAAATTAACCAGACAGGTTCTGAAGTAGACAACTGTCTTATTGCAATAGCCACATAAGACATTCCTAAACAAAAAATAATTGGATAAATATAATTAAAATTTAAAGATGATATTCCAGGTTGAGCAATAATTATTACTCCTATAAATCCAATAAAGACTGCCAACCATCTATATTTACCAATTTTTTCTGATAAAAAATATATCGACATTATTGTGGCAAATATTGGTGCTGCAAAAGAAATACTCACTACAGTGGCTAAAGGTAGGTTTCTTAGAGCAATAAATATTGACACTATTGCCATTAAACCAGCCATGCATCTTGCAAAATGTAGTTTAGGTCGATCTGTTTTATAAAAATTTTTATAATTTTCTTTTGGTATTAAAAAAAGTATGGGTATTAAACCACAAAAACCTCTGAAAAAAAGTACTTCTCCAACTGGGTAATTTTCAGACCATTTTACAAGTACATCCATCATTGAGAATGCACAAACTGATAGAACCATGTACAAAAAGCCTAATTGATTTTTAGATAACATGGATTTAATTATATTATTATTATAGCATTAATCTATGGAAATAGCAGTTTTAGCCTTGGGTTGTTTTTGGGGTCCAGAAAAAAAATATGGACAACTAGAAGGCATTTACAGAAC
Source organism: uncultured Pelagibacteraceae bacterium (assembly GCA_902594675.1). Lineage (GTDB taxonomy): Bacteria > Pseudomonadota > Alphaproteobacteria > Pelagibacterales > Pelagibacteraceae > Pelagibacter. Next base: position 10,247 of record CACJNE010000004.1, read on the forward strand.
TGAGGTTGGATACTGCGGAGGTAATAGCCCAAATACAAATTACAGAGAGGTTTGCACCGGAACAACAAATCACGCAGAAGCTGTAAAACTTGAATTTGATCCCAAAGTAATTTCATATGAGGAAATTGTAAAAAAATTTTTTGAATTTCATGATCCAACAACATTGAATTCTCAAGGACCTGATTTTGGTACACAATACAGAAGTGAAATATTTTATCTTAACGATGAACAAAAGAAAATTGCTCAAAAAGTTATGAATGAAGAAAATGTGAGGCTATCTGGAAGGGTAGTTACCAAACTTTCTGAGTTAAAAAATTACTGTGTTGCAGAGGAATATCATCAGAAGTATCTAGAAAAAAGATAGAATGTCACTTGTCTCATCTGATTGGTTAGAAAAAAATTTAAATAATGTAAAAATTATAGACTGTTCCTGGCACATGCCAGGGATAAATAGAAATCCATATGAAGAATATTTGAGTAAACATATTCCAGGAGCAATATTTTTTGACTTAGATAAAAATTCAGAACAGAAAACTGATTTACCTCATATGCTTCCAACAACAGAAAAATGGGAGGAAATTTTATCTTCTTTAGGCATCTCAAATAATGATAGAATAGTAATTTATGATAATTCAGATGTGGTGAGTTCATGTAGAGGTTGGTATAATTTTATTTATTTTGGTCATGATAAAGAGTTAGTCAGCGTTTTGGATGGTGGCTTAAAAAAATGGATAATAGAAAAAAAAATGACAACCAATGAAAATACAAATATTTTAAAGTCAAAATATATAGCTAGAGAAAACAAACATCTTGTTAAAAATATTAATGAAATCAATGACAACATAAAAACAAAAAATTTTAAAGTTATTGATGCAAGAAGTAAGGAAAGATTTAATGGAACTGCACCAGATCCAAGAAAAAATGTTAGGAGTGGATCTATACCAAATTCTCTATGTCTTCCATATAAAGAAGTTATTAATTCTAAGGACAATACGTTTAAAAATAGATCTGAAATTTTAAAAAAATTTGACGAAATAATTGATTCTAATGATAACAACAGAGTTTTTTCATGCGGTTCTGGTATTACTGCTTGTGTTTTAAGTCTTGCATATTCCCTAGTAAATAATACATATTCTCCTACAGTTTATGATGGATCATGGGCTGAATATGGAAAATTTTAAAATATGAAAAGATCAACAAAAGTAACTACTGTAATTGTAATATTTTTTATAATTATCGCTGGTGTAATCATTGCAAGAACAATGATTGGCAATCACTTTAAAAAAAAATTTAGCAAAAGACCCCCACCAGGAATAATAGTTAAAACTGTTGAACAAAGAAAATTCCAAAATATAATTGAAACTTTTGGAACAGCTGTTCCAATAAAAGTTCAGTCTTACAATATAGAAAAGTATGAAATTATAGAGGAGATTAAATATAACACTAAAGTAAAAGCTGGAGATATTGTAGCAAAATTAAAAAGTAGAACCATTAGAGCACCTTTTAATGGTGTAATAGGGAAAAGAAACTTTTCAGATGATATAAATGTTTCAGAAAGCTCAGTTGTAATTGATATTGAAGATGCATCTTTTTTATTTATTGATGTTGATGTACCTGAAATATTCGCTCCATTTGTAAAAAAAGGATTAGGTGTTGATGTAAGATTTTCTGGAAACAAAGAAAAAATATATCAAGGAATTGTAGATTCAATTGCAAGTAAAATCGATGTAAGTAATAGATCTCTTAGACTCAGAGTTAAACTTCAAAACTCAAATTCTGAAATCTTGCCTGGTGCATTAATGGAAGTTACTATCAAATATAATGAGAGAGATTCTTTAGGAATTCCTGATACAAGTGTAATCTTGGAAGGTAATAAAGTTTATATCTATAAAGTAGACGACAAAAACATTACTAATAGAGTAGAAGTTATAGTTGGTAATAGAAGTCAAGGATATCTTGAAGTCAAATCTGGATTAAATGAAGGCGATATAGTTGTTGCTGAGGGCCTTAAGAAAGTAAGACCAAATGGCAAAATAAAACCTATAAAAGAAGGAGCTAAAAAAAGTAAATCTGATTGGGGCAAAAAAGCAAAATCTAATAATTCAGAAGCAAAAAAAGGTAAGTTTGACTGGATAAAGAATTTATTTGGTAAGTCAGAGTCAGAAAAAAAAGAAGATAAAAAATAAATAATTAAATGTATTTAACTGATGTAAGTATTAGAAGACCGGCATTATCTTGGGTGTTATCTTTAATATTGGTTGTTTTTGGTACTTTTGTTTTTTCAAAGTTACCTGTTAGAGAACTTCCATCTGGTTTACAACCACCTGTAGTTCAAGTTCAAGTGGAATATGCTTCGGCCTCAGCTCCTATTGTTGATGAAGAAGTTACTCAGGTAATTGAAGAGGTAATTGGTGGAGCAGAAGGTATAAAAAATATTGATGCAAAATCAGAGAATGGAAAAAGCACAATAAATATAGAATTCGATACAGATATTAATCTTGATAATGCTGCAAACGATGTAAGAGAAAGAGTTGCAAGAATTGTTGGGAGACTTCCTTCAGAGGCGGATGCACCTAGAATACTTAAACAATCTGCTGGTTTTACAACAACTATGTGGCTGGCGTTATCCTCAGAAACTTGGACAGACCTTGAGCTTGGAGATTACGCGGAGAGGTATTTAGTTGACCAGTTTTCAAGCATTAAAAATGTTGGTAGAATAAGAACTGGTGGACTAAGAGAACTCAGTATAAGAGTATGGATAGATCCAATCAAGTTGGCAGCGAATAATCTAACAATACAAGAAGTTGAAAGATCACTTAGAAATGAAAATGTGAGATTACCAGCCGGTACTTTAGAGGCAGAAAATATTGATCTTACAATTAATATCGACAAATCTTACAACGACCTTGAGAAACTCAAACAGCTTCCGATAAAGAAGGCTAAAGATAACATAGTAAGATTGTCTGACGTTGCAAATTTAGAGTTGGGTCCAGTGACTGAAAAAGTTTTATTTAGAGCTCAAAGTAAAGGGGCTTTAAATTTGAAAACAATGGGAATAGGTATCTATGCGAGGAGTGGTGCATCTACTGTAGAACTTTCCAAAGATATCAAGAAAAAAATTGAGGAAGTAAGAAAAACTTTGCCAGGAGATTTAAATTTAGAAATAGCATTCAATAGAGCAACTTATATAGGTGAAGCAATTAATGAGGTTTATAAAACATTAATTATTGCATTTATATTAGTTGTAATCATAATTTATTTATTTTTAGGAAACCTTAAAGCTGTAATAGTCCCTGCCATTGCTCTACCAGTGAGTTTGATTGCAACATTTTTAGGTCTATATATATTTGATTTATCAATAAATATATTTGTCTTATTAAGTTTTATTTTAGCAATAGGAATTATAACAGATGATTCTGTTATTATGACTGATGCTATATATAGAAGAATCGAAAATGGTGAAACACCGTTAGTAGCAGCGTACAAGGGTTCAAAACAAATTACTTTTGCTATTATCGCAACAACTCTTATATTAGTGGCTGTTTTTTTACCTTTAATATTCATCGAGGGAATTGCAGGAACTTTATTTAAAGAGACCGCTATTGCCTTATCATTTGCAATAGTTGTTTCATCGTTTGTTGCATTAACACTCTCACCAATGCTTGGAAGCAAGTTTCTTGACAAAAAGAAAAAATCAAACTTCTTAACCAAAAAATTTGATAAATTTTTTCAAGGTTTTTTAAATTTTTATTCAGAAACTTTAGTATTTTGGATCAATAGAAAAAAAACAATTGTAACATTTATTGTTTTAATTATTGTTGGCTCAGCTGCTTTATATAATTATACAAAAAAGGAACTATTACCAATGGAAGATAGAGGTGTGTATTTGGTAATTGGTTTTACAGATGAGGGCAGTTCTTTTCAATACACACAAAAAAGAGCCGAAGATGTGGAAAAAAGACTGATACCATTGCTAGATAAGGAGAATAGCCCATACAATAGATTTCTTATGATTGTACCAGGATTTGGCTCTGAAAATAGTTTTTTGATCATTTCACTTTTAGATAATTGGAAAAATAGAAAACAAAGCTCCCAAACAATCATGAGACAAGCCATAGGTAAAATTGTTACTGTACCTCAAACATTAGCATTTCCTATATCCCCTCAGTCTATAAGAGTTTCAAGTTACAACAAGCCTGTTCAAATGGTAATTTACGGAAATACTTACGAAGAGCTAGAACAAATTCAAACTCAAGTTATTAGAATGCTTAGGAAAAACAGAAATTTATCAAGATTAGAATCTGATTACAGTAGAAACAAGCCAGAAGTAAATATAAAGATTAATAAAATAAAAGCAAAAGACTTAGGGATATCTGCAGAAGCAATTGGACAAACTCTAGAGACTTTATATGGTGGCAAAACAGTTACAAAATTTAATAAACTTGGTAAAGAATATCCTATAATTTTACAACAATACCTAGAGGATAGAAAAGATAAGGAAAGTTTAAGTAAAATCTTTGTTAGATCGGAAAAAACTGGTAACTTAGTATCTCTTTCAAATTTAGTAGAATTCAATGAAAAGGGAACTGCGAGTAAGTTATCAAGATACAATAGGCAGAGAGCTGTCACGATATCTGCAAATATTAGTGAAGGATATACTTTAGCTGAAGCAATTAAATATCTTGAAGAAACAATGACTAAAATTGCGCCTGACAAACAAATTACTTGGAAGGGTAAATCAGAGGAATTAAAAGAAACAAGTAACGAACTTTATATAATTTTTGCCTTAGCTTTGTTAACTGCTTACCTTGTTATGTCTGCTACCTTTAATTCTTTTATTCATCCATTTATAATAATTTTAACTGTTCCACTGGCAGTATTTGGTGGTTTGGTATTCATATTATTTTTAAATTCGTCAATAAATATTTTCTCACAAATTGCGCTAGTTATCCTTATAGGAATTTCAACAAAGAATAGTATTCTTATAGTTGATTATGCAAATCAATTAAGAACCAAAGGTAAAGATATTGAGAAAGCTGTAAAAGAAGCTTGTAGTTTAAGATTTAGACCAATAATTATGACTTCATTAAGTACTATGATAGCAATGTTACCGCTTGTTATTGGAAATATTGGACCTGGAGCAGGAGAAGGTTCTAGACTTGCAGTTGGTGCAACAATACTTGGTGGAATGATAATTTCTACGTTCTTTACTTTATATGTGACACCAACAATGTATTTAACTCTCGCCAAAAATACAAAGAGAATTGACGCTGTTGATATAGAACTGAAAAAACAGCTAAATTAGAATAAAATATATTTTCTAGTAGTTAGTAAGTTTTTACATTTATTAAGTTGACTTTTGTACTTCTTAGACTGGTTTTCAACTTTCTTTGCTAATAAAATAATTTTTTGTTTATTTTTATAATTTTTATAGTTTCCCCATCCCTCATGATAGGCAATATACTGCCTAAAAGCATCGTTTTTAGGTATTTTTAGTATCTTCTCTGTTTTATTTGTGTACCAACCAATAAAATCTACACTATCTTTGAACCGCGTTCGGGTAGCATATTTATTTCCAGTTTCTTCTTTATACTGTTTCCATGTACCTTTTACAGCTTGAGAATAGCCAAAAGAACTTGATGGTCTTTTATATGGAATTACTTTAAACAATTTTTCTCTTGGTGGTTTAGCCAACCAATCAAAATCAGACTCCATTTTAATAATTGCAAGTTGCAAATAAATAGGTGTTCCCCATTTTTGTTCAGATTTTTTTGCATGTTTATACCAAAGATATCTTTCAGAAAAAATTGAACAACCATCAGCTGTATTTTTAGGTATAGAGGAGCATGCAGAAACCAAAATTAGAATTATAAATAAATATAATTTATTATTTCGAATCACTCTTTTTATTATCTATTTTTTTTTCTCCATATCCAAGGATATTCGAATTTCATTTGCCACAATCCTAAAGAAAGATCTTTTGCATATTTTTCATATTCTCTGAATTTTCCTTTAGAATATTTTGGGTAATCAAACGCGTAACCATTCTTGACCATATAAACTGATAAACTCTCGTTATCTAAAAAACACTCTCCTAATAACCTATTAAATTGATCTTTGTTTTTTTCAATTTTACAATCAATAGATCGATTTCCTATTTTTTCAAATAATTTATCTTTTGATAATATTCCACAAAAAATATCCACTTTATTTAAAGTGCATATTTGTTTTTTTCCGAAAAAATAACTTTCTGGAGCATCAATTCCACTAAAACGAATTTTTTTATTATTTATTTTAACTGTATCACCATCTGTTATAACTGCTTTTCCAGAAATTATTTTAAGATTACTATTTAAAGAAAATGAACTATTTATATTTAATAGGATAAAAAAAAAACTAACTAAAATCAGTTTTAGCTTTTTCATTTAGCTCATCCATCTTTTTTCGTAATTCCTCATCTGATATGTTTTTGTCTTTTAAATCTTCTTTAATTTTTCTAAAAACATCTTCGTCACCTGCTTCAGCAAAATCAGCCTTTATTACTGATTGAATATATTCTTTTTCTTGATCTGAATTATAATCAAGTATTTGAGATACCCATTCTCCTAAATATTTATTTCTTCTAGCGCTGACTTTAAATTGAAGCTCTTGATCATGAGCAAATTTCTTTTCAAAACTTTTTTTTCTATCCTCAAATGAACTCATTGTAACAAAATAAAAAGATTTAGCTTTATGTCAATCTAATTTAATTTATATTTATGTTAAATTTATGAATTATTTAATTCTTGTAAGACATGGACAAAGCGAATGGAACCTAGAAAATCGTTTCACAGGCTGGGTAGACGTTGATTTAGCTGCTAAAGGTAAGCTTGAGGCTTGTAAAGCAGGAGAATTAATCAAGAAATTAGGTATTGAATTATCTTATTTTTACACATCTTTACAATCAAGATCGATTGAGACTCTTAATTTGATATTAAATACTATGAGAATAAAAAATCAGGAGATTGTAAATGCATGGGAATTAAATGAGAGACATTACGGATCTTTAACAGGTTTAAATAAAGATGAAATGAAAAAGCTTTACGGTGAAGAAAAAATTCATACTTTTAGAAGGTCTTGGGATAATCCACCAGAGGCTCTTAAAAAAACAAGTCCATATCACCCATTGAATATAGATATATATAAAAATGTTCCAAGAGATAAGATCCCTGATACAGAGTCATTAAAAAATACCTACGAAAGAGTGATACCATTTTATAAAAGAAATATAGAGCCAAAATTAGATAAAAATATAATTGTTTCAGCTCATGGAAATTCAATTAGATCATTGTGTAAATACCTATTTGATTTAGATAACAAAAAAATTTCAAGTCTAGAAATACCAACAGGTAATCCTTTATTAATAGAAATTGAAGAAGGAAAAATTAAAAATGCTAGTTATTTAGATAAAGACAGAGCAAAAGACCTTTTAGTTTTCTAAATAAATAATTTTTCATATATTTCGTAATCAGTTAAGTGCTTAAATTCTCCTTTATGCTCATAACCATAAAGTTTGCTGTCTCTTAAAAGAGTATCCCATATTTCAGATACAGGAAAATAATTCAGTTGCTTATGAGAAATTATATCTTTGTTGAATATTTGACATCCTGTATATTTAAAATTATTAATTTTTTCCTTATATAAAATATTATTTTTAATTTCGAAATCTCCATTAAATCTTTTATCAAAACACGATGAATTATTTACAACCAATAAAATATTTTTAATTTTTTTTTCGAAATAGATATTTTCCATATCAATAACTGAGTTTATGAAACTATCATCCCAAATTGTATCTGGATTAATAACTAATACATCTTCATCATCAGATTTATTAATGAGGCTTAAAATTCCACCACCTGTGCCTAAAATTATTTCACCATCATCAACAATTTCAATATTTAATGGAAAATTTTTATTTTCAATAAAACTAATTATTTTTTCTTTTAAATAAAATACATTTATTTTAATTTTGTTTATTTTTAGTTTAATTAAAAATTTAATAGTATTTTCTAATAAGGTTTCATCTTTATAACTAATTAAAGGCTTGGGTAATGAGTCTGTTATTGGTTGTACTCTCTTACCAAACCCAGCACAAAGAATTAAAGCAGTTTTAACTTTCATATCAATTTTCTTTTTTTTTTATCAAAGTTTTTGACTAAAAGGTAATTTAAGTCTTTAAATATAGGGTTTTTGCTTGTCCTAAGTTCAATTAGTTTCCAAGCATAAGGTATAAGTTTTAGATACTTATTTTTATTATCTCTCATGGATAAACGAGTAAATATGCCGATTATTTTAAAATTTCTAAGTACAGATAAAATATCAAAATCATTCTTGAATTTTTTATGATCTAAATTTTTATTTTTTTTTAAGAATTCGTGAAAAATAAAATCCTTGATTTTTATACTCGTTTTAAGCCTTACATCATCAATTAAAGAAGCCAAATCATACGCAATATTCCCATATACTGCATCCTGACTATCAATTAGTCCCAAACCCTTTCTAGTTATCATTATATTAGATATATGAAAATCTCTGTGTACAAAAACTTTCTTATCATATGCAATATTTTTTAATAATCTTCTAAATATTTTTTTTAACTGTTTTGCTAGAGATATTTTTTTTTTCCTTTTGAAGTGTTTTTGTAAATACCAATCTATAAATAAGTTGGACTCATCTAATAACATTTTTGAAGTATAGTTTGGAACTTTAAAGTTTGTTTTCAAGAATGTCTTTTGATTTTTAATTTTTATTTTTTTTATTTTTGATAATAAGTTTAAAATTTTTTTATAATATTTTTTTTTGTTAGTTGTTTTTTTTTTAAATTTTTCAAAAACTGTAAAATCTCCGAAATCTTCTATTTCTATATAATTTTCTTTGTAATGTTGTGATATTAAAGATGGAGCTATAACTTTTTTTTTTATTAGTATTTTATTTATAGCGTCATAATCTAATAAATTGCTTTTTTTATTTTTAACACAATAAACAATAATACTGTTTTTACTTCTATAGAAATTTCTGAATGATGCGTCTCCTGATAATTTCTTTAATTTATTTAAATTCATTTAAAAATTTTTTATTTTCAGAAATGATTGAAAGGTAACGCTCGCTATAATTTTTTTTATATTCAAATATTAAATTTATACTATTATTTATTTTTATTTTTTTTATTATTTCTGGCCATTCGACTAATGTAATTTGATCTTTAAGATTTTCTTGAATGCCCAAATTGTTTAATTCTTTTTTATTTTTAATTCTGTAAAGATCATAGTGTTTGATTAATATTTTTTTTATTTGATATTCATTAATAACTGTAAATGTTGGACTTGTTACCTCTGATATTTTTTGTTTATTTATTTTTTGAAGAGAATTTATTACATATTTTATAAATGTTGTTTTCCCAACACCTAAATTCCCACTCAATAGTATAAAATCACCCTGCTTTATTAATTTTGATAATTTTTCTGCTACAGATTTAGTGTCCTTTTCCTCTGAGATATTAATTTTGCCACCCTTAGTAGCGGTAAGCATCTGGCTTATATGGTCCTTCAGTTTTAACACTTATATAATCAGCTTGGTCCTTAGATAAAGGTGTTAGTTTAGCTCCAACTTTTTCTAAATGTAATCTAGCTACTTTTTCATCTAAATGTTTAGGAAGTACATATACTTTATTCTCGTAATTATCTGAGTTATTCCATAACTCTATTTGAGCTGTAACTTGGTTTGTAAATGAAGCGCTCATTACAAAACTTGGGTGTCCTGTTGCACAACCTAAATTAACAAGTCTTCCTTCAGCTAATAATATAAGTCTCTTATTATCTGGAAAAGTAATTTCATGAACTTGTGGTTTTATTTCATCCCATTTATAATTTTTTAATGCATCGACTTGTATCTCATTATCAAAGTGTCCAATATTGCAAAGGATTGATCTATCTTTCATTGCTCTCATATGATCTGCAGTAACAATATCTTTGTTACCTGTTGCTGTAACAACAATGTCAGCTTGGCTAATCATCTCATCCATTAATACAACTTCATAACCCTCCATTGCAGCCTGAAGTGCACAAATAGGATCTGTTTCTGTTACCATTACTCTTGCACCGCTTTGTCTTAATGACGCTGCACTTCCTTTTCCTACATCACCAAATCCTGCAACAATAGCAACTTTTCCAGACATCATTACATCTGTTGCTCTTTTAATTCCGTCAACTAAACTTTCTCTGCACCCATATAGATTATCAAATTTTGATTTTGTAACTGAGTCGTTTACATTTATTGCAGGGACCAAAAGTGTTCCTTGTTCTTCCATCTTTTTAAGAGCTAATACCCCTGTAGTTGTTTCTTCACTCAATCCTTTTATATCTTTCATTAGATCTTTGTAATCTTTATGCATAAGTGCAGTAAGATCTCCACCATCATCCAAAATCATATTTGGCTTCCAGTCTTTTTTACCTTCGATAGTTTGTCTTACACACCACCAATACTCCTCCTCAGTTTCACCCTTCCATGCAAATACTGGGATGCCAGCTTTTGCGATTGCGGCGGCGGCATGATCTTGAGTGGAAAAAATGTTACATGAAGACCATCTTACTTCAGCTCCTAAATCAACTAAAGTTTCGATTAAAACTGCTGTTTGGATTGTCATGTGTAGACAACCTAGAATTCTTGCACCTTTTAAAGGATGTTTTCCTTTATATTCTTTTCTTAATGCCATTAAACCTGGCATTTCTGTTTCTGCTAATGAAATTTCTTTTCTTCCAAATTCTGCTTCGTTGATATCTTTAACTTTATAATCTGTCATAAGCTTCGGCTTGTAACAACTTTATTTATAATAATCAACTTTTCATTGGGTCGCCGGGAAAATAATTTCAACTTTTGCACCTTTGTTTTCATTGTTTTTAGCTTTTATTTGACCATTATGTAATTCTACCAAGTTTTTAACTATATTTAGACCTAATCCAGAATGTTCACCAAAATTTTTTGGTCTATTACTATAAAATCTATTGAATATTTTGTTAGTATCTTTTTCAATAAAACCAGTACCTTCATCAATTACAGCAATTGTGGGCTTTCCATCTTTATTATTAAAAACATCAACTACTATTTCTTGGTTCGGGCTACTGAATGAAATTGAGTTGTCTAATAAATTTGCAATTATTTGCTCTATTCTATTACTAATTCCATAAATGAAATATTTTTCAGATCCATTGGATTTTAATTTTATATTTATATTTTTCTTTGAATTATAAATATTGTTAAAGTCATCAACAACTGAACTGGCTATATCTTTAATATCAATTTTTTGCATTTTTTCAGTTGAAATCACAACTTCATCTTTCAACATTTGAGAATAATCAGTAATTAGTCTCTCAATTCTTTCTACATCATGAGATACAATATTAATCAATTTATTTCTTTTTTCTTTATCATCAGTTTCGGAAATTACCTCAGAGGCACTCTTAAGAGAAGCCAACGGATTTCTTATTTCATGAAGTAAATCGGTAGAGTAATTTTCAGCCGCTGTGACTCTTTTATTTAATTCATTTGTCATCTCTTCTAGAGACTTTGAAAGTATACCTAATTCATCATTTCTTTTTTTTACACTTTCTATATCTGTTTTTTGTTTTCTTTTATTCTTAATAATTTTTGTATAATTAACGAGATTTTTAATTGGTTTAAGAAAATATCTATTTAAGACATAAGAAAATATTAGGATTACCAAAAAGACAGCTATGGCTGTTCTAATAATAAAATTTTCTCTCTCAGAAATTTTTTGGATTATATTATCAGCATTTTCAGAAATAAGAATAAAACCATTTGTTTTTTTATATTTCACATTTTGTATGCTGTACACAAAATGCTGTTCATCAAATTCTTTAATTTTGGTAATTGAAGTTTCAGATTTAGAAATATCATAATCTTTAATATCCTGATCAAAAACTGTAGTAATGTTTTTAGTATTTTTTGAAATATTTTTTTTGTTATCAGTATTTTCTAACAAATCTTCAATAATCATCTCTGAGGAAGGTATTGATCTAGTATCACCCACTAAATTTAATTTATCGTCAAAAAATATTACTCTATCTAATTTCTCAAAGTAGGGAAATCTTGACTTTTTTGAGAAAAGAAATTCATTAATACCATTCCTAGTAAATTTTATATCTGATTTATCTAAGTTTAAAATTGTTTGATTAATAATTTCAATATGGCTTTTCTTTTTTTCTGAAATTAGATCTTTCTGAATTGTTCCAAGATAAAAAAATGTAAATATTCCTAAAAAAATAAATACTACTAAATTAATAAATAGGAATTTTTGTAATATGGAGAGGTTTTTTAATATTTTTCCCATAACTATTATTTAACATTCCATCTATATCCACTTCCATATCTTGTTTCAATTGCTGAGAAATCACTATCTACCTTTTTAAATTTTTTTCTTATTCTTTTAACATGACTATCGATTGTCCTATCCTCTATGTCAGTGTCTTCTCGGTATGCAACATCCATCAATAAAGCCCTTTCTTTAATCATTCCTGGTCTCTTCGCAAGCTCCTCGACTATTTTAAATTCAGTTGTAGTAAGTTTGTCTGGTAATTGCTTTCCATCCCACTCACATTCAAGTTGAGAAGGATCTAATTTTAATTTTCCATGAGAAATTACATTTTTGTTTTCTTCAATATTAATGTCTTTATCTTTTTTTCTTAATTGAACTTTTATTCTCTCAACCAAAACTTTTGTTGAGAATCCGCCAGTTTTACCTACAAAATCATCTGCACCCAGTTTTAAGCCACTAACCTCGTCAGTTACTTGATCTTTTGAAGTTAAAAATATAACAGGCATAGAAGTTTTCTTTCTAAGTTTTCTTAAAAGTTCTTCTCCATCCATTCTTGGCATTTTTATATCTATAACTGCAAGATCAGGAGGTGTTCTTATTAATCCAACAAGTGCATTTTCACCATCTATATAAGTTTGTACTTTAAAGCCCTCTTCCTCTAAAGCCATCTGGACCGAAGTTAAAAGATTTCGATCATCATCTACTAGAGCAATTGTTTGCGACATATTTTAGATTAAAAATACTAAATTGTTCATAATAGGGCAATTGTTTGTTTGCTAGTGGAGTTCACCCCAATTTTCCCCAATATTCACATCGACTAAAAGCGGTATTGAAAATGAGTGCAGCTCACTTTCTTTTACACTCAACATTAAATCCTTTATTAATTTAGTACTTTTTTTGGTTTCTTTTGAATTTTCCTCAAATATTAACTCATCGTGTATTTGTAATAACATTTTAAGACTATTTTTTTTATCACCAGTAATTTCTTTATTAATTCTAATCATTGCTAGTCTCATTATTTCCGAAGCTGAGCCTTGAATTGGAGCATTTATTGCTGCCCTCTCTTGGAAATTTCTAACATTAAAGTTTTTATCATTTATTCCTGTAAGATGAGTTTTTCTACCAAATATATTACTTACATAACCGCTTTTCCTACAAAAATTTACTGTTGTTTTCATATAATCTTTAATTTCAGGAAATTTTTTAAAATAAGAATTTAAAAATTCCTCAGCTTCATTGTTTGAAACATTAATTTGTTTAGCTAAACCATATTGCGATATTCCATAAATGATACCAAAATTAATCGCCTTAGCTTTTCTTCTAGTCTCAGTATCAATTTTATTTATTTCTTTTCCAAAAACCTGGCTCGCTGTTAAAGTATGTATATCCTCATTGTTTAAAAATGCTTTTTTTAACTGTTTAACATCTGCTAGATCAGCCAAAATTCTCATCTCAACTTGATTATAGTCAGCAGAGATCAATTTATTATTTTTTTCTGATACAAAAGCTTTTCTTATATCCTTGCCATCCTCAGATTTTATTGGAATATTTTGTAAATTTGGATCGCTTGATGCAAGTCTACCCGTAGATGTTGCTGCTAATAAAAATGATGTGTGTACTCTATTAGTTTTTCGATTTATATGCTGTGGTAATGCATCTGAATAAGTATTCTTAAGCTTGCTGATTTGTCTCCACTCCAAAATTAATTTTGGAAATTCGTAACCTTTAAAAGCTAAATCTTCTAAAACTGAAGCACTAGTAGCAAAGCTACCTTTTTTTGTTTTTTTTAGTGCCGCAATTTTTAAATCATTATACATGATTTCACCAAGTTGTTTCGTTGAACCTATATTAAATTTTTGTTTTGAAATTTTAAAAATTGTTTTTTCTAGTTTTTCAATTTTTGCTGAAAATTTTGAAGATAATTTATTAAGTGAGGATTTATCAAGCTTTATTCCCTTTATCTCCATATGTGCAAGTATTTTAATAAGAGGCTTTTCAAATAACTCATAAATATTTAATAATTTTTCTGCTCTTAAAGATTTTAGAAAAATTTTGTACAACCGAAATGTTATATCTGCATCCTCTGATGCATAATCTTTAGCTTGGGATATATCTACTTCAGAAAAATTAAGTTGTTTTTTACCAGTTCCAACGAGATCTTTATATTTGATAGTTTTATGACCAAGATGAATTTCTGAAAGAGTATCCATGTTATGTCTATTCTTGCCAGCATCTAGTGTGTAAGACATGAGCATAGTATCTTCGAGTGAATTTAAAATTATTCCACGATGATAAAATATAATGAAGTCAAACTTAATGTTTTGTCCTATCTTTTTGATACTCTCATCTTCTAAATATTTCTTTAAAATACTTAATACTTTTTTTTCGTCTAGATTGTCTCCGTTAATGTGATTAAGCGGTATGTAACAAGCTTCTCCAATTCTGTTGGAGATTGAAATACCTACTAATTTTGCTGTATGAGGATCTAATGAAGTTGTTTCAGTGTCAATTGCAAATTCTCCTATTTCCTCAGATTGTTTCATCAAATCCTCAACTTCTTTCTCATTTTTTATTAATTGATAATTGCTTTTTTTAATTTCTGATGATTTATCAATATTTTTTTCATCATCTTTAATTGCTTGATCTCTTGCACTTCCATATTTTGAGATAGCAGAACTCAACAACCTATTAAATTCCATTTCCCTTAAAAAAGCATAAAGTTTGTCTTTATCAACATTTTTTAATATGAACTCTTCGATTTTATTTTTTACTGGTACATCTTTTTTTAAAGTAACAAGTTTTTTACTTACAATTGCATTTTCCTTGTTGTTCATTAAAGTTTCTCTTCTTTTATTTTGTTTTATTTTCGATGCATTTTTTAATAAGTTTTCTAAGGTACCATATTGATTAATTAAATCTGCTGCAGTCTTAACTCCAATACCAGGTACACCGGGGACATTGTCTGTACTGTCGCCAGCCAAAGATTGAACATCAATTACTTTTTCAGCAGAAACACGAAATTTGTTAAATACATCATCTTTGTTTATAAATTTATTTTTCATTGGATCATAAATTCTCACATCTTTTTTATATAACTGCATTAAATCTTTATCAGATGAGACAATTGTCACTTTTGCTCCTAATTTTAAAATTTGCTCAACATAAGTTGCAATTAAATCATCTGCTTCATAATTTATTAATTCGATCGATGGTAGATTAAATGCTTTTACAGATTTTCTTATATATTCAAACTGAGGAATTAAATCATCAGGAGCCTCGGATCTATTTCCTTTATATTCTGAATAAATTTCATTTCTAAAATTTTTTCTTGCTGAGTCAAATATTACAGCAAAGTGAGTGGGTTTTTCTAAGTTATCATTTGATTTGGAGTCCTCTAATAATTTAAAAAGCATATTACAAAATCCACTTACTGCTCCAACTGGTAAGCCGTCGCTTTTTCTAGTTAAAGGGGGTAAAGCATAATATGCTCTAAATATATATCCTGATCCGTCTATTAAGTAAAAATGGTCACTTTTTTTAATTTTATCCATAATGTAATGATATCTTAATTTATATAAATGTAATAAATGTATGCCCTCATATGAATAAAAAAAACGTATTAACTGTTAAAAACTTAAATAAAGTTTATTCAAAAAATGGCTCTAAACAAATACACGCACTTGATAATTTAAACTTAGAAGTGAAAGAGGGTGAAATATTTGGCCTATTAGGCCCAAATGGAGCTGGCAAAAGTACATTTATAAATATACTTGGCGGGTCGGTTATTAAATCTGGTGGTGAGGTGAATGTTTGGGGATTTAATTTAGATAAAAACCCAAGACAAGTTAGAGCATCTATTGGAATTGTGCCACAAGAGGTAAACTTTGATCCTTTTTTTAGTCCCCGAAAACTACTTGAACTTCAAGCAGGGCTATATGGAATTAAAAAAAAAGATAGAATTACAGACACAATATTAAAACTTGTGTCATTAGAAAAACAAGCTGACAGTTATGCTAGAGCCTTATCTGGTGGTATGAAGAGAAGATTACTTGTGGCAAAAGCGATGGTGCATCAACCTCCAATTATAATTTTAGATGAGCCTACTGCAGGAGTAGATGTGGAACTTAGAAATACACTATGGGAAAACGTAAGATCGCTTAATAAACAGGGAGTGACTACAATTCTTACAACTCATTACCTTGAGGAAGCAGAAAAAATGTGTGATAGGATTGGAATCTTAAGTGGAGGAAAATTAGTTGCTTTAGATACGACTAAAAATCTCTTAGAAAGAATTCAAACAAAAATTGTGTATGTCACCACAGATAAAAAAACTAATATTAATGATAAAACTTTTGAGTCATTAAAAGTTCTATCAAATCATGGAAATAGGCTAGTTTTGTCATATGAGAAGAGTAAAATAAGCATAGATTCAATAATCTCAGAAATTAAAAAACAAGATATAAAGATACAAGATATTTCAACTGATGATGGAGATCTTGAAGATGTTTTTTTAAGACTTACAAAAAATTAAGTTATCTAGGAGACCTTTTAGACAGTATTCTTTGAAGAGTTCTTCTATGCATTTTTAGTCTTCTTGCAGTTTCAGAGACATTTCTGTTACATAACTCAAAAACTCTGTGTATATGCTCCCATTTTACTCTATCCGCAGACATTGGATTTTCAGGAGGAGCAGGTTTTTGATTAGGATCAGCTAAGAGTGCTTTTTCAACATCATCTGCATCTGCTGGCTTAGCTATATAATCTATAGCCCCTTCTTTGATTGCAGCGACTGCAGTCGGAATATTTCCATATCCCGTTAACATAATAATTCTACTTTTAAGGTTTCCCTTTTGGATTTCTTTTACTACCTCTAGTCCATTCCCGTCATTCAATCTAAGATCAACAACAGCAAATGCTGGACTTTTTGATTTTACAGTATCAATACCAATTTTTACACTCTCAGCTTGTGTAACTATAAAACCTTTTTTTTCCATAGCTCTAGCCAATCTTTGTCTAAATGGATTGTCATCGTCTACTATTAAAAGAGATTTATCCTCGAAATCACTTAGTTTTTGGAGTGTTGGTTGATTATTCATAAAGTCTATATGGAAATAAAATTTAATATTTCAATAGCATTATTTACTTTAC
Source organism: uncultured Pelagibacteraceae bacterium (assembly GCA_902594675.1). Classification (GTDB taxonomy): domain Bacteria; phylum Pseudomonadota; class Alphaproteobacteria; order Pelagibacterales; family Pelagibacteraceae; genus Pelagibacter. The sequence continues at coordinate 27,768 of CACJNE010000004.1, forward strand.
ATTAATCATTTTTCAGCATAAATGCTGCATTTATGAAACTTGCATATTAGATATGCAGTTTTTTTTGTAAATTTTTTTTAGAGGTGTAGATATGCAAAAATTTAAGTCAGTTGAAGAGTTAGTTAATCAACTGAGACCGACAAAACCTGTTTACTGTATTAGAAAAAAGTCAATTAAATTGGCTTCCAAATACTTTCAAAAAAATTTTCCTGGAAAAATACTTTACGCGCTAAAAACTAACCCTCATCCAATAGTTCTTAGAACTGTTGTTGAAAGTGGTATTAATCGTTTTGATGTAGCATCTATAAAAGAAATAGAGGCCATAAGAAAGATAAGTCCAAATGCGAACTGTTGTTATATGCATACAGTTAAAAGTAGAGAAAGCATCAAAGAGGCATATTTTAAATATAATGTTAAGGCCTTTTCTTTGGATACTAAGGATGAATTAATAAAAATTTTAGAAAGCACAAATTATGCTAACGACTTAGAGTTATTTGTTAGAGTTTCAGTGTCTAATGAACATGCAGAGATTGATTTATCAAAAAAATTTGGAGCTATTAATACAGAAGCAGCTGGATTACTTAGATTAACAAAACAATATTCTAAAAAAATTGGACTTAGTTTCCATGTTGGTTCACAATGTATGCACCCAATATCTTATTCAAAAGGAATATTTGAAATAGGCAATATAATTAAAAAAACTAAAATTATTCCAGATGTAATTAATGTTGGAGGAGGCTTTCCAACTATTTATCCTGATCTTATTCCTCAATCTTTAGAACGTTATTTTGATGAAATTAAAAAAGGTTTAAATAATTTAAAATTAGATAAGTTTCCAGAAATTATATGCGAACCTGGAAGAGCGATTGTTGCAGAAAGTGGCTCAACTATTGTACGAGTTGATTTAAGAAAAAAACAGAAATTATATATTAACGATGGAACGTATGGAACTTTGTTTGACGCAGGTGTTCCAAACATAGTTTACCCATCTAAAATGATAACTGATGGAAGAGTAATCTCTAAGAAAATGACATCTTTCGATTTCTACGGCCCAACTTGTGATAGTATGGATTATATGAAAGGTCCTTTTATCTTACCTAACAATATAAAAGAGAACGATTATATAGAGCTTGGACAATTGGGAGCGTATGGATTAACTTTTAGAACTAATTTTAACGGATTTTATTCTGATGAAATTTGTGAAGTTGAAGATAATCCAATCATGACGATGTATGACAAAAAGGCAAATAAAGAGTTTCTTGTTGCTTGATGTCAGACAATAAGAACCTATCAAGTAATAGAAAAAGTGATTTACTAAGTAAAGAGGTAGAGCATATTGATATAACTTCTTTTGACGCTCGAAATATTGTTTCCTCAATGGAAAAAATGTCTTTCGTTTCAAGAGAGACTGCAAATGCTGCAAATATTTTTAATGAAATGATAAGAGATAAAGATTGCACAATCTTTTTAACACTCGCAGGATCAACCTCTGCTGCAGGATGTATGCATATATACAGAGATTTAGTTAAATATAATATGGTTGACGCTATAGTAGCTACTGGGGCTTCAATTATTGATATGGATTTTTTTGAGGCACTTGGTTTTAAGCATTATCAGGGATCACAGTATCAAGATGATACAGAGTTAAGAAATAACTACGTTGATAGAATATATGATACTTACATTGATGAGGAAGAGCTTCAGATTTGCGATAAAACCATTGGGGAAATTGCAGATCAATTGGAGCCTAAAAGTTATACATCAAGGGAATTTATAAGGGAGGTTGGCAAATATCTTAAAACTAATGCAAAAAAGAAAGATTCATTAATAGAAGTTGCTTATGATAATAATGTTCCAATTTTCTGTCCTGCGTTTACAGACTCAAGTGCTGGATTTGGACTTGTGATGCACCAAGAAAGAAACCCAAAAAATCATATTACAATTGATTCAATACGAGAGTTTAGAGAATTAACTGAAATCAAAATAAAATCTAAAGGATCAGGACTATTCATGATTGGAGGAGGTGTACCAAAAAATTTTATTCAAGACACTGTCATATGTGCTGAACTTTTAGGTAAAGATGTAGATATGCATAAATATGCTATTCAAATTACAGTTGCTGACTCTAGAGATGGAGCATGCAGCAGCTCAACATTAAAAGAAGCAAATTCATGGGGAAAAGTTGATATTAGCAAAGAACAAATGGTTTTTGCAGAAGCAACAAGTGTATTACCCTTAATAGCAAGTGACGCTTATCATAAAGGTGAATGGAAAAATAGAGAGAGAAAAAATTTTTCCAAAATTTTTGATTAATGATCAAAAAAGTCAAAATAGGTTTAATACAAAGCAAATCTTTAGGTACAATTCAATCTAATATTAGTTTAGCTATAAAGAATATTGAAAAAGCTGCAAAAAAAAATGCAAAGATAATATGTCTTCCAGAATTATTTTTGACGAATTATTTTTGCCAAACTGAAAGTCATTCTAACTTTAAATTTGCAGAAAAAATTCCTGGAAAAATTTCAAGAATATTTTGTGATTTAGCAAAAGAGCTTGGTGTTGTATTAAATATTACGATGTTTGAAAAAAAAACATCTGGGTTTTATCATAACACTAGTATAATTATTAATGAAAATGGTAGTATTTTGTCTAAATATCGTAAGATGCATATACCTGATGATCCAGGTTATTATGAAAAATTTTATTTCAGCCCAGGAGACCTTGGATTTAAAAATGTTAAGACAAAATTTGGAAATATAGGTCCTCTTATATGTTGGGACCAATGGTTTCCCGAAGCAGCTAGATTAACAGCTTTAAAAGGAGCTCAAATTATTTTTTATCCTACTGCTATTGGATGGCATCCAAAAGAAAAAAGAAAGTTTGGAAAATCTCAATTAGAGTCTTGGATCACAATGCAAAAATCTCACGCTATTGCTAATGGAACTTATGTGGCTGCCATTAATAGAGTTGGAGTAGAAACAAAAGGTAAGAAAAAAATTGAATTTTGGGGTAATTCAATGGTGATAGATCCTAGTGGTAAAGTAATTGCAAAAGCAGGAAATAAAAAAGAAAATATTTTAATCTGTGAGATAGATTTTAAAAAAATAGATACTGCAAGACAGCACTGGCCTTTTTTAAGAGACAGAAGAACTGAATTTTATAAAGATATTCTCAAAAATCCCGAAGATGAGTAAAAAAGTAAGTGAATTTAGAATGCCAGCAGAATGGGAGCCACAAAAATCAGTTTGGATGTCATGGCCTCACAATAAAAATGATTGGCCTGGATTATTTGAAAAAATTCCAAATGTAGTCGGAAAAATTATAAAATATTTAACAAAACATCAAAGAATAGATTTATTAGTCAATAATACCAAAACTATAGACACCATAAGAATATATTTAAAAAAAATAGGTTGTAATATATCTAACGTTAAATTTCATAAACTTAAGACGGACAGACTTTGGTTAAGAGACTCGGGGCCAATATTTTTGGTGAATAAAAAAAATAGAAAAAAGATCATGCTTGATTTTAAATTTAATGCCTGGTCAAAATATAAAAATTTCAAAAATGATAACAAAATCAATAATTATATTAGTAGGTACTTAAATATTGAAAGTATTTTACCTAAAAAAATAAATTCAAATAAATTTGAAAGGGTAGTAATGGAGGGAGGTGCGTTTGATAACAATGGATCTGGCTCCATATTACTAACGAGGGAGTGCTTATTGAGCAGTAAACAAGAAAGAAATATAGGTTTCAAAAAAATTGACTATGAGAATATATTTTCAAAATATTTAAATGCAAAAAATTTTATTTGGCTTAATAAAGGAATTGTTGGAGATGACACTCACGGTCATATCGATGATATAGCAAGATTTGTATCAAAAAGTACAATCATGATAGCTGTAGAAAATAATAGATCAGATAAAAATTATAAAGTTCTTAAAGAAAATTTAAAGATATTAAGTAATAGTTATGATGAAAATGGAAAAAAATTTAAAATCATAAAGATTCCTATGCCAAGCCCAGTCATCATAGACAAAACACGTGTCCCAGCAAGTTATTTAAATTTTTTCATTAGTAATAAAACAGTATTAGTTCCAATATTTAATGTCAAAGAAGATAAAAAGGTTTTAAAAATTTTTAGAAAATTTTTTACAAATAGAAAAGTTGTTGCTATTGATTGTACTGATTTAATTTGGGGTTTTGGCGCTATTCATTGCATGACACAACAAGAGCCAAAAATTTAAATTAAGCTGCTTTTAAAGTTCCAAGCAATAATCTAAAAGGTATCAACATTACTAAAGCTACAAAAATCTTTACTACTAAATCTCCTAAAGAAAGTGTTATCCAAGGTATTCCTGTTCCATAAAATGAAATTGAGAAGAATAAGAATGTGTCAACTGTGGAACCAATTAATGAAGATGCGAGGGGTGCAACAAACCATTTTTTTTGTCTTAATTGATCAAATATTTGCACATCCATTAATTGAGCAATAATAAATGCTGTACCTGAACCAATTGCTATTCTTAATGAGATTAAATCTGCAAAATTTGTTGAGAAAATTAGTGTAAACAAAATTCCTATTGTAAATCCTATATATACAATTTTTCTAGCAACTAATTTACCAAAAGATCTGTTTGCTAGATCAGTTATTAAAAATGCTATTGGATAACTAAAGGCTCCATATGTAAGTATTTCTTGGAGACCATAATATTGAATTGGAAATTGTACTAAGTAATTTGATGTTAAGACAACCAATCCCATTAAAAATGAGAGTGTTAGAAATACTTTATTCATTATGCTGATTTACTGACTAAGGATTTTTTTAATTTTTTTAGCCTTATCGATAAATCTCTAGACTTAGCTGAAATTAGAAATTGGTCAAAACTACCTTTTTTATCTACTGACCTAACACCAGCATTTGAGACGGTTAATCTTAAACTTCTATTCAGTAGTTCACTTTTGAACTTAACTTTTTTTAAATTTGGAATAAATCTTCTTTTGGTCTTATTGTTAGCATGACTAACGTTATGACCTTTGAGTGGGATTTTTCCAGTAAGTTCGCATTTTTTAGACATAAATTATGTGCCTGTATAAGATCTGAAACTTATTGCGTCAAGATTAATTTTTAGTTCCAATAGCCTCTGAAACATTTTTAAACCCCTTATTTTTTAATAAAACAATTAATTCTTTACTTATTTTTGTAGCTATAAGAGGACCTCGATAAACCATTCCAGTATATAATTGAATAAGAGTTGCTCCAGAAGCGATTTTTTCAAAAGCATCTTGTCCATTACTCACACCCCCCACTCCTATTATTTTTGTTTTATCTTTTAAAATTTTATAAAATTTTGAAATTACTTCATTTGAAATTTTTTCAATTGGTTTACCTGACAAACCACCCTTTTCTATTTTATTTATATTTTTTAAATTTTCTCTATTCTTATCTGTTGTGTTGGAAACAATAACTATTCCTATTTCTTGTTCTAAAATGATATTAGATACTTCATTAATTTGATCATCATTTAAATCAGGCGAGACTTTTATTGCTAGTGGAACATTAGAATTTAACACTTTTTTTTCATTTTTTAATTTAGCAATCAATGAAGTGAGTTCATCCTGTTTATGAAAATCTCTTAAATTTTCTGTATTTGGAGAGGAAATATTTATTGTGATGTAATCAGCTAAATTGTAAAATTTACGAAAACAAATTAAATAATCCTCAACTCTATCTGTGGAATCTTTATTTGGTCCAATATTTATTCCTAAAAAACCTTTTTTATTATTTTCCTTGATTCTCTTGCTAATTTCTTCTGAGCCAGAATTGTTAAATCCTAGTCTATTAATCAGAGCTTCATCTTCTTCGAGTCTAAAAACCCTTGGTTTAGGGTTTCCAAACTGAGGTTTTGGAGTAATTGTACCTACTTCAACAAAACCAAATCCAAGATTAAACAGGGGATTATATACTTCAGCATTTTTATCAAATCCAGCAGCAACACCAATTGGTGAGGGTAATTTTTTTTCACAAAAAGTTGTTTCTATAATATGATTATTTTTAGGTTTAGTATAAGGAATATTATTTAATTTTAATGCTTTTATTGCTAGAGAATGTGCTACCTCAGGACTAAATTTAAAAATTAATGGTCTTATAATATTAAACATTTTCTAATTTACTTTTAATTAATTCTTTTGTTTCTTGAACCCCAAAAAAACTGATAAAAAAGCCAAACCTTGGTCCATTTTCAACACCAAAAACTACCTCGTATATTAACTTAAACCAATCACGTAAATTTTCTTTATAGCCATTCTCTTTTCCAACTGTATAAATAGTAGTTTGAATGTCCTCTGGTTTCATTGAGTCATGACACTTATCTAAAGATTTTACTAAAGCATCTAAGGCATTTTTTTCATCTTCATTAGGTTTTTTATAAATCTTTTTAGACTTAATAGCGTCATTAAAATATTTAATTGCATAACCTATTAAGTTGTCAAAAATGGGTTGTTCTTTTTCATTAATATTTTTTTTATATTTTTTCACAAACTTCCAAAGTAAATCCTTTGTGTCTGCATTACTTGTTTCAACTAAATTTAATAGCATTGAGAAAGACATAATTGAATTTTCATTAGGAATTTTTGCATTATGAACATGCCAAACAGGGTTCATCAGTTTTTGGAGTTCATTTTGTGTTTTGCTTTTTTCAATAAAGTCAAGATATTCATCTACAGCCTTTGGTACTACCTCTCTATAAAGTTTTTTTGCTCTTTTAGGATTTTGGTACATATATAATGAAAGACTCTCAGGAGACGCATATTCTAACCATTGATCGATTGTGATACCATTTCCTTTTGATTTAGATATTTTTTCACCTTTTTCATCTAAAAATAGTTCGTAGGCAAATCCCGATGGATTTGTTTTTCCCAGTAATTTAATAATTTTTGTTGATAAAATTGCACTCTCTATCAAATCTTTTCCATACATTTCAAAATCGACATCAAGAGCGTACCATCTCATAGCCCAATCTACCTTCCACTGAAGTTTACAATTTCCATTTAAAATACTTTGCTCTAATTTTTTACCATTATTATCAAAAATTATTTTTGAATTTTTGATATCTAGTTCTGAAACTGGAATTTCTAATACAACACCTGTCTCGGGACAAATAGGTAAAAAAGGAGAATATGTTTTCTGTCTTTCTTTCCCGAGAGTTGGAATAATTATATTCATAATTCCATCATAATTTTCTAAAATTAACTTTAATGAATTATTAAAAAAACCAGATTTATATAATTCTGTCGAACTTTTAAAAATATATTTAAAATTAAACTTATCTAGAAAGTTTTTAAGCATTTCATTGTTGTGCTCACCAAAACTAGCAAATTTTTCAAAAGGATCTGGAACTTGTGTTAAAGGCTTGTGAAGATTTTGCTCAAGTTTTTTGGAATTAGGAATATTTTCAGGAACTTTTCTAAGTCCATCCATATCATCAGAAAAAGTAATTATTTCTTTGGGAAGGTCTGTTAACTGATTTAGGGCGTTAACAATCATTGAAGTTCTTGCAACTTCGCCAAAAGTACCTATATGTGGCAGACCACTTGGACCGTAACCTGTTTGAAGAATGATTTTACCCTTGTTTTCTATATTTTTCTTTCTTTCTATTAGAAGTTTTTTAGCCTCAACAAAAGGCCAAGCATTAGTTTTATCTATGTTTGTTTTATCTATCACTTTTTATTAAACAGCCTATTAAATAACGTTTTTAATAATTCATATAGAGTTGAAATTTATTTACCATAAAATAATGTCCAATCAAAATGTCCAATTATAAAACTGTTTTTTTCACCCTAGGAATTTTACAAATAATTTTAGGTTTATCGATGATTGCGCCAATTTTAGCGCAGTTTTTTTATAATGAACTAGATTCAGGTTTCATAAGTTCTGGAATCGTGACTATAATATTTGGGGTACTTTTTTTGTTATCAAATTTAGATCATGATAAAAAAATTAGCTTACCTCAGGCTTTTCTTTTAACAGCATTATCTTGGTTGAGTATTGCTATTTTTGGTTCACTTCCATTTATATTTTCTGAGATAAGTTTAAGCGTTACAGACGCATTTTTTGAAAGTATGTCAGGTATTACTACAACTGGATCGACTATAATTACTAATTTAAATGAAACTCCAAAAAGTATCTTACTTTGGAGGGGAATGCTTCAATGGTTAGGAGGAATTGGAATTATTGTTATGGCAATAACTTTGATGCCACTAATGAATATTGGTGGAATGCAGTTGTTCATCATATCCACAAGTGATACCCCAGAAAAAATTTTACCTAGATCAAAAGAAATAGCATTGAGATTGATCTTAGTATACTCAGGATTAACTTTTATATGTGCATTATTTTATAAAATATTTGGGATGAACTTTTTTGATAGCATTGTTCACTCAATGACAACAATAGCAACAGGGGGATTTTCAAACTATAATGAGTCTATTGGTTATTTTGATAGTTCACTCATTGAGTTTACATCAATCATATTTATAATTTTAGGAAGTATTCCTTTCATTGCTTACATCAAATATTTAAACGGTGACAAAAAAATATTTGTTAATGATACACAAATTAAAACTTTTTTTAAAATTGTTATTTTTTCGATTATTTTAATGTATTTATATTTGTTAATTAAAAATCAAAATATTACAGATATAAGATCTGTAGCATTTAATGTAATATCTATTCTAACTGGTACAGGTTATGTTACCCAAAACTTTAGTGAGTGGGGTCAATTTCCATTAATTTATTTTCTTATACTTATGTTCATAGGTGGATGTGCAGGATCTACTGCTTGCGGAATTAAAATATTTAGGGTTCAAATTCTATTCCAATTTATTTCTGTGCAACTAAAAAAAATTATATATCCAAGAGGTATATTTAAAATTAAATATGAAAATAGTAACATTGATGAAAAATTTCTTGCATCAATAATTTCATTCATATTTTTATATATTGTAATTTTCTTTCTTATTACTGCTCTTTTATCAACAAGTGGTTTGGATTTAACAACCTCAATATCAGCTGCAGCAACATCAATATCAAATGTAGGACCCGGTTTAGGTGATATTATTGGTCCAAATGGTAATTTTTCAAATTTATCTAATTTTTCAAAATGGATTTTAAGCTTAGCGATGATTTTAGGTAGATTAGAACTGTTTGCTGTATTAGTATTATTTATTCCATCTTTTTGGAGGAAATATTGATGACTGTTAAAAATCAATCTTGGATAGGTTCATTACTAGTTTACAAAGATATAAGAATGCTAAGAATCTTGCTCCTTGGATCAATTAGCGGTTTTCCTTGGGTATTAATTGCAAGTAGCTTGAGTCTTTGGCTAAAAGAAGAAGGGTTAAGTAGATCAACAATTGGTTGGGCAGGATTAATATTTGGAGTTTATGCATTTAATTTTTTATGGGCTCCCTTAATTGATAGACTTCAAATACCACATTTGACTAAAAAGCTAGGCCACAGAAGAGGTTGGATTGTTTTAATGCAATTAACTATTTTGATTAGTTTAGCAATTTGGAGTCTTTTAAACCCTACACAAAATTTTGAGCTATTAATTGGTGTAGGATTAATTATCGCAATAGCCTCAGCTACTCAAGACATAACTGTTGACGCACTAAGAATAGAACAAATCCAAGCTAATGAGGGAAAATCAATGGCAGCGGGCGCCGCTATGGCTGTAGTAGGCTGGTGGACAGGGTATAAGCTTGGAGGAGTTATTGCATTATTTACAGCTGAATACTTTCAAGATACAGGTATTGAAGATTACTGGCAAACTACTTTTATTGTCTTGGGAGTCTTAATAATTTTAATGAACATTGGATTAATGTTTGTTCATGAACCTACAAAAAGTAATAGATTAAAAAAACAAAAACTAGAGGAAAAAAGAATTAATAAGGAATTAAGTTCACCAAAATCAAGAAATATAAAAATTTTAGGAATATTCTTTTTGGTAACTTCAATTATACAAATCTTACCAGATTTTAATCAAACGAAAGATTTTGTTCCTTATTTGCCATTAAATATCTATCATATTTTATTTATCGGCTTGGCGTTAGGTTTCCTTGGACATAATCATTTAAAAATGAATTTCAAAATACTTACCTTAAGCTTAATTGTATTTTTATTACTATATCAATATATACTTTCTTTTTTAGTTGTAGATTTTATATTTTTAGTTTTGGGTGTAGCTTTAATAAATATAAGTAGCAATTGGGGTAATGTTACAGCAAGCTGGATTTCTGGAAAAATTGGTGGTCCTATACTTTCATTCATAAGAAAAAATGGAGTATCTATAGCGTTAGGAATTATTGGATTTGTATTCCTATTTAAAATTGGGGAAGCGTTCTTAGGGCGTATGTCGATTGTTTTTTATAAAGAAATTGGCTTTTCCAAAGGACAAATTGCTATTTATTCAAAAGGATTAGGATGGGTTACAACTGTTGTTTTTACATTAATTGGTGGAGTAATGGCCATGCGAGCTGGAACAATAAAAACAATGTTTTTTGCTGGCGGATTAATGGCTTTAACTAACCTTATATTTGCAGTTTTAGCCTGGACAGGTAAATCTGAACTTCTATTTGCAATAGCTGTAATTGCAGATGACATAACAGCAGCATTTGCAACTGTGGCATTTGTTGCTTTCATTTCTTTGCTAATAGACAGAACTTACACTGCTACTCAGTATGCTTTGCTTGCATCAATTGGAACAGCTGGCAGAACTTTACTTGCATCTTCTTCAGGAGCACTAGTGGATTGGCTTGATGGGGACTGGGGCACATTTTTTGTGATAACTACAATAATGGTTATACCATCACTTGTTTGTCTCTGGTTAATTAAAAACAAAGTAAAAGTTGGTGCAAAATAGCTATTTTTGTAAAAGTTCATATTTAAACGTTTATGAGCTGGCCTCAAAGAAATCAGATTTAAGTACTCAATTGATTTATGGTGAAAAATTCAAGGTATTAGGGAAAAAGAATAAATTTTTCAAGATTAAAACTGATTTTGATAATTACATAGGTTTTATAAAGATTGAAAAATTTAATAAAGTTTTAAACAAGACTCACAAAGTTAACATATTAAAATCAAATATTTACAATAAACCAAAGAATGGTAAGAAATTTTTATCAAAAAATTACCTTCCTTTTTCATCAGAAATTCAGATTTTAAAAAAAAGAAATGATTTCGTTATGTTTGAAAAGAATAAATGGATAAAGTTAAATGATTTACAAATTATAAGTAAACAAGATTATAATTTTACTAAAATATTCAAACTTTTTTTAAATATAAAATATAAATGGGGTGGTAAAACTTTTAATGGTATTGATTGTTCAGCATTACTCCAAATTTTTTATAAATATAACCATAAATTCTTCCCTAGAGATACAAAAGATCAAGTTAAAATCAGAAAAGGTGTTAAGAATAAAAAAGAATTTAAAAAAGGAGATATTATTTTCTGGAAAGGACATGTTGCCATTTGTTTAAGTCCAAAAGAATTAATTCATGCATATGGCCCAAGAAAAAAAGTAATAATAATGCCTATAATAAAAACCATTAAATTAATTAAAAAAACTGCAAATTTAAAAGTGATTAAAATTATATCGATTTAATTTTGATCTCTTCCAAAATCTGGTTTAGCTATATCTTGTTTTAAATTCAATATTTGCTGTCTTACTTTTTTTGAATTAACTAATTTTTTTCTTAAAGTTTTATCATCTGAATTTTCAATATTTTTTTTAAAAGATTTCAAATTTTTGATAAATAAGTTAATTGCAATAACAACATTTTTTTTATTATTAAAAAAAATATCTCTCCACATTATTTCATTTGATGCAGCTATCCTTGAAAAATCTCTTAACCCTCCCGCACTAAATTTAATTACATCTTTTTTTTGAGTTTTTTGAAAATCTTGGGCGGTCTTTATTAAATTGTAAGCTATTAAGTGAGGTAAATGACTTGTAATTGAAAATATCTTATCGTGAACTTTCTCATCCATAATTATTACTTTAGAACCAATTTTTTTCCAAAAATTTACCAATTTTTTTTGTTTTATTTGGTTTTTGTCACTAAAAACAATGCACCATTTATTAGTAAATAGACTTTTACTTCCATACTTTGGTCCACTTACCTCTGACCCAGATATTGGATGACTCATAATCCAATCAAGCGACTTTGACAGTCTATTATTTTTTAATTTGCTGATGTTTTCCTTTGTAGAACCAACATCGGTAATTAAAGATTTTTTACTTAAATACTTATTTAAGTGGGGAATAATTCTTTCATACTGACTCATCGGAGTAGCAATAATAACAAAATCCATATCTGAAATTTTATTATTGAGTTTCTTTAAAATAATTATTTTTTTATTTATTTTTTTGATTTCTCTAATATTTTTTTTTGATTTTTCATAAACAAAAAAGTTTTTAGAAGTTTTTTTATTTATAGATGCTCTTAAAATTGAAGATCCAATTAATCCGCAACCAATGATCAATATATTTTTAAACATTCTTAAAAATTTTTTTTATCTGCTTAATTAAAAGTATATTTTCTCTTACATTTCCAATTGTAAGTCTTAAACAATTTTTAATTCCATACGAATTCATCTCTCTAAGAATAATTCCTGATTTCTCAAGATTTCTCTCAACAAAATTAGCAGTTAACTTACAACTTTTAAAATCTAATAGAAAAAAATTTGGTCCAATTTCATTTGTTTGAATATTATAAGAATTCATTATTTTTTTTATTTTTTTTGCCCAATCTAAATTATGTTTTACAGATTTTTTTATAAAACTTTTATCTTTAAGAGATTCAACTGCACATTCCTGTGCTATTTTATTAACATTAAATGGTGGTTTAATTTTATATAAAGCATCTACAATTTTTTTACTTCCATAACCCCATCCCACTCTTAAAGATGCAAGTCCATAAATTTTTGAAAAAGTTCTTAATATAAATACATTATTTTTATTTTTAAAAAGCTCTAAACCAGATCTATAGTCTTTATTTAACATATATTCAAAATAAGCATCATCAACTACTAGTAAAATTTTTTTATTTAAACGCTTTCTTAGATCTAATAACTGATTTTTAGAAATGTATGTGCCTGTAGGATTATTTGGATTAGCTATAAATACAATTTTAGTTTTTTTAGTTGTTTTTTTTATAATTTCGTCATTTGATACTTTAAAATTTTTTTCTTTAGAAAATATAACTTTTGCTCCTACTATTTTTGCATAAATTCTGTACATTAAAAAACTGTACTCTGGCACGACTACTTCATCTCCTTTATTCAAAAATAACTGACATAGCATTTGAATAATTTCGTCAGATCCAGACCCACAAATAATCTGATTTTGCTTGCAATTATACTTTTTTGAAATTGTGGATGTTAATTCCTTAAATTTCCCATCCGGATACTTTGATATATTATTTTTGGATTTTATTATTGCTTTATTAGCATTTTTGCTCATGCCTAAAGCTGATTCATTAGCTGATAGTTTTATAATACTTTTTTTTTTATTTAAGAAAGATCTTCCTGGCTTGTAGGCCTCTAGGTTTAATTTTCTAAATAATGGAGTATTCATGATGGTTAATTTTATTAATAAATAGTCAGATAATTAGATAATACAATCAATAATTCTAAAAAAAATTGACATCTAAAAAGCTATCTTATAAAAGCTTTTTGCGCTGATTTAACTGAATTGCGAGCGCTTTAAAAAACCTGCTAAATAAGTTTTTTTCTCACAATTCATTTCAGCAAAATTTTTATGGGCAATTTAAATAAAATGAAAAGTATACTTATTGAGAAAACTCTTAAGCTTGATTGTGGCAAAGAAATATCAAACTTTCCATTAGCTTATGAAACTTATGGAAATCTTAATGAGAAGAAAGATAATGCTATATTAATTTTTCATGCTCTAACCGGCGACCAATATGCTTCAGGAATCAATCCAATTACAAAAAAAGAGGGTTGGTGGAATTATGCAGTTGGTCCAGGTAAATCATTCGATACTGATAAATTTTTTGTTATCTGTGCGAATGTAATTGGTGGATGTATGGGATCCTACGGACCAGGAACTATTGATCCTTTGACCAATAAACCTATAGGTACAAATTTTCCTGTCATTACAATTAACGATATGGTTAACGCTCAATATAATCTGCTAGATTATTTTAAAATAGAAAAATTATTTGCAGTTGCTGGTGGCTCAATGGGTGGAATGCAAGTTTTACAATTCGTATCAAACTTTCCAAATAAGGCTAGAGTAGCATTACCAATTGCTTGTACGGCTAGTCATTCAGCTCAAAATATTGCTTTTAATGAACTTGGAAGACAAGCAATAATGTCTGATAGTAATTGGAAAGAGGGATTGTATGATGAAAAATCAACAAATCCAGATAAAGGCTTAGCTGTCGCTAGGATGGCTGCTCATATTACGTATTTATCAAAACAAGGTTTACAAGAAAAGTTTGGAAGAAATCTTCAAGAAAGATCTGACTTAAAATTTGGGTTTGATGCTGACTTTCAAATTGAGAGTTATTTGAGATATCAAGGTTCTGTATTTGTAGATAGATTTGATGCAAATAGTTATTTGTATATCACGAGAGCAATGGATTATTTTGATTTAACTAAACAATTTAATGGAAACCTGTCTAAAGCATTTAAAGATACTAAAACAAAATTTTTTATTATTTCCTTTACTTCTGATTGGTTGTACCCAACCTCTGAGAATAAAGATATTGTTATAGCACTTAATGCAATAGGTGCCGATGTTGGTTTTGTTGAAATTAAAACTGATAAAGGCCATGATTCCTTTTTATTAGATGTGCCAGATTTTTTAAGCACTATTAAAAATTATTTAAACACAACTTATTCTAATATTAATGAAAGAAGAATTTAAAGTTATATCTAAGTTTATTGAGGAAAAATCAAGAGTCTTGGACGTTGGATGTGGTGATGGAATTTTAATGGAATATCTATCAAAAAATAAAGTGGTAGATGTTAGAGGACTTGAAATTTCTAAAGAAAAAGTAAAAAAATGTTTATCGAAAGGGCTAGCTGTTATTGAAGGTGATGCTGAAAATGATTTAAAACAGTTTCCAGATTTATCATTTGATTATGTAATATTAAGCCAAACGCTTCAAGCATTTATGAGTCCAGAAAAAGTAATTGAAAATTTATTAAGAGTAGGAAAAAAGGTAATCGTAACAATTCCAAATTTTGGACATTGGAAAGTTAGATTAGATTTGCTATTAAAAGGAGAAATGCCAGTTACAAAGAATTTACCTTATCAATGGTATAATACCCCCAACCTACATATGTGTACAATTCAAGACTTTTACAATTTTTGTAACAACAAAGGAATTAATATTTATAAAACAATTTCTTTAAATGGAGAAAAAATATCAAATATCTTGAATTCAAATTTAAAATATAAAAACTTGATATCTGAATTGGGCATTTTTTTATTAGAAAAGTAAAATGAAAATAGAAATTATAAAATGTTTAAAAGATAATTTTTCCTATTTATTAATTGATGAATTAACAAAATCTACTATTGTAATAGATCCAAGTGAAGCAAAGCCTATTATAAATAAAATTGAAAGTCTTAATTTAAAATTAAAATTCATAATGAATACTCACCATCATTATGATCATGTAGGAGGTAATAAAGAACTCAAGAAATTATATAATGCTAAGGTTATAGGTTTTGATGAAGATAAACATAGGATACCAGAAATAGATATATCTTTAAAAAATGATGAAACTTGGAAGGACGGTATATTTGAAGCAAAAGTTTTTCATATTCCAGGACATACTTTGGGCCATATATGTTTCTATTTTTTTAATGAAAAAGCATTATTTTCTGGAGATACATTATTTTCATTAGGTTGTGGAAGAGTGTTTGAGGGCACTCATGAACAAATGTTTAATTCTTTGCAGTTGTTAAAGAATTTACCAATTAAGACAGAAATTTATTGTGGGCATGAATATACATTAAAAAATTCAGATTTTTGTCTAAAACACGATCCAGAAAATAAAGCTTTAGTTTCGAAAATTAAGTTTATTAAAAAGCAACTGGCCAAAGGTCAGCCAACCATTCCATCAACACTTGAAGAGGAGCTGAAAACTAATATTTTTTTAAGGTCAAAAAATGTTGAAAACTTTTCAAAATTGAGAGATTTAAAGGATAATTTCTAGCTTATTCAGCTTGACTAACATAGGACCCTGACTATATTGCTGATAATTAAAAATTAGGTTCATTATGTCATACGCTGTTATACAAACGGGGGGAAAGCAATACAAAGTATCGGCTGGAGAGATTATTAAAATTGAAAAATTACCTGATTCTAATCCAGATACTAAAGTAGAATTTAAAGAAATTTTAGCATACGGAGATGATAAAAGTATTGAGTTAGGAGCACCAACAGTAAGTGGAGCTAAAGTTGAAGCAGAATTGTTAAAAAATGGTAAAGAAAGAACAGTTTTAATTTTTAAAAAAAGAAGAAGAAAAAATTCAAGAAGAAAAAATGGACACAGACAGCAATTCTCATTAATTAGAATTAGTAAGATTTTTTCAAAAGATGGTAAAGTACTATCAGAGGCTGAGAAAATGAAAAAAAAAGAAACTGTAGTTAAAGAAGCTAAAGAAGAAAAAATTGAGGCTTCAAAATAAATAGGTAAATTATGGCAACAAAAAAAGCAGGTGGATCATCAAGGAACGGAAGAGATAGTGCTGGTCGTAGATTGGGAGTAAAAAAATATGGTGGTCAATTGGTAGTACCTGGGAATATAATTGTTAGACAAAGAGGTACTAAAATATTTCCTGGAGAAAATGTTGGAATGGGTAAAGACCATTCAATTTTTTCTGTTGTTAAGGGAAAAGTAATTTTTAAAAAAAGCAAGTCAGACAGAACTTACGTTTCAGTTAAGCCTAACTAATCAACAGATAAATAACATCTGTAAAATCATGAAATTTCTCGATCAAGTAAAGATATATGTAAAAGCCGGAGACGGTGGTTCTGGATCACCTAGCTTTAGAAGAGAAAAATTTATCGAATTTGGAGGACCTGATGGAGGTGATGGAGGAAAAGGTGGTTCAGTAATTCTAATAGCAGAAAGGAATTTAAACACACTAATAGATTTTAGATATCAACAACACTTTAAAGCTGAGAGAGGTAAAGATGGAAGTGGAAAAAACAAGACAGGTAGGGGTGGAGAAAATTTATATTTGAAAGTACCAATTGGGACTCAAGTATTTGAAGAAGATAATAAAACTTTAATTTATGATTTTAAAAAAGAGAATGAGGAATTTGTTGCAGCAATTGGTGGTAAAGGAGGATTTGGAAATACAAGATTTAAATCTTCAACAAATAGAGCTCCAAAAAAATTTACTAAAGGAACAATTGGTGAGGAATTTTGGATATGGCTTCAACTTAAAACAATTGCAGATATAGGAATTATTGGATTACCAAATGCAGGTAAATCAAGTTTATTAGCATCATTAACAAGCGCAACTCCTAAAATAGCGAATTATAAATTTACAACTTTAAATCCAAATCTTGGAGTTGCAGTGTATGACGACAAGGAAATAACTTTAGCGGATATTCCAGGATTAATTGAAGGCGCACATAAAGGAACAGGATTAGGTATTAAATTTTTAAAACATATAGAAAGATGTAAAGTATTGTTACATCTTATAGATATATCAGAAAGTGATTTATCTCATTCATATATCCAAGTTAGAGATGAAATGGAAAAATACAGCTCAGAACTTACAAAAAAGCAGGAAATAATTGTATTTAATAAGATAGACTTAATCGATGACAATGAAATAAGTATAAAAATTAAAAACTTTGAAAAAATAACAAAGAAACCTACATTTAGAATATCAACGCTCGATAAAAAATCTGTATCTGATATTAAATCAAAATTACTTAATTATGTATCTTAAAGATTCTAAGACAGTTGTTATAAAGATTGGATCATCTTTGTTAATTAGTGACAAAAAAGTTGTTAGAGAAAAGTGGTTGAAAGAATTTGCTAAAGATATTGAACATCTCAAAAAATTAAAAAAAAATATTATTTTAGTAAGCTCAGGAGCAATTGCCCTTGGTTGTAAAAAGTTAAAATTAAGTAAGAAAAAATTGAAACTTGATAAAAGCCAAGCTGTAGCTTCAATCGGACAAATTGAATTAATGAATCTTTTTAAAAAAACTTTTAATAAGTCAAAAATTAATTTGTCACAAATATTATTAACTCTTGAAGATACAGAAAAAAGACGAAGAGCAATAAATGCTAAAAGAACTTTTGAAAATTTGTTTGATCTTGGTTTTATTCCAATAGTAAATGAGAATGATAGTATTGCTACTTCTGAGATTAAATATGGAGACAATGATAGGCTAGCATCTAGAGTTGCTCAGATATCAAGTGCAGACTGTTTAATTTTATTATCTGATGTAAATGGTCTTTACTCAAAAGATCCAAAATTAGATAATAAAGCTAAACTAATTCGTGAGATCAAAAATATTGATCAAAAGGTAGAAAATCTAGCTTCACAAAAAACAGGGGAATTTGGATCTGGCGGAATGAAAACAAAGATTGATGCTGCTAAAATTTGTCAATTTTCAGGATGTCATATGGCTATAGCTAACGGTTTGATAAATAGACCAATACAAAAAATTTTGATGAAAAATATATGTACTTGGTTCTTACCAAAGATTTCAAAATTAGATGCTAGAAAAAAATGGATAATTAGTTCAATTTCTCCCAAGGGGAAAATAATAATTGATGAAGGAGCTTTATCAGCTTTGAATAATGGTAAAAGTTTACTAGCTGCTGGGATTAAAGATGTACAAGGTAGTTTTAATAAAGGTGATCATATTAAGATTCTAAATAATAAAATGACTGAATTTGCCAGAGGCTTGAGTAGTTTTTCTTCTGATGAAATTTTAAAAATTAAAGGTAGGCACTCCAATAAAATAAATGATATTTTAGGTTATGTTTCAAAATCCGAGGTTATTCATAAAGATGATATGGTGCTATTAAAATGAAGAAATATTTAGAAAAGATTGGATCAAATGCTAAGATTGCTTTTGAGAAGAAAATAAGCAATAAAAAAAAAAATAAAGTATTAAATTATTACACTCAACTAATAATAAAAAATCAAAAAAAAATTTTAAGTGAAAATGCGAAAGATGTAAAAATTGCAAAATCCAAAAAACTCAAAGAAAATTTAATTAAAAGACTTACTCTTGATCAAGATAAAATAAAATCAATAATTAAATCAATAAAAACTATTTCTAATTTTAAAGATCCAGTAGACTTAAATTTAGATACATGGAAAAGACCAAATGGATTAAAAATTAGAAAAGTATCAATTCCAATAGGTATTATTGGTGTAATTTACGAGAGTAGACCAAACGTAACATCAGATGTTTCAACTCTTTGTTTTAAATCAGGAAATTGCGTTATATTAAGAGGTGGCTCCGAAGCTTATTTTAGTAATAAAATTTTAGCAGAACTTTTTAGAAAATCGTTAGAAAAAAATAAAATTAATAAAAATTTTGTCCAATTTATTGAGAATAAAAATAGAAAGCTTGTTGATTACATGCTGTCAAAAATGTCAAAATTTATTGATGTCATTATTCCAAGAGGAGGAAAAAATCTTGTAAAAAAGGTACAAGACCTATCCTCTGTACCTGTCATTGGACACCTTGAAGGTATATGTCATACTTATATTGATAAAGATGCAAATCTTTCGATGGCAAAAAAAAT
Organism: uncultured Pelagibacteraceae bacterium; assembly: GCA_902594675.1. Lineage (GTDB taxonomy): Bacteria > Pseudomonadota > Alphaproteobacteria > Pelagibacterales > Pelagibacteraceae > Pelagibacter. The sequence goes on from CACJNE010000004.1 coordinate 47,604, forward strand.
TTTGGTTAATGCTAAATTGCGAAATACAAGCATTTGTGGAGCTACAGAAACATTATTAATACATAAAAATAAATCTAAAAATATTAATGAGATATTAACTGAATTAACAAAAAGAGAATGTTCTATTTATGCTGACAAAAAAATATTTCAAATATTTAAAGGAAATAAAAAATTAGCGAACAATAAGACTTGGTCTAAAGAGCACCTTTCTGCAAAAATTTCTGTAAAGTTAGTAAATAGTATTCGTGATGCTGTTAATCATATTAATAAGTATGGCACAATGCATACAGATGCTATAATTACAAACAATAGACTATCTGCAAAGTATTTTATTAAAAATATTAAAAGTTCTATTGCAATTCACAATTCATCAACACAATATGCAGATGGAGGTGAATTTGGTTTTGGAGGAGAGGTTGGAATTTCAACAAATAAACTTCCACCAAGAGGCCCTGTTGGGCTTAATCAGCTGGTAAGTTACAAATATGAAATTTATGGCTCTGGACAAACTAGAAAATAGAAAAAAAATTGGTATTCTTGGTGGATCTTTTGATCCTGCACACATAGGACATATAAAAATTTCTAGAGAAGCAAAAAAAAAATTTGGTATTGATAAGATTATTTGGGCTATAACAAAAAAAAATCCTTTTAAAGGCAAAAGTAGTTTGAGTTTGCAAAAAAGAATTAAACATGCAAAAAAAATTAATCAAAACAACTTATTTATAAAAGTAAAATATTTTGAGGATAAAATTAAATCAAATAGAACAATCGATTTGCTGAGATATATTAAAAAAAAAAATAAAAATACTGATATTTTTTTTTTAATGGGAGCAGATAGTCTTATTAATTTTCATAAATGGAAGGATTCTGATTTAATTTCATCTATTTGTGAGATTCTTGTATTTGATAGAGATAGATATAAGAGGAAATCATTAAGTTCTGTGAGCTTTAAGAAGTATAATAAAAAAAGCTTAAAATTTATTGAATTTAATAAGGTCAATATTTCATCTTCTAAATTAAGAAAAATTTGATACTCTTTAAATAATTAATGGACAAAATCTCTTCTCTTCATAAAAATGTAATTAACATTTTGGATTCAAACAAAGCTTTAGATATTGTTTTAATAGACTTGAATGGAAAATCATCAATAGCTGACCAAATGATTATAGCAAGTGGAACTTCTTCAAGACATATCCAAGCTTTATCAGAGCAAGTGTATGAATACTTAAAAAAAAATGGTGTAACTAATTGTAAGATTGAAGGAAAAGATAGTAATGATTGGAAACTTGTTGATGGAATAGATCTTATAATTCATATTTTTAATCCTGAAAAAAGAAAATTTTACGAAATAGAAAAAATTTGGTCTGAGTTAATACCAAAAGAAAAGGTAATTATATGATAAAAAAATTTTATATATATTTTTTTTTGTTGTTAATTTTTTTTTTTCAAACAAATTTAGTTAGTTCATCAGAGGAAGATGACATTTATAAAAAAATAGATATTTTTTCAGAAGTTTTAGATAAAATTAATAAAGAATTTGTTGATGATGTAAATCAAAGTGAGGCTATGGATGCGGCAATCAATGGTGTTTTGCAATCTTTAGATCCGTACTCTGCTTATATGACACCAGAGTTATATGAGAGCATGCAAACAGAAACAAGCGGAGAGTTTGGTGGATTAGGAATTGAAGTAAGTATGGAGGCTGGAGTTATAAAAGTAATTACTCCAATGGATGACTCACCAGCGGCTAAGGCTGGAGTAAAAGCAGGTGATTACATCGTAAGAATAAATGACATTCAAGTCCAAGGTAAATCATTAAGCGAAGCAGTTGACATTATGAGGGGGCCAGTGGGAACAGATATAGAAATAACTGTTCGTAGAAGAGGAGAAAGAAAAGCATTGATTTTCAATATAACGAGAGAAAAAATTAAAGTAGCATCAGTTAAATCTGAAATTTTAGAAGATCAAACTGGTTATATTAGACTTACTTCATTTAATGAAAATAGTGGTGACCAAATAAAAGATAAAATTAAAGAATTCAAAAAAAATGAAAAAATTCAAAACTATATTTTAGATTTAAGAAACAATCCTGGTGGATTACTTTCCCAAGCTATTAAAATTACAGATTTTTTTATTGATAGTGGAGAGATAGTATCAACCAAGAGTAAAAGAAAATATGAAAGTAGAAAATTTTTTGCTAAAAAAGGTGATTTAATTGATGGGAATACTATTGTTATTTTAATTAATTATGGTTCTGCATCAGCCTCTGAAATAGTAGCAGGGGCTCTTAAGGATCACAAAAGAGCAATAATAATCGGTGAAAATAGCTATGGAAAAGGCTCTGTTCAGTCTATTATTCCATTAAAGAATAAGGGTGCTATTAGACTTACAGTGTCTAAATACTATTTACCATCAGGAAAATCTATTTCTGAAATAGGTGTATCACCTGACATTGAAGTAGCTGAAGGATCTAGTAACTTTAGAATAAATACTGATTCTGATAATCAACTCCAATTTGCTTTAAAACTTCTTAACGGCTAACATGAGAGAGAAATATAAAAATTTACCACTTAGAAGTGGCGTAGGTATAGTTGTTTTAAATAAAGAAAATAAAGTTTTTGTTGCAAAAAGAATAGATAATAAGAAGAACTTTTGGCAAATGCCTCAGGGAGGAGTTGATAAAGGAGAAAACCTTTATGAAGCAGCTATAAGAGAACTAGATGAAGAGACTAGTATAAAGTCAGTAAGTTTAATTAAAAAAATAGATGGTTTATTAACTTACCATTTACCAGATGAACTTTTGGGAATTATTTGGAAAGGTAAATTTAAAGGACAAGAACAGCAATGGTATATTATGAGATTTAATGGTGAAGAAAAGGAGATTAATATTAAAACTAAACACCCAGAGTTTCTTGAATGGAAGTGGGTAGATATTGACGAAATTACTAATTTAGTCGTAACATTTAAACTTCATGTATATGAGAAAATTCAGAAGGAAGTTAAAAAAATATTAGTTAATTGATTTTAATACTTCAATTTTCTGATCTAACAAATATTTTGCTTGATCACTGATCTCAGACTTACTTAATTCTTCCTCTGCTGATTTCATAATTTCTGAAATTTTTTGTTTATCAATATCTTTCAAATTAAAAATAAGACTTGTAAGTATAGAAAGATTATTATTTTTAAATTCAATTATGCCATCATTCACATAGTAGCTATCCTCTCCAGACTTAGAATAGATCTTGATTATTCCAGGTTTTAAAAAAGATATGATAGAAATATGGTCCTTTAAAATTCCAATTTCTCCTTCAAATGCAGGCGCGACTACTTCGGTAACATCTTTTTTAGATAAAAATGACTTTTCAGGGTTTACTATTTCTAGTGAGTATTCTTCGCTCATTATGCAGCTGCTTCTTTAGCTAAATCCTCTGCCTTTTGAATAGCTTCTTCAATAGTTCCAACCATATAAAATGCAGCTTCAGGCAGATGGTCGTACTCCCCTTTGCAAATAGCATCAAAACCTTTTATTGTAGATTCTAAGTCAACAAGTTTTCCTGGTGAACCAGTAAATACTTCCGCTACAAAGAAAGGCTGAGAAAGAAATCTTTGAATTTTTCTAGCTCTAGCAACAACTAATTTATCTTCCTCTGAAAGTTCATCCATACCTAAAATTGCAATTATATCTTGAAGAGATTTATAAGTTTGTAAAACTTTTTGCACTTCTCTCGCAACTCTATAGTGTTCTTCTCCAACTATTCTTGGGTCCAATATTCTAGAGGTTGAGTCCAATGGATCTACAGCTGGATAAATTCCAATCTCAGCAATTTGTCTTGAAAGTACAGTAGTTGCGTCTAAGTGAGCAAATGAAGTCGCAGGTGCAGGGTCAGTAAGATCATCTGCAGGTACATAAATAGCCTGTACAGAAGTAATTGATCCTTTATTAGTTGTGGTAATTCTCTCTTGTAAGTTACCCATATCTGTTGCTAATGTTGGTTGATATCCAACAGCTGAAGGAATTCTTCCAAGTAAAGCGGAAACCTCGGATCCTGCTTGAGTAAATCTAAATATATTATCAACAAAGAAGAGCACATCTTGACCCTCTTGATCTCTAAAATATTCTGCAACAGTCAAACCTGTTAAGGCTACTCTAGCTCTTGCCCCTGGAGGCTCATTCATTTGTCCGTAAACTAATGCTGCTTTAGAACCTTCTCCATCAGTTTTAATAACTCCTGAATCTATCATTTCATGATATAAATCATTACCTTCCCTGGTTCTTTCTCCAACTCCCGCAAAAACTGAAAACCCACCATGAGCTTTTGCTACATTATTTATTAGTTCCATAATTAAAACAGTTTTACCTACTCCAGCTCCACCAAATAAACCAATCTTACCACCTTTTGCATAAGGTGCTAAAAGATCAATAACTTTAATTCCAGTTACAAGTATTTCCGTTTCAGTAGATTGATCATTAAATTCTGGTGCTGCTCTATGTATTGGCCAATTATCTGAACTTTTTACCTCTCCTCTTTCATCAATAGGTTCACCGATTACATTTATAATTCTTCCAAGTGTCTCTGGTCCCACTGGAACTTTAATTGGTGCTGCTGTATCAACCACTTCATCTCCTCTTTTAAGACCTTCTGTTGCATCCATTGCAATTGTTCTAACACTTGACTCTCCCAAATGTTGAGCAACTTCTAAAACTAGTCTATTTCCACCATTATCACATTCTAATGCTGTTAAAATTTCTGGTAGTTCTCCTTCAAATTTTACATCTACTACCGCTCCAATTATCTGTGTTATTTGTCCTTTTCTCATAATTATAAACTTTCTGCTCCTGAAATTATTTCTATTAACTCTTTTGTAATTGCTGCCTGACGACTTCTATTATATTCAATAGTAAGTTTGTCAACCATTTCACCTGCGTTTCTGGTTGCATTATCCATTGCACTCATTCTTGAACCCTGTTCGCTAGCTGAATTTTCTAACATCGCTTTAAAAATCTGTGTTGAAATATTTTTAGGTAGCAAATTGCTTAATATTTCGTCTTCTTCAGGCTCAAATTCATAATTATCTTCAGATGAATTTTCTGCTTTTTCAGATGTATTTAAAGGAATAATTTGTTGCTCTTGAGGTATTTGAGTAATTACATTTTTAAATTGATTATAAAAAATTGTACATACATCAAATTCTTGTTTTTCAAATTTTTCGATTACTATCTTACCAACTTTATCTGCATCAAAGTAATTAACATTTTTAGAATCTTTAAAGGATATTCTTTCTATAATATTATCACCATAAACACGTTTTAATTGATCATAACCTTTAGATCCAACAGTGATAATTTTTAAAGTTTTTCCATCGTCTAAAATTTTTTGAAAAAATATTTTAGCTTTTTTTATAATATTAGTATTAAATCCTCCACACAAACCTCTATCTGAGGTCATAACAACACATAAATGAACTTTATCTTCTCCTGTTCCCGACAACAATTTTGGAGCATTTTCTATATCTGATATTCCATTAGATAAATTTAAAATAATATTGTTCATCTTTTCAGAGTAAGGTCTACCTTTTTCCGCACTTTCCTGAGCTCTTCTAAGTTTAGCAGCTGCAACCATTTTCATTGCCTTAGTGATTTTTTGTGTGGACTTTACACTCGAAATTCTTTTTTTAAGATCGTCTAAACTAGCCATTATTTTTATGATTTAAAATCTTTCTTAAGTTCAAGAATAATTTCGTTCAATTCCTTTTCTTTATCTTCTTCAAGTTTTCCAGAGCTTGAGATTGAATCAATTATGTCTGATTTTTCAGCTTTACATTTTTCAATAATTTTATTCTCAAAACTAGCTATGTCTTTCTGATCTATATCATCAAGATGTCCTTTTACTCCACAAAATACAGAAATTACTTGTTCTGCAACTGTCATTGGAGAATATTGATTTTGTTTTAAAAGTTCAGTCAATTTTGAACCTCTATTGAGTAATTTCTGAGTAGATGCATCAAGATCGGAACCAAATTGTGCAAATGCTGCCATTTCACGATATTGTGCTAGTTCTAACTTCATTGAGCCAGATACCTTTTTCATCGCTTTAGTTTGAGCTGAAGACCCAACTCTTGATACAGACAAACCAACATTTATCGCTGGTCTTATACCTTGGTTAAATAGTTCAGTTTCAAGGAATATTTGACCATCAGTAATTGAAATAACATTTGTTGGTATAAATGCCGATACATCTCCACCTTGAGTTTCAATAATTGGAAGTGCCGTTAAAGATCCTCCACCATGCTCGTCTCCCAATTTTGCAGCTCTTTCAAGCAATCTGCTGTGTAAGTAAAAGACATCACCAGGATAAGCTTCTCTCCCTGGTGGTCTTCTTAATAAAAGAGACATTTGTCTATAAGCCACTGCCTGTTTTGATAAATCATCATATATTATCAAAGCATGCATACCATTATCTCTAAAGTACTCGCCCATAGCACATCCAGTATATGGAGCTAGAAATTGTAAAGGTGCTGCATCTGATGCGGTAGCAGCAACTATCGTTGTATACTCCATTGCACCCGCTTCTTCTAAAGTTTTTTCAATTTGTCTAACAGTTGAACGTTTTTGACCTACAGCAACATAAATACAATAAAGTTTTATCTTCTCATCACCAGACTCATTAATTTTCTTCTGATTTATAATGGCATCTATAGCTACGGCTGTTTTACCAGTTTGTCTATCGCCAATGATTAGTTCTCTTTGACCTCTCCCGATTGGAACTAAACTATCAATTGATTTAAGCCCAGTCTGCATTGGCTCACTTACAGATTTACGTGGAATAATACCAGGAGCTTTTACCTCAACCCTACTTCTTTTTACACTTTTATCTAAAGCACCTTTTCCATCAATTGGATTTCCCAAACCGTCAACAACTCTACCTAATAATTCTTTTCCAACTGGTGTATCTACAATTGCACCTGTTCTTTTTACAGTGTCTCCCTCTTTTACAGCTTTATCATCCCCAAAAATTACAACCCCTACATTTTCACTCTCAAGATTTAAGGCCATACCTTTTGATCCATCAGAAAACTCTACCATCTCACCAGCTTGAACATTATCTAATCCATAAATTCTCGCTATACCATCACCCACAGACAAAACTTGTCCTACTTCAGTGACCTCAGCTTTATCGCCAAATTTTTTAATTTGTTCTTTTAATATTTTTGTAACCTCTGAAGGATTTATTTCCATTTAAGCCTCTATCATTGTATTTTCGATTTGTTGCAATTTATTTTTAATAGAGGTGTCAACCATAATACTTCCGACTTGTATTATTAAACCTCCAATTAAACTTTTATCATACTTATAGTCTAATTTTATTTTTTTGCTAAAGTTCTGAGCTAATTCATTTTTAATTTTGCTTACTTGATCATCTGATAAATCTTTTGAAGATATTAATTCTGCTTTAATCTCACCTCTTTTTTTTGAACAGGTATCAACGAAATCTTTTAGAATTGTTTTTAGATAAAAAAATCTTCTTTTTATAATTAAAAATCCTAAAAACTTTGATAACAAAATATTGAATTTATAAATATTTGAAATTTTACTTATTACATTTTGTAAGTCATTTACTGAGTTAGTTGGATCTTTTATTAATGACTTAAAGTCTTCACTGTCATCTATTAATTTTAATATAGAGATTGATTGATTTTCAATCTCCTCTATTACACTAACCTCTTTTGCCAACTCATATAAAGCCAAAGAATACCTGCTAGCTGTGGTTACTGAAAAATTGTTATTTTTGCTCAATTTAAACTCTCTATAATTCGATGATTTTCTGGATTAAGTAGCACATGAGTATGATGTCTTCAAGTATCAGATTTATTATTTAATACCTATTTTGTCTCTTAATTAAAGGTTATTGGATCAACATCAACCGTCAGTTTTATTTCGGGTGACAATTTATGTTTATTTAATATATCACCCAATTTTTTCTGAATTATTGACCCTTTTTTTGATCTTATTAAGAACCTTTGTCTGTACTTACTCTTAACTTTGTAAATAGGAGCATTTACTGGTCCCAAGACTCTATCATCAAGAGAATTTAAGAGCTTATTTTTAAAACTTTGTGACTCTTTTTCTAAAATATTTTCTTTTGATGAAGTAAGTATTATTGAAACAAACCTTTCATATGGTGGCAGATTATTTTTCTCTCTTAGTTTTAATTCGTTATCTAAAAAAATAAAAGGATCATTGTTAGTAATTTGATTTATAGTATTTTTATCAATACCATAAGTTTGAAAATATACTTTAGCTGGTTTTCCAGTTCTACCCGCTCTTCCTGATAATTGGTGATATAGTTGAAGATTTTTTTCTGCACTTCTTAGGTCATGTCCATTCGATGCAAGGTCAATATCCAAAACAACAATACAATTTAAATTTGGAAAATGAAAACCTTTAGATATCAACTGTGTACCAATTAAGATATCAACTTCACCATTCAATATTCTTTCAAGTTGATATTTAGATGATTTTTTATTCATCGTATCACTAGAAAAAATTGATATATTTTTATTTGGAAATTTTGCCTTTACTTCTTCGGCAATTCTTTCAACCCCAGGTCCACTGAAAACAAAATCACAAATACCACCTTTTATACAACTTCTATTTAATTTGTTTTTGAAGCCGCAATAATGACAAAGCAAAGTGTTTTTGTGTTTATGAAAAACTAAATTTATTGAACAATTTGGACAAGAATAAACTTTCACACAATTTTTACACAAGACATAGGGGGCAAAGCCCCTTCTGTTCATGAAAAATAAAACTTGATCCTTTTTTTTCAGGTGATCTTGAACTTTAATCAAAGTTTCTGAAGCAATCCATGATTGCTTATCTAGTTTATTTTTTTTTAAATCAATTATTTCAAATGAAGGATGATTTGCATCTTTATATCTTTTGGTTAATCTTGAAATTGAATATTTGTTACTTTTAATATTTGCGTAAGTCTCAATAGACGGAACTGCAGTCACAAGGTTTATAGGAATATTTTCAAAATTTGCCCTAGCTATTGCCATATCTCTAGCATTGTAAATTACACCTTCATCTTGCTTAAACGATTGATCATGCTCCTCATCAACTATTATTAACCCTAATTTTTTAAATGGGAGAAATAGAGACGATCTAGCTCCTATAACAACTTTTATTATCCCAGATGAAATACCACTCCAAATAATTTTCTTTTTTTTTGGAGATATTCCAGAATGCCAAATAGCCGGCCTAAAACCAAAAAATTCTTCAAATTTTTTTTCGAACTCTGTAGTGAGTCCGATTTCAGGTAACAAAATTAAAGTTTGTTTGTCTTTTTTTAGCATTTCCTCTATTTGTTTGAAATATACAATGGTTTTTCCAGATCCAGTTGTACCTTGAAGTAGGTGAACTCTAAATTGGTCATCTTTTTTTAACATTTCTCTAAACACTCTATCTTGATCGTGAGAAAGTCTAAAAGTTTGAGTATTTACTTTATTGTTAAATATTAAATACTCTTTATTATCAAATTTTGGTATTGCATCTCCTCCAAGCAAATGAAGTTTTAATGACATTCCAACAGGCACCAAATTATAACTCGAAAACCAATTTAAAAATTTTATTGTCTCTATTTTTAAAGGATCTACATTAATGATAGATTTAATTTTTTTAAGTTTAAAACTTTTTTTAGTTTTTTGTTCATACAAATTCCAGATGACACCAGTTAAATCTTTTCTGCCAAATGGAACTTTTACATATGTTCCTGGGCTCAGTTTTTTGTCACTTTCATAAGTAAATGCGTGGTTAAAAATGTTTGGTAATAAAACTGGAATTTGCATTTATTTTAACCAGTTATATTTATCTTGGTAATTATTGAATAAATTATAGTATTGTGAATATTTCTTATGATCATAACTATTTATCTTATCTCGAATTTGGATATTACTTGTTGTTCTAATATCCAGATCGTGTCTCTTATAAAACTCAAGAACATTAGAATTCCATTTTATATTACAAAAATTAAATATATCTTTTGAAACTTCTTCTTTGTTTTTAGTTAAATACTCTAGGGAAATATCAAAAATTTTATCTGGATATTTTTTTTTGAAGTAATCCATTATTTTTTTATAGTTTTCTATATACTTAATTATGTTTTCTATACTATGAGTCCAGGATAAATCAGGTAATAACGATTGATAAATACCGACTATTGAATCTTTAAGGTTTCTATGGCAATGTAGGAAACGAGCTTTAGGAAAAATACTTAATATAAATTCTATATTAAAAAAATTTTCTAAAGACTTATCTACAAAATTTATTGTTTTATTTTTTATCAATGAAAACTGAGAATATTTTTTATATACGAAATCTTGGAATTCATTAACTTTAAAATAAAATATATTTTGGCTTTCAATATTAGATAATATTTTAGATGAAAGTTGGTTAAGTACTCCCATGTTAATAAAGGCGCTCTCTCCAAATGATGGGATTTTATCCTCAGACGATGTAATAATCGCCTCAACTAAAGTTGATCCTGATCTAGGCAAACCGATTATAAATATTGGTGAAATATTATTAAACAGATTATTTTTTTTATTATTATCTATAAAATTTGGTTGATTGTAGTGCTCTAAAATTATTTTTGAGTAATATTTTTGTGATTGGAGATTATACTCTTTTTTAAAATTAAAACAAATATTGTGAGCATTGTTTAAAAAAAACAATTCCCTATCAAGATTGCCATCATTTTTCTCTTTTTTAGACATTAAAAAATCAGATAAAAATTTTTCTAAAATATTTGCTTTTGGGTTCTCATTAATTTTTTTGATTACTTCAAAGTGGTTCTCTTTTAGAAAGTTCGGATTTAATGTGAAAATTCCGTAATAAGCTCTTATATCTCTTATGTTTATTTCTAACACTTTAAGATAAGTTGATAATGATTTTTCTATATCACCTGTAGACTGTTGCAGGAATGCAATTTTAAGGTATGTATTTAAAGATCTAGAATCTATTTTTATACACTTTTTGAAGTATTTTAAACTTAGTTTAATTTTTTTTAATTCAAAATTAATAACTCCAAGATTATAATTAATTTCAAAACTATTATTATTTTTATATAAATCTAGAAATACTTTCTCAGCATCCTTAAAATTTTTTTGCGAAAGAAATTTTTTACCTAAATCTATACTCATTCTTAAATATATCACTACTTTATGATTTACATAATGAAAGATATGATTTTTAAATTTGATCTAAGAGTGAATTTGTCTCTTATCTACAGATAATGCTGCTTCCTTAATTGCCTCTGAAAAAGTTGGATGTGCGTGACAAGTTCTTGCAATATCTTCAGAACTTGCTCCAAACTCCATAGCAACAGACATCTCAGCAATCATTTCTCCAGCATGTGGACCTATAATATGCACACCTAAAACACGATCTGTTGAACTATCAGCTAATATTTTTACGAATCCCTCAGGCTCGTTTATTGCCTTAGCTCTTGAATTTGCCATAAAAGGAAATTTTCCAATTTTATAACTGATATTTTTTTCTTTAAGCTGCTCCTCATTTTCACCTACATACGCAACTTCTGGAGATGTATATATTACTCCTGGAATCAAGTTATAATTCACATGTCCAGATTGACCTGCAATTAGTTCTGCAACAGCAATCCCTTCTTCCTCTGCCTTGTGAGCAAGCATAGGACCATCTATCACATCACCTATTGCGTAAATATTTTTTATATTTGTTTCAAAATTTTTATCAACTTTAATTCTGCCTTTTTTGTCCAGACTAATACCAATGTTATCCAAATTTAAATTATCAGTGTAAGGTTTTCTACCTACTGAAATAAGAACAACATCTGCTTCTAACTTACTTTTTTTTCCTTCATTTGAAATTTCAACAATAACTCCTTCACTATTTTTAGAAATTTTTTCAACCTTAGTTTTTAAATCAAATTTAATATTTTGTTTTTTCAAAATTTTCATAAACTCACTTGAAATTTCTTTATCTAATCCAGGAGTAATATGATCTAGATACTCTATAACTTGAACCTCAGTTCCCAATCGCGACCAAACTGATCCCATTTCTAAACCAATATAACCACCACCTACAACAATCATTTTTTTTGGTAGCTTGGAAATAGACAATGCGCCTGTAGAGGATAGTATTTGCTTTTCATCAAACTCTATACCAGGAATAGGTAAAGGGGCAGAGCCAGTACTAATAATTATTTTGTCAGACTTTATTTTTATTTCTTGATTATTATTTTTTACTAATATTTCATCTTTTTTAATTAATGTTCCAGTTCCCTTAATGTATGCGACCTTGTTTTTTTTAAATAAAAATTCCACACCTTTTGTCAACGTCGATACTGATTTTTCTTTATTTTCCATCATTTTTTTTAAATTTAGTTTTATCTCACCCGTTTCAATACCAATATCAGCAAAATTTTTAGCTTTATAAAAATTCTCAGAGAGATTTAATAAACTTTTTGATGGTATACATCCAATATTTAAACAAGTTCCTCCTAAAGATCCTCTTGACTCAATACATGCAGTGTTTAGGCCTAATTGAGCCAATCTTATAGCACAAACGTATCCTGCAGGACCACCACCAATTACTGTAACATCAAATTTATCAGCCATTATATATTTAAAAATAATCTCCTTGGGTCCTCAAGATTTTCCTTAACAGTTTTTAGAAATGTGACGGACTCTTTTCCATCTATTATTCTATGATCATATGATAATGCTAAATACATTATAGGTTTAATTTTAATTTCACCGTTAACATTAACTGGTCTTTCTACAATATTATGCATTCCCAAAACACCAGATTGAGGTGGGTTTAAAATAGGAGTTGATAACATTGAACCATAAACTCCACCATTACTAATTGTGAATGTTCCTCCCTGAAGATCCTCAATTGACAAATTTCCGCTATTGGCTTTTTCTGAAAGTCTTTTAATTTCTTTTTCTATATCAGCAAATGACATTTCGTCCGCATTTTTCAAAACTGGTACAACCAATCCTTTATCAGTGCCAACTGCAAAACTTATATTATAATAATTTTTGTAAATAATATCTTCACCCTCAATTTCAGCATTTATTGCTGGAAATAATTTTAAGCCAACGATACAGGCTTTTACAAAGAATGACATTAATCCTAGCTTTATTCCAAATCTACTTTTAAAATCTTCTTGGTTGTCCTTCCTCATCGACATTATACTAGACATATCTACTTCATTAAAAGTTGTTAACATTGCTGCATTTTCTTGCGCTTGTTTAAGTCTTTTAGCTATAGTTTGTCTTAACCTAGTCATTTTAATTCTCTCTTCTTCACCATATTGAATTCTTCTTTGATTAGGTTGTGGATTTGTTCCCATCAAGCTTAAAAGGTCACCTTTTAATACTCTACCATCTCTTCCTGTACCTTTAACCTTTTCCACATCAATATTATTTTCAGCAGCAATTTTTCTCACCGCTGGTGAAAGAACAATAGGATTAACTTTTGTAGTTTGGTTTGTTTGAACTTCGTCAGTTAGCAGAAGAGGTTCTTCATTAACCTCATCTAAAAGTTCCATTGGCTCTTCTTTGCTAGTTGCAGAAATTTTATCTAATTTTGGAGTAGGTTTTTTCTCTATTTCTAGATTTATTACATTTGTATTTTCTTCTTTTATTAGATCTTCAGGAATGGTTTCTACTTCTTTTTCTTGCTTTAAGGATGCTTTTTTCTCTACATTTGATTTCCCTTCAGAAACAGAACCTAGCACTGCCCCAACTTCAACAGTATCTCCATCTTTTGAGTTAATTTCTGATAAAATTCCACTTAATGGTGATGGAACTTCTAAGTTAACCTTATCGGTCTCAAGTTCGACAATAGCTTCATCTGCTTGAACTGGATCTCCAACTTTTTTAAGCCATTTAGAAACAGTTGCTTCTGTAATACTCTCACCTAATGCAGGAACTAATATTTTTTCACTCATTATCAAAAACTTTTTTTATAATCTCTTCTTGTTCTACCATATGCCTTTTTGCATAGCCAGTTGCGGGAGATGCATCAGGATTTCTTCCTATATAAGAAATATTATTATTTTTAGCTTTAATAGTTTCTAATGTCCATTGAATATAATCTCTCACTGAAAACCATGCTCCCATATTTTTTGGTTCTTCTTGGCACCAATAGAATTTAGCATTATTTGAGTAAGGCTTAAGCTCTTTGACTAAGCTTTTTACGGGAAAAGGATATAATTGTTCTATTCTAAACAAGATCACATCGTCTTTTTTAATTTTTTCTCTAGCAGCTAATAAGTCAAAATAAACTTTTCCAGAACAAAGAATAACTTTTTTAATTTCTGCAGGTTTTTTTAATTTTATAAAATTTTTAGAATTTTCATTTAGTGCGTGGTCCCATAAAATTCGGTGAAATGAAGTTTGCTTATTAAAATCCTCAATACTTGAAACACAATATTTATTTCTTAAAAGTGACTTTGGTGTCATTAAAACTAAAGGTTTTCTAAAGTCACGATGAATTTGTCTTCTAAGAGCATGGAAGTAATTAGCTGGTGTTGTGCAATTCATCACTTGAAGATTATCATTAGCACACAGCTGTAAAAATCTTTCTAATCTTGCAGATGAATGCTCAGGACCCTGACCTTCATATCCATGAGGTAATAACATTACTAAACCAGAGGCTCGCTGCCATTTTCTTTCACCTGAAGATATAAATTGATCTATTATAACTTGTGCTCCATTAGCAAAATCACCAAATTGCGCTTCCCAGATTGTTAATGTATTGGGCTCAACTAAACTATAACCATACTCAAAACCAAGAACTGCTAACTCCGATAAGAAACTATCTACAATTTCAAATTTCTTTTGATTTTTTGAAATACTGTTTAGAGGTATATATCTGGTATTATCTAATTGATTACGTAAGACTGAGTGCCTTTGACTAAAAGTTCCTCTTCCAGAATCTTGACCTACAAACCTTACTGGGAAACCCTCTTCCAACAATGAACCAAAGGCAAGTGCTTCTGCTGATGACCAATCAATATTAAAGCCTTGATCAATTGTTTTTTTTCTGTTTTGAAATATTTTACTAATAGTCTTGTGAACAGTAGTTTCTTTAGGAATTATATTTATTTTATCTGATATATTTCTTAACAAATCAGGATCTGCACCTGTAATTCCCTTTTTATCTTTTCCTTTTTTAGGCTTATAACTCGACCAAGCACCTTCAAACCATTCTATTTTTGGTTTATAATCTTTTGCAGTTTTAAATTGATCATCTAACAAAGTTTTAAATTTATTAATGTGATTATTTAAATCATTTTCTGAGATTAAATCCTCACCTATAAGTTTTGATCCATAAATTTTGGCAGTGGAAGGATGTGACCTTATTTTTTTGTACATGAGAGGTTGAGTAAAAGATGGCTCATCTCCCTCATTATGACCAAATCTTCTATAACAAACTAAATCTAAAACCACATCTCTATTAAATTTAAGCCTGAACTCTGTTGCAATTCTTGATCCATAAACTACAGCCTCTGGATCATCACCGTTAACGTGAATTATTGGCGCTTCAACCATTTTAGCAATATCTGATGGGTGAGGCGAAGATCTTGCAAATCTTGGACTAGTTGTAAATCCAATTTGGTTATTTACAATTATATGAATTGTTCCACCGGTATTATGCCCTGGTAAACCAGACATGGCAAAACATTCAGCTACAACACCTTGTCCTGCAAAAGCGGCATCTCCATGAATTAAAATTGGAATAACCTTATTTCTTTTTACATCCTTGTGAAAAAATTGTTTTGCTCTAGTTTGACCTAAGACAACTGGATTGACTGCCTCTAAATGTGAAGGATTGTCAGTAAGACTTACATGCACTACATTTCCATCAAATTCTCTATCGGAAGATGCTCCTAAATGATATTTCACATCACCGGCACTATCTTCCTCTGTATTATTAATTTCACCAGCAAACTCGTTAAATATTCTCTTATATGATTTTTGTAAGACGTTAGCTAAAACATTTAGTCTTCCCCTGTGGGACATACCAATTTTAACTTCTTTAATATTTGACTGACCACCAATTTTAATTATTTGCTCTAACGCAGGTATCAAACTTTCACCACCATCTAGACCAAATCTTTTTGATCCCACATATTTTGTGTGTAAAAATTTTTCAAAACCCTCGGCTTGTATTAATTTGTTTAAGATTGCATTTTTTCCATTTACTGTAAATTTCAAGGCATTTTCATCTTTTTCAACTCTATCACGAAACCATTTTCTCTCTGTTGGATTTGAAATATGCATATATTCATAACCAATATTTCCACAATAAATTTTTCTTAATACAGAGAGAATTTCTTTTATATTAGAATATTCTTTATTTAAGACACCATCTAAGTAAATTTTTTTACTATAATCATCTTTTTTAAATCCATAATTTTCAGGATGTAGTTCGTCAAGATACTCACTTTCTCTCATTTCTAATGGATCAACTTTTGATAATAAATGACCACGCTGTCTATAAGCTCTAATCAAAGAGACTGCTTTAATGGAATTACTGTTACTTGCAACTATATCGTTTTGATCTATTTTTTTATTTTGACTTTCTAGAATTTCAATTTCATTTTCAAGTATTTTACTCTCATCAATTTTATTTTTTCTTGGACTCCAAGATGGTCCATTAACCTCTTTAACAATTGAATTAATATCATCACCAATATCAATAAAATATTTTTTCCAACCCTCAGGTAAATTTGGATCATTATTTACATACTTCACATACATTTGTTCTATAAATGCACTATTTGATTTGTTAAGAAATGAAGTTTTTTTGTATTCTAAATTTTTAGATGACGACATTTTTAAATATAATTATACACGAATAAGGTGTTATCAATTAGACAATTTATTCAATAGAGTTATTCCAATTTCAGATGGTGATTTTGCCATTGTAATACCAGATTTTTCCATAATTTTAATTTTTTCATCAGCGTTACCTTTTCCCCCTGATATTATTGCACCAGCATGACCCATTCTTCTACCAGGTGGTGCTGTAATTCCAGCTACAAATCCCACCATTGGTTTTTTAATCTTATGATTTTTTATAAATTCAGCGGCTTCTTCTTCAGCAGTTCCTCCGATTTCACCAATCATGACTATAGACTCAGTTTCTTCATCATTTAAAAACAGATCTAGACAATCAATAAAATTGGTACCATTTATTGGATCTCCACCTATTCCTATACATGTAGATTGACCGAGGCCATTTTCTGAAGTTTGGGCTACAGCTTCGTAAGTTAATGTTCCTGATCTAGAAACAATACCTACTGTTCCTTTTTTATGTATATTTCCAGGCATTATCCCAATTTTACATTCATCAGGAGTTATTATACCTGGACAGTTGGGACCAATAAGTCTTGATTTAGAGTTCGAAAGTTTTCTTTTTACTTTTAGCATGTCTAAAACTGGAATTCCCTCACTTATACATACAATCAATTCTATAGAAGAGTCTATTGCCTCTATAATTGCTGAAGCTGCAAATTTTGCAGGAACATAAATCATTGTTGCATTTGCACCTGTCTGATCTTTAGCTTCTTTAACAGTATTAAATACTGGTCTTTCCAAATGAATTTGACCTCCTTTTTTAGGAGTAACTCCACCAACCAAGTTAGTTCCATACTTAATAGATTGTTCAGAATGAAAAGTTCCATGAGCGCCAGTGAAACCTTGACAAATTACTTTAGTATCTTTGTTTATTAAGACTGACATTATTTTATAGCCTCGACTATTTTTTTTGCTGCATCAGATAAATCATTTGCGGAAATTATCTCTAATCCTGAATTATCTAAAATTTTTTTTCCCTCTTTGAAATTTGTGCCTGCTAGTCTCACTACTAAAGGAACTTTAATTTTAATTTCTTTTGCTGCATCTACAACGCCTTGTGCAAGTACGTCACATCTCATTATTCCTCCAAAAATATTTATTAGTATTCCTTTTACATTTTTGTCAGATAAGATAATTTTAAATGCTGCTGAAACTTTTTCTTTAGAGGCACCACCACCTACATCTAAAAAATTTGCAGGCTCTTCTCCATATAATTTAATAATATCCATGGTGGCCATTGCTAATCCAGCACCATTTACCATACATCCTATATTTCCGTCCAATTTAATATATGCGAGATCATGTTTGCTTGCTTCAATTTCAGTTTCTTCTTCTTCATTAAAATCTCTTAGTTTCTGAATTTCCGGATGTTTAAATAATGCATTTTCGTCAAAAGTCATCTTTGCATCCAAACACACAATTTTGTTTTTTTTGGTTAAAATTAGAGGATTTATCTCTACTAAATTTGCATCTGTATCAATGAACATTTTGTAAATTGATTTTATTAAATTGATTGCTTGTTTACTTGCATCGTTGTCTAAATCAAAAATTTTAATAATTTTGTTACAGTATTCCTCTGAAATACTTTCATTAAAATCTACTTTAGTAGTAATTATTTTATCTGGTGATTTTTCAGCAACTTCCTCAATATTCATTCCACCCTGATAGCTGGAAATAAATGCAATTTTCGCGGAAGCTCTATCAACAAGACAAGACAGATAGAATTCTTTTTCTATTTCTGATGCAGTTTCAACATACAATCTTTTCACCTCTCTTCCTAAGGGTCCAGTTTGATGGGTAACCAATGTTTTACCAAACAATTTTTTCGCTTCCTCTTCCAAAAGAGTAATATTATCAACAATTTTTACTCCTCCAGCCTTTCCTCTACCTCCTGCATGAATTTGAGCTTTTAATACATACTTATCGGCTTTGAGATTTTTTACTTTTTCAATTAATTCATTTACATTAAGAGCATAAACGCCTTCGGGTACAACCGCGCCATACTTTTTAAGTATTTCTTTTGCCTGGTGCTCGTGGATATTCATTTAATCTTTGTTTAAGTCAGGGTCTATTTTAGATGCTGCATCCCATAATTTTATTACTGCTTCTACTGAATTATTAAACTCTGTTTTTTCATTTTCATTAAGGTCGATTTCCTCAATTTTTTCAACACCTTCATTTCCAATTATAACAGGAACGCCTGCATATACATTATTAATTCCATACTCCCCATGTAAATATGCTGCACACGGTAAAAGTTTTTTTTGATCTTTTAAAAATGCTTCAGCCATCTCAACTCCAGATGCTGCAGGTGCATAAAATGCTGATCCTTTTTCTAAATATTTTACAATTTCTGCTCCACCATCTCTAGTTCGCTGATTAATACTCTCTAATTTTTCCTCAGAAATCTTTCCCTCTTTCACTAACTCCATCAATGGTTGACCAGAGACTTTTGTAAATCGTGGAAGAGGTACCATTGTATCTCCATGTCCACCCATTACTATAGCATCGATTTCTTTTACAGGCACATTTAATTCTTCAGATAAAAATAGTTTAAATCTTGAACTATCCAATATACCTGCCATCCCTACAACCTTATGAGCGGGGAGTCCTGAATATTTTTGAAATGCCATTACCATTACATCCAATGGATTTGTAATACAAATTACAAAGGCATTAGGCGCATTATTTTTTATTCCTTCTGCAACTTGTTTAATAATTTTTAAGTTAATTCCTAATAGATCGTCTCTACTCATTCCAGGTTTTCTAGGAACACCTGCTGTAATTATAATAACATCTGATTCTTTTATATCTTCATACCTATCTGTCCCTGAAAATTTTACATTAAATCCATCTACCGATGAAGATTGGGCTATATCTAAACCTTTTCCCATTGCTACTCCACTTGCAACATCAAATAAAACAACTTCATCCACCAGTTCTTTTAATCCAATTAAATGAGCTAAAGTTCCTCCAATTTGACCTGCCCCTATTAAAGAAATTTTACTCATTTTATTTCATTGTTGGCATAATAAATTCAGGATTAGATCTTATTCCTGATGGCCATCTAGAAGTAATAGTTTTTAATTTAGTATAAAATTTTACACCTTCCATACCATGCGTTCCACTATCTCCAAATAATGACCTTTTCCATCCTCCAAAACTATGGAAAGCCATTGGAACTGGTATTGGAACATTTATCCCTACCATTCCAACCTGAATTTTACTTGCGAATGTTCTACCAGCATCTCCATCTCTAGTATAAATGCTAACTCCATTTCCGTATTCGTGCTCATTAATCATTTTTGTAGCCTCTTCAAATGTTTTTACCCTAACAACAGATAAAACTGGTCCAAATATTTCCTCTTTATAAATTCTCATATCAGTAGTCACATGATCAAAAAGACACCCACCAATATAAAAACCATTTTCATATCCCTGTAATTTCAAATTTCTTCCATCAAGAACAAGTTTTGCTCCCTCTTTAACTCCTAGATCTACATAGCCTTTTACTTTTTCTAAATGTTCTTTGGTTACTAAAGGGCCCATCTCAGATGATTTATCCATACCGGGTCCAATTTTTAATGCTTCAGCTTTTTTTGATAGTCTTGAGACTAACTCATCACCTATATCTCCCACCGCTACTGCTACTGACTGCGCCATACATCTCTCTCCAGCTGAACCATATGCAGCGCCCATCAAACCATTTACGGCACCATCTAAATCACAATCTGGCATAACAACTAAATGATTTTTTGCTCCACCTAATGCTTGAACTCTCTTTTCATTTTTAGCTGCATTTTCATATATGTACTTAGCAATAGGAGTTGATCCAACAAAACTAACAGCTTTAATATTTTGGTTTGTTAATATAGCGTCAACAACCTCTTTATCACCATTTACAACATTAAAAACACCCTCAGGAAGACCAGCTTCATGAAGAAGTTCAGCTAATTTCATCGGACATGAAGGATCTTTTTCTGATGGTTTTAAAATAAAACTATTTCCACATGCAATAGCTAATGGAAACATCCACATCGGCACCATAGCTGGAAAATTAAATGGGGTTATACCAGCTGCAACTCCTAAAGGCTGCCGCATTGAATAACTATCAACGTTTGTTCCAACATTTTCAGAAAACTCTCCTTTAAGTAAATGTGGAATTCCACATGCAAACTCTACAACTTCTAATCCTCTTATTAATGACCCTTTGGCATCCTCGTAAACTTTTCCATGCTCTGAGACTATAAGTTTTGCCAGTTCATCAAAATTTTTTTCTATAAGCTCTTTAAATCTAAACATTATTCTAGCTCTTTGGAGTGGAGGATTTAATGACCAAGTCTCAAAAGCTTTTTGTGCAATTTCAACTGCACCATCTAAGTCTGATTTTGAGGCTAAAATGACCTCAGATTCTTGTTCTCCAGTAGCAGGATTAAAGACTTTACCTTTTCTCTCTGAATTGCCTGGAGTTATTTTTCCACCAACAAAATGTTTGATTAAATTCATGATTGAAATTATTTAATTAAGTAATCAAGCTGTTGCAAGCATTTTCTTTATCTCTGCAATAGCTTTTGCAGGATTTAAGCCCTTAGGGCAAGCATTTGTACAATTCAAGATAGTATGACATCTATAAAGTTTAAGCTCGTCAGCAACTTTTTTAAGTCTTTCTTTTCTGTCCTCGTCTCTACTATCAATTATCCACCTGTAAGCTTGAAGTAAAACTGCAGGACCTAAATATTTTTCACCATTCCACCAATAACTTGGGCAGGATGTTGAACAGCATGCACACATTATACACTCATATAAACCATCTAATTTTGCTCTATCCTCTTTTGTCTGAATGTTTTCTTTGTCATTTATTTTTGTTGTTTTTAGCCAAGGTTCAACTGACTCGTATTGTTTATAAAGAGTACTTAAGTCTCCAATTAAATCTTTTAAGACTTTTAAATGTGGTAATGGATAAATATCGATATCTCCATCTAATTCAGAATGAGATTTGGTACACGCTAGACCATTCTTTCCATTCATATTCATTGCACATGATCCACATACTCCATGAGCACATGATCTTCTATATGCAATAGACGGATCAATTTCATTTTTGATTTTATTTAAAATATCTAAAACTTTAGAAGAGCAATTATCCATATCAACTTCATAAGTATCAATTCTTGGATTTTCATTTTTAGATGGATCCCATCTATAAACATTTACTTTTCTTATATTTTTTGATCCTGTTTTGTCTTTGTAATATTGACCTTTTTTTATTTTTGAATTTGACGGTAAATTAAACTGTACCATTAATATACTCTTTCCTGTGGAGGAAAATATTGTACATCATTAGTTAGTGTTGATCTATGAACTGGTCTATAATTTATTTTTGTTTTAGAGCCATTACACCATGAGAGAGTATGTTGCATATAATTTTCATCATCTCTTTTCGGAAAGTCTTCTCTTGCATGTGCCCCTCTACTTTCTTTTCTGTGATAAGCTGAGTCCATAGTAGTAATCGCTTGTCTAATTAAGTTATCGAATTCTAAAGTTTCGACTAGATCTGTATTAAATATTAATGATTTATCTTTTACAGATAAAGATTCCATGCCCTCAAAAGGTTTTCTTATTTCATCAACACCTTCCTTTAATGTCTTTTCACTTCTAAATACAGCACATTTAGACTGCATCGTTTTTTGCATTGATAGTCTAAGTTCAGATGTAGGATTAGAACCTTGAGAGTTTCTAAGTTTATCAAATCTATCTAAACATCTATCAGTCTCACTTTTATCGATTTCGTCATGTTTCATTCCTGGTTTTACAAGTTCTGCTGCTCTTTTTGCAGCTGCTCTTCCAAAAACTACAAGATCAATTAATGAGTTTGAGCCCAATCTATTAGCACCATGAACAGATACACATGCAGCTTCTCCGATCGCCATTAAACCAGGAACAGTTTTCTCCGATCCATTAACTGTTAGAACTTCGGCCTTATAGTTTGTTGGTATTCCTCCCATGTTGTAATGCACAGTTGGAACAACTGGTATTGGCTCCTTAGTTACATCTACGTTAGCAAATAATTTAGAAGCTTCAGAAATACCTGGTAATCTTTCTTCTATAACTTTAGGGTCTAAGTGATCTATATGAAGATGAACATGATCTTGTTCTTTTCCTATACCTCTACCTTCATTTATTTCTACCGCAATTGATCTACTTACTACGTCTCTTGATGCTAAATCTTTTGCTTTTGGTGCGTAACGCTCCATAAATCTTTCACCTTTTGAATTTACTAAATAACCTCCTTCACCTCTAACACCTTCTGAAATTAAAGTTCCATGGCCGTATATGCCAGTTGGGTGAAATTGTACAAATTCCATGTCTTGTAAAGGCAAACCAGCTCTTAAAACCATCGCATTACCATCTCCAGTACAAGTATGAGCAGAAGTAGCTGAGTAATATACTTTTCCATACCCTCCTGTTGCAATAATTGTAATGTGAGATCTGAATCTGTGTATGGTTCCATCGTTAAGGTTCCAAGCAATTAAACCTTTGCATGCTCCATCTTTCATTATTAAATCTAAAGCAAAGTACTCAATAAAAAATTCTGTATTGTGTTTCAGGGCTTGACCATACAAAGTATGAAGTATCGCATGACCTGTTCTATCAGCAGCCGCACATGTTCTCTGGACTGTCTCGTTCCCATAATTTTTTGTCATACCTCCAAAAGGTCTTTGATAGATTTTTCCATCCTCTGTTCTACTAAAAGGAACTCCATACTTTTCTAATTCTAGCACCGCTGCTGGAGCCTCTTTACATAAATATTCTATTGAGTCCTGGTCTCCCAACCAATCTGCACCTTTAACTGTATCATACATGTGCCATCGCCAGTCATCCTCACCCATATTTCCTAACGCTGCAGAAATACCTCCTTGTGCAGCAGAAGTATGACTTCTTGTGGGAAATACTTTTGACACACAGGCTGTTTTTAGACCAGCTTCACTTAGGCCAACTGCAGCTCTTAAACCTGAGCCACCAGCACCCAAGACAACTACATCATATTCATGATCAATTATTTTGTACGAACTCATAACTATAAATTAAATACTAAGATAATAATTAATAATGGAAATACTATAGCAAAGATATTTAAGGTTTTATTTGCGGCATTTTTGATATTTTTGTGTTCAATATAATCTTCAAAAACCTCGCTTATGCTTAGTGCAGAGAAAAAATATGCAAAAATCAAAAACATGCTAAATAATAATTTGGATGGCTGTGAAGATATAAATGTTAGAACCTCATTATAGCTTTTGTCATAAATAGAAGCCAAACTCATTGCAAACCATATCATTAAAGGTATTAAAATTGCTGAACTTACTTTTAAAAACAACCATTTCTTAGTTACAGATCCCATTATATTATTAACCTTCCGATAGCATAAATTGAAACTGATATAGGAAAAGAGCCAATCAAAACAATCAATCCAGATATTTTTGTAGTTTTGGGTTCAAAACCATATCCTAAGTCCATTAACAAATGCCTTATCTCACTTAGAACTTGAAATGTGAAAGACCAGATTATTCCAATACAAATAAATTTACCGAAAAAAGAGGACAAAAAAGAACTTGTGTGTTCATAATAAACCTCACCCAATAATAATGAGGCTATCCATAAACCTATTAAAGTAACAGCAAAAAAATTTATTATACCAGTTATCCGATGTGATATTGAAACCAATGAGGAAATGTGCCAGTTATAAATCTGTATATGTGGTGATATTGGATTTTTATCTTCCATAAAAATCTTTTTCTATTAAAGCTTCAGCAATTTCAACAGCATTAAGTGCTGCACCTTTTAATAAATTATCTGATACTATCCACATATTAATTGAATTAGGTTGTGAAGAGTCATCACGAATTCTTGATACAAATGTCTCAAATTTATCCTCAGCCTCAACTGGAGTGATGTATCCACCATCTTTATGTTCATCAACCACTTTGCATCCTGGAGATGATGATAAAACAGTTTTTACTTCTTCTAAGTTATGTTTCTTATTAAATTCTACATTCACACTTATTGAGTGAGATACAAGAACAGGAATTCTTACACAAGTAGATGTAATATTAATTTTATTATCTAAAATTTTTTTCACTTCATCATGATTTTTTTGCTCCTCTTTTGTACTTCCATTTTCAAGAAAGCTATCGATATGTGGTATTGCATTGAAAGCTATCTGCTTAGTAAAGTTTTTAGACTGGACATTTTTGTTTTCCAATACTTCTTTTGTTTGAGATATCAGTTCATCCATGCCAGCTTTTCCTGCGCCTGATACTGACTGGTAAGTAGATGCAACTATTCTTTTGACATTATATAAATCGTGTAAAGGTTTAAGAGCTACAACTATTGGAATTACAGAGCAATTAGCATTTGCTATAATATTTTTATTTTTAAATTTTGGTAATTTTTTTGAATTTACTTCAGGTACAATTAAAGGAATTTCAGGATCTTTTCTAAAAAATTTTGAATTATCTATAACGATTGTTTTTTCAGCAGCTATTGGCGCCCATTTTTCAGCTATTGCTGATCCAGCTGCAAAAAATGCTATTTTTACTTTTGAAAAATCAAACTCCTCTAGGTTTATTACTGTATGTTCGTTGCCTAAAAAATGTATTTTTTTTCCAGCACTATTTGGGGAAGCAACTAAGTAAGCTTTGGTTAGAGGAAAATTTTTTTTTTCCAAAACTTCAATTAATTTTCGACCTACGTTTCCAGTTGCACCAACTATTGCTATATTCATGATATTTAGAGTTTTATACTAAATGAAAGGTAAATCACAAACTTTTCCATCAAAATGATTACCATTTATATTGATTTTGAAGGATTTCGACTCCTCAAAGTGAGGTTTATTTATCATTGCTATTCCAATAACTTGGCCGAATGTTGGATTATAACATCCGGATCTTAATTCTCCAATTAATTGATTATTTTCATCAATTAAATCCATTGAACCAGTAACATTTATTTCCTTAGTATCAATTTTCACTCCCATCAATTTTTTTTTAATTCCTTCTGATTTTATTTTCTTTAATTTTTCTTTACCTAAAAAATCTACGTCACTGTCAATATTGATATATTTATCAAATCCACATTCATATGGATTGTCTCCATTGTCCATGTCATTTCCATGTGAAAGTAAACCACTCTCAATACGTTCAATTAAATTTGGCCCACCTGGTTTAATATTAAATTCTTTACCAATTTCAAAAAGGTGATCGTATAGTTTTAAACCTGACTCGTTGTGTTCCATATAAATTTCATAGCCACCTTGTTTTGACCATCCAGATTTTGCAATAAGATGTTTATCTCCGCCAAATTCAAAATAATCAAAGCCAAAAAATTTTAAATTTACAATTTTTTCTCCAAAAACTTTTTCCATTAATTGGAATGATTTTGGTCCTTGCACTGCCATTATGTCAACATCGGGTTCAGAAATTTTTACATCAAATTTGTTTCCAATCGCTAATCCTTTGGCAAATAGAATTACATCTGAGTCAGCTAAAGAAATCCACCATCTATTTTCATTTAGTCTTAAGACTACAGGATCATTAATTAAACCTGCATTATCATCAATGATTGGGCAGTAATAACATCTTCCATCTTTAGATTTTGATAAATCTCTACAAGTCATTAGTTGAACTAATTTAGCAGAATCCTTACCAGAAATTTCAACTTGTCTTTCAGCGGCAACATCCCAAATTTGAACATGCTCTTTCAAGTGATGATAAGCATCTTCTACAGAACCAAATGCTGCTGGCAACAACATATGATTATAAATGGTGTAAGCAGTCACACCTTGTTTCTCGATTCTAGAGGTATACGGTGTTCCTCTTAGTCTTCTTGATTTTGCTATTAAAAAGTTTTTCATTTATTTTCCCGCATTACTGTCATCTTATTCCAATTTTGTAAAGAAACTATATTAGCTAAGCTCTCTAGCTTGTTTTCTTAATTCAAACTTTTGAATTTTACCCGTTGATGTCTTTGGCAATGGAGCAAATACTACTTTCTTTGGAAGTTTAAACCCAGCGAGGGTTTCTCTACAAAAAGTAATAATTTCCTCCTCTGTGCTAGATTTCCCTTCTATCAACTCCACAAAGGCACATGGAGTTTCTCCCCATTTCTCATCAGGCTTTGCAACCACTGCTGCTAGAGATACAGCAGGATGTTTTGATATTGTATTTTCGATTTCGATAGATGAAATATTTTCTCCGCCAGATATAATAATATCTTTAGACCTATCCTGAATTTTTATGTAACCACTTGGATGCGTTACTGCTAAATCTCCTGAATGAAACCATCCACCTTCCATAGATTTTTCTGTTGCCTCTTTATCTTTAAAATAGCCTTTCATTACAACATTCCCTCTAATCATTATTTCACCCATAGTTTTTCCGTCATGAGGTATTGGTTTCATAGTTTCTGGGTCCATGACAACAACACCCTCCGTGTTTGGATATCTTACACCTTGTCTAGCCTTGATTTCATTTTGATTGTCTTGATCTAATCCATCCCACTCGTCATTCCATGCACATTGTAAAATATGACCATAAGTTTCCGTTAAACCATAAACATGCATTACTTCAAATCCAAGTTTTTTCATTTTTTCAAAAATTATACTTGGAGGAGGAGCACCTGCAGTTAACACGTAAACTTTTCTTTTTAATTCTTTTTGTTGATCTTTTGGTGCGTTAGCCAGCATATTTAAAACAATAGGGGCACCTCCAAAATGTGTCACTTCGTATTTATCTATCAATTCGAATATTTTTTTAACATCAATGTTTCTTAAACATATGACTCTTCCATGAATCATTGACATTGTCCAAGGATAGCACCATCCATTACAATGAAACATCGGAACTGTGTATAAAAAGTTTAATTTATTAGGCATGTTCCATGCGACAGCACTTCCGGTTGCCATTAAATATGATCCTCTATGATGATAAACTACTCCTTTTGGATTCCCTGTTGTTCCTGATGTATATCCCAAAGCAATTGCCTGCCACTCATCTTTGGGTAATTTCCATGTATAGCCTTCATCACCTGTATTAAGAAAATCTTCATATTCCAAAGAGCCTATTGCTTTAGAGTCTTTTAAATTCGCATCTTTATCATCAATATCTATTATTTTTATTTCCTGCTTCACGTCTTCTAAAGCTTTTTTGATTACATCGTGAAATTGTCTATCTACTATTAATACTTTTGCCTCACTGTGATTTAGGATGTAGCTTATTGTCTTAGAGTCAAGTCTTGTGTTAATTGCATTTATTACTGCACCAACCATTGGAATAGAATAATGTGCCTCAAAAATTTCTGGAGTGTTAAACGCTAAAACAGATACTGTGTCACCAGTTTTAATTCCAATCTTATCTAGTGCACTGGCAAACTTCACACATCTTTTATAAACTTCGCTCCAAGTATATTTTCTACTCTCGTAAACTACTGCCTCATAATTTGGGTAAATATCTTTTGCCCTCTCTAAAAAAGATAAAGGCGTTAATGGAACATAATTAGCATCATTTTTATCCAAATTTGTCTCATAATGGTTCATGCTAATTAAATTTATAGTTCATAATATAATTACTTCCAGTTGTTGCAGTAATATAACTACTTTCTATTCTAGGAAGTACTCTATTGAAGTAAAAGTTTGCGGTTTGAATTTTGTCCTCATAAAAGTTTTTATTGCTGTCATATTCCTTAAAAGAAACCTCAAGCACTTTCAACCATGCATGTCCTGTAGCCACTAAACCTAAAACTTTTAAATAATCATTACATGCTCCACTAGCATCCTCTGGAGAATTTTTGATTTTTTCTTTCATCCAATCAGTAAATTTGTATAAAATATCTAAATGATAATTAAGTTGTTTTATAAATGGCTCTGCTTTTTTGTCTGTGATGTTAATCTCGTCTTTAACTAGGTTTAAATAGTTTTCAATAACATCACCATTTTTGTTAATTAACTTTCTAAAAACTAAGTCAGCCGCCTGAACTGAATTCGTTCCCTCATAGATAGGTGTAATTCTATTATCTCGATAGAATTGTTCAATACCTTGATCTTTTGTAAATCCATACCCTCCATGAATTTGCATTGCTTCACTGGTTATCTCCATTGCATTGTCTGTGAAAAGTGATTTAACAACTGGTGTCATCAATGAAACAAGATCTGAAGCCTCCTGTTTTATTTTTTCATCAGAATGATTCAAACTTACTTCAATTTGCTGAGATAGCCAGAAACTCAATGCTCTTTGTCCTTCTATCATAGATTTCATGCTTAAAAGTGATCTTCTTATATCAACATGATCAATAATAAAATCTGCGCCATTGTTTGATTTAGAATTAAATGCCTTCCCCTGTTTTCTTTCTTTGGCATAAGTAAGAGAATTTTGGTATGCAATTTCTGAAATTCCAAGTCCCTGAATCCCAACAATTATTCTTTCTAAATTCATCATTGTAAACATAGAGTTTAGACCTTTATTTTTAGGTCCAATCATGTATCCAACAGCATCATCAAAATTTAAAACACATGTTGCAGATCCTTTAATTCCCATTTTATTTTCAATAGAGCCTGTTGAAACACCATTTCTTGGTCCAACAGTTCCATCTTTATTTAAAACGAATTTGGGAACTAAAAATAAACTAATTCCTTTAGTCCCTGCCGGAGAGTCTGTTGATCGTGCTAACACTAAATGAATAATATTTTCTGTTAAATCTTGGTCACCTGAGGTAATGAAAATTTTTTGTCCACTTATCTTGTATGTTCCATCTTTTTGATCTACAGCTTTAGTTTTTAACAAACCTAAATCTGTTCCACATACTGGTTCTGTAAGACACATTGTACCACTCCATTTCCCCTCTACCATTTTAGGTAAATAAGTATTCTTTATTTTTTCATCTGCATGTCTTAGTAAACAATTATATGCCCCAATTGTTAGTTCGCTATAAAGTTTAAATGACAAGCTTGCTGATGAAAGCATTTCATCAAAAAATGTACTGACTGTTTTTGGCATTCCTTGTCCACCGTATTTTGGATCACAAGATAAAGAAATCCATCCATCTTCTATAAATTTTTGGTAAGCCTCTTTGTATCCTGGGGGTGTTCTGACAACTCCATTTTCAAGAACTGCAGGCGTTTCATCTCCACTCTTTGCAAGAGGCAAAATTAAGTTTTGAGTTATTTTAGCTGCTTCATCCAAAATATCTTTCACTAATTCTGAGTTAACTTCCTTGTATTTTTCAATCTCATTATATTTTTTATTGTTTCTCAATTTATCAAAGAGAAACATCATATCTTCGACGGGTGCATTATAAGTTGGCATAAGTATACTTTAGAGTAAATGTTAAATTATTGCAATTTTGAAATTATCGCATCACCCATTACTGATGTAGATACCTCTTTCATTCCTTTGGAAATAATATCTTTAGTTCTAAGACCTTCATCTAGAACATCTTGAACAGCTTTTTCCAAACTATCTGCTTCTTTATCAAGGTCTAAGGAATATCTCAAAGCCATAGCAAAGCTTAAAATTGTAGCAATTGGATTCGCTATACCTTGTCCAGCTATGTCTGGTGCAGATCCATGAACTGGCTCATATAGTGATCGCATATTACCATTTTTATCTTTTGCGCCTAAAGAAGCTGATGGTAAAAGTCCTAGAGAACCAGTCAGCATTGCTGCTTCATCAGATAACATATCACCAAAAAGGTTATCGGTAACAATGACATCAAATTGTTTTGGATTTCTTACTAATTGCATTGCACAATTGTCAGCAAGCATATGATTTAATTCAACATCGCTATATTCTTTGTCATGAATTGATTGAACTTCTTCTTTCCATAATTGGCCAGCTTCCATTACATTTGATTTTTCACAAGAAGTAACTTTATTGTTTCTTTTTCTTGCTAGATCAAATGCAACTCTAGCTACTCTCTGAATTTCACTTGAGGTGTAAATATGTGTATTTATTCCTTTTCTCTCTCCATTATCTATAGGCTTTATTCCTCTCGGTTCACCGAAATAAATTCCTCCTGTTAATTCTCTTACGAAAAGTAAGTCTAAATCAGAAACAAGCTCGGGTTTTAAACTTGATGCATCAACAAGTTGTTTAAAACATATTGCAGGTCTAAGATTTGCAAATAACTTTAATTCTTTTCTTAATTTTAAGAGTGCTCTCTCTGGTTTTTTAGAAAAGTCAAGATTATCCCATTTCGGTCCACCTACTGCACCTAAAATAACTGCTGCACTTTCCTGTGCCTTATAAAAAGCCTCATCAGTTATTGGTGAACCATGCTTATCATAAGCAGCTCCACCAACTAGGTCTTTGTCTATTTCAAAATCTAAAGATTTTTTCGAGTTGAACCATTTAATTATTTTTTCAACCTCGGCCATAACTTCCGGACCAATACCATCACCAGGCAATAATAGTATTTTTCTCTTTTTAATTTTAATCACTAAAAATCCAAGGCTTTGATGTTTTTATTTTATTTTCATAGGAAATTATTTTGTCCGACTTTTCTAATGATAATGCAATATCATCAAGTCCTTCTATCAAACATTTTTTCTTAAATTGATCTATTTCAAATTTGATTTCTTTATTTCCAAAATTTATCGTTTGTTCATGCAAATTTACAGAAATTTCCTCTTTTCTTTTTGAATATTCTGAGATCTCTTTAATTTGGTCTTCTGAAATTGTAATCGGCAAGATGCCATTTTTAAAACAGTTATTGTAAAATATGTCTGCATAACTAGAACTTATCACACAAGTAATTCCAAAATCTAACAAAGCCCAAGGTGCATGTTCTCTCGAAGATCCACATCCAAAATTTTTTCCTGCTATTAAAATTTTTGAATTATCGTAAGGACTATTATTTAAAATAAAATCATTAATTTCTTTACCACTTTGGTCATATCTCATTTCAAAGAATAAGTTTTTTCCTAACCCTGTTCTTTTAATAGTTTTTAAAAACTGTTTGGGAATTATCATATCTGTATCTATGTTTACGATAGGAAGATAAGCAGGAATACTTTTGATTGAACTAAATTTTTTCATTTAATTTTGGTACTTTCTAACATCATCTAAATTCCCTGATATTGCAGCTGCTGCAGCCATTGCAGGGCTAACTAAATGTGTTCTACCACCTCTTCCTTGTCTTCCCTCAAAATTTCTGTTTGATGTCGATGCACACCTTTCCTCTGGCTTAAGTTTATCTGCATTCATAGCTAAACACATTGAACAGCCTGGTTCTCTCCATTCAAAACCTGATTGTAAAAATATTTTATCTAAACCCTCTTGTTCAGCTTGCTCCTTAACTAATCCAGATCCAGGAACGATCATAGCATGCACATGATTGGCAATTTTTTTATCTTTAAGAATTTTAGCTGCTTCTCTGATATCTTCTATTCTACCATTAGTGCAGCTTCCAATAAAAACTTTATCTATCTTAATATCTTGGATTTTAGTGTTTGGTTTTAAACCCATATAATTTAATGATCTATTAATTGAATTTTTTCTATCTGGATCAGTTTCGTTTTCAGGACTCGGAACTTTACCATCTATTTCCACCACATCTTGTGGAGATGTTCCCCAAGTTACCATTGGTTTTATTTGAGAACCATCTAATGTTAACTCTTTGTCAAAGTTTGCATCTTTATCAGACTTTAATGTGTGCCAATATTCTAAGGCTTTATCCCAGTTTTCTCCCTTTGGTGACATTGGTTTTCCTTTTAAATACTTAAATATTTTCTCATCTGGTTGTATAAGTCCTGCTCTAGCACCACCTTCAATAGTCATATTGCAAATTGTCATTCTCTGCTCAACACTTAGATCAGAAATAAGATTTCCAGCATACTCAATTACGTAACCTGTGCCTCCTGCTGTACCTATTTTTCCAATGATTTGTAAGATTACATCTTTCGATGTTACCCCAATAGGTAATGACCCATTAACACTTATCCTAAAATTTTTTGATTTCTTTTGAACTAAAGTTTGTGTTGCTAAAACATGTTCTACTTCAGACGTTCCGATTCCAAATGCTAAAGCTCCAAATGCACCATGTGTTGCAGTATGACTATCACCACAAACAATAATATTACCAGGTTGTGTAAATCCTTGCTCTGGTCCAATGATATGAACAATACCTTGTCTTTTGTCATCCATTCCAAATAACTCTACTCCAAATTCTTTACAGTTCTTATTCAAAGTTTCAACTTGAATTCTTGAATCTTCATCAGCAATTCCCTCTGATCTGTCAGTAGTAGGAACATTGTGATCTGCAACAGCAAGTGTTAATTTTGGATGTCTGACTTTTCTATTAGAATTTCTTAATCCCTCAAATGCCTGAGGGCTGGTCACCTCATGAATTAAATGTCTATCTACAAATAATAAAGATGTTCCATCTGGTTGTTCATCAACTAGGTGATCATTCCAAATTTTATCGTAAGTTGTAAGTGACATTTAGAAAAAAATTATTTTTTCTGATCTTGATTATCTTTCGTTTCTTCTTTTTTAGCAGGTTCTACTTTTGGAGCTTCTGCTTTAGCCTCTTCTTTTGGAGCTTCTGCTTTAGCCTCTTCTTTTGGAGCTTCAGTTTGAGGCTCTGTCGAAGGCATTACATTCTCTTCAGTGACTTCATTAATTTTAGTTTCTAAATCAATACCAATAGTTTTCTTAATTTTTTCAGCTATTCTTGCAGATTTACCTGTTCTATCTCTTAAGTAGTATAATTTTGCTCTTCTTACTTTACCTGATCTAACAACTTTAATTGTATCAACAATTGGGCTGTACAATGCAAAAGTTCTTTCCACTCCTTCACCAAATGAAATTTTTCTAACCGTAAATGAGGAGTTTATATCTCTACTTTTTTTTGCAATACAGACACCCTCAAAATACTGAATTCTGTCTCTTTTACCCTCGGTTATTCTAACTCCAACTTTAACTATATCCCCTGGAAAGAAGGCTGGATGTTTTCTCTCTGCAATGATTTTATTTAAATTTGATCTGTTAATTTCTTCTATATTTTTCATTTTAATTTTTCTTATATTTTTGCCATAAATCTGGTCTTCGGTCGCGTGTTATAGCCTCAGATTGAGATAAACGCCAGTCTTTAATTTTGGCGTGATCGCCTGAAATTAGCACATTTGGGACCTGTTTTTTCTCCCAAATTTGAGGTTTTGTAAATTGAGGATACTCTAGAAGACCATTTTCAAAACTTTCATCTCTTGATGAATTTAGATTGCCTAAAATTCCTGGAATAAATCTAAGGATAGAGTCAATTACGACAAAAGCAGCAACTTCACCTCCTGACAATATAAAATCACCAATACTAATTTCCTCAATATTTCTGCTTTCTAGTATTCTTTCATCTACACCTTCGAAGTGACCACAAATTAAATTTATTGAATTTTCATTAGAAAATTCTCTTGCAAGTTTTGAGTTAAATACTTTCCCTCTAGGACTCAAATAAATGGTTTTTTCCCCACTTTTAACATTCGCATCTAATGAGCTTGCCAAAACATCTGCTTTCATTATCATTCCATTTCCGCCGCCATATGGAGTGTCATCAACAGTTTTATGTTTATCCAAAGCGTAGTCTCTTATATTTATAATTTCTAAATTCCATTCTTTTCCCTTAGACTTTCCAAAAAGACCTTTGTTAAGATAACCAGGAAAATAATCTGGATACAAAGTAAACACTCTAGATAAAAACATTTATTTTATTTAGCCTCTTCTTTTGGTGCTTCTGCTTTAGCTTCTTCTTTTGGTGCTTCTGCTTTAACTTCTTCTTTTGGTGCTTCTGCTTTAACTTCTTCTTTTGGTGCTTCTGCTTTAGCTTCTACTTTTGGAGCTTGAGCTTTAGCTTCACTACCCTCTTCGGTTTTCTTTCTATCTTTTTTTGGAATTGCTTTTTGAGGATTGTTACCTTTTGCTGGCATTGGCATTATTTCATTTTCTCCCAACAATCTTGCTACTCTAGTTGTTGGTTGAGCACCTTGACCTAACCAATACTTAACTCTTTCAACATCTAAACCCATTCTCTCTTTTTTTTCTTTTGGAATTAGGGGATTAAAAAAACCTAATTTTTCAATAAATCTTCCATCTCTTGGAAACCTGCTATCAGCAACTACTATTTTATATACTGGTCTCTTCTTAGTACCTCCCATTGATAAACGCATTTTTAACATTTTTTCTCCTATTTATTTTAATTGATTAAAAAGTTCTGGAGGTAGGCCTTTATCCGCCATCCCTTTCATATTTCCTTTTGACATTTTTTTCATCATCTCTGACATCATTTTAAATTGCTTAAGCAATTTATTGATAGTGGCCACATCTGTACCTGAGCCATTAGCAATTCTTTTTTTTCTGGAACCATCTATTATCTTTGGATTTTCTCGTTCTTTTTTAGTCATCGATAATATTACAGCCTCATTTTGGATAATTATCTTTTCATCGACTCCAGCTTGATCCATTTGGGATTTAACTTTTGAAACACCAGGTAAAAAAGACATTATACCTTCAATACCACCCATTTTTTTCATCTGTCTTAGTTGAGTAAGATAATCCTCTAAAGAAAACTGACCTTTTTTAAGTTTTTCTTCTGTTTTTTTCAATTTTTCTTCATCAAGATCTTCAGCGGCTTTTTCTACTAGGGAAACAATATCTCCCATACCCAAAATTCGATTTGCAATTCTATCTGGATGGAAAACTTCAAAGTTTTCTACCTTTTCGCCAACCCCTAAAAACTTAATAGGTACATCTGCAACATACTTCATGCTTAGTGCTGCCCCACCTCTACCATCACCATCTGATCTTGTAAGAATGATACCAGTAAGATTTACTGTACTTTTAAATTCTTTTGCAACATTTGCAGCAACTTGACCTGTAAGAGAGTCTGCAACAAGTATTGTCTCTGATGGATTTATAATGCCTTCAATTTGTTTGATCTCACTCATCATTTGTAAATCAATTTGTGTTCTACCAGCTGTATCAAATAAAATTACATCTACTCCATTAAGATTAGCTGCACTAATTGCTCTTCTACAAATATCTGCAGGTAACTGATCTTTAATAATTGGAAGTGTGATTATATTGTTTTGTTCACCAAGAAGTTTTAATTGCTCTTGTGCAGCAGGTCTGTAAACGTCTAAACTCGCCATCATCACTTTTTTCTTTTTATTAGTCTCTAAAAATCTTGCAAGTTTAGCTGTCGTAGTTGTTTTTCCAGATCCCTGTAATCCAACTAACATTATTGGAACAGGTGGAACTGCATTTAATTCAATATCAGAATTTTTATCCCCCAGGAAAGAAATTAACTCATCGTTAACAACTTTAACTACCATCTGTCCAGGTGAAGTTGATCTGATAATTTCCTGACCTAGAGCTTTAGGTTTAACTCTATTTATAAATTCTTTTACAACTTCTAAAGATACATCCGCCTCTAAAAGAGCAAGTCTTATTTCTCTTAAACCTTCATCTACTTGCTTTTCATCAAGTGAAGGGGCTTTTTTTAATGAAGAAAATATTTCTTCAAATTTATTTGTTAAGTTTTCAAACATAATTCCATCCAGCAAGCATCGCACCAGTGGGCGAACTCTCGCTGACTGGTGTCGATCTCTTTGTTACCAAAGACACCGCAAATTGCTGTATTTTGCGGAAACGGCAATAAACTATAATAGAGGTTCAAAATGTCAATAAATAAGTTAAATACTGAAGTATATGGAATTTAAAGCTTTTAAAATGGATGGTCTTGGAAATGATTTTGTAATTATTGATAATAGGTCAAATAATGTCGAATTAACCAGGGATCAAATAATTAGAATTTGTGATCGAAAATTCATTGGTTGTGATCAACTAATATTTGTAAACAAAAGTAATAAAGGCGATGCCGAAATGGAATTTTATAATTCTGATGGAAGTATTTCAGGCGCATGTGGAAATGGTACAAGATGTGTAGCATTTTTAATATTTAAAGAAACAGACAAAAAAGTTGTAGATCTATTTGTAGGATCCAATCAATTAAAATCAAAAATACTTGAGAATAGCGAAGTTGAAACAATTATAGGAGTACCAAAAACTCATTGGAAAGATATTCCAATGTCAGAAAATCTTGATACCAAAAATTTAGGTATTGAAATTAGTGACAAAAATAATTCAAGCTCAAAAGGAGGTATAGCTGTTAACGTTGGAAACCCTCATGTGATTTTTTTTGTGAATAATATTGACGATTTTGATTTAAAAAAAATTGGTCCAATAATTGAAAATAACAAATTATTCCCAGAGAAATGTAATTTTACACTTGCAAACAAAATAGGAAATAATCATTATAAAGTTAAGGTTTGGGAAAGAGGAGCGGGGTTGACAAAAGCATGTGGTACAGCAGCATGTGCAACAGCAGTAGCAGCAAATTTAGAAAAATTAGAAAATTC
The DNA here is from genome assembly GCA_902594675.1 of uncultured Pelagibacteraceae bacterium. GTDB lineage: Bacteria > Pseudomonadota > Alphaproteobacteria > Pelagibacterales > Pelagibacteraceae > Pelagibacter. The sequence goes on from CACJNE010000004.1 coordinate 84,982, forward strand.
ATCCACAGAAATTGAATTCAGCTTAGGCAAATTAATAATTGATATTGATCAAGACAAAAAAATTCATATGAGGGGACCAGTCTCAGAGATAAAAGAAATAAAAATAAATATATAATGGGAATTTTTGAAAAGTTTAAATTTGGTTTTAAAAAAAGCGCAGAGAATATTAAGTCTGGTCTAAGGGAAATAATTGTCAAAAAAGAAATAGATGACGACACATTAAATAAAATTGAGGAATTTTTAATAAGTTCAGATGTTGGTATTGATGCTGCGTCTGAAATTAAAAATATAATTGCTGAAAAGAAGATTGATCCAAATAACGAAACCGTTGATGAAATTAATTTAATATTAAAGAATTATATTCTAGAGCTGATGAGACCATTAGAAAGAAAAGATTTTTTTGAAAATAAAGAAAAGTTAAATATTACTTTAGTATCTGGTGTTAATGGGGTTGGAAAGACAACAACGATTGGAAAAATTGGACAAATTTTTAAAAATAATGGGTCTGAAGTATTATTTTCAGCTTGTGATACTTTTAGGGCAGCTGCTATAGAACAACTTGAGGCTTGGTCAGGCAAAGTTGGTGTCCCAATAGTAAAATCTGATCCGGGTTCTGACCCAGCATCTGTCGCATATAAATCGATAGAATACGCTAAAAACAACAATATTAAGCGTGTATTGATTGATACCGCTGGAAGACTGCAAAATAAGAAAAATTTGATGGATGAATTTAAAAAAATAGCAAAAGTTATAAAAAAAACTGATGAAACTGCTCCTCATGATGTTGTTTTGGTCTTAGATGCAACATCAGGACAAAATATAATAAATCAACTTGAAGAATTTAATAAAATTATAAAAATTACAGGTTTAATTATGACAAAACTTGATGGAACAGCAAAAGGTGGGGTACTAATTGCAATTTCAAAAAAATATAAAGTTCCAATTTTGGGTCTTGGCCTTGGAGAAAAAGAAGATGACTTACAAATTTTTAGTGCAGAACAATTTGCTGATGCTTTTACTCAATTTAATTAATTAAATTTTTAGAAATTAAAGGTTTTTCAATAGAACATTCAAAATTATTCTTATTTGTTTTATATCCACAAATTTCTGCGTAGCTTGAAATAATAAAATTTAATTTACCATTACTAGAAAATTTTTTTAACTTTTTAGTTTCAATATTATATTCTAAATTTTGATGAAAATTTTTTTTACCACTAACTAGAATCAGAGTATTATTATCCTTCATTAAGTAATAAGCAAAGTCCTCTGGAAAAACTGGGTACGAATAATTTTTTACAAGTTTTTTTACTTTTTTTGGAAACCACTCGTAAGTTAGTAACGGGTGATCTTCTTTTGAAGTATGGTTGTAAATATATAAATCTTGTGGATAATCATTAATATAATTTGTTTCTTCTCCTTTTGCTAAAATAGCTTTATTTCTAGTTTTAAAATATAAGGTGAATTTATCATTATATGATTTCATTTTTCCAATATAAAAATATTTATTTCTAGTTTCACTACTAATTTCTGCATAAGAAATATTTGAAATAAAAATTATAAGTATTATAGATAAAATTCTTGTCATATGAGACTTAACATAAATAAAGTTGATTAATTTTTGTTTGAATTGTGTCTTAATTTAAATCTTTAATAAACAACTCAATTGAATTAATAAGATTTTTATTAAAATCCATCATATGGTCATCATTTTCAACAAAAAAACTTGATTTTTCTCCATTAAACTTGGTAAAAATTTCTTTTCCCATTTTAAATGGTACGATTTTATCTCTCATACCGTGCATAACAAGTATTGGAGCAGAGTTATTGTTCAATTTACTAATTGAATTGTATTTATCTTTTAACAAATATTTAACCGGTAAATATGGATAATAACTTTTTGCTAATGTTTCCATAGATGTAAAGGGAGACTCCAATATCACGCCACTAAACGAATAATCTTTCGCAAGGTTAAGTGCGATAGCTGTACCCAACGATTCTCCATACAGTATTATATTTTTATCTTCTATTTTCTTTGAATTTAGCCATTTCTTTGCTGCTAAAGCATCATCATAAAGACCAATTTCTGAAGGATTTCCATCATTTCCACTAAATCCCCTGTAAGCAAATATCAAATAGTTAACATTCATTTTTGAAAATTCATTTAATTTATAAATACGATTATCAAGTTTGCCAGCATTTCCATGAAAAAATAGTATGGTCTTATAATTTTGGTTCTTTTGAAAATGCCAACCAACTAATCTACTTTCTGAGTTAATATAAATCTTTTCAATTTTGTGATTTAAGGGACCTTCATCTAAATAATTATTTTCCCCTGGATGATAAAGTAGATTTCTTTGGTAAAAGTAAATGAAAATACAAATAATAATATAAATTAGTGGTATTAAAAAAAGAAATTTAGATAATGTCATTTTAAAATTAATTCTCATTTTTATTAAAATAAATAAAAAACAGATAGCTAAAAATACATAAAATTAAAAATATAGAGAAGGAAATCTTATAGCTTGTGACTGTGTTTGCACCCATATTTTTAGAAAGATCAATTAATAATCCAATTCCCCATTGTACAAAAAATGTTCCTGAATGAATAAATACATTTATAGAGGTTAATGATTTTCCAGCAAGATTTTGAGGAAAACTTAAGGCTAAGGCAGGTTGTGTTAAAGATAAAACAATTGACGATAAAATATAAAGAGTAAACATTATAGCCCCTGCATTTTGGCCCATTATTATTATAGAAAATAAAACAACATAACTTATTGGCAAACCAATCTTTACAATCTTTATGCTGTCAATGCCTAAAGATGAAAATTTTGGTAAAATATATCCCCAAAACATAAATGCAAATAACATTGTTATATTTATCCAAAACAAGCCTGTAGCACTATCAAGTGGAGAATAACCTGCAACATTTAACATCCAAGGACCTGCCCATAAAGTTTGGACTGCTTGAACGCCTCCGTAATTTATAAAACATAGTGGAATTAAACTTATGAAAAATTTATTTTTCCATACATCTAAAAGATTTCCTTTCTCCTGAGTTATTGTATTTTTAGGATTATTATTCCAAGATGGGGTAAAAACTAAAATTAAAATAATACTTAATAAAATCAAAATTGAAATTAAAAGAAAAATAGATCTCCAGCCGATCATCGGTAGTAAAATTTGTACTGGTAATGTTGAAATTACAAAACCAAAACTTGCTACCATCAACATCCATGAATTTGCTCTTTGCTGATATTTTTCTTCAAACCAAACACGATAACCAGTCAGAGGTCCCATTAAACATGCTGCAACACCAACACCAATAAAAAATCTAGAAATTAATAATCCTGTAAAACTTTTTGCAAATGCAAAAGAAATGGTACTAATCAGAGCTATCAATAAAAGATATGCTACGACTTTTTTTGGGCCATACTTATCAAGAAGTAAACCTGCTGGTATTTGCATTAATGAAAATCCTAAAAAATAACCACCTGCTAGCAGCCCAAGGTTACCCGCTGATAAATCAAATTCACTTGTTAGAACTGGAGTAAGTGTGGCAGTAATTGATCTTAATAAATTAGAAATAAAAAAGCCAAAGGCAAATACACAAAAAATTAAAATACTTTTATTTGCTTTACTAATCATTTATATCTCTCTACTTAATCATTACTATGAATAATCAATCAACAAAAGATAAAGATGCACGATCGTCGAATGCAATGGCAGCGACTTCTCATCCATTGGCCACTGAAGAAGCATTAAAAATACTTAAAATGGGAGGAAATGCAGTGGATGCCTCTATTGCTGCTTCAATTGTTTTATCAGTTGTTGAACCTAACGCAACAAGTATCGGTGGTGATTGTTTTGGAATTGTTAAAATGAATAATAAAGATGCAGTATCTTTTAATGGATCTGGTTTGGCTCCAGAAAAATTAAATTATGATTTCTTTAAGGAAAAAAATATAGATAAAATTGGATTAACAAGTCCTCATTCGGTAACTATACCTGGAGCAGTTCATGCTTGGGAAACTATCCATAAAGAATTTGGCAAACTTGATTTTGAACAATTATTTTCAGGAGCAATTAATATTGCAAAAAATGGTCATAAAATTTCTAAAGTAGTATCGCAAGCTTGGCAAAACAGTTTAAATAAAATTAATGGAAATGAGAATTCAAAAAAAATTTTTTTAAAAGATGGTCGTACATATAAAGAAAATGAATTAATGAAAAATATTGCGTTGGGAGAAACGCTTGAGGCAATTAGTAAAAAAGGAAGTAAAGAATTTTATGAAGGTGAAACTGCAAAAGATATAATTGAGAGTTTAAATGAATTAGGAGGCGTTCATACTTTTGAAGATTTTTCTAAGCAGAAAACAATAAGATCAGAAACTATCAAATCTTTATATAAAGGTAATTTTATTCATCAATGCCCTCCTAATGGACCTGGTGTTACGGTATTAGTTATGATGAAATTATTAGAAAGACTTAACATTCAAAACTATAAATTTAACAGCGTAGAAAGATTTCATCTTGAAGCAGAAGTTACAAAACAAGCCTATAAAGTTAAAGAAACAAGTTTAGGTGATCCAAGTTTTGCAAATATTAATTTGGATGAAATTTTAAGTGATAAAAATATTGAAGATATTTTTAATAAAATTAATCTAAATTCATGCAGTGATGTTGGTGACTTAAATATTCCAGCTCACCCAGAGACAATTTATCTAACAGTAGTAGATAAAGACTTAAATAGCGTATCAATAATCAATTCTGTTTGTTATGTTTTTGGATCAGGGATTACAACAAATAAAAGTGGAATACTTTTGCATAATAGAGGTACAAATTTCAGAGTAGAGCATGGACACCCTAACTGTATTGCTGGCTTAAAAAGACCATTGCATACTATTATTCCAGGTATGGTCATTGATAAAGATAACAACGCAACCTTAAGCTATGGTGTTATGGGTGGTCAATATCAACCAGTCGGACAAGTTCATGTTTTAAATAATATGATTGATTATGGGATGGGACCGCAAGAAGCTTTAAGCTTTCCTAGAGCATTTCATTTTAATAATATTTATAAGCTCGAAAAAACTGTTGATAAAGAGATTTTTTATGGTCTTAAAGAAGTAGGTCACAATGTAGAATATATTGATGGTACACATGGTGGAGGGCAAGCAATAAAAATTAATAGAAGCGAAGGTGATCTATTAGGTGGATCAGATCCTAGAAAAGATGGGTACGCAAAAGGATATTAGAAGTGTCAAAAAGAATTGTTAAAAATATTTTTGAAAATAGTGAAACTGATAAAATTGCAATTTCGTCTGAAAACAATTCAAAAATTAGTTACAGAGATTTAAAAATATTTGTTGAAGATATTTCAAAACAATTATCAGGAAATGGTATATCAAATAAGGATAGAGCCGCAATAGTTCTTCCGAATGGACCATCCATGGCCACTAGTTTTTTAGGAATTTCAAGTTACATGTCTGCTGCTCCTCTTAATCCATCATATAAATCAGAAGAGTATGAGTTTTATCTTAAGGATTTAAATCCTAAAATAATTATTGTTGAAAAAAATTCAAATAATCCGTCAGTAGAAGTTGCAAAAAAATTAAATATAGAAATTTGTGAATTGAAAATCCATAAAGATCAACCTGAAGGTTTGTTTGATTTGTTTGATAACAAAAGTGATTATTCATCCCCAAATGAAAATGATGAGGCTTTGGTCCTGCATACTTCAGGAACTACCTCAAGGCCAAAAATTGTGCCGTTATCTAATAATAATATTTATTCATCTTCTGAAAATATTTCAAAAAGTTTAAGTCTTACAGATAATGATCATTGTTTAAATATTATGCCATTATTTCATATTCATGGACTTATAGCAGTTTTAGCGACATCAATGAAAGTTGGTGCATCAGTATGTGCCTCTAGCGGTTTTAATGCATTAAAGTTTCTTGATTTGGCTAGATTAGAAAAAATTACTTGGTATTCAGGCGTACCAACTATGCATCAAGCAATCTTATTAAGAGCAAATAAAAATAAAGAGGCAGCAAAAAACTTAAATTTAAGATTAATTAGATCTTCCTCAGCTTCATTACCTCCTGCTGTATTTAAAGATTTAAATGAAGCATTTGATTGTCCTGTTATTGAAGCATATGGGATGACTGAAGCAACACATCAAATGACGTCAAATCCATTACCACCAAAACAACAAAAAGCAGGATTTGTAGGCCTACCAGCAGGTCCAGAAGTATGTATTATGAGTGAAAATGGTGACATCATGAAAAAAGGTGAAGAAGGCGAAGTATGTATAAAGGGTGAAAACGTAACACTTGGCTACGAAAATAATGAAGAAGCAAACAAAACAAGTTTCACAAATGGTTGGTTTAGAACTGGTGATCAAGGATATTTTGACGAAGACGGATATTTGAAAATTTCAGGAAGATTGAAAGAAATAATTAATAAGGGTGGAGAAAAAATATCTCCTTTGGAGGTTGATAATGTTTTAATGGATCATCCATCAATAGACCAAGCTGTATGTTTTGGTTACGAGGATAAAATGCTTGGTGAAAATATAGCAAGCGCTATAATTATTAAGTCCGGAGAGATGTGTTCAGAAGAAGATGTATTAAAATATGCTCAAGAAAAATTAGCAAAATTTAAAATTCCTAAGAAAATTTTTTTTGTAGATGAAATTCCAAAGGGAGCAACTGGTAAGTTACAAAGAAACGTTTTAGCAAAAAAATTTGGTTTAAGTAGTTAATGACAAAAATTTGTATATTTGGTGCAGGATCTATCGGTGGATATTTGGCAGCTTGTTTAAGTAAAACAAATATAGATTTATCTCTTATAGCTAGAGGACCACACAAAAAAGCGATAGAGGAAAATGGATTGACATTAATTAAAGAGGGTAGGTCTGAAAACTTTAAATTAAAAGTAACCGATGATCCCAAAACATTAGATGTACAAGACTATATATTTATTTCTGTAAAGGCTCATGCAATTTCAAATATTGTTGATTCACTTAAAAATATAATTGGAGAAAAAACTTCGATTTTATCAGCTGTAAATGGCCTTCCTTGGTGGTATTTTTATAAAGCAAATACTGGAACGAATTTAGACAACCATCATATTGATAGTGTGGATCCCGAGGGAAAAATATGGAAACATTTAGATCCAGCAAAAGCTATTGGTTGTGTTGTTTACCCAGCTGCTGAAATAACTGAACCAGGTGTAATAAAACATAATGGAGGAGAAAGATTTACACTTGGTGAACCTGATGGATCTAAATCAGAAAGACTTAAACTCATTGCTGATTTATTAATTGCAGGCGGCTTAAAAGCTCCTCAAAAAAGCAATTTAAGAGATGAAATTTGGATAAAACTTTGGGGTAATTGCTCATTTAATATCATTAGTGCTCTTTATGATAAAACCTTGGATGAAATTGGAAATGATCCAGAATTGTTAAAAATAGTAAGAAAATTGATGGAGGAATGCCAACAAGTAGGTGAAAAAATTGGTGTAAAATTTAATGTTTCTATTGATCATAGAATAAATGCTGCGATTTCTATTAAGGGTCATAAACCATCAACAACTCAAGATTTACATGCTAAACGTCCATTAGAAATTGATCCAATTATTGGTTCTCTTATTGAAATTGGTAACAAAGTTAACATCAAAACCGAAAATTTAAAATATGAGTACGAAAAATTAAAAACAAAAGCGGAAAATCTTGGTTTATACCAAAGATCAAAATTAATTGATCAAATCACAAAATAATTAAAAGTTTAAAGATATATCTCTGTGGATAGAATTACATTTTGAAACATATATAGCTTGTTCTTTTGTAAGTTTTGATTGCAATCTTAATCCAATAGTCTCACTAATAACTTTGTCATGAGCATTTATTCTATCCATATATTTTTTCTTGAAATTTTTTCTCCAACTAACTTCTTGCTCAAATAACTCAATAGTATCGACCGTTGAGGATTGAAGTTTTTCAAAATCAACTTCGTCCTCATCCATTAAAGTGATAAGATAATCTAATTTATCGGCAAACTCATCAGATCCAGAAATTTCTCCGACTTTTTCAAATATATTATCTATAAACTCTATTGCATCAATGTAACCTCTGTTATCTATTTTATTTTTAAGAAGTTTCATTTCTTGCTCTAATTCTTCAAATTTTTCACCATCATTTATAAAACTCTTAATCAACAATAAATCTTCGTAAGCATTATCAACTGTTTTTCGATATTTTCTTGTTGCAAGATTTTTTGCTTTATTAATTTTGTTAAATTCATCATTTTTTGATTTCCATTCTTCTGGGATTTGACTACTTATCTCGTCTATTTCTAGTTTCACATTTTCAATTTTTTGTTCAAGTTTGTTTTTATCTGAAACATCTTCATCATCTAAGTTTCTAATCTCAGCTTTATACTTATCTATCTTTTTATTTAATTTTAAAATCTTCTTTTGTTTCTTTCTGGTTTTAAAATGTAAGTCTCTGTAATCAACTGCATAATCGTTATATAATGTCTCTGTACTTTTAACCTCATTAACAAGTTCAAAAGAGTAATTAGAATTATCAACATGGCGTTGGAAATAACTTAATTTATCTGCTGGTAAATTTGCAAGAATAATGTCGTCAAAGTCAGTTATACTTTTATTTATTACATCAGCATTATTAGAGTAGTTTGCAAATTTATACTCTTGTAAGCAATATTGTAGTTTTGGATTCATCGGAGGTGGAGCAACATTAGATGTTAAGTAAACCCTGTTTGGTAAATAATTTACTAGACTAGGGTATGCACCCACAATTCCTAAACCGATAAGTTGTAAGATAATAAAAGGAACAACACCTTTCCAGATATCTAATGTTTGGACCACTTTTGGAGCTACACCTTTTAAATAAAATAAAGCAAATCCAAATGGCGGTGTTAAGAAAGAAGTTTGTAAATTAACACCTATCATTACTCCAAGCCATACAGCTGTAACATTTGCTCCTGTTTCAGCTAGCAATATTGGTGCAATTATTGGTACAACAACAACTGCAATCTCAATAAAATCTAAAAAGAAACCTAACAAGAAAATTACAATCATGACCACAACAAACTGAGTCCAAAAACCTCCTGGTAAATCTTGAAGAAAATCTCTTACTAATTCCTCACCACCAAATGCTCTAAAGCCTGATGTAAGCATTGCAGCACCAAGAAGGATTATAAATACCATTGAAGTAGTAATACATGTCTCAGTAACAACTTCTTTTAAAACATTTTCAGTTTTAAATGTTCTCCAAAAACTCCATGCAATACCATAAACGAGTATTGCTACAAAAAATGCGGTAATATAGATAGCACCTAAATTTCTTTCTTCTAAATTTTTAACATTAAGTTCATATGTGGATGCAAGAAAAGTAATAGGTATTAATGATCCAATTATAAGAATTAAAGGATAAAAAGCACTTTTCTTACCTTCAAATAATCTATAACCAGCCATCAACGTTGCGCCAATTGCTCCAATTGAACCAGCTTGGTTAACTGTTGCTATACCCATCAAGATTGAACCCAAAACTGCAAAAATAAGTGCAAGAGGAGGAATAATTATAACAATTACTCGTAACCAAAATTTAAGATTAAATTCTCCTTTAAATGGAACTGGTGGGGCTACACCTTTTTTTATTCTCGCATAGAAAAATACATAAATCATGTAAAGCGCAACTAAAACGAGACCAGGTAAAAGAGCACCAAGGAACATATCACCAGCACTTGAAGACCCAACTCTAAATTCTCCTGGCATGTTAAATTCTCCAGTGACTGCTTTGTAATCATTTTGACGGATGTTGTTTGCAACATCTGATGCGCTAGCTAATTGGTCAGCAATAATAATTAAAACAATAGATGGGGGTATTATTTGACCTAACGTTCCAGATGAACATACGATACCACTGGCAAGTTTCCTATCGTAGTTATTATTTAACATAGTAGGCAATGAGATTAATCCCATTGCAATAACAGTTGCCCCAACAATACCTGTAGTTGCTGCTAACAATGCCCCAACGAAAATTACTGAAATACCAAGACCACCAGGAATTGGACCAAATAATTGACCCATTGTTATTAATAAATCTTCTGCAATTTTGGATTTTTGCAGCATAATTCCCATAAAAATAAACAAAGGAATTGCAATTAGGGTGTCAGTTTCAACATCCCAATAATTACTCCTAAAGTTTGTAATACCAGCAACAAGCCATTCTATCGGACCATCAACTGCAAAATAAGCATCTGCATCACCTTCAAATAAATATCCAAAAAATGCAGCTAATCCAATTGATATTATAGCTGAACCAGGAAGCGCAAATGCTACAGGATATCCTGAAGCAAGAGCAACTATCATTATTAAGACTAAAACTGCTAAGAAAAATAGTTCCATACCTTAATTTTCCTTACCATTTAAAATTTTATAACTACTACCCATGAAATAGCTCGTAAACTGTAAAAGCATGGTAACTGCAAATACTGCCAAGTAAACGGCCATCAAATATAAAAGGTATAAACCATTAGATCCTTGTTGCGTAACTTCAAAGGCAACCACCGGTCCATTTATTATACTTGCTTTTCCATTAAGTCCTAAAAATAAAACTATCAATACAAGTGGAACACCCAGAAGAGCAGAGCCCAAAAGATTTGTCCAAGCTTTTTTTCTTTCACTAAAGGAAGAGTATAGCACATCTACTCTTACATGACCTTCGTGAATTAAAGCATAAGCACTTGCAAATAAATATAATGCAGCATACCAGAAACGAACAAGATCTCCTTGAAAAGCTTGCTCGTAAGAAAATATAAATCTAGATAAGACAATTATGAATTCACTGACAACAACTAAAACTGCTAACCAAATAAAACCAACAGATTTTGTAAAGTAACCAATTACAAATGAAATTAATATAATTGGAAAATGTATAAATGTAATTCTTTCTGGTGATTTCACCATAAAGGCTTTCACTTCTGGACTGAAAATAGCTTCCCATAATCTTTCAACGACCATAAATGAAATTATAAAATCAGCCACTCCGACTAAGAATACTGCCCAAAAAGATGACCTAACTAAGTAGGCTGAAAAATTTGATAGTATCTCTGAGTCTCGTTCTAAAGTTTGAGAGTAAGTTTTAAAAACATAAATTATTACAGCTACAATGCATATTAAGTAAACTCCAATTTGCATAAAACCATAACTCAAAGTGGATCCTTCAAGTGCTTTTTTCTTAAAACCAAACATTTCATAATGAGAGAAAATTTTCTTAACTCCAGGCCAGTCAATCCAAACTGTTAAAACATTATTTATGAGGAATGCCAGAGTGAAAGCTAATACTGAGTAGCTAGCAATTCTTAGATATAGAGATATTTTGCTATTTTCTGAACTCATATGAATTTAAATTTCTCTTAGTAATACTTAATTTTGAAATAAAAAAAAGGGCCCAAAAGAGGGCCCTTTTAATATCAAATTAAGCTTGATTACATTCCTAAAGCTCTGTTTCTTTGAGAAATGTAAGGTGAGTCAGACAAGTTAGTCCAAGATCCAATGTCTTTTCTTGCTTTTAAGAAGCTCGAATGAACTCTTTCAGCAAGACCACTGCTAGCTCTTGTTTCTTCAAACACTTCGTTAGCAGCTGAAGCAAAGCCATCGTATACCTTGTCGCTAAACTTCTCAAGTTTAACACCATGATCATTGATCAATCTAGCTAAAGCCGCACCATTTTTAGCATTGTACTCAGACATCATTACGTCATTTTCCATTGCTGCAGCAGCTTCAATCAATAATTGATCTGATTTGTTTAAGCTTGTGAACCATGATTTATTTGTTCCACATGCTAACATTGATCCAGGCTCGTGCATACCAGGATAGTAGTAGTACTTAGCAGCTTCTTGGAATTTCATAGCTTCATCATTCCATGGACCTACCCACTCAGTAGCATCAATTGCTCCAGATACTAGGTTTTCGTAAATTTGTCCACCAGGTAATGAAACCGGAGATCCTCCAAGTTTACCAATTACTTGTCCACCTAAACCAGGCATACGCATTTTTAAACCTTTGAAGTCATTAGGGCTTCTAATTTTTTTGTTAAACCATCCACCCATTTGAACTCCTGTGCTTCCACACATAAAGTTTTTTAAACCAAATTTGTCAGCTAGTTCATCCCATAACTCTTGACCACCTGCAAATCTAATCCATGCATTCATTTCAGTGTAAGTAAAACCAAATGGTACCGCTGTAAAATAACCCCAAGCTGGATCTTTCTTCACCCAGTAGTAGTCAGCAGCATGGTACATTTGTGAGTTACCAGATGCAACTTCATCAAATGAGTCAAATGCTTTAACTCTTTCGTTCGCTGCATAATAAGTAACTTGAATTCTACCATCACTTATATCTGAGATTCTTTGTGCAAATCTTTGAGCTCCTGTTCCTAAACCTGGAAAATCTCTTCCCCAAGTAGCAACCATTGATGCTTCAATTCTTTCAGCAGCAACAGCTGGAGCAGCTAAAGATGATGCAGCTACGGCAGCAACACCAGTTGCGGCAGCAGCTTTAAAGAACTTACGTCTTGAAGGTGTTTTGTTAACCTTCAGCTTTTTGTCTTTAATCATTTATTTCTCCTCTTTAGTTAATTAACTGCAGGATATTAAACACATATGTAACTTAGAGTCATTTTAAAAATGACTGATATTCAATTAAATACAACTTCAGATTGTTAATTTACTTTGTTTTTACAGTTTCCTGTTTTGAAGAATTCGTCAATATTATCAATGGCTAAGTTAGCCATCGCAGTTCTTGTTTCCTTAGTAGCACTGCCTAAATGTGGAAGAATGAAAGCACTTTTGTGCTTATAGTAACCTTTATTTAAATGTGGCTCATTTTTATAAACATCTAATCCTACGGCATAAACTTTTCTTCTGTTAAGTGCATCTATCATTGCCTCATCTTCAATAATATCTCCTCTTGCAACATTGGTTACAACTGCACCCTTTGGTAAATATTCAATTGTATCTTTGTTAATCATATCAATTGTTTCTTTTGATGCTGGACAGCATACGGATAGCACATCTGATACAGATAGAAGATCTTTTAGATTGTCATGATAAATAGCGCCTTGCTCTTTATCTTCACTTAGTTTTGATCTGTTATGATAGTGAATTATCATACCAAGAGATTTTGCAACTTTTGCAATTTTTTGTCCAATTCTTCCCATCCCTAGAATTCCTAATCTAGTGCCTGTCAGTTGTTTTCCAATTAAAAGGTCAGCTGACCAAACCCATCCTCCTTGTCTTGCTTGTTCAATTCCTTCTGATGCTCTTCTGCATGCACCCAAAATTAACAATACTCCAATTTCAGCAGTAGCATCTGTTAAAACATCTGGAGTATTTGTTACAGCAATTCCTCTATTTTTTGCTGCCTCCAAATCAATATTTCCAAATCCAACTGCAAAGTTTGAAAGTATTTTAATACTATCCGGTAATTGATTAATTGTATCAGCATCCAGCTTGTCAGTTAATGCTGATAGTATACCATCACAACCTTGGCTCATTTCTATTAATTTTTTTTGTGAGTAAAGTTCATCATTTAAATTTAGATTTGCATCAAATATTTCCTTTGCTCGATCTTCACAAGATCTTAGCAATCTTCTAGTAACTAATATTTTTTTCATACAGATTGATTAGTTTAAATCAAAAATTTTTCCAGGATTCATTATGTTATTAACATCTAATGATCTTTTAATAGATTTCATAACAGGAACATTATCTGGATGTTCTCTAAGTAAATAATGTTTCTTTTGTAGTCCAATACCATGTTCACCAGTAATTGTTCCCTCAAGTTCAAGTGCTTTATTAATTAAGTCATCACTGTATTGTCGGATTTTTTTTTGTTTTTCCTCATCATCTGGATCATAAAGTACTATTGAGTGAAAGTTTCCATCTCCTACATGTCCTACCATTGGTGCAGTTAATCCTAACTTTTGTACCTCTTTTTCTGCCCATGAAATACATTCTACTAATCTTGAAATTGGCACACAAACATCTGTGGAATAAACCTTCATATCGTTACCCAAGGCTTTAACTGAATAATAAACATCATGTCTTGCCTTCCATAATTTTTTCTGTTCCTCAGGTGAAGATGCCCATTGAAAGTCACTTCCGCCGTTACTTTTTGAAATTTCTTCAACTATCCCAATTGACTCATTATTTGAATTTACACTACCATGAAATTCAAAAAACAAAGTGGGTGATGCTTTTATATTATCTAATTTTGAATATTTAATACTTATTTCCATTTGGTCTTTATTTAGCATTTCAATTCTAGCTATTGGAACACCGTATTGAATAACTTCTTGAGCAGCTTTTACTGCAGAGTCTAAATCTGGAAAGTAACATACTGCACTCATTATACTTTCAGGTATCGGAGATAATCTTAATTGAACTTCAGTGATTATTCCCAGTGTTCCTTCAGAACCAATAAATAAATTTGTTAAATTATATCCTGCAGAAGTTTTTTTTGTTCTAGCTCCAGTTTTAATAATATCTCCATTTGGAAGAACAACTGTTAAACCTGAGATTACAGTTCTCATAGTTCCATATTTCACAGCCATTGTACCTGATGCCGATGTTGCAGCCATTCCACCAAGAGCAGCGTCTGCTCCAGGATCTATTGGAAAGAATACTCCATCCTCACGAAGATATTCATTTAGTTGTTTTCTGGTTACATTTGCCTGTACTCTACAATCGAAATCTTCAGCATTGACACTCAATACTTTGTTCATTTTTTCAAGAGAAATTGTTATTCCATTTTGATTTCCAACAACATGGCCTTCTAATGAAGTTCCTGTACCAAAAGGAACAACCGGAATTTTGTGTTCATTACATAACTTTAATAACTGTGAAACTTCTTCATTAGTTTCAGGAAATACGACAGCTTTTGATAGAATTGGATCATAAGTATCTTCTCCTCTAGCATAGTTTGCTCTTGTAGACTCTGAGGTTGAAAACCTTCCATTAAAAATCTTTTTTAATTCTGTTTGAACAGTTTCATTCATAATTAAATATTATAGAAGTTTCTTTTAAAAATACAGTCTATTTAGAAAGCATCTTGCCTATGTTTTCTAAGGCTTGTTGTATGTTATCTCTAGATGCGGCAAAACTAAATCTTACATAATCTTGGCAAGTTTGACCAAAAGCGGTTCCGGGTACTATTGCTACTCCAGCTTCATGCATAGCTTTTTTACAAAACTCAGCACCTGTCATTCCAGTTCCTTTTACATTTGGAAAAGCATAAAACGCACCACCTGGTAAACTACATTCTACTCCTGGTAACTCATTTAAACCTGTATGAATTAAATTTCTTCTTAAAGTAAATTTGTCCAACATGTCTTTAATTGAGTCATCTGGACCATCTAAAGCAGCTATTCCAGCAAATTGTGCGGCTGCGTTCACACAAGATACACTATTAATTAGTAGTTTGTTTACATGTTCAACAAGTTCTTTTGGCCAAAAACTCCAACCTAACCTCCATCCAGTCATTGAATATGCTTTGCTCCAACCCTCTAAAACAATAAGCCTATCTCTTAAATTTTCATAGTGGAAGAACGATGGCATTTCTTTGTAATCAAATATCTGTCTACTATAAATTTCATCACTTAAAATAGTTACATGTGGATGTTTTTCTAGTTCCTTGGCAAAATAATCTATAACTGGCTTCTCAACAAAACTTCCTGTTGGATTGTTGGGATTAATTAAAATTAACAATCTTGTTTTATCAGTTATAAGAGAAAGTATTTTATCAGGATCAAACTTTAAATCTTTATCTTCAGTTAGATCATACGGTACTGGAGTAGATCCAGTATAGTTAATCATTGACTCATAAATAGGAAATGCAGGTGTAGGATGGATTATTTCTGCTCCTGGTTCACCATAACATTGTATTGCATAACTCATTGTAGGTTTTCCACCTGGCATAATTAAAATTCTTTCAAAATCTATATCTGTATTGTAACGTTTTTTAATCCATCTTGTTACGGCTTGCCTACATTCTGGAATTCCATTTGACATAACATAGCCATGATGACCATCATCTAAAGCCTTCTTAGCAGCCTCGACTACATGTTTTGGAGTTTTAAAATCTGGTTGTCCTAAACCCAAATGTATCATTGGATGACCTTTGGCCTCTAATGCTTTCGCCTCAGCTAAGACACTAAACGCAGATTCTGTTCCTAAATTTTCTAAACTTTTTGCTAATTTCATAACTTTAATTTTAAGGTGTGAAAACTAACTGAAAAGTTAGTGTATGTCTATTATATTTAATTTTTTTTACTTATTTTTTATATTAGTAATTTTTATTTATTTTCGGAAAATAATTTTTGATTCATCAAGGTCTTTGATACTTTTGCAGCCCATCAATATCATGTTACGTCTTATTTCATCATGCATATTTTGTAATAATCTTTCAATACCTTGTTGTCCGCCAGCCCCTAAACTAAACAAAAATGC